>CAJBBX010000161.1 GCA_903951425.1 uncultured Chthonomonas sp.
GACGTGACGGACGACCGTCAAGGGCGGCGACGTGCCGTGGCGCCGGATCGCTCAGTGCGACGCCGGCGCGCGGCGGATGGCGTTCTGGCGCATGGCGGCCTCGTGGGCGTCCCACTTGGCCTGACGTTGGCAGTCGACGCCCGAGAGCCTGAAGCCCGGCATATCGGCCCTGGGCGAGGCCGCCAGGATGGCCGCGCCCTGCCGGATGATCTCCAGCGCCTCGGCCCGGCGCGGGTCGTCAACGCGGAGCTGGTCGAGGCAGGGGCTCTTCTCCGGCCGCGTGTAGCTCACCAGAGACGCGACCTGTTCGGCCCCCTGGTCTCCCACGCGCACGCCGGTCAGCTCGCCCAGGCGGCGCATCCGGTCCGGCGGGATGGGCGCACGGCCGAAGGCATTGCCGCCGAACTGCGTGGCGTAGGAGCCGTAGTAAGGGGCGTTCATGTCGATCCATGTGATGATCCGGTCCATCTCCTCGCCGCTGAGCCGCACGCCCTCATGCCCGGACTTGAGGATCGATACCAGCCGGCTCCGTCTCGCGCCCCAGGCGTAGGGCGGCAGGATTTCGGCCGGGCCGTCATCGACCGCCTTCACGAGCAGGCGCGGCGGACCCGCGGGCTCGGCGTACCATCGGAGGGCCGACTTGGCGCGTAGCTCCACGTAGCTTGTGCTGAAGGCGTTGCCCACGTCGCCGGCCAGGTTCAGCTTCTTGCCCGCGGGCTGCCCGAAGTCATGGCACCGGACGCAGTGGCGGTCGAAGACGGGCTGCACCTCGGTGAGGTAGTTGAAGTCCCGCGGGGCGCCGTACCAGGGCTTCAGCGTCGAGGCCGGCCGCCGCATGGCCAGGCGCGGCGCGAGTTGCGCCGGGGCTCCGCGCCGGTTGTCGTGGCATCCGGCGCACCCCTGCCTCTCGCCGCCGCGCACCATGGCTCCGCTCCGCATGGTCTGGACCATCATGCCCTCGGCGTCGAGTAGCTGGAAGTAGACGAACCGGTCCGCCGGCACCCGGAAGTAGGCCGACCCGTCGCGCTCCACCGGCACGTCGCCCAGGATGCGCTTGTTGCTGGTGCAGTTCCAGTTGAGCGCCGGCGCCTGGGTGGCGTCGATCCCCCAATTGGCGTCCGACCAGAAGAGCTTGGCAGGCGCCTCGACCACGCGGAGCGTCTTCACCGTGCCGCGCGGCACACCGCCCATGGCGTCGCCGGAGTAGACGTCGGCCACGTACATCAGCCCCTCCGCCTGGGCCGGCATGGCGCGGGCCGGCTCCATGGGCGGCACAGGGCGGGCCATGATGGGCATGGGGTCGTAGCAGCCCGGCTCCTCCAGATGCAGGAGCGTCTCGGCGCCCTCCAGGTCGGCCACGAAGAGTCCCATGGTCTCGCCGCGCACCTGCTTGCTGAAGAGGATCAGCCGGTCGTTCAGCGGGTAGGGGTCCTCGCGCTTGCCCGGCATGCCCACGAAGTTGTCGATCTGCCCGCCGGAAGGGTGGCCGCCGGTGCCGTCGCCGTAGTCGCGGCGGTTCGTGAGGTAGCCGCGGATATCGGAAGGCCAGGAGCAGACCACCGGCGCGGGGCCGTCGAGGCCCCTGGCGGCGTCCACCAGCGCGATGGCGCCCCAGGGCCGGTCGTGGCAGGAGCCGAAGGTGCACAGCACTTTGTGCGTGCCGGGCACGGGCCGCGCATCCAGGATCGCGCCCGGCGACCAGGCGTTGTTGCCGTAGAAGACGGTGTGCGAAGTGCCGTCCGGGTTGCAGGTCCAGAGCCCGAACGCGGGCCCGAAGTGCTTGTCCACATACTCCCAGCGCTCATAGAGGATGCGGCCGTCGGGCATGACGGCGGGGTGGCCCTCGAAGAGCGTGTTGCGGCCGATCTGGGTCATGAGCGAGCCGTCGGGCTGCATGACGAAGAGGTTGGCCTGGATATGCCGGTTGCACTGGCAGACCTTGGGCTCGCGAGTGGAGCTGAAGAGGATGCGCCCGTCGGGCAGGTAGACCGGGTCGATGTCGGAGAGGCCCGAGCCGCCGGTGAGCCGCCTGAGGCCCGGCGCGAAGGGCTCGGGGCAGGCGGCTTCGTCACCCGCGCGCGGTCCCACCTCGATGGGTCCTCCGGCCTGCGCCCGGGCCAGGTCCAGCTCCCAGATGTGGTAGTCGTCGCCCTTGTCCCGCCGCAGCGAGAAGACGACCCGGCGGCCGTCCCAGCTCACCTCGGGGTCCCGCGCGATGCCCTGCGGCACGGAGACCAGCGTGCGCGTGGCCCGGCTCACGGGGTCCAGCACCTTCAGCGCGCCGCCGCCCACGAAGCTGCCGGTGTTGATCTCGCCGGTCTGGAACATGGTCTCGGTGCTGTGGTGGTCGGGCCGGTACTGGGGCCGCACCACGTAGAGGATGGGATGGGCCAGCAGCGCCGGGTCGGCGAGCAGGCTCTCCGGCGTGCGCGGCCGCGTCCTCGCAGCCGGCGCGGCCAGCAGCAGCGCCAGGGCGATGAATGAGCCCACGGCCAGTCCGGCAAGTCTGCCACGACGTTTGCTTCCCATACGGTGCCGCCTCCCAGCGAACGCATCTAGCCGCCGCGGCGGCCGGTGTCACGCCCTATTCTGGCAGACGAAGCGGCATCGAGCGTTTCAAACTCGCCCTCGACGCCCCAACGTCACTCTTCCTCGAACGCGCCCGCGACCTTCAGCACGGCGCAGTTCTCGGAGACGATGCGGCGAACCTCGTCCGCATAGCCCTCCTCGGCGGTTGCCTGGACCTCGATCCGAATCTCCACCTTGCTGCCTACTACGGCCTGCAGATGCTGGAGGACCTCCTTCTGGAGGGTCTGCATCTGCGTAGCTGCCTTGAGCGGCTCCAGCGTGGCGTTGGCGTGGAAGCGCCGCAGCCTCGGAGGAACTGGCGGAAGCGGAGGCGGAGTGGGCCCAGGCCACGGGCCTGGGCCGGGCATCGGATCGGGCGGCGGCTCCGGTCCCGGGCCTGGTCCGGGCTTCGGCTTGTTCTCCTCGTCAAACTGCACGAGCGCGATGTCTGGATGGACGACCAGCCCGGACAGGTCCGCCGTGAGGCCGACCAACTGGCCGCCCTTGAGACCGAGGTAGCGGCCGGCCGACTCGTCGTAGGAGTCCGCGAAGGCCACACCTTCGGTAACCCACAATGTCGAGGCGACACCATCCATGGCCGCGCCCAGCAGCACCTCTTCGTCCTTCAGGCGCGTCAGGTAGACATACTGGGCGAAGTAGTCGGCGAGTCGGCGCAGTTCGATGTGGGAACCGTCCCACAGGGGGATCTTGTCGAGCCAGCTCCGCAGGATGCTGGCGGCTAACTTGGTGACCAGCATCTGCTCGTTCTGCAGCTTCTTGAAGGTGCGCTTCGCCAGCGCGTCGCTGCCGGTGACGCGGACCTCCTCCCAGGTCATTGGTTCCTTGGGATCGGTCTGGCTCGGGACCAACGCCCAGACATAGGTCTCGCCGATGCGGTCGTCGATGGCGCGGTCCGCCGCCGAGCGTCTGGTCCGCGTCTGATTGAGCTGGAAGGTGTCCAGGTTCAGCTTGGGCGTTTCCCCCGAAGCATCCACCTCGATGGTAGTCCACGCCAGGTAGTCCCGGACGGCGGCCTGCGGGTCATCCAGTCGTATGGTGTCGGCCGCCAGGAAGACGAGGGCGTTGGTGTACTTACGCGGCCCTGCGCCTCGGTGGCCGCGGATCGTCGCCGCCGCTCCTCAGTGCTCAGCTTGGGCCAGTTGGGCTTGTCGGCCGTGGGCACCGGCAGCCGGTCGATCAGCGCCAGGTACTCCGCCGGAGCCGCCGGCTCGCCTGGGTCGTCCACCAGCGACGAGAAGAGCACCGCCCGGCAAGCCGCCAACGGCCGCCGCGCCCACCAGAGGTGCAGCGTAGAGGGGTGCCCATGCCGGATGGACTTCTCCCGTGCCGAGGCCACGTTGATAGCCTCCAGCGGCAGAGCGACTTCGATCAGCTTCTTGCGGTAGGTTGGCATGGTTGGTCCTCTTCGGCGACAGGATGGGGGCGGGTCTGATTGCCCCCGTCAATTGCTCACGGATTGCTCACGGATTGCCTGTAGATTGCCTGTTGCGGACACGCTTATGGCTCCGGTCTGATTTCGGCTGCTGCCATCAATTGCTGAGGAATGGCCGATCTGCTGCTGACAACCCATCGCGGTGGAGCAATCGCAGCGCGAGCGGGGCTACTCCTGCGTAACCCTGATGCCCGTCCGAGCCCCAATGGTCCGCGCCAGCCGCACGAAGTCGCTCCTCGCATTGCGCACTGCCTCGCCATGTGCGCCAATGGCTCCGTCGGCTGGTTTGAGCGAGAACACCGGCTTCCGGACCTCCATCGCCATCGGCATCAGGCTCCGGTAATGCTTCAGTAGGGCCAGCTCGTTAGGCGTCTCCTTCGGATTGCCTGCCGCGGACGGCTCTTCATCGAGAACCGCGCGCTCGTAGACGCTCGGAATCCGGTCCATCCACTTGCGGTAGGCAATGACCGGCCGATTGTCGCGCAAGCCATGCTGCATGATGACGTACCCGACTGTGGCCATGTCTCCGCTCGGCAGCGGAAGCGCCGCCGGCGCCTTCTGGCGCAGCTCTCCCCAGACCTGTCGCCACTCGCGGAGTGTGGGTCCCAGGTTCTTCAGGCCCTGCAGCGAGTAGAGGTCCGGCGCAAGCGGAACGACGACGAACTGCGAAGCGATCAAAGCCGCCCTGTTTATGGCGCCGAGATTCGGCCCCACATCGACGAGCGCAATGAGGGCGCGGGTCTGCGCAGCCGCGTTCTCGATGATCCGGTGGAACGCGGTCATGACGCGGAACGCTGCCTCATCACGGTTGTGGCAGCGCGGCCACGCATCCGACAGCTTGTCCTCGAAGCGCGACAGCCCAAGATCACCGGGTACTAGCTCAAGAAGATCGGAAACGTGCTCCGTGTGTGGCTTAGCTAGAACATCGCCGGTGCCGCTCAGGATCGGCTGGATCGCCCCGACGATGGTTTCCGGATGCCCGTCGTCGGGCCAGAGCGCCTCAAGCCGGTCCTCTGCTAGAAACATCGACGTCAGGTTGGCCTGCGGATCAAGGTCTACGGCTAGGGTCGGCACTCCAAGCTCCGAGAACATCCACGCGACGTGGTAGACAAGGGTTGTCTTGCCTACGCCTCCCTTGTTGTTGAAGAAGGCGATTGTGATCATAGGTGCCTCCGTAGCGTCGCGAGCACGAAGCCGCTGTCAAACCCAAACTCAGCCGGGGCACTGCCGTTGTCCGCAAGGGCCGTCTGCGCCCGAAGGACGCCCCGGCCGAACCGATTCACATAGCCAAGGTTCTTCAGTGCCTCGGCGACCACCGGATTCCGGTAGCTCGTCTGCATGGGGAAGTTCGCCGGCGACGCTTCGCCGTAGAGCCCACCGGGGCTCTGAATCTCGATGCGGTCATCGAACCAGGATAACCGGATCGGCGCTGTAGACTGGTAGTTTCTGTGCATGACAGCGTTAAGCAGCAGCTCGCGGACTGCTACGATCGGGTACGAAGAAACGGCACGCTCGCGAAGCGCCGTGTCGTCCACCGGATACTGGTCTATCTGCGCCGGAATCAGTGCGTCAAGATCGCGGAGCATGGTCAGGAGGTCGGCGCAGACGGTCCGCTCGGCGGCAATGGGGGCGTCAAGGCTGGTGCCAGAGATGCGCAGGAACTGCACGTAGGCTCCGGGTAGGAATCGGCGCACGTCCATGCCGAACAACAGAACGGCTGCGTTGGTCGGAGACTGCAGCCTCTGATCATAGAACCGCAGTGAGGCAAGCTGCTGTTCAACCGTCCGGTTGTTCTCCTCGATCACCTCGGGAGCGACGGCTTGCATACGATAGTCGTTAAGGAAGAGGGGCAGCGCCAGGTCGCCAACGGCGCTGTCGAGACATGGCTCCGCGTCGAATGTCCTCGCATGGGATACCCGGCGCTCGACGAGCATCTGCTCCTCATGCTCCGTGGCGTAGCCCTTGCGCGCTCCAATGCGGATCCAAACACGGCCCTTGTAGCGGACAGGAGGCAGAGGCGACGGCTGCACCGCGACCACGGCGACCTCGCCCTCCGAGGTGGCTACCTTCTCCACTGTGAGCGCCGGCAGCGGCTGGATATTGCCGGAATCGCGCAGGCCGCCAAGGGTCGCCATGAGCGCCGCGTCGATAGTCATTCCGGTGATCTGCTTGTTGTCGCGGACACCTATCAGCAGGTAGCCAGGCTTGCCGTGGTTGGGCAGGTCGTTGGCGAACGCGCAGACCGCTTCGCTGAACTTGTTGGTGTCCGTCGTGGACACGGTTAGCTCGCACCCGTCGGCTTCGTGTGCCGATATGAGCTCCCGCAGTTCATCTTCGGTCATCCCAGCCTCCCAATCCACCAGGCGAGGGCGCGCCTGCGCCTCGCTCCCACAGGTCGTCCAGATCGTAGTTCACGCTAGTAGCATACCGGTCCGGCGGGGTCCTGAAGGGTTTGGTCACAAATCGAAGCTCCCGCTCTGCGCCATCGACCCGCACGATGGCGAGCAGGAACTGCTCGGGCGCGTTGAGGGCTGTCAATATCTCGTTGCGGGTCACGGTGACCGTCGCGGCGCCGACGGTCCTGCCCTTCACCTCGATGAACCGCAACGCGCCCTGCCGCGTGCGCGATTCGATGTCGTATCCGACGTGGGCGCCGCTGACATCGTGCGGGTCGTGGCCGGCGGCCCTCTCGGCCGCCATGACGGCCTCCATGGCTGCGAGCTCGACGGCCGGATCGCCATGCCCGAACGCCGGCGCGCCGCCCGATAGCGCTGATGCCGGGACAACGAGCGCCGCTCCGAGCACGATCGGCGCGCCCTTGCTCAACTGGGCTTCGGCATCCAGTTCGCGCATGCGCCGCTGCAAGCGCTCGATCAGGTCGTCGCGCCGGCGCTCGGCCGTCACGGCGTTCATGCGGGCCGTCTTGCCGGCATCCTCTCGGTCGCGGAGCTCCCGCGCACGGCCGTCCCAATAGGTGATCTCGGATGTCAGCAGTGAGTTCACGGCGGCGCGGGTCCGCGCAACCCGGTCCTGCTGGTGCCCGGCGACCTCGTCGAAGTGTCTCGGCACCATGTGCTGCGCAGCGAATGCCAGAGCGGCCTGTTCCGCCTGCGGGCCGGTCCACTGCACGCTGCCGGACCGCGCCGCAGCGCCCTCCGCCTCCGACGCGGTTCGGTAGTCGAGATACGGTGCATGGCCTGCGTCGTTGGCCGTGCCATCGGTGCGTATTTCGACGAACTGCATGCGACGCGACAGGATCGTAAGACCACCGCCCTGGGCCGGCCTGCCATCGCGCACCTCGTGCATCAGGGCGACCAGAAGACGCGGCTCGCTGGAGCCGTGTTCGTCGATCAGCACGGCGCCCTGCTTCAGCGCAGGCGTCAGCCGGTCCAGCAGCAGGCTCAGGACCGCTTCCATGAGAGGGTGGCCCGGGCAGAGCAGAGCGGCAGGCGGCTTACCCGGCACGTCCACGTTGGCGCGCTCGAAGGCGACACGCTCATACCGCGCCGTGACCGGCGGTCCGATCCCAACGGTGCGCCCGCGCTCGCGTACAGGCGCCGGCACATGGCTGATCTCGTACCTGCCAGGCTCCCGCTGGGCCAGGCTGCCGCCAACGAACGCGAAGGCCTCACGGAAGAAGGTCTCGATGTAGAATGGCTGAAGGCGGCGGGCCTGAGCTCGCTCCATGTCGTTGCGGACGCGGGTCACCAGCGAGGCATCCAGCGCATCGTCCGTCAGCGCGCGCTCCTTGAGCAACCTCGCGATGTGTTCGCGGTCCAGGGCGCCGTCCACCACCTGGTAGAGCCGAGCCCGGACCTCGGGATCGTCGCCGTAGCGCACGGCATCCTGCAGGAGCTTCCACAATGGCGTTTCGGTGAAGACCTGGCCCAGCACGTCGAAGACCTGCCCGAACAGCGCTCCTCGCTCCTCGTCCAGCTTATGGAGCAGGCGCAGGTAGACGTCACCCTCCCGGGTCTCCTCGGCCACCAGGTTCCAGAGGTGGCACACCTCCAACTGCCCGATACGGTGGATGCGGCCGAAGCGCTGTTCCAGACGATTTGGGTTCCATGGGAGGTCGTAGTTGACCATCAGGTGTGCCCGCTGCAGATTGATGCCCTC
The DNA here is from genome assembly GCA_903951425.1 of uncultured Chthonomonas sp. GTDB lineage: Bacteria > Armatimonadota > Chthonomonadetes > Chthonomonadales > CAJBBX01 > CAJBBX01. The sequence goes on from CAJBBX010000161.1 coordinate 8,141, forward strand.
GCCGGCGGCATCGGTCGCCACGAGGACCACGACCTCCGGGTCGTTGCGGAAGGCCTCCTGGGCGCGGCGGCGGTCGTCGCGCGCCATGGCCCCGTGGATCACCTCGATGGCATCGGGCCGGCCGATGAGGGTGGCAATGCGCTCGCGAAGGTAGTTCAACGTGTCGCGGTGCTCGGTGAACACCACAAGCTTGCGCCTCCCGCCGCCGGCATCGAACAACTCGGGCCGCTCCTGGAGCAGGCTGGAGAGTTCCTCCCACTTGCGGTCCGTTCCGCTCCGCCGCACGGCGAGGGCCTGGCGCTCCAGCAGCTGCAGGCTGGCGATCTCGGCACGCAACTCGGCGATGCTGCGGGCTGCGGAGGCCTCGTCGATCGCGCCTTCCTCCATGTCCTCGCGCTCGGCGCCGGTCAGCTCCTCCGGATCGGGCAGTCCGTCCTCGCCGCCCTCGAAGCCCGTGCTCGTCCAAGGGGTAACCGGAGTGGGCTGGGCCACGCCCCGTCGCTGAAGCTCGGATTCGCGAAGGCGGCGCTCCAGCCGCTCTCGCCGGCGCATCAGGCTGCGGTAGATCGCCTCTGGGCTCGACGCAAGGCGGCGCTGAAGGCTGGTCAGCGCGAAGCCCACATTGTTGCGAGTGTTCTCGTCCAGCGCGTCGGCCCGGTCGAACTCCGTGCGCACGTAGGCCGTGACGGCGTTGTACAGTGCAGCCTCGGCTTCGCTCAGCTTGTAGTTCACTGTGTGGGCGCGCCGTTCCGGGAAGAGCGGCGTGCCGTCCATCTTAACGAGCCGCTCCTTCACGAGCCGCCGCATCAGATCGCCGGCATCCGCTGTGTTGGCGGCGTCGCGTGAGCGGCCCTCGAAACGATCACCGTCGAGAAGCGCCAGGAAGAGCTGGAAGTTAGCCTCGATGCCGCTGTGGGGTGTGGCGGTCATGAGAAGCAGGTGGCGCGTGTGCGACGACAGCTGCTCACCCAGCCGGTACCGCTGGGTCCGCTTCAACTCGCTCCCGTAGTAGCTCGCCGACATCTTGTGCGCTTCGTCCACGACGATCAGGTCCCAGTCGATCTGGAGGAGCCGCTCCTGCACGGCTTCGTCGCGTGCCAGCTTGTCCATGCGGCAGATGGCGTACGGATGGCGTTGGAACCAGTTCGCCGGCCCGGCGGCCGCGAACTGGTCCGACGTGAATAGGTCAAACTCCAGGTCGAAGCGCTCGTACAACTCGTCCTGCCACTGCTCCGTCAGGCTGCCTGGGCTCACAATCAGGCAGCGCGCCAGATCGCCGCGCAGCATCAGTTCGCGGATGAGCAGGCCGGCCATGATCGTCTTGCCGGCGCCGGGGTCATCTGCCAGTAGGAACCGCAGCGGCTGGCGCGTCAGCATTTCGCCGTAGACCGCGGTGATCTGATGCGGGAGCGGCATGATGCGCGATAGATGCACTGCCATCATAGGATCGAACAGATGCGCCCAGCGGATGCGCTGCGCCTCGAACACGAGGCGGAACAGGTCGCCGTCCGCGGTGAAGGACCATGGGAGCGCGGCATCCTGCAGGGATAGGCGGGCTTCGTCAGACCGGTCGAGGAGTTCCTCGCCAAGCCCGCCGGCGTCGTCGCGGAACGCTACGCGCACCGCGTCAGGCCCGAGCCACTCCGCCGCTATGATGCTGACCGCACATGCGGCGCGCATGCCGGTTACCCGGCTCCCTGTCGTCATCTGTTCCAACTGGATCATGCTGCGGACGGCTCCTCTGAAGGTTGCCGGCCCATTGCCGTTGCCCACAGCTTCGCCATGCAGTCAAAGGCTTCCTGCACCGGGCCCAGGCTGTTAGGAGCTCGTGAGCCTGGCTAGCCGGCCATGGGCAGGGAAATACCGGCCATGAACCATCGGCGACACGGTTGTTGTAGTCGGCGGTAGCGCTGGATGGGCGCCGCTCCGAGCAGGAACTCCGCCTCCCGCCGCCTAAGCTAGGCCCAACAGGAGGAGAACGACATGAACCCCGCCGATCTCGACACGTGCCGCGTTGTGCAACACCTATGGGTCGTCGCCATGGTGGCTGGGATGTCGCTTGTCGGGATTGGAGCGACATGGGCCCAGGCCGGCCCGAAGGCCTACCCCGATGGGCGGCCCGCGGCGGCCCTGCGGATGGAGGCGCGGGACCAGGGGGTGGTGCTGAAGCATGGCGACGGACCGGGCCGGTGCGACGAGCTGGGCGCCCGCGACGTCTGGGCCTTCAATGCCGGCGATACCTATTACATGCACTATGACGGCGCCGGGCCCAAGGGTTGGCTCTCCTGCTTGGCCACCAGCCGCGACCTCGTCCACTGGACCAAGAAGGGCCCCATCCTGGACTTCGGCAAGCCGGGCGACCCGGACTCGCGGTCGGCCTCCTACAGCGTCACCTACCATGACCGCGGGAAGTGGCACATGTTCTACCTGGGCACTCCGAACACGTCGCCGGCGCCCGACCTGATCCCGGCCTTCCCCTACCTGACGCTCAAGGCCACAGGCGCCGGGCCGGGAGGCCCATGGACCAAGCGGCCGGGGATCACGCCGTTCGCCTGCGTGCCGGGCACCTACTACAGCGTCACCGCCAGCCCCGGCCACATCGTGCAGCACGCCGGCGAGTATCTCATGTTCTTCAGCGCCGCCTCGGTTGACGCGGCAGGCACGCACCGGACCATCTCCATCGCGCGGACGAAGGACCTCAACACGCCCTGGAAGCTCGACGACAAGCCGATCCTGCCGCCCACCGAACAGATCGAGAACACGTCCCTCTACTTCGAGCCGGCCGACAAGACCTGGTACCTCTTCACCAACCACATCGGCCTCGACGGCTATGAGTACACCGACGCGGTCTGGGTCTACTGGACGAAGGACCTGAACCGCTGGGATCCCGCGAACAAGGCCGTGGTGCTCGACGGCGCCAACTGCACCTGGAGCCGCCGATGCATCGGCCTCCCTTCGGTGGTGAAGGTCGGCAACCGGCTCGCCCTGATCTACGACGCCCCGGGCGGCGACAGCGGGAGCCACATGCGCCGCGACGTGGGCCTGGCCTGGCTGGACCTGCCGCTCCGCATCCCGAAGGCGGGCGGCAGATAGCCGCTCCCCGTGCAGGAACCCGCCCCCTCGCCGCCTAAGCTAGGCGCATTGGAGGAACACGCCATGACGCCTGCCCTGCCGCCTGCCGACCTCGCCACGTATCGCGTCGCCCAGCGCCCCTGGGCGGCCGGTCTGGGGCACATCCGCGCCGTGGTGCGCGTGGCCGGACCTGCCAGGTTCGTCCGGGTGACCATCCCCTGGCGGCGGCGCGATGCCGACTTCCTTCGCAAGGCGATCCAGGTGGTCCGCCTCTCGCCCGAGGAGCCGGTGGCCAACGTGGCCCGCCTGCGCGTCGACATGGACTCCGGCACGCTGGCCTTCGGGCCGGTCCCCGCCGCGGGCGAGTACTGCGTCTACTGGCTACCCTACACGCCGCAAAACGTCTGCGGCGGCTACGGCGGCGACTACCTGCCCTGGGCCGACCCGAAGGATGCCGCCTGGGCGGCGTCCGCCTCGGGCGATGCGCAGGAGGGCGAGCTCGTGGCCATCGAGTCGCGGATGCCCTTCGACGCCGTCGACCCCATGGAGGTGCGCGCCACCGCCGCCGAGACCGAGGCCTTCGTCGCTGCCCACGATCGCCCCTACCTCGTGTTCGCCGAGGACCGCACGCTGCCCATCCGCATGCCCGAGGCGCTACCCATGCGCTGGATTAAGGCCGGACCGTCAGCCGAGTTCCGCGGGACGGCTTGCCTCAACGAGTATTTCGCCCTGCAGCTGGGCCTCTATGCGGCGCGGCAGGGCCTCTCCAACGTGCGGGTGGAGTTCAGCGACCTGGGCCTGGCGGGCGGTGGCCAGAGCATTCCCTCCTCGGCGCTGGAGTGCATCAACACCGACGGGCTGGACACGTACGGCAAGCCCATGGCCAAGCGCGTCGACGTGGCCCGCGGCCGCGTGCAGCCGCTCTGGATCGGCGTGGACGTGCCGCGCGACGCCGTGCCGGGCAACTACGTGGGCGCGTTGACCGTGACGGCCGACGGCGTGGCGCCCACGACGATCCCCTTCACGCTCACCGTGGAGCCGAAGCTGCTGGAGGACCGGGGCGACAGCGAGACCTGGCGCCACTCCCGCCTCCGCTGGCTCAACTCGGCCACGGGCATCGACGACGCGCCGGTGGCCCCCTACACGCCCATCGGGGTGAAGGGCTCCACGCTCTCGGTGCTGGGGCGCACGGTGCAGGTGGGGCCTGACGGCATGCCGTCGGCCATCCGCGCCGGGAGCCGCGGTATCCTGTCCGACCCGCTGCGCATCGTGGCCGACGGCGCCGAGGCCGCCAGGCCCGCCGCGCTCCGCTTCCTGCGGAAGGAGGCCGGCGTCGTTACCTGGAGCGGCGAGTCGCGGGCGGCCGACCACAAGCTCACCGTGGACGGGCGGCTCGAGTTCGACGGCCACCTCCTCATCCGCGCCACCCTCACCGCCGACCGCGCCCTGGACCTCCGCGACGTGCGCCTGGAGCTACCCTTCGCCCGCGAGGCGGCCACCTACTTCATGGGCGTGGGCCGCAAGGGCGGGCTGCGGCCGGCATCCTACGACTGGAAGTGGACAGGGCCGTTCGACAGCTTTTGGATGGGCGATGTCTGGGGCGGCATCCACTGCGAATTGCGCGGCGGAACCTACAACGGGCCGATGATGAACCTCTACCATCCCGCGCCGCCCGCCTCCTGGTCCAACGGAGGCAAGGGCGGCGTCCGCGTGGGCGATCCCGCCTCCGGCGCGGCGGTGGCGGCCTATACCGGACCCCGCACGCTGCAGGCCGGCGAGGCGCTGACGCTGGAGTTCGCGCTCATTATCACCCCCGTGAAGCAGCTCGACACCGCCATGCACTTCCGCGAGCGCTACTACCACAACGCGCCGCAGCCCGGACCCACCGAGGAGGCCGTCAAGGCCGGCGTCAACGTCATCAACGTACACCACGCCAATGACGTAAACCAGTACATCAACTACCCCTTCGTGACGCCCGAGGGCATGAAGCGCTTCGTGGACGAGTGGCACGCCCGCGGCATGAAGGTGAAGTGGTACTACACCGTGCGGGAGCTGACCAACCACGTCACCGAGCTGTGGGCCCTACGAAGCCTCGGCACGGAGATCCTGGCCGGCGGCGGCGGCGGCGGCTTCCCATGGCTCCGCGAGCACCTGGTCACCGACTACGCGCCGCAGTGGTTCCAGCCCTTCGAGGACGGCACGGCCTGCTCGGCCATCCTCACCAGCGGCGAGTCGCGCTGGTACAACTACTACATCGAGGGCCTCGACTGGCTCGTGCGCAACATGGGTATCGACGGCCTCTACCTCGATGACGTCACCTACGATCGCCACATCCTCAAGCGCATGCGCAAGGTGATGCAGGCCGCACGGCCCGGTTGCCTGCTGGACCTCCACTCCAATACGGGCTTCTCCATCGGGCCGGCGAACCAGTACATGGAGTTCTTCCCCTACGTGGACCGGCTCTGGTTCGGCGAGAGCTTCCGCTACAACGAGGAGGACCCGGCCTACTGGCTGGTCGAGGCGTCGGGCATTCCCTTCGGCCTCATGGGCGATATGCTGCAGGACGGCGGCAACCGGTGGCGCGGGATGGTCTACGGCATGACCGTGCGCCTGCCCTGGGTGAGCGAGACCAACCACGCCGACCCCAAGCCGGTCTGGAAGGTGTGGGACGCCTTCGGCATCGACCAGGCCCAGATGCTGGGCTACTGGGACGCCGCCTGCCCCGTGCGCACCAGCAGCAAAGAGGTCCTCGCCACCGTCTACCGCCGCAAGGGCAAAGCGCTCATCGCCCTGGCTAGCTGGGCGCCGGGCAAGGTCGACGTCACGCTGAACATCGACTGGAAGGCCCTGGGCATCAACCCGGCGAAGGCCGCCATCACCGCGCCGGCCGTGGAAGACTTCCAGTCCGCCCGGAGCTTCGCCGCGGGCGAGGCCGTGCCCGTGGAGCCGCTGAAGGGCTGGCTTCTGCTGATCGAGGAACGCTGAGGACGCATGCCGGAGGAGACCAGAGATATGGCGGACACCATGGACAGGAGGACCTTCATGGGAGCAGCAGGAACGGCCCTGGCGCTGGGTGCAGGAGGATCGACCGCGGAGCCGTTGTCCGCCGTGGCCGCGCCGCCGCTTGCGTCGGGCATCCGGGGGCTGGTGGACCGGACGCCGCTCATCGATACCCACGAGCACTTGATGCCCGAGGCCGACCGCATCGCCCACGCCGACGGCGGCGACGGCCGGACCTCGTCCGACTTCGGCCTGCTCATGAGCCACTACACCGACTCCGACCTGCAGGTCTCGGGCCTCTCCGCCGACGACTACCGGAAGCTCACCACCCATGGCATGGACCCGCGCGAGAAGTGGAAGCTCGTGGCCGGCGCCTACGAGCGGTGCCGCAACACGGGCTACCAGCTCTGCGTCCGCGAGGCCGTCCGCGCCCTCTACGGCGAGGATGACATCCGCGAGGGCAACTGCGAGAAGATCAGCCGACGCCTTCGCGAGGGCATCCGGCCGGGCTTCTACCGCCACATCCTGCGCGACGTGGCGAACATCGAGCACGCACAGGTGAACTGCCTGCAGAACCCGATCCTTCGGCAGAGCGAGCCGGCCACCGACCTGCTCAGCTTCGACCTGACCACCGTGAACCTGGCCACCAACGTGCAGATGTCGGCCTTGCGGCTGGCGGCTGGCGGCGCCGAGGTGGCGACGCTGCAGCAGGCCCACGCGGCCGTCGACCGCGCCTTCAGCACGCTGGGTCCACGGGCCATCGCGGTGAAGGACCAGTGCGCCTACTGGCGCGGCCTGGACTTCGTGGACGTGCCTGACGCCGAGGCCGCGCCCATCTTCGCCCGCTTCGCCAAGGACGAGACCTCCGTGCGGCGAGCCGAGCGCAAGGCGCTGCAGGACAACCTCTTCCGCCGCTGTATTCACCGAGCGACCGAGCAGAAGCTGCCCATCAAGCTCCACACCGGCTACTACGCCGGGATGGGCGGCATGGACCTCTCGGTGGTCCGTAACAACATGGCCGACGCCGCCCGCCTGGCCCGCGAGTTCCCCGACGCCACCTTCGTGCTGATGCATATGGCCTACCCCTACCAGCACGAGCTGACCGCCCTCTGCAAGCACTACCGCAATATCTACGCCGACATGTGCTGGGCGTGGATCATCGACCCGACGTCCGCCACGCGGTTCATGAAGGAGTTCCTCATGGCCGCGCCGGCCTGCAAACTCTTCACCTTCGGCGGCGACTTCATGCCCGTGGAGCTGGTCCCCGGGCATGCGCGGGTGGCGCGGCGGGGCATCACGCTGGCGCTGACGCAGCTCGTACAGGAGGGCTGGGTGAGCGAGTCCGACGTGTCCGCGCTGGCCGAGCGCGTCATGCGGGGCAACGCCCGCGAGGTGTTCGACCTGAAGCGGGTGTTGGCAAACCAGCCGTGAGCAGGCCCACTCGTCAGCGCCTGGCCCTCACCATGGGCGACCCCGCCGGCGTGGGGCCCGAGCTGTGCCTCCGCGCCCTGGCGGATGCGGGCGTGAGACAGGCTTGCCTGCCCATCCTCTTCGGCGACCTCGGCGTCGCCCGCGAGGTGGGCCGGCGGCTGGACCTGCCCGTACCGGAGACGGTGATCGACGCGCAGGGCCTCGACGCGCTCGACCCCAGCGCCGGCGCCGCCATGGTCGACCTGGCATCCCTGCCGCCGGGATCCGTGGAGCCGGGCACGGTGCAGCGGGCCTGCGGCGCGGCGGCCTTCCGGGCCATCGAAGCGGCCATCGGCGCCGCGATGGCGGGCGACGTGGTCGGCGTGGTGACGGCGCCCATCAACAAGGAGGCGCTCCACCTGGCCGGCGTGCCACATCCCGGCCATACGGAGATCTTCACCGCGCTCACCATGGCTCGGCGGAGCTGCATGCTCCTCTGCGACGACGCCATCAGCTGCAGCTTCGTCACTACCCACACGGCCATCGCGCAGGTCTCCGGCCGCCTCAGCGTGCAGCGCATCCTGGACGTGATCGAACTCACCGCCGACGCGCTTCAGCGGCTGCGCGGCCGTCCCGCACGCATCGGCGTCTGCGGCCTCAACCCGCACGCCGGCGAGCACGGCCTCTTCGGCGACGAGGAGGCCCGCGCCATCGAACCCGCCATGGCCGAGGCGCGGAGCCGCGGCATCCAGGTGGAAGGCCCCTTCCCGCCCGACGCCGCGTTTCTGCCGAAGCTGCGCGAGCGCATCGACGCCACCGTCTGCATGTACCACGACCAGGGCCACATCCCGTTCAAGATGCTGGCGTTCGACTCGGGCGTCAACATTACGCTGGGCTTGCCCATCGTCCGGACCAGCGTGGACCACGGCACGGCGTTCGACATCGCGTGGCAGGGGACGGCGAGCCCGAGCAGCCTCCTGGCGGCCATTCGGTGCGCCGTGCGCCTGGCGCCGTGATCCTGTTGGCCGACGACCTGAGTGGCGCCGCCGAAGTTGCGGGCCTCCTCTGGAGCGCGGGCGACGACGTCGAGGTCCAGATCGGCTGTGAGCCGACGACTGCCGCGGGAAGCCTGGTCATCGACACCGAGACGCGCGGCTTGCCCGGATCCGAGGCCGCCGGGATCGTGCACCGGACCTGCGCCGACCTGGCGCGGCGGGAGCTCGGCCTCGACTTCAAGAAGGTCGACTCCGTCCTGCGCGGCCCGGTACGCGCCGAGGCCGAGGCCGCCATGGAGGCCCTGGGCCTCCGCCGGTGCATCCTGCTTCCCTGCAACCCCAGCCGCGGGCGCACGCTGGAGGGCGGCGTCTACCGGGTGCATGGCGTTCCGCTGCACGAGACCGAGTTCGCCGCAGATCCCGCGCACCCGGCCCGCACCGCTTCGGTGGTGGAGTTGCTGGGCCCCGGTGTGCAGCCTGTGGTGGTTGCGGGGCCGCGCGACGCGCTGCCGGAAGAGGGCATCATCCTTGCCGACGCCCGGAGCGCCGCCGACGTGGCCGCCTGGGCCGAGCGCACAGAGCCGGCCGCGCTATCCGCCGGTGCGGCCGACTTCCTCCAGGCCCTGCTCGCCCGACGCGGCATGGCCCCGCGCCGTGCGTCTGGACCCATGCGAGCCGGCCGGCGCCTGCTCGTTTCGGGTAGCGCGTCGACCACGAGCCGTGCGGCCGTCGAGCAGGCCGAAGAGGCGGGTGTACCGTTGGTTCGCCTACCCACCACGGCCTCACCCGGCTCGTCCGAAGTGCAGCGCGCCGCCGAGTGCGTCGCCAAGGCCCTATCGTCGGCCGACCGCGTCATCCTCTGCATCGCGGGCCCGCACTGCGCCGAGCCGGACGCGCCGCGCAGGCTGGAGCAGGCCCTAGCCGAAGCCGCGGCGGCCGCACTCGCGTCGGCGCCGGTGGGTCAACTGCTACTGGAGGGCGGCTCCACCGCCGCCGCCACGCTGGCCCGGCTCGGACTTCGCCGCCTGCGGGTGGCGGGCCAGCCGGCGCCAGGCATCGTGCGCCTCCAAGCCGTCGGCGCCGAAGCCCCGGAGATCGTCACCAAGCCAGGGAGCTATGCGTGGCCGGTGATGGGAGGTGTAGCCTCCTCCTCCTGCTACCGCCGTGTGCCTCCGCCGGCGCCGTCAGTTGCGGGGATCGGCACACCCACGGGCGCGACCCATCGATGATGTGGTCTGTAGCAGGTGTAGGCCAGGCAGACCAACCAGGTAGTGAACTCCGCGAGGGGCTTCGGTCGTAGAAGCGCTCGGGCGATCGGCCCCGCGTGCTCGATCGAGCCGGCCCACGCGGCGCAGAACGCCAGCCGTTCCGGCTCCTGGTGCTCCTGAGAGAGGAGCAGGTTCCCAAGGCGCAGCGCGCGATCAGGGCCGCAGGGGCCGCGCTGCGTAGGCGCACCTGGCCCGGCCACCGCGGCCTCAATCTCGCTACTCACGCGGTTCCAGGGATCGCCGCAGAACGCCTCGACGCGGGCCAAGGTCCGCGCGCTGTCGCGGAACCCCTCGATCCAGCCGGCCAGGACGTGCGGCGCCCGGTTCCACTCGATCATGGCTGGCGCATACATGAGCGTCGGGCAGCATTCGTCCGCCAGCACAGGGCGGAGCGCCCTGATGTCCGCCTCCGAATCGCCGCCCTGCCGGTAGGTAGCCACCTGCCAGTAGCCCTGACCGAAGGGATTGGTGTTGAACTGGTAGACCGGTGAATGGCCGTCCGACCCGGCTTGCCGGTCGCGAGCGACCGCGACGAGCGTGGGGCCGCACGGATCTACGATGCCACCCGCGAAGTACGTGACAAGCGAGGGCGGTGACTTAACCGTGAAGTGAACGGTTTTGTGGGCCGGCAGCAGGCTAATCACGGGACGGGTTCCCTCTATGCCTACGGGCGTCGCGCGGCATCCCAGTTGGCATCGCGACGTTCCCGCAGATCTCCGGGGAGTGACTCTCTCGCACTGGACGAAACCGGAAGCCGCCGTGATGAAAGGGAGACACGAGCTGCCGAGCCCCGTGCGGTCACAGTTCGCTATCCGTCTAGACGATGTAGGTCGCGCGCTCCATGCACCACCGCAAGCACGTCGATGTGGTCGGCGGCGATCAGATCGATGATCCGGTACGAGCCTTCGATCACCTCGCGGAGGTCAGCCATTTCGAACTCGGGCACGCGGCGGCCCGACTGCGGCATGGCCGCGATCTGCTCGGATCGGCGCGTCAGTCGATCAACCGTGCGTGTGGCGTACTCCGGCGAGTCATTCGCGATGTACGCATAGATGGCATCGAGGTGGTTCAGCGCTGTGTTGGACCACCGGACAGTCATTTTGTGAGGCCGTACCGGGCGCGGACCTCATTGACATCGACAACACGTCCTGAGGCGACGTCCGCAAGACCTCGCTCTATGGCTTCGCGGACGTAGATATCGTGCATGAGGTCATCCCAGGTCGCACCCTCCGGCAGTCTGTCAACCATCTCGTGCGCTATCCGCTTGGTTACCACCGTGGCCATGGAACCCTCCTTCCGCCCGTCATGTAGCTGGGTGGCCAGGCCGGTGCACTGACCTGCCGCACCGCTCGCTGTGCCATGGCAGACACATTACCACCTGCGCCCCAAGGCGTCGCTGCCTGTGGTGGACGCACATACGCCAAGACACCAGGTGCTCATCCGTGCATCATTCCCATCCTCCGCCCAGTACCGCGACCCTACCGGCCATGGGACCCACGCGACCCATGGGAGCGGTAGGCCGCCCCCTGCTCAGCCTGCCTCCCCGTTCCGAGCCGCCACGCGGACCAGCAGGCCGATGCTTACCCGGAGGTCGGCGGCCAGGCGAGGCCGCATAGCGCCAAGCTGCGTCAGGAGGGCTTCGACGTGGGCGCGGAGCTCGGTGTCGTCGACCGGCGCGGCGTCGGCCTGCAAACGGGCGGCGTAGAGCGTTGCGACCCTCTCGGTCTTAAGCCGGTTTGCGGCGTCGGCGGCTTCAGCCTTCTGCCGGAGCGTGTTCATCATGCTGGGTGACATGGGTCTCCTCCTTCTCCTGTCGTCTGCCCTGCCCGCCGGCCAGCCAGGCTCCGGCGGCGATGAGCGCCGCACCGGGCAGTAGCGTGGGGCCTAGCGCTTCGCGGAACGCCAGGCCCATGAGCAACGCGCTGCCCACCGGGATGAAGAAGGCCAGCGTGGCGAGCAGGTGCGCCGGGCCGCGCTTGGCGCCGATCTCCCAGCAGGCGTACCCCACGCCCACGGGTCCGATGCCGCAGTAGAGCGCCCACGCCGCCGCCTGCGGGGTCAGGCGCACGGATTCCCACTCGCCCCGCATGGCGCCTACCGTAGCCGCCAGCGCGGAGCAGAGCAGCCACTGGGCCGTGGAGCCGTTGGTCTCGGCAGGTATGCGCCAGCGCCGTAGGGCCACGCTGTAGAGCGCCCAGAGCAGCGCGCCGCCTGCTGCCATGGCGTGGGGCAGCAGGCTGGAGGGAGGCCGCGCGAGGACGTCAGCGCCGCGGGCCAGCGCCACGCCCGCGAACCCGAGCAGGGCTCCGGCAAGCGCCCGCCGGCCGTGAACCGAGGCCGAGGCCCGCGCACCGGGTAGCCCTCGTTCCAGCGCCACGATGAAGACGGGCCAGAGGTAATTTGCCAAGGCCACCTGCGCCACATCACGGTCCGGCGCGATCCCCACGGCTAGCACAAGCAGCACCGTGTAGACCGAGATGCCCAGGAACCCCGCCGCCCAGACCCGCGCCGGTAGCCGGAATAGCTCGGCCAGCGGGCGGCCCTGCGCGATCTGCATGGCGCAGCCAGCTGCGAAGCCCACCAGGCAGATGGCAGTGGTGAAGGCCATGGGCCCCATGGCGCGGCCGCCCGCCGCGAAGCAGACGCCGGTGCTGCACCAGAGGAGTATGGCCGTCACGCCGGCTGCGGCGGGGCTCGTCAGGCGCTGCACCGGGCTACTGGCCCGGCTTCGCCGGGCCGCGCTTCCACTCGTAGACGCGGATCTCCAGATGCTCCATGGGGGGCGTGGTCACCGTGCCCGCCATGGCCGACCGCGACGGCTTACCGCCCTCGCCGGCCTCGGCGGTCTCCGTACGCACGACCGGGCCGGAGCCGCCCAGCCAGGGCTCCAGGTCGTAGCGGAACGTCACCGGGCCATCGGCGCCTTGGTTCATCACCAGAGCCATCACCCGGTCCGGAAGCACGTAGGCCGTAAGCCGCACGCCGGGGGCCGCCTCAGGCAGGAGGCAGGATCCGATCATCACCCCATCGGTGAAGTAGGGCATAAACCGCCGCCGCAACCCGTTGCACGCCTTGAGCGTTCGGGAGAGGCCCGCCACGTTGGCGATGCGCTCGGAGCCGTTGATGCCGTCGGGCTTGGCCGGCCAGACGTTGAGCATCAGGTTGTCCATGAAGGCGAAGCGGGTCTCGGCCTCGGATCGGTTGATGTTCACATTCGGGCGCGGCGCCGGGAAGGCGTTGACGAAGGCCTGCCGGTCGGCGTACCCGCCCCAGTTCCAGGTGTAGTCGAGCCACTCGGCGTCGACCTCCACGTTCCAGAGCGACTCGCCGCTGAAGCTGGCCTCGGGGTCCTTGCTCCGTGCGTAGTCGCGGATGCGCTTGGTCAGATCCTGGATGGTGGGCTTCTCCTGCGATGACCAGTACTGGTCCCAGCTGATGCCGGCGAAGCCCTTATCGATCCAGCTCTTGCAGGCCTCGGCCACGTCGTCCTGCCACTTCTGGTTGGCCGGGCCCACCTGCACGCACGAGAGGCCCGTGGCGTAGGGCGGGTTCCAACGGGGCAGCATCTCGGTATGGTAGGTCCAGCCGTTGTTGTCGGTCACCTTGAGGCCGTAGCGGCCGGCCGTCTTCGGGCTGGCCTGCAGCACGCTGATGAAGGGTATGAGCGGCGCCCCGGCCTGGCGGCAGAGCCGGGCGGCATCGAGGAGCTCGGCCTCGGCGCCCAGGTGCGGGAAGGGAGCCGGCAGCGAGGCGTCGAAGCCGGGCTGGATCGACCAGAGGACCATCTCGGTGAGCCCGTGGTCGGCGGCTTCTTTGGCCAGTCCGGGCAGGTCGATGAAGCGCCAGACGGCGTCGGTGGGGTCGTTGGGCTGGTTCTGGCACATCCAGACGCTGCGGAAGCCGAGGGCCTGGCGTATATGCGCCGGCATCTCGTAGCGGCGCGTCAGGTGGCTCCGCACCCACTGCCGGTAGGGCTCGATTCCCTTGGCCCAGCCGCTCTTGTGCGGCGTCAGCACCCACTCGCCGCTCTCCCATGCCTCGCCGGGGGCGATGCCCGTGGGATGGAGCGACAGCACGCGCAGCCGCTTGGTTGCCTGGCGGAGTTGGAGCACGGTGGTAGTCTGCGGGTCCCAACCCCAGCGCCGAGGGAAGAGGCTGAAGCCGCCGTTGAGGCCGCCCAGGTCCATCCATCGGGCCCACATGCTGTGGAACATACCGCCGGACTTGTGCTCGACGGTGGTGTTGCTGTTGGCATACCAGACGTCGGCTTCGGGCAGGGCCAGCTCCCGGAAGGGCGCCGAACCGAAGCCGCAGGTCTTGAAGATGGTCTGGTCGGGCCCCGCCACGTCCACCAGTCCGCGAAGGTCGGGAAAGATGACCTGCGGCACGGCTCGGCGGGTGCCGTTGGTGAGGCGGCAACTCATGACCACGGAGCGGCCGTCGGGGTCGGCCCGCAGTGTGACCTCGGCGGAGAGGGCGCCCTCCACGCTGAAGCCATTCCGCGTGGGCCCGAGCGCGGACAGGCGGATCGTCACCTTGCCTGGCTCCTTCAGGATCTGCGCGCCGGCGGAGGAGCGGGCGTTGAGCCGCAGGGGCTCGAACTCCGGTAGCGGGTAGGCCGCGTCCACCAGCCCGGCCTCCTCGGGGCCGGCCTCCAGCAGGACGCCGGGGCCGGGGTACTCCATGCGCCGGATCGCGCCCGTGTCGGTATCGAGCGTGACCTTCAGATCGTTCAGCGTTGCCGTAGTAGTCCCCGCCTGCGCCATCGTCGCACCTCCAAAGAGAAGGCCCGCCGCCGCCAAAGCCCAGAGCCGCATGGTGGTCTCCTTAGTGTCTATGAGCCCGTGGCGCCGCGCCGGGCGAACTCAACCGATCAGCGACACGCACTGCGCCCACAGACTGGGAAGCTGTTCCCGAAGGGTGGCAAGGGGCGTATCGTGCCTGCCCGAACCGACGAAGCACCAGACGACCAGGCCGTACTCGTCGATCTGATGCAGGTCAGCGATCAGGCGGTCGGCGGTAGTCCGCGGGTCCGCCAGGGCACGCTCGACGCGCTCGTGGAGTTGTCGGAGCGCCTTCTGCATGCCTCGCGCCACGGCTTCGCGGCGGTCCAACCGCGATTGACGAACAGGCTCCTCGCCTCGGTCCGAGAAGCAGCCATGGACCGGATCGTACCGCGCCACGAGGTTACCGGTCTCCGGGTCGAAGTCGAGGTGTGCCCACGGATCGTCGACTGTGGGATCGATCAGTAGCGGCTGGCTCTGGTCATCGACTGGAAACTCCTTCCCCTTGTACCTGCCGCACTCGGTACAGCTCAACAGCAGGTTTGGCCACGAGAAGGTGTACCCTGGGTAGGTCGACTTGGGCCGGAAGTGGTCGATGCCGTCTCCGTGGCTGTCGCAGCAGTACATGCGGCATTGCCGCGGACCGGCCATGGCATGCAAGGTAGACCGGGCCGCGCCGCTGTCGTGGTGGTCCCAGGCCGCACCGGCTGTCTTCGCCCACTTCTCCGGTAGGAGCCCGGCTATCTCGCTGTTCAGCCGCGCTTGGGCAGCGGCCATGGCGCCTTCCACGTCGGACGCCAGAGGCAGGCGGGAGATGCGGCGCAAGCCTACGGCTCCTCATCCTGCGCCAAGCTAAGCCGCAGTTGGCCGTAGCGACTAGCCTCAACCTCGGTCAGGGCGCCGCGAGAACGGGCCTTAGCACTCAGTCTGGCGTACTCAGCTCGGTCCCGCACGATCGGCTCCGACCGCGTGTTGGCCAGGCGGAACGCGCTACTCAGGAGGATCGTGTCAGGCCGTGCGGCGATGATTCGGCGGCGCTCCTCCTCCGAGGCGGCCGTCGGCCGCTCGCCACTCCCCGGCTCGGATAGCACAAACAGGCCGTTGGCGTCAGCCGCCTGGCAGATGATCGGGCTGTGCGTGGTGACGATGAACTGGATCAGCGGGAACCGATCCTTCAGCCAGAAGCCGATCTCGCGCTGCCACTCGGGGCGGAGGTGCGCGTCAATCTCATCGATCAGGACCACGCCACCGCGGGTGATGCGCATGCGGCCGTCGGAGCCCCGTTCGCCGAGGTCGTCTATGCCGTAGCAGTCGACGAGGTGGCGGATGATGTCGGCCGTCAGCGCCAGAGCGGCGCGGTACCCGTCGCTCATATCGGACCAGCTCAGCCGTATCCCTGCCTGGTCGCGGAGCCACAGCCCCCCGGAGTTGATGCCGTCGACCACCATCCCGTTGGGCAAGAAGCCGTCGTCCATGATCGCCCGCAGGAGGTCCAGTGTACTGCCGGCTGTCGCGTGGTTCTCCAGGTGCTGGTACTGCAGTCGGCGCATCCACTGGTCCGCTTCGGAGAGCGAGGCCGCTTCGTCGAACATGGTCACGAAGCGTGCGGTCGATGCAGACACCATGCGCCGTGTCGCCTCGGGCGAGGCGCCGAATACCCGACGAAACGGGCCATAGCCACATGAGAACCAGCCGGAAGCGTTCGGCGACCAGATGGAGCGGCTCGCTGCTTCCGGTGGCTCTGAACTCGGCGTCAGGCTGACATCGCGTTCGCCCGGTGTCAGGCCCACCGTAGCGCGAAATGGACCTTTGGGCCACCGCCCCGAGCCGGCCGGCCTGTCGAGATCGTTCTGCTCCACCTCTACATCGATAAGGGCCTGCCCGGCGCCGTGCCGCACCCACCCGCTGAATGAGGGCTGCAGCGCCCGCGCCGCATCTACGCCTACCAGAACCACGGCGATGGCGCGAAGCAGGGCGCTCTTGCCGGAGCCGTTGTCGCCGGTGATCACCGTCCAGCCCGCGAACCGGCCGGCCTCCCTCTGGAAGTCGAAGTCGAGGCGGTCGAACCCACGGACGTTTTGCAGTACCACCTGGCGAACGTACATGTTCCCCCTCGTACAGGCCATAGCGCCTGCGGCGCTCTCCTGCCATGGTACCACGGTGGCAGAGCGCCGCCCGCCGCCCCCTACCTCAGCCGCACCTCGACCATTGCCACGTCGCCGGCGGGTACGGTGAGCCTGATGCCCGCCGGACCGGGTTGCAGCCTCTTGCCCCTCCAGGTCTCCACGGCCGAGGCCACGACCCCCTTGTGTACCGTCAGCGTGCCGGTCCAATCGGCAAAGAGGCTGTTGTTGAAGAGGCCCACCAGCATCCGCTTTGGGTCGCTGTCGTAGAGGCATGTGCGCACCGTGAGGCCGCTTGGGCTGACGGTGACCGGGCTGAAGCCGGAGATATAACCCGCCAGCACGGCCTGCACGCCCTTGAGGAGCCTGTAGGGCGGCTCCATGTGGACCAGCTTGGGGTCGGCGTAGGTGAGCCTGTCGGTCATCCAGCAGTCGGCGCCGATGACGATGACGCGACCCTTGCCGAACCTGTTCACGATCATCAGCGGGTCGCCGGAGCCCGTGGCCAGCAGCACGCCGGCGCCGGCCGGGCTGAGCGGCAGGTAGGTGTAAGCCTCCTCGGGCTGTAGGCGGCCCTGGCCGTCGGCGGTGGCCGTGCCCTGTCGGGCCTCGCCGCCGATGCCCGCGCCCACCATCTCGGCGGGCAGGGAGCGGGCGTGGGCCGCATCGATCACCAGGTCGCCGCCCGAGCGCACGTAGCCGGTGAGCGCGGAGACTACGTCGGGGGTCATCTCCACGTCGCCCAGCAGGGCCACGGCGGCGTACTGGCGCAGGATCTCGGGCCGGCACCGGTTGTTGATAACGTCGAAGATGTCGCCATAGGGCGTGGGGCAGATGAAGCCGCGCTCGTCCCGCAGGTAGCTGGTGTCCTCGTAGCCGGGCCAGACCATGCGGAAGAGGGCGTCGACCTGGTAGTCGGGCTTCTCATAGGGGAGCTTGCCCCAGATCTTGTACATGTCCCCACGGTAGAGGTGGCGTGGCATGTTCCAGCCGTTGTAGAAGTCGAGCATGAACGCCACCGGGGAGCAAAGCACGCCGCGGTCGGGGCGCCGGGCGGTCCACTTCGCGATCCCGAGGTGCTGGCGGCCCAGCGGGCTCAGCTCGTTGGCGCCGTTGGGAAGCTTGTCGGCGGTGAATTGGGCGGCCTCGGTGCCGCAGATGCTGTCGCCACCGGTGTAGCTGCTGAAGAAGAGGCGCTTGTGGAGGCTCAGGCTGCAGCCCTTGTTCGGTCCTTGGCCGTAGCCGCCGCCGCCCTCGGTCCGACGGTCGTGGTACATGTTGTAGCCGAAGCGGTTCCAGATGGATGTGGCCTGCGACGTGAGCCTGCCGTACTGCCGCGAGGCCCCGCGCAGGAAGGCGAACATGAGCGTGTCGCTGGGGAGGCCTTGCGCCGTCTCCAGCCCCAGCGTCCGGGCTCCGCGGTCGGCATAGTAGTGGGAGTAGTTGAGCGACCCGGTGGCGTTCATAAAGTTCATGTTGTCGGCACAGATGCCATCGTCCCACTTCACGAAGTCGGCCCAGCCTCCCCTGCGGTCGGTGAAGGAGCCCCGGTCGGCGTAGGAGCCGATGTAGCGGCCGTCCTGCTCGCCATTGTCGTAGCCCATGAAGCGGTCGCCGAAGATGCGCGTCAGGGCGTCGTGGTGCTCCTGCGCCACGCGGGGCGTGGGACCGGCCTCGCCGAAAGGCACGTAGCCCCAAATGTCGAAGAGGTAGAGCCCCCGCCGCTCCACATCGCGCAGGCGGACATCCATCTCGTCCAAAGCCTTGCGGTAGTCGGCGTCGGCCTTGTAGTCGCGGCGCTGGGGCAGGATGCCGATATGCGGCCAGCAGACGTCGCCGAAGTTGTAGAAGCTGTGGTACTGCGCCAGTGCGTCGGGGCTAATGTCGCGTGAACCCGTGAAGTGGAGGCGGTAGCCCAGCGTTGCGCGCTTGACTGGCTTGGGCTCGGTGGAGGCCCATAGCGGATGCGCCTCGGGCACGACGGGCTTGGTCCAGGGGCGGAAGGCCGGAGCCCGGAGGGGCGGCGCGGCCGGTCGAGCCACCGCGCCCCGGGCAGGAGGCGCCGGTGTCGGCTTGGCCAAGGCGTCCCGCCGCACCAGCGCCAGGCCGGAGAGGAGGCCCGACATGGCCGGCGGCGAGCCCACATTACCCTCGTGCAGGTCGAGGCAGACCCGCGCTACGTGGCGGCCGTCGAAGACGTCCATGCCCTCGAAGAGGAGCGGGGCGACCACCTCCACGGCGCCCTTCCTAAGGTCGCGGCCGCGCCAGATGAGCTTCTCGTCGCCCTTTGCGTCCACCAGACGTAGCGCGGCGACGTGGCGTGAGCCCTCGCCGGTCAGCGTGAAGCGGAGGGCGCCGAAGGGCTCAAGGTTCCACTTGACGGAGCGGCCGATGCGCGCCGCACCGCCCGCGGGCAGTTGCGCGCGGAACGCTACCGCGCCGTCGGCCCGAGCCCCCGGCTGCGCCGTGGCCTTGCCGTAGAGCGCCGCGCCCAGCCAGGCGCCGGCGGCGACGCGGCCCGCAACCGGCGCCGCGTAAGGAGCAAACGGCGTCCTGCGCACGGGCATGGCGGCGATGGGCTCGAGGCGGATGGCGAAGACGTTGGGCGGCATGTCCTGCAGCCGGATCCAGTGGACGCCGGCCTCCAGCCGCACCCAGCCCTGCTGCTCCCAGAAGGCGTCGCGCTCGCCG
The DNA here is from genome assembly GCA_903951425.1 of uncultured Chthonomonas sp. Taxonomy (GTDB): domain Bacteria; phylum Armatimonadota; class Chthonomonadetes; order Chthonomonadales; family CAJBBX01; genus CAJBBX01. Next base: position 27,484 of record CAJBBX010000161.1, read on the forward strand.
GAGCCGCCGGTGGGGTTCATGGCGCACATGGTGTACTCGGTCAGGTCGCGGCCGTCGATGACGAGGTCACAGGGCCGCCGCCCGGCGCAGGCGTAGCGCAGGCTCACCCGATAGGCCGTGGCGGCGGGCGCGTGGAGCCACCACTCGGCGTACCCGTCGCCCGAGAGGAACTGGACGCCCGGCGCTTCGCCCTCGGCCACGGTCAGCGTTCCGCCCAGGCGGTCCACGCCCTGCGGCGTCAGGTCGATGACGCCCGGCTTCGCAGTCGGTGCGCCGGGGATCGTTACGGCAGCCGCCATCACCGGGCTGAAGGTGATCCGCGACTCGACGCGGCCGGCCCACGCGCCCGCCGGCTTGCCGCCGCGCTTGAGGCGGGCGCCCGTCACGGCGATGACCGCGCCGGCGTCGGTGGGCTCCAAAGCCACGATGTACGTGCCCGGCCCGGCGGCTTCGTCAGAGACGTCGTATCGCACCGTGGCCGTCCTGCCGGCGGCCAGGCCCTTCAGTTCATACCGGCCCACGATGGAGGCCGGCTTGCCGGGCGGCTTCAGGTAGACCCAGCCCGCGGCATCCTTGCCGCGCAGCTTCTGCAGTGTCACCTCCAGATCGGCTCGGCCCATGGCGGCGGGCTTGCGGATCTCCTTCACCACAGGCTTCGGACCGGGCATCTCCACAGCCACGCCGTCCACGGCCAGCCGGCCCTCGGGGTCGTAACGCACCACGTCCGAGACGCGCACCTCATCGATGATGCCGCTGAACCAGTAGTCCATGCCCACGTAACAGCCGATCCAGAGGCCGCGGCTGTCGGAGCCGAGCGTGAAGTCCTTGGGACCGGGCCCGCGCCAGGTGAGGCGGCCGTTCATGAAGAGGCTCACCTGCGAACCGTCGTAGCAGGCGGCCATGTGGTTCCAGCGGATGCCGCTGTGCGCGCCCAGGAAACCGCCCGCCTGCATGTGCGGCTTGCCCTCGGCATTGAGCACCTGCCCGCCCAGGTTGTAGAGCGAGAGCGTGGAGGCGTTGCCCTCGCTCAGGTCCCAGTGGAAGGTGACGTCCTTGCCCACCAGGAACTGGCGGCCCGAGGGGTTGTCCTGCCGGTACCAGCACTCCACCGTGAAGCGCTTGAGGCCCATGATCGCGGGCGTGGCCTTGCGGAAGACGCTTGCGCCCACGCCGTCGAGCTGGACGCCGCCTCCGAACTTGCCCCGAGCCCAACCGGCGCCCTGCAGCGCGCCGTCGTTACCGTGGCCGGAGGCGTCCGACGCCACTCTGCCCGAACCCTCGTCGAAGTGGTAGAGCAGCAGCGTGTGGGGATCGGGCGTGAAGGGCGACAGCGGCGACTGCGGCGACTGCGCCAACGAGGGCGAGGCCAGCGCGGCAAACGCGGCCAGAGCGGGAATCCAGTAACGCATCGCATCCTCCTTGGCACGGCACACTCTCAGGCACGATCCTCGTCAGACACCTTCGGCGGGACGCCCGCTGTTTCCTGCCCGGCCTTCGATTGGGTAGAGTAGCCGTATCCGCCGGGCCGATGCATGATCATCCCGGGGTCCCGTGGCGGCAAGGCAGGTGAACCTTGGTCAGCGTGGTGGTCGTTCTTTCCCTTCTGGCGCTCGGCGTGGGCTACATGACCTACGGACGTTGGGTGTGCGGGCGCATGGGCCTCTCGCAGGAGCGCAACACGCCTGCCCACACCATGGGCGACGGCGTCGACTTCGTGCCGGCCGGGCCCTCCATGCTCATGGCGCAGCACTTCTCGGCCATCGCGGCTGCAGGGCCCATCGTGGGGCCGATCCTGGCGGGCATCTGGTTCGGCTGGGTTCCGGCCCTGCTCTGGATCGTCCTGGGCTGCATCTTCGTGGGCGGGGTCCACGACTTCGCGGCGCTACTCGCCTCCGTGCGGCATCGGGCCAGCTCCATCGGCGAGATCGTTCGGCGCTACATGTCCCCCACGTCGCGCACGCTCTTCCTGATCTTCGTCTGGCTGACGCTGACCTACGTCATCATCGCCTTCACGGATGTGACCGCGCAGACCTTCAAGATCGTCGCCAACGAGACCGACTTGGGGCCGGGCGTGGCGGTGAGCTCGGGCCTCTACCTGCTGATCGGCGTGGGCATGGGCGTGGCGCTGTTCCGCTTCCGCGTGAAGCTCTGGCTCGCCACGGCAATCTGCGTTCCGCTTGTCTTCGCGGCCATCTGGGCGGGCACGGCCCTCCCTGCGGAGATGACGCAGCGCATGCAGGCGATCACAGTGAAGCAGTGGGAGGTGGGCCTGCTGGCCTACTGCTTCGTCGCCGCGCTCATGCCTATGTGGCTCCTCCTGCAGCCTCGGGGCTACCTGGGCGGCTGGTTCCTCTACCTCACCATGGCTGTGGCGCTCCTGGGAGCCCTCTTCGGCGGCTTTGCGGTGCAGTACCCGGCCTTCAACCTGGACGGCCTCAAGGGGCTCGACACGGGCAAGCTACTGCTGCCCGGCCTCTTCATCACCGTGGCCTGCGGCGCCTGCTCGGGCTTCCACGGCATCGTCAGCGCGGGCACGACTTCGAGGCAGCTGGACCGCGAGTGCGACGCGCGGCCGGTGGGCTACGGAGCCATGGTGCTGGAGGGCGGAGTGGCGGTGCTGGCGCTGGCCACCGTCATGATGCTCAAACACGGCGACCCCGCGCTGGGCAAGGATCCCAATGTCGTCTACGCCAACGGGCTGGCGCGCTACCTGGGCCTGATCGGGATCGATACCACGCTGGCCCTCTCGTTCGCGCTGGTGGCCTTCTCCACGTTCGTCTATGACACACTGGACGTCTGCACCCGACTGGGGCGCTACGTGCTGGAGGAGCTACTGGGCCTGCGCTCCAAGACGGCAAGCGTGGCGGCCACGGCGGCGACGCTGGTGCTGCCCCTAATCTTCCTTATGCTGACCAAGGAGAAGGGCTACCTTGTGGCCTGGCCCGTCTTTGGCACCACGAACCAGCTCCTGGCCTGCCTTACGCTGCTGGCCATCACCATGTGGCTGGCGCGGACGGGCCGAAACCCGCTGATGGCGCTGATCCCCATGCTCTTCATGCTGGTGGTCACCTTCTGGTCGCTGGCGCTGCTGATCCTGCCCTTCGTGCAGGCGATCCCGAACCTGGCCGCCGTCAAGCCGGACGTCATCGTCTCCGGCGTGGTGGGCATCCTGCTGCTGGCGCTGGCGGTCTGGCTGGTGATCGAGGCGGTCCGGGTGGCCTCGACGCTACGCCGCGCTACGCCGGAGGCTCGCGAATGTACTGGCGGTTGAGGACGTAGCCCCGCGCGCCGGGGGGGACGGGTCGGCTAGTTGAAGAGGATCGGCCGGAGGGCCGTGCGCATTCGGGCGACCTCAACGGCATTGTGGGCGAGCAACTTGTCGCCCCACACAAGGGAGCCGCCGTTTCGGCACTCCTCGGCGAGGGCCCCGCCAATGTGCTCAAGCGTGTTCGGGCTTATCAGATGGCGGTGCACGAGGCTACGCCGCGGGTCCTCGACCTCTGTGAGTGCGCCGGCAATGAAGACCCGCTCCGCGATGTCGGCGGGCAACTCCAGGTCGTCAGTGAACAGCGTATGCCTGCCGGGCTGGCTGTCGAAGTCGATCAGGGCCACCAGGTGGGCGCAGCGGAATCGACGAAGCTCGGGCACATAGGTTTGTTGCAGCGCATCACGAACGTTCGTCCAGCCCCGTTGCACGGGCAGAACCTGCAGCGCCCGTTGATGATCCACGTCGAGATAGAAGCCGTTGGCGATGTCGCGATTCGCCGCGTCCTCCGGCAGGATCAGCACATGGGGACGCTCGCGGTTCACGATGCCTCGCCCCGGGCCTCGACTTCGCCGCCGCGGGCGAGGACATCCGCAAGGTCGCCCTTCAGGCCGAGTTCCGATACCGGCCGCAGGCGTGGCGGCTCCAGGTGCCCGGCGCGCGTCATGAGCCGCGTGTTCTCGTCCGAGAAGCGGCGGATCGCCTCAGGGTTGTGCGAGGTTGCGATGAACTGCCCGCCGTTGCGGAGGTTGCGGCGCAGCGACATCACGAGGTGGCCGACCTCGGCAATGCCGATGAAGTTATCCGGCTCGTCCCACAGGCATACAGGCGGGCTCACCGCCTTGCTCAGGGCAACCACCAGCGCGGCAACGGCGAGGCACTTCTCCCCGTCCGAAAGCTCGCCCAGCGGGATCGATAACCGCTCACCTCTATCGCCGCCAAACACGAACTCAAGGCTGCGGGCATCAGCGCCCACGGCGCGGTTCTGGACAGATTCCAGGTCCGGTAACACCTCGCGCAGGTACTCGACGAAGGGGGCGTAGGCGGCCGGAAACTGGGAGATCACCTCACGGAACCAGGCCGCGAAGTTGGCGCAAGAGCTATCCGGGTCAAGCGTTCCGGCGGTCGACTCACTGCCCATGAGCGAGGGTACTGGATGCAGTACGAGGATGGACCGCATCCACTGACGGAACTGGTCCAGCGGGTGGTCGGCTCCCTGCGCCTGCATGATCGGCAAGGCGACCTGATGCCAGTCGATGGGGAACGACGCCTGATGTCCCGGTCTTCGCTCGAATGTGACCTCAGATGACTGGCGTCGGAACACCTCAGAGCCATCGACTGTAAGTGCCTCGTCGGCCACGCGGAGCTCACGGAACCCCGGCGGCAACTCCAATGCCAACGAGTAGGTGGCAACAACACCAGCCGGGAGCGCAACCTCTATCTCAAGCCGCATACGCCTCTGCGCCTCTGCGTCATCCCCCGCACCGAAGCGGACGAGGTCGCTGACCCTTACCAGGCCACCGACGCGGTTCACCCCGCGTCCAATGTCGCGCAGCATCGAGATGCCGTCAAGCAGGGTGGTCTTGCCCACGCCGTTTCGGCCCACGAGCAGGACGCTCAACCGGTCGGTCAGGGGCACCTCCAGGTTCACGAGGCACCGGAAGTTGTGTACGTAGAGGCGTCGGATCATGGCGGCATTGTACCACTGCGACGGTGACAGGGTTGCCCCATCCCGCCGCCCTGCGCCCGACTACCCCGGCGGCGCGGGCAGCTTGAAGAGGCGGGTCTCGTGCGCCGAGTTGGGCTTGCTGACCTCGGCGAAGACCCATACGTCGCCGCCCACGCGCAGCCAGTGCGAGTAGCGCCAGGCGTGGAGCCGCCCTGGCGTTGGGCTGCGAAGGGCGGGGGCGTCGGGCGTCAGGTCGGTGAGCGTCTGCAGGTCGGGTGTCCAGGCCAGCCCCGTGGAGATGTTGTAGCAGGGGTCGTGCCAGCCGGTATGAGAGCCCTCGTAGACGAAGAGGTGCCCGCCGAAGGCCGGCAGCGCGCAGGCGGGCCGCACGGCGTGGGTGTGCCAGCCCGCCAGGGGCAGGATCGACGCCGCCGGGTTGCCGACGGGCTGCCAGGCCTCGCCGTCGTCGCTCTCGAAGGCGTAGAGCTGTTCAGACTCGTGGATGCCGATGGTGAAGAGCCGCCGCAGGTCGCCGGCCGACAGCACGAAGGGGTCTTTGTAGCCTGTGGGCAGGCCGGGGCCCAGCGGGGCGATGACGGTGCGGCAGCTACTCGGCACGATCCGGTCGGGCCGGTCGGCGTCGTTGAAGCGGACGATGCACCAGACGTCGTCCACCGGGCCGCAGCCGTAGAGGCTGAACCGGTCCGTGGCCGGGTCGAAGAGCAGGGCGGGGCGCTCGAAGCCCGCGATGGGCACATCCTCGCGGCGAATGGAGTGGACGTGGGCCCAGTTGCCGCCGTCCTCGCTACGGAAGATGCGGATCTCGTAGCCCCGCCGGCCAAGCCGGTCGTTGGCCGTGCGCATGCGGCAGGCCAACCAGAGGGTGCCCAGTCGATCACGTGCCACCGAGGGCGCTCCGGCCCACCACTCGGCCTCGTCGCGATCGGGCTCGGCCACCACCTGCCACGACCCGAAGCGCTCCTTCACGCTCTCGAACCAGGCCAGGGCTGCGGCGCCCCGGCCCGTCAGGTCGTCAGTCGGCATCATGCTCCTCCTCGCCCCCGCTCCTACGGAAGCACTCGCACCCAGCGCTTGGCGGGAAGGCACTCGCCCTCCACCCGCAGCGGATAGAGGCCCGGCATGGCGTCGGCCGGGATCCGCAGCGTCACTCGGCCGGGCAGCGTGGCCGCGATGGGTGCTGCAGTCAGCCCCGGGCAGGTGACGGTGATCACGCCCACTCCCGCCCTGCGGCTCGGGGTCACTTCGACTTCCAGCGCCTCGCCGCGCTTCACCGACGCCTTCGACAGGGCGACCTGCGCCATGGGCGGACAGCCGGGATGGGGCAGCCAGAGCGCCGAGAAGGACGACTGCAGCGTCACCTCCGCCGCTCCGGCCACGCGCTGGACGGCCACCGGTCGCGCCTCCAGCGTGACGGCATCGATCTCCACGGCCTGCCGTACCAGGGCATGCAGGCCGGGGATGCGCACCGTGACCGGCGCCTTCAGCGGCGAGGCGTCCAGCGTGGCGCCCACCACGAGCCAGTACTGCTTGCCCTTCCAGATGCGGCCGATCCAGCGCGGTTCGCTGGAAGCTACGGCATCCTGCCCCGCGGGCTGACCGTCCACGATGGCCTCCACGAAGCTCGCCCGCAGCTCGTGCCAGCGCGTCTCCGGGCCGCCGCCCTCGGCGTACCAGGCCGGCTTGCCGCCGAGGCCGCGATGCTCCCACGGCCAGGTCTGGCGCCGGGCCTGGGTCTTGCCGCCGATCCAGCCGTTCAGGGCGCCCTCCACGGCTCCGGGGTGGTACGCCATGCCCACCAGCGACGGCACCGCCACCCGCATGGCGTCGATGCCGAAGCCGGGCTGGAACATCTGGAGCGCGCCGTTGCAGGACTCGTGTACAGCGTCCAGCGGTCCCTCGGTGAGGAGGATGGAATCGCGGTTCACCTCGTCCATGGCGGCTCGGACCTTGCGGGTCAGCTCGCGCATCCAACGGACCGAGTCGTAGGGGTTGGCGTGCTTGTGGACGGGGTTGAAGCAGGGGACGAAGGAGGCCATCTCATCGAGGCGGATGCCGTCGGCGCCGCTCTCGACCAGGATGCGCCGGGCGGTGCGGGCCATCTGTTCCTGCCAGGGCCCGTAGCCGGGGCAGACCGAGAAGCCGTTGGGGTAGCCGATGTCGTACCCCTTGCCGGGGCGGTCCATGAGCATCCAGTCGTCGGCGTTCTGCCCCTTGAGCACGGCGCTGTTGCGCAGGATGGAGTTGCCGGCCACGTAGAACATGATCCGGCGGCCCATGGCGTGGAGCCGGGCCACGCCCGCACGCATGGCCGCCGGGCCTCCCAGGTCCGACCGGAAGTAGTACGTGCCGTCGCCCATGTAGGGGCCGTAGCTGGCCGGGTCGTCCTGCACTCCCTGGTTGTACATGGCCCATTCGCACAGGTCATAGAAGCTGTCGCGGTAGAGCAGGGGCATCCGCTCGTAGGTGGTGAAGCCGTTGGCCGGGTCGTCGGCCTTGCTCTTCGCCACGGCCTCGGCGGACGGAATCCACGTGCCGCAGTACATGTCCACGTTCCGCAGCCACGAGGGCGCCGGGTGAGGCTTGAAGGCGCTGCTGAACCAGGCGCGGTAGAGCTGCGCCGTGACGCGCCAGTCGCCCCGGTGAATCACCAGCCGCGCCGTGGGGTAGGTGTGCGACGCACCCGGGGCCAGGGGCGTGCCGGGGTAGTAGAGCGCGGACAGGACGCCGCCGGGCGCGCGCCGGATCAGCTTCGGGCAGGTCTCGGGGTCCATGACGATGAGGCCCACGCCCTCGTCCAGCTTCGGCTCATAGGCGGCCTGCCACTGCATGCTCACCTCGCGCCCGTACCAGCCGCCGAAGTTGCCCCAGCCCTTCACGTCGGGCGTGCCGTAGCTTGCCTGCATGAGGCCGAGGTTGCTCTCGCGGTCCGGCCCGAGGCTCAGGCCAGTCAGGTGCGGGAAGGCGGTGACCACCGTGTGCGCGGCGCGGCCCGTGTTGGTGATCGTCAGCGTCAGGTCGGCGTAGGTGGCTCCTGCCGGCGCCTTCATGGTCAGGCGCATGCGGAGGCCTGTGCCCCGATGCTCCGAGACCAGGGTCAGCGTATCGCCGGATTCGGTCGCCTTGCGCTCCAGCGAGGTCAGCGCGCAGGCGCCGGGGGTGACCGCCGCCCCACCGAGGTCCGCCTCGATCTCGCCCGACCACCAGCCGGGGTTGGAGGCGGCCTGCGGGACCACTGTGGGGTCCACATGGATGAGGAAGGGGTTGCCCGGACCGGCGGGTCCCTTCAGGTATTCGTCGGCCGAGGCCTGGTTGCGGGCGCTGCTGAGCGCGCCCGTTGCCCGGTCGAACCCGAGCGAAAGGGCGCGGTTGCCGACCCGCACATCCGGCGCGGCGCCCGCCGCGACCGTCAGCGCCAACAGCGCCAACAGCGCCGGCAGGGCGAGCAACGCAGTGTGGTGACCTTGCATGGAAGCACCTCCCGAGGTGTCGTGCCGTTGTTGGCGGGTTGTCGCTACCCCTTCAGGGCGCCCACGGTGATGCCGCGCGTGAGCTTCTCCTGCAGGATGATGTAGACCAGGATCGTAGGCGCCATGGAGATGACCAGCGCCGCGAAGAGGAGCCCGAAGTCGCTCTTGTACTGGGCCTGCATCGAGATGCTGGCCAGTCCCAGCGGCAGCGTCTTCAGTTTGTCGCTGCTCAGGAAGACCAGGCCGAAGAGGTACTCGTTCCAGAGCCCGAGGAAGTTGAAGATGGCAATGGTGACGATGCCCGGCTTGCCCAACGGCATCATCACCGAGAAGAAGATGCGGTACTCGCCCGCGCCGTCGATCATGGCCGCCTCGCGGAGTTCGCCCGGTAGCGTGCGGAAGAACGACGTGAGCGTGAAGACCGTGAAGGCCAGGCTGAAGGCAATGTAGATGAGGATGAGTCCGGCGTGGGAGTCGTGCAGCGAGACCGTCAGGTTACCCAGCCCCATCGCCCGCGCCGCCGGGGCCAGCAGGTGCGTCAGGCCCTCTCCCATGTCGGAGAACTGAAAGAAGAGCGGGATGAGCACCAACTGCATGGGGATCAGCAGGCCGCAGAGGAAGAGGAAGTAGGCCGCGTTTCGGCCCCGGAACTCGAACCGCGCCAGCACATAGGCCGCCATGCTGCCCAGCAGGACCACGCCCACCAGGCTCACGCTCACCACGATGAGGCTGTTTACGAAGTACTGCCCGAAGTGGCTGCCGGTCCAGGCCTTGCGGTAGTTGCGCACCAGCGGCTCGGCGTTGGCGCGGCCGGGGGCGGTGATCACCTTGGGCAGCCCGAAGGGGCTCTTGTAGATTTGCTGCGTGGTCTTGGCGCTGGTGTAGAAGACCCAGCACATGGGGAAGACCACGGCCACCAGGTAGGCCGTCAGGAAAAGCCAACGGGCGCTGCCGGCCAGCCGGGCGGGCCAGTCTGCCCGGGTGCGGGATCCGCCTGCGGGGGCCATCAGTATTCCAGCCTTTCGCGGCGCATGAGGCGCAGGCTCGCCGCCGTGGCCGCCAGCACCAGCAGGAAGAGCATGACGGAGATGGCCGTGCCGTAGCCCACGTTGTACTCCTGGAAGACCTTGGAGTACATGAGCGTGGACATGGTGTGCGTGGAGCCGCTGGGTCGTCCGTTTTCCATGACGTAGACCGCATCGAAGAACTTGAGGCCGCCCACCACCAGGAAGACGATGCCCGTGGTCAGCACGTCCCACATGAGCGGCAGCGTGATGGACCGGAACTGCACCGCCGACGAGGCGCCGTCCAGCTTGGCCGCCTCATAGTAGGTCTCGGGGATGTTTTCCATGGCGGCCAGGAAGAGCACCATGAAGAAGCCCGTGCCCGACCAGATGCTCATGGGCACGATGGCCCAGAGCAGGCGGCCGCTCTCGGTGAAGGGGATCGGGTCCGTGTGGCCCATCAGCTTGAGTAGCCCGTTCAACAGGCCCACGTCCGACGTGCTGTAGATGAGCACCCAGAGTAGCGCCACGGCCACCCCGCTGATGACGTTGGGGAAGAAGAAGGCCACCCGGTAGAGCCGCCCGCCCCGTATGCGCTGGTGGATGCTGTAGGCGAAGAAGAGGGCCAGCGACAGGATGCCCACGCCCGGTACGAAGGTGAGGAAGAGGTTGTGGCCGATGGCCGGCAGGAACTCGGAGCCCGACGCCAAGATCGCCCGGAAGTTGGCCAGGCCCACCCAGCTTGCGCTCCCGAGCCCGTCCCACCGCGTGAGGCTGTAGCGGAACGCGTTGACGGCGGGCATCAGCACAAAGACCGCGTAGAGCAGTAGCGGCGGGCCGAGGAAGGTGGCGATGAAGAGGTTCTGGCCGCGGTTCTTCATTGGAGCGCCGGTACCCCCATAGGAGCGGGCTTGTAGACGTCGGGGTTGCGCCGGGCCGCCTCGGCTCCCGCCTCAAGCCGCCTGGCGAAGGCCTCCGGCGTGCAGCGGCCCGCGAGCAGGTCGGCCTGGGCGTCCTGCAGCACCGAGCTGTTGAACTCCAGGTAGAGGCTTCCGATGCGGTCTTGGAAGATGCGCGAGCTACCGCGCAGCACATCCACGGCGCTCTGCAACGCCGGCGATATAGCCAGCCCGTCGGTGGAGCCAGCCACCGGCGAGAGCGTGTCGAGCCGCTGCACGTAGGAATGTGAGCTCTCCATGCTGAGCAGGTACTTTAGGAAATCGGACGCCTCCCGCGGGCGCTTGGCGTCGGCGAAGACATAGAAGTTCTCCGCGCCGCCGCCGTAGAGGGCCTTCGGGTCGCCCTTGCCGCCCTCCACCATGGGCACCGGGAAGCAGGCCATCTCGAACCCGTCGGGTATGGCCTCCTTCATCTCGTTCTTCAGCCAGAGGCCGCAGAAGACCATGGCGGCCCGGCCGTTGGCCCACTCCATCTGGCTCTCGGTGTGGGTCATGGCCATGGCGCCTGGCTGGAAGTGGCGGACGGCCAGATCCTGCATCATGCGGGAGGCTCGGATGAAGTCGGGGTCGAGGAACGCACCGCGCTGGAGGTCCTGCATGGCGTACCAACGCTCGAAGGGAACCAGACGCTGGTAGATGGAGAGGAGCGTGGACCAGGCATAGCCGGGGTACTTGCCCTGAAAGGCCAGCGGGGCCACGCCGTCGGCCTTCATCTTGTCGCAGAGCGCGGTAAACTCTGACCAGGTGGCGGGTACGCCCCAACCGTGCTTGCGGAACTGCCGCTTGTCGTACCAGCAGACCCAGGCGCCCAGCGCCGACGGGACGGCGTACGTCTTGCCCTTGTAGCGGAAGTCGCCCAGGACGCCCGGCACCAGCGTCTGCCGCCACGTCTTGCTCGGGTTGCCGTAGGCGGGGCTGTCCAGCGCCTGGTCCAGCGGGTAGAGCTTGCCGGCGACGATGAGCTTCCAGACCGGCAGGCTGGCGCTGGCCACGTCCGGCGGGTCGCGGCGGAGGACGCGGGGCTTTAGCTTCTCATCCACCCGCGGGTCGCCCCAGAGGTTGATGCGGGTGCCGGGGTGCGAGCGCTCGTAGCGCCGCGCCACGGACTTGTGCCAGTCAATGCCGAAGCCGCCCTCGAAGACCGCCGCCTCCACGGTGACGCCCGCGCGTGGGTCGTCGGGCCGCAGCGTGCAGCCCGACGGCAGCAGGGCCGACGCGGCGGCAAACCCGAGGAGGAGGCGCGGGCGCAGCCTCATGGCTTGGCCTTGCCGGGGGCCGGCCGCGACCAGCGGTCGGTGCGGAACGGCGCCGCCGGGAGGCCGGCGGCGTTGGCCAGGTTGCAGCCGGGGTTCTCAGCCCAGCCGTAGCGGACGGCCACCGGCTCGGGAACCTGCGGGCATCGGAGGGTGACGGCATCGCCCGACGCCTCGGCCTGGGCCCAGTGGAACTTGCGGTCGGCTCCGGCCACGGCGAAGCCCCTGATCGGGCCGCCGCCATGCGCCGCCAGCCCGCCCTCGGCGCCGGCGAAGCGGAGGGTCACGGCTCCGTCACGGACCGACATGGACCGGTAAGCCGGACCGGCGGCGGCCACCTTGCGATCGCCGTAGACCTTGCGCCGCGCCACCAGCGCCAGGCGCAGGCCCACGTCCTGCTTGTTCTTCGGGTGGATATCGGCGGCCTCGCCCACGTCGATGGCAACCGCCATGCCCGTGGCGGGCAGGCGCAGGGCGGCGGTCTGGGCTTCGCGCAGCTCGGCCCAGTCGCTCGCGCCCGGCTCCTTGGCCTCCGGCTGGAAGTTGGCCAGCTGCACGAAGAGGAACGGGAAGTCACCCTGGCCCCAGGCCCCGCGCCAGCCGCGGATGAGCGCTGGGAAGAGCTTGCGGTACTGCGCCGGGCGGCCCACGTTGGACTCGCCCTGGTACCAGACGACGCCCCGGATGCCGTGGGTCGTCAGCGGGGCCACCATGCCGTGGTAGAGCCCGCCGGTGCTCCAGGCGGTCCAGGCATCGGTGGGCGGCGGAGGCATAGCCGCGACGCTCGCGGCGTCGCGGCTATGCTCGATGCGAAACTGCCACGGGCCGGCCAGCGCCATGGCCGACGCCTTGTCGCCCGCCGGGGCCAACCAGAGGTCCTCCGGGCGGCCCGTGAAACCTCCGGCCGCGATCAGGTTGAAGACGCGGACGGCGATGACCGCCGAACCCGCCTGCACCAGCGAAGCCGGGATGCGGTACTCTCGCACGATGGAGGCGTCGGGGTAGGGCCCGCCTGAGGCGCCGATCTGCTCCCCGTTGAAGTACGTCACGTCCCGGTCGGCGATGGGGCCCAGGTGCAGAACCAGTTCCTTGCCCGCCCAGGCCGCGGGGATATTGACGGGGCGCCGGTACCAGACGGCGCCGTCGATGTCCAGGCGCGGGTTGTTGGCCTCCCAGGCGCCCGGGAGCGGCATGGTCCGCCACTCGCCCGGCGGGTTGGCTCCCGCCAGGCCGGCGACGAAGCCCCTGTTGCCCGGGTCCTTCATCATGACGCCGATGTACCAGTCGTTCATCGTCTTCTCGTAGGCCGCCTGGCCCACCGGGGCATCGGGACCGGCCGGCGGCGTCTTGGCCAGCAGGTCGCGATAGTCCTTGTCGCCCTTGAGCCAGTCGGGCAGCATCCACGACTCGGCCGGGGTGCCGCCCACGTCGGCCTGGATGAGCCCCACGGGCACGCCCAGGCGGCGGTGCAGCTCGCGGCCGAAATAATACGCCACGCCGGAGAAGTTGGCCACGCTCGTCGGGGTGCAGGGAGCCCATGACCCGACGCAGTCGAGTCGCGGGCCGGGCGCGGCGGTGCGGGGTACGGCGAAGAGGCGGATGGCGGGGTAGTCGGCAGCCCGCGTCTCGGCCGCCCCGTCGCGCGACTGGCTCACGGGCCAGACCATGTTCGATTGGCCCGACGCCACCCAGACCTCGCCTACCATGATGTCGCGCACCGTCAGCGTCTCGGCGCCGGAGGTGACGCGCATCTCGTGGGGGCCTCCGGCGGCAAGGGGCTTCAGCCGAAGGCGCCAGACGCCGTCGGCCCCGGCGTTGGCGGCGGCGCTTTGGCCCGCCACGCGGACGGTGACTCGCGCACCGGGTGATGCCCAGCCCCAGACCGGCGCGGCCATGCCCCGCTGGAGCATGGCGTGGTCGCCCAGCAGGGACGGGAGCCTGAGCGCGGACTCCGCCGGCGCGGGCGCCATCACCGTCACCAACGCTGCCGCGATGAACGCCATAGGTGCCATGTTCGCCTCACGCCCCTGCCATGCGGAAGTCGATGCTCCGGGGCGGAGGGCACTCCGTCCGTACTCGGGCGCGCACTTCATCGTTCACCTCGACGCCCGTCTCGGCGGCCATGCGCCCCTCGTGGTAAGCGAACCAGAGGTCGGTCAGCGTTACCTCGCCCTCGCGGATCGTGGCGAAGGAGTGGGCGAAGATGCGCTCCACGCCCTCGGTCTGCCCCGTGGCCAGCGCGGCGCGGGCCCAGTGGAGGAGCATCCGCTCGTGGCAGCGCACCTCCTCGGGCAGACCGCGGACGAACTCCATTACCTCGGTGTGGAGGCCGGCGTCGGCCAGAGCCTGGGCCAGCTCGATGGCCAGCGGCGCGATCTGCGGCCCCGCCTGCCAGGCCTGGCGGAGGAGGCTCAGGGCCTCGGCGGCGTCGCCGGCGCGCTGTGCGGCCACGGAGAGGTTCCGCACGGCCCAGCCGTTGGGTTCGCACTCCAGAGACCTGCGCCAGGCCGCGCAGGCCCCGTCGGTGTCGCGCTGCTCCATGCGCAGGTTGCCCAGGTGCCACCAGACCAGCCAGTCAGCGCCCGGCTCGCCGACAAGACTGCGCTCCAGGGCGGCGGCCCACTCGGGTTGCGTCATCAGCGCGCCGGGACCGGCCTTCGGCGCCCGGCTGGGCAGGGAGCCCGCCTCAAGCAGTGCGAGCCATGGGGCCTCGTCGGCTCCGATGGCCTCGCGCGGGAAAACGAGCGCCTCGGGCACGCGGTCCGGCTCGCAGGCCTTGGCCTTGCGCAGGCGCTCCAGCGCGCCCCAGCCCGAGCCCCGGCGCAGGATCTCGGTCGGCGCCTGGTCGGCCATGAGCGCCATTCGGGCGTCGGCGTCGGCCATGCGAGCCTCGGGGATGACGCCCTCGATGCGGGCGCCCACCTCGCCCCAGGCGGCGGGCCAGTCGGCGCCGTGGACCAGGGCCGGGTCGGCATCGACGTAGCCGAACGCCTCGGTCCAGCTCCACTCGGTTCGGCCGGGCATGGGCAGCGTCTCCATCTGCGTGCGCGCCAGGCCGGCCTGGATCTCGATGTACGCATGGCCCGGCGCAGCCAGGAACTCCTGCCACTGCCGCCCGCCGGCGCCCATGCCCCAGCAGAAGAGCTTGCGGCCGCGCAGCCGCTGGGTCGAGGCCTCGAAGAAGCCCGTGCCGTCGCCCCCCAGCGCAGCCACCCAGCGTCGGCGGTCGTCCGGGATGCGGGAGAAGAAGTCGGCCGCGTGGGGGCATCGGGTGCTGTAGGTCATGTCGCGTCCGCCGGCCTCGGGCAGGTCCACTACCTGGATGCTGGTCCAGTAGGGGTTGCAGAGGGCGCTCTCGGCGGGCACCACCACGCGCACGTCCTCGCGCTCGTCCACGGCGATGTTGGTCCACCAGTACATGGCGATCTCATGCTCGTGGGGGTTGACGATGCGCATGTGTGCGAAGAGGACGGGCGAGCCCTCGGGCAGGCTGAAGTCGATCTGCCAAGCGTAGCCCTTCACACGGTCCCACTCGTAGATGCGGAGGCCGGGCTCGCCGTCAGGGCCATCCACGCGGGCGCAGAAGACCGGCGAGCAGGTGAGCCAGTGGTGCCCGACCTGCCCCGAATTCCACTCGATGCCGCCGCTGAGCCAGGCGTTGCGCAGGGCCAGGTTGGCGGGTTGGTAGACCGGGTTGCAGTGAAGCAACTCGCGGCCCAGAGGCTTGTTCACCAGCGACATGAGCCGCCCGCCCGCGCCGGGCAGGAAGACGGCCCGCAGGATGTCGTTCTCCAGCACCAGGGAATCGAGGTCGCGCACATCGCGGGAGCGATCGTACTCGTCCTGCATACGGTAGGGCAGCACACGGTGCGCGGTGCGCCATCCCATATGGAGGCGGTCCTCCTCGGGCACGTCGTCGGCAAGGCCGATGGCGCTATCGTCCTCAGGCCCGCGGAACATGGGCAGCGGGTTCTCCGGGCCCATGTTGGCCGCGGGGATCGTATAGGGCGCTTCGTACAGCCTGGTCATGCCTTGCCTCGTTTCTCCGGCGCGCAACGGTGCGAACGCCGGCCACTACTGGGATCTGAACTCGATGAGCGTCACGGAGAGCGGCGGGAACTCACCGGATACGATACCGCCCGCCACAGGCGCCTTGATCGATCGTGCGGCAATCTTGCCCGGCTCCTGCATGGTGTTGCGATCCGACAGCCCGCCCTGCACCTGCCAGGCCCGGGCGCGACGGCCGCGGAGCCCGCCGGCGACCTCCACCTCGCCCCGCACGGCCTCTTTGGCGGCGTTGACGATCTTCAGGACCAGCCCCTTGCCGTCCTCGCTCCGAGTGGCGGCGATGTTCAGCGGGCCGGGGTTGTCGCAGGAGACCAGCTTCGGCTGGAAGTGGTCCCGGTAGAGCTTCATTACCACGTAGTTGGGCGCCGGGAACCAGCCCAGATGGTCCAGGTTGATGAAGGCGTTGTCCCAGTCCGTGGCGTCGGTCCGGCGCAGGAAGAGGGCCGGCGTGGCCATCTGCACGACCCCGCAGGAGCGCTCCATGACGTTGAGGTAGCCTCCGGCAAAGAGGCCCGTGCGCCAGTCCGTGCTCTGCGCGTTCCACTCGGTGACGGCCAGCTTCACGGCGGGGTTGGGGCCTGCGGCGATCAGCTTCTCGTAGCGCTTCCAGATCGCCTCGAAGTTGGCCGGCGCGGTGGCGTAGTTGTTCGGGTCCTCGTAGAAGTGGTAGCTGATGAAGTCGATGTTCCGTCCGCATAGCTCCAGCAGCCGGGCGTCTTCCTTCTCATAGAAGGTGCAGGCGTAGAGCTTGAGGCCCGACCAGCGCTGCTTCATGGCCCTCGCCACCCGGTCCGCCACCTTGCCGTAGCGCTCGACGCCCATGCCCCAGGTCTCGTTGTCCAGCTCCCAGTGCGTCACGTTGTAGGGTTCCACGTCGCCGTGGGAGGCCCGCAGGCGGCCCATGGGCGTCTCCGGCCCGCCGTTGCAGTACTCGACCCACTCCAGCGCCTCCTGCACGTACTCGTCTTCCTTGCTGGGGTCGGCCCAGGAACCGAGGTTCACCACGATCAGCGGCTCGCAGCCCACCGTGCGGCAGAGGCGGATGTACTCCGAGACGCCGAAGCCGTTGCTGTCCCACTCGCCCCAGACGTAGTTGCGGAAGGGCTGCCGCCCATGCTGCGGGCCCACGGCCTTCTTCCAGCGGTAGATGGAGGCAAAGCAGCCGCCGGGCCAGCGGATGATGGGCGCCTGGAGGCCCTTCACCGCAGCCAGCAGGTCGGTGCGGCAGCCGGTCTTGACGTAGTCGCTTCGGGTCATGGAAACCATGTCGACCCAGGCCTCGCCCTGCCCTTCGTAGGCCACCACCAGCGTGGCCTGCGGGTCGGTGCGCCTGGGCCGCAGCGTGAAGCGGTACTCCTTCAGTTCCGCCGTGGGCTTGGGCAGGCGGGCGCGGGCCAGTTCGGAGCCGTCGGCCGCCAGCAGGGCCACCCATCCCGGAGCGACGCTGCCCTTGGCCGCGCTCCAGACCGCGCCGGGGTAGCTCTTGCCGGCCACGGCGCTGTGCCGCTTCTGGGCGATGCCCGCGGCCTCGCCGGATGGGGTCAGCCGTACTGCGAAGCCCGTGTTGGGCGACGGTGCGTAGCGGACCATCTCGGCGCGCTTGGAGCCTGCGGGATAGGCCGCCCACTGGTCGGGTAGCTCCATGCCGGGCGCCTCGGTGGCCAGGTCCAGGCCAAGGTCGCGCCCCTGCAGGTCGGTCACCTTAAGGTCGGTGTACTCGCCGCGCGTAGCCCAGAAGCCCACGCCCACGCCGCCGGAGCCGTGCGTGGCATCGTGGAAGTCCAGCGACTTCTCGCCGTCGATCCAGCCCTGGATGTGGTCGCCCTCCACCCGGACGCGGATGGCGTACCAGCGGTTGGCCTCGATCTTGCCCGGCGTGCGCGGACCCACGGGGCGCCGGAGGTCGTTCTCTTCCACCTCCATCTGGTGCGCCGTGTTGCCCCAGCCGCCCAGGTTCCACCAATAGAAGCTCTTCTCGTCGCGGGCGCGGACGAGGATCAGGAAGCCCTCGCCGCCGTCCAGCTTGCGGGCGCGGAGGGTGAAATCGTAGTCGGTCCACTTCGGGTCGCCGAAGACGCGCTTGACGTCGGTGGCCGGCTCATCCAGCGTCACCGTGCCCTGCTTGACGCTGAGGCCCGCCATGGCCGGGAAAGCGCGGTCGCGCACCAGCTCGCCGTAGAGCCCGTCCTCCACCGAGTGGTAGATGTGCTCGAGGAACTGGCCGTAGATGTGCGGGTTGATCTCCCCGATCACCCGGTCCGAGTCAACCACGGCCCGGCCCGACTGGGCCTGCGCCGCCGCAGCGACGAGGAGCGACGAAGCCGCCGCAGCCAGCAGGAGGACGATCCTAGCCGAATCCAGCATATTTGAACCCCCGTAGCGGGCCTACCGGCGGGCCTCGCCCGACCAGGCCGATGCATAGGCGCTAGGTTCGGCCCCATGCGTGGCACTTCCTGCATGGGCACGGGGGAGAAGGAGAACGATCAGGACGAGGCGGTGCGGCGGATCGGTGCGGCCGTGGGTCTCGATACGCCTGTCCGCCTGGCGGCGGACAGGCACTCGACCGACGGCGTGGGGCTTACGGCCACGCATCCGCCGGCCCGCCTTACGCCGTCGTCCTGAACGCAGTGAAGGACCCCGACTCAATCGGTAAGGTGGCTTGACTGGGGGGCTTTGGGCGCGTGCGGACCGA
>CAJBBX010000162.1 GCA_903951425.1 uncultured Chthonomonas sp.
GCCGACAATACTTGGGGCACAAGCCCCTGGGAAGATAGGACGCCGCCAGGATTACCCGCCAAACGGCCCCGCCAACATAACGGCGGGGCCGTTTGACTTTGTGAGCCCTTCGGAGTACCATGCCGCCATAGTCGGGCGGCCCACCGTCCGTCACAGGGGCCCCTCCCATGACACACGTTCTCAGGATGTTGGCCGTCTTCTACCGCACCAGCATCCAGACCGATATCGAGTACCGCGCGGACTTCTTCACGCGCATCGTCGCCAGTGTGCTCTCCATGTTCACCACGATCGGCGCGCTTGCGGTGGCCTACAACTACACCTCCAATGTGCGGGGGTGGTCGTTCAGCCAGGCGTTGGTCCTCATTGCTGTCTACTACCTCATGGACGGCCTGGTGGAGACCTTTATCGGCCCCAACATGCGACAGGTGATGTCGCAGGTCCGTGAAGGCACGTTGGACTTTGTCCTCGTCAAACCTGTCAACGCCCAGTTCATGGCCACGATGCGCACACTCAACATCTGGCGCGCGGCCAACGCGCTCATCGGTCTGGGGCTCTGCGGCTACTCCACGCAGCGTCTGGCCATCCAGGTCGGGCCGCACGAGGCACCGCTCTTCGTGGCTTCGATCGCGGCAGCCGTGGCGATTGTCTACTCGCTCTGGCTGGTGCTTGTCACGCTCACCTTCTGGTTCGTTCGCATCGACAACCTCGAGCAGGTGATGTGGCAGGCGTTCGAGGCCGGGCGCTACCCAATCGAGATCTACCCGCCGTGGTTGCGCGGCGCCCTCACGTATGTCATACCAATCGTGTTCATCATTGGCGTGCCCGCTGAGGCCCTGGCCGGTCGGGCCGGCTCGGCGTCCGTGCTGGGCGCCCTGGTGGTGGGCGGCGTATCGTTGGTGGGCAGCAGCCTGTTCTGGCGGTTCGGCCTTCGGTTCTACAGTGGTGCCTCGTCGTAGGCTGGCTTGCAGATGGTGGGGGAGCGCAGCGTCATGGGCGATGGCGGGCAGGCTGTCGAGCAAGCGCAAGGGCAGGCGTCGGCCAACCGGGTTCGATCCTGGCGTCGCCGGCTCGTGTTGCGCTGGTCGGCAATCATCGCCGTGGTGGGAGCGGGCATCACCGGGTACCTGGCCTGGACGCGCCGTCCTCCGGCAGGGCCCGAATTCGAGGCCTGGGAGCCGTCCACCGAGCAGATCGTCGCGGCGGTGGAGAGCCTCGGTGGGTCGGCGCTGGAAGCCGACCGCCGGCTTCTGTTTGAGCAGCTGTTCACCAGCCGGTTCCGCAGGCACGTAATGGCGGTTCGGCTGAAGTGGCGGTCCGAGCGCGAGGTGGACCTGCTCTGCGCCGCCGCAATACCCAAGTCCGAGATGGCGCGGATGGCCTTCATGGCCTATGCTGACGGCTACGTCGCGCTGGGCTACCCGCTACGCGTACACATCTACGAGTCGTACATCCTTGCGCCCAAGCGCCGCGTCGGGATCCTGGACCCGGTGGATATCCGCGCCAGACCCGTAGTCCGGTTCGATCCCTACGGCCTGGCTGAAGGGGGATGGCGGGAACGGCTCCAACGGGATGGAGTGATCCCGCCCGACAGCGAGGCGCCTGGGCCTGATCGTCCGGCCCCAGTACCGCGCGCCTCCGGCCTCAGCCGATCTGCTGGATCGCCGGCGGCTCATCCCAGCCGATGAGGCACATGTTCGAGGCGGCCGTATGGTGCTTGTTGAACGCGATGAAGTGGACGATGTCGCCGTAGACGCTGATCTCGGCGTTCTCGTAGTACGTCCCGCGGTTATGCCCCGGCTCGGTCACGCTGATGGTGCCGCGGCCCTGGATCACGATCATTGGCGCTCCTCCACGTTCTGACTCGGCCGGCGTGCTACGCCGCACCGGGGCAATTATACCGGAGGAAACAGGCCGCTGAGGGGCGAATCTCCACGGCGGACGGGCCGGACTGTATCGCCCGCCCACGGAGGGCACGCTATGAAACTGACCCGCTATGTAGGCAATCCCATCCTCTCACCCAACCCGGCCAACCGCTGGGAGGCGCTGGTCACCACCAATCCCGGTGCGTGGCTCGACCCTGGAACCGGCAAGGTCACCATGCTCTACCGCGCGGCCGGGGCCGACGTGGAGCACCGCATCTATCTGGGCCTCGCCGAGAGCGACGATGGCAAGTCCTTCCGCCGTGTCTCAGATCAGCCCGCCTTCTCGCCCAGCGTGGACGGCTTCGACGCCGGTTGCGTCGAGGATCCGCGCATCGTCAAAATGGGCGAGTGGTTCTACGTCACCTACGCGTCGCGCCCCTTCCCGCCGGGCCAGTACTGGGAGTCGGGAGCCAAGCTGGGCCGTATCGCTGCGCCGCCCGAGTGGCCCTGGGCCCTGCGCGAGAATGCCACGGCTACCGGACTTGCGATCACAAAGGACTTCCGTACATGGATCCGCGCCGGCCGCATGACCAACCCCACGGTGGACGACCGCGATGTCATCCTCTTCCCGGAGAAGATCAACGGCCGCTTCGCCATGCTCCACCGTCCCATGGACTGGGTCGGCCCGAAGTACGGCACCGAGTACCCGGCCATGTGGATCTCCTTCTCCGAGGACATGCTGGACTGGCGCGATAGCCGCATGCTGGCTACCGCCGCGCTGCCCTGGGAGAACAAGAAGATCGGCGGCAACACGCCTCCCATGCGCACCGAGGCGGGCTGGCTCACGCTCTACCACGCCGTCGGCGCCGACCACCGCTACAGGCTGGGCGCCATGCTGCTGGACCTCCACGACCCATCGCGCATCGTGGCGCGCACACCGGACTGGCTCCTGCAGCCCGAGGAGCCCTACGAGCTGGAAGGATACTACCCTGGCGTTTGCTTCCCATGCGGCAAGGTAGCCATCGGCGACGTGCTGCACGTCTACTACGGCGCGGCCGACAAGTTCGTGGGGTTGGCGACCTGTTCATTGAGCGGCCTGCTGGACTACATGCTCAGCTAACGCGCAATCGGGCGCGCCGTAGCGTCACTGCTGCGGCGCGCCCGGCTATCCCTCAGGCCTGACCTACCTGCCGGACGTTGACGAATTGCCCCGTCTCGGCGCTCTCCTTGGCCGCCAGACAGGTGTATGCGCTCTGGATGCCCATCTCGATGGGCGTCCGGCTCTTTCGAGTGCCCGCCACCACGCCCAGGAAGTCCCGGATCAACTGCGTGTCGCCGCCCATGTGGCTACCCACATCCCCTGCCTTGATCTCGTCGCTGAATGGCTTGTGGTGCCGCACGCGCTTCAGCACGTTGGTGTACCAGTCGAAGGACACCGTGCCGTCGTACCCGCTGACGGTGGCGCCGCGCGCTCCCGCATCCCGCCGCGTGTAGAAGACCTGCGTGTAGGCCCCGTGCGCGCCGCTCTCGAACTCCAGCAGGGCGCTCGAGGAGTCCTCGTTCATCCCTGTCTCCGGCGTGCCGATGTCCTGACCGAAGACGCACGGGTGATCGCTTGTCAGGCCGCCGGAGCCGTTGTTGGCGCGGTTACCGGGGCTCTCCAGGCAGGCGAACGCCTCATCGCACTCCGAGCAGACCAGCCCGGCGCGCTTGTTGCCGCCGAAAACCTTGCCGAAGGTGCCCATGGCCGCCACCCGCGTGATCTTCATGCCCATCAGGTACATGAGGTAGTCGAAGTCATGCGTGGCCTTCTGGAGGAAGAGCCCCTGCGTGACAGGGTGGATCCGGTAGAACTGGTCGAAGTAGCAGGTGCCGTAGGGCACGTAGTTGTGCGCCAGCACATGGTCGGGTCGGCCCACGGCGCCCTCTTCGATGAGCTCCCGCGCCATGACGCAGAGCGGCGAGACCCTCAGCGGGAAGCTCACCACCACCGGGCATCGCGCGTTCTCGAAGGCGGCCTCCAGGGCGAGCGCCTGCTCCATGCTGTTGGCCACCGGCTTCTCGAGGAAGACCGGCAGGTCGTACTTCGCCGCCTGGATGGCGTAGGGCCCGTGTGTGTCGCACCGCGTGCCGATGGCCAGCGCATCGGGCTTGGCCTCGCGGACCAGCTCGTCCACGGAGCTGTAGAAGACCGCCTCATCGCGGTCCGGCTCTGGGATGCGCGATCGGGCGCCGACCTCGTCGTGGTCCAGCACGCCCACGACCTTCAGCGTCGGGTCCTGCTTCCGCATCTCCTCGTTGATCATCCAGCCCACGCGGCCCCCGTGGCCGATCACGCCCAGTCGCACCATTCGGTCGTCTCCCTCCGCTTGCGCCCGCGCTCCGGCGCTGGGCCACTCGCGCCAATATTCACCGCGGCGGTCCCGCACTCCTGTTCGGGCCGGCGCAACTCCCGGCGGCAGGTTAGCGTGACGACGCCGTCGAACCTATACCATGCGCCGCCACGCACAACGGCGCTCCCGGAGGATCGCCCATGCCCCGTCTGTGCTTGTTCGCCATCCTGGCCGCCTGTGCCTGCCTCGCAACCGCCGCCTCCGCCGCCGACAGGCCTGGCAACCCGAACACCGACTGGTTCTCGCGCGCCGGCTACGGCGTCTTCGTTCACTACCTCTCCGGTCTTCAGAACGTCGCAGAATCGTCCAACAGCCTGGGCAAGCAGACCTCTTGGGACGCCTGCGTCCGCGAGTTCAACGTGGAGGCCTTCGCAGGCCAGATGCGCGAGTGCGGCGCGGGTTACGTCATCTTCACAGTGATGCAGGTCAACCGCTTTATGATCGCCCCGAACGCCACCTATGACCGCCTCACGGGCTACAAGCCGGGGGAGGCATGCGCCAAGCGCGACTTAATAGAGGAGCTCTACCAGGCGCTGCAAAAGCGCGGCATCCCCCTGATGCTCTACTACACCGGCGACGGACCGCGCGGCGACGCCAAGGCCGCGGCAGGCATGAAGTGCCCGCCCGACGGCCAGGTGACCGAGGAGTTCGTGCGCAACTGGGCAGCAGTGGCCCGCGAGTATGGCGAGCGGTACAAGGGCAAGGTGACCGGCTACTGGTGCGACGGCTGCTACCCCTTCATCGGCTATGACGACAAGAAGCTGGGCATCCTGGCGCAGGGCCTTCGCGCCGGCAACCCCAAGCGCATCATTTCTATGAACAATGGCGTCAACCCCAAGGTGATCTCCTACACCCGCCACGAGGACTTCACCACGGGCGAGATGAACACGTTCACCGACGTGCCGCTCTCGCGCTGGATCGACGGCGAGCAGTGGCACCTCCTCTCGTTCCTGGGCGGCTGGTGGGGCGGGCCCGGTCTGCAGCTGAGCCGGCGGCAGCTCATCGACTACGTCCACACGGTCAACGCCGTCGGCGGCGTCGTCTCCATCGACGTGATGCTCTACCGCGACGGCCTCATCGAGCGCTCACAGCTGATGACCCTCAAGGGCCTCCGCGCCGGCCTCAAGGCCAAGCTGGGCGAGGGCGACGCCTGGAAGCGCGGCAAGGCTGTGCCTCCGCGCAACAAGGCCTGGCGCCGGATGGCCGCGCTCCTGAGCCTGGATGGCTCCCGCCGCCTGATTCCCAGCGTGGGTGAGAACGAGCACGGCGCCCGACTGGGTGTCGACGGCGACCCGAACACCTCGGCCGTGGGCGGCGGCGAGTACCCCTGGACCTACGAGGTCGACTTGGCCTCGGCTGGCCCGCTTCGGCGCGTGGTGGTGACCTTCACGTGGCGCGGCTACGCGGTGGCCGGCGACATCAAGGTCTCGGCCGATGGAGCGCGATGGGAGACGGTCCACTCCTGGGAGGATGGCACAGGCGGCAAGATCGATCTGGCCCTGCCGGGCAGCCCCGTTCGGTTCATCCGCGTCTGCGGTCGCAAGCCCGACGGTCCCGACCAGCCGGGCATCCAGATGGCCGTAACCGAGCTCGAGGCCTACGAGTAGGGCGGGAGGGGGCAGACCATGCCGACGTTGAGCCGCCGTGAGCTGGCCGGGGGAGCCGCCGCCGTGGCCGCGCAGCCCGCGTGGATGGCCGGCGGGCAATCCGCCCCAGCCGCTCCGCGCATGCCGGTCTGGATGATGCCTCCGCCTTGGACCGCCAACGGCCAGTGCCTCCGCGAACTGATTAACCGGCCCGACGAGTGGAGGCGGACCCGCGCGGCGATCGACGGCATGGGCTACTGGCCATGGCTCCTCAACGTCCACTTCAGCGACGCCGAGATTCGCAGCTTCTTTTCGCGCATGGCCGAGTGGAAGCTCCCCTGCAACATGGAGGTGCCGGTCCTGAAGAAGGAGGTCCCCACGGCGCGGGAGTCCTTCGCCCAGCTCGAGGGCTTCACCAAGCGCTTCCGGCCGCTGGGCTGGAAGGTGGACGCCTTCTCCTTCGATGAGCCCGCCTACGCCTCGCGTCACGTCCTCGGCTACACGCCGCAACGCTGCGCCGAGGAGACGGCGGCCTACGTCGGCATGCTCCGCGCCGTTGAGCCGAAGGTGTCGGTCTGCGCCATCGAGCCCTACCCGGCCCTGACCGTGGACGAACTTCGCGGCTTCGTCGACAACCTCCAGGCACGGTGCGCCGCCACCGGCGTGAAGGGCATCGAGATGCTGCGGCTCGACGTTGACTGGGCCGGCATGGCCAACCAGCTGAGCGGCTCATGGAAGGACGTGAAGGCCGTCGAGGAGCACTGCCGGGCGGCAGGCGTCAAGTTCAGCCTCATCTGCTGGGCGTCCGACTACCCCTATCTGGCCGAGCAGGGAATGGCCCACGCCATGACCTGGTACACCGGCGTCATGCATACCGCACAGGCCTACGCGCTGGCAGGCGGCCGGCCGGATCACTACATGGTCGAGAGCTGGGTCCACTGCCCCGAGCACGCCGTGCCCGAGGAGAGCCTGGAGAGCTTCAGCCGCTCCGTGCTGGACCTCGCCGCGCTGGTCCGGGGCCGCAAGGCCCCGAAGCCTGCCGCTGCGCCGACGCCCGCGCCGGTCGTGGCCGCGCCCGACTACGCCGCCGAGGCCGCGCGCCTCACGGACTTGACGCACCGCACCTTCTGGCGCCCCGCCGCCCGGCAGTACGCGGCCCCCGTGCGAAGCGCCGAGACCGTCGACAGCGAGGGCGTCCGCAACAACGCCTACGTCCTGTGGCCCGCCCTGGTCGCCCTCAGCGCCCTCACCGCCGGCGAGAAGGCCCGGCCGGGCAGCTACGCCCGCACGATCGCCGAGGTCTACGACGGCCTGGAGGCCTACTGGGACCCCGATACCAACGCCTACAACGCCTGGCTCACATTCCCCGGCAACCGCGACCGCTACTACGACGACAACGCCTGGGCGATCATCACCCTTGTCGAGGCGTACGAGGCGACCCGCCAGACGCGCTACCGCGACCGCGCGGCAGACGTCATGCGGCGCTTCATGCCCCAGGGATGGAGCGAGGGCAAGCCCGGCGGCATGACCTGGGGCGTCGATCCCACCAAGGCGGGCACCGGCGACAAGGGCGCCTGCTCCACCTCCGGCGCCGCGCTGGCGGCCCTGTCGCTGGCCCGCGTGGGCATCGACAAGGAGGCCAACCTCGCCTTCGCGGGCAAGGCCGTTAACTGGGTGCTGCAGACCCTGAAGGACGGCGACGGCCTCATCCGCGACGGCCTGGGCGCGCCGGACTGGCACATGAACGCCACCAAGTGGACCTACAACACCGGCGTGCCCATCCAGGTCTGCGTCGAGCTTCATGCGCTCACGGGCGATGCCGAGCGCCTGATGCAGGCGAAGGCCCTGGCCGAAGCCGTCATGGACCGGAGCAAGCGCCTTTACGACGGCTTGGTGCAGGACCCCGCCAAACGCCACTGGTACGATGCCTCCTTCTTCGTCCACTACCTCGTCGACGGCCTGCTGGCCCTCCATGGCGTAACCCGAGACGCCGCCATCCTCGCCGAGGTCCGCCGCAATGCCGACTACGCCGTGACCCACCTGAAGGACCCCACCGATGGCCTCTACTGGCGCAACTGGCGCCTCTGGATGGTCGGCCAGCCGCAGTACGAAGACTGGACCCGCATGACGGGCCAGACCCACTGCCTGGAGGCCGACGAATCGGAGCGCTCCAAGGCTACGGACCAGATGGCCAAGCCCGTCGACCAGCGCCCACTCGTCAAGACGCTCCTCGCCAACGCGGCCATCGCGAGGATGATGTGGAGCCTGGCGGCGGCCACCCGATGAGGGCCTTGCTCCTCCTGTGCGGCCTGCTGCTCGGCGGCGTGGCCTTCGGGCAGCCGGCGGACGACGCGGGCGGCGTGCCGAACGGCGGATTCGCCCGGCGCGACGGCGCGCTCGCCCAGGGCTGGAGCCCCGTGGGCGCGTACGAGGTCCTGCCTCGTGGCGGGCCCGGCGGCGCTCCTTGCCTGGCCATGCGGAGCGACGGCGCCACTCCCGGCGGCGCGGTGCAGGTGCTGCGCTGGGCGCCGGCGCGCTCAGGCGCCTTCGCCGTGACGGCCCGCATGCAGGTCGGCGACGTGGCCGAGGGCGGCGACTGCTGCCTCTGGCTCGACGTGATCCAGGAGGATGGAACGCCGATCTGGGGCATGATGGGCCTGCCCGACCGAACCAGGCGCGGCTGGCAGACCGTGCGGGCCGAGGTCTGGCCCAGCAAGCCCGTGCGCGAGGTTCAGGTCTTCCTGCTGCTGCGCGGGACCCGCGGCGCGGTCCGGTTCGCCGACGTGCGTCTGGCCGCGGCCCAGCCCTCCATCCGCGAGATGCGCGCGTGGCGCGCCGCCGAAGCCGCGCTGGACGTGACCGCCGAGTTGAGCCACGAGGTTGAGTGGACGCTGACCGGCTCGCCGTCGGGAGGCTCCTCGGTGGCGAAGTCGGGCCGGTCGACCTCCCCGCGTGCGCGGCTGCCGTGGCCGCAGGGCGCGTCCGGCATTCTGACGCTTCGGGCCGGGCCCACCGTGCGCACGTTGCGTGTGCCCACCGCGAACCGGGGCGGGCGGGCCTCGGTCTGGGCGGCGTCGCCCATGGTGCGCGTCTTCGAGGACGACCTGCCGCCGGCGGACGGCCGCGCCGATTGCGCGATGGAGGCCGCCCGCGGCGAGGCGGAGAGCGTGCAGCTATGCGTCCGCGCCCGCCGCCCGCTGCGGGATCTCCGCGTCGACGTGGCCACGCCGCCGTCCGGACCCGGCGCGGTGACTGTGGACTGTCGCCGCGTCGGCTTCGTCTGGGTCGGCCAGTCGCTGCGGCACCCGCTGGCCGCCCGGCGCGAGGCCTGCTGGTGGCCGGACCCGTTGCTGGCGCCCACGCCCGTCAGCCTCGAGGCCGACACCACGCAGCCCTTCTGGCTGACGCTTCGCGTGCCGCGCAACGCCCGGCCGGGCCTGCACGTCGTCAAGGTCGCCGTCCGCGATGCCGAGGGGCTTGTGGGCGAGGCGACGGTGCGGCTCCGCGTCCACAGCGTCGTACTGCCGGTGCGCGGGCACATGAGGACGGCCTTCGCGCTCATGGACGGCTTCATGCGGAAGCTCTACGGCACGGTCACTCCGGCCGTGCGCCGCGCCTACACGGACTACCTGCTGGACCACCGCATCAACCCGGACGACATCAGCCGGACGAGCACGCCCGACCTCGACGAGCTGAGCTACGCCCGCGACCGGGGGCTCAACGCCTTCAACATCCTCAACGCCGTGCCTGAGCCTGAGCGGCCCGTGACCTGGACCTGCTTCGCCGAACTCAAGGACTACACGCCCGAGTTCAAGGCGACCTTCCTGAATCGGCTCGACGCCGTCGCGCCCGAGCTGGAGCGCAGGGGCCTGCTCGACCTCGCCTACGTCTACGGTTTCGACGAGCGGCCGCCGGAGTTCATCCCGGTCATAACCGACCTCTTCGGGGCCATCAAGCGGCGGCACCCGCGCATCAAGACGGTCTCGACCTGCTGGCCGCCCGCCGGGACCGACCCGTTGGCCATGAACATCGACTGCTTCGTGCCGCTCAGCTCCAGCTACGACCCGAAGGTGGCCGCGTCGGCCCGCGCCCGCGGCGGCGAGGTCTGGTGGTACGTCTGCATGGGGCCCGGCTTCCCCTACGCCAACTGGCTATTCGACAACCCGCTCATCGAGGCGCGGGTCATCTGGTGGCAGGCCTTCGCGTACGACGTCGAGGGGTTCCTCTACTGGGGCCTGAACATCTGGGAGCGGGCGGGCAACGACCACCTCATCCCCGACGACTCGCCGCGCCGCATCGACTGGTCCGTCTCGTCAGGCGGCGACTACAGCTGGTTGCAGGGCGACGGGGAACTGATCTACGCCGGCGCCAACGGCCCTATCGGCAGCCTCCGCATGGAGGCAATCCGCGACGGGCTGGAGGACTTCGAGCTCCTGCGCCTGGCCGCGCCGGCCGGCAAGCAGACGCCCGCTGAGGCAACCCGGCCCGTCACCGCCGACCGGAGCCACTACACCCGCGATCCGGCGGTCCTGTCCGCCGCCAGGCGAGCCCAGCTGAAGGCGGCCTCCCATCGTCAGCTTGGTCAATAAGGTCAACAACGTCAAGACCTTGACCTTATTGACCCTGCGGACCGCACTGTCCGCCGGTCCGTAGCCCGTTGCCTACGCCTTCATCGCCTCCAGCGCTTGGCGTGTCAGGGCCGCGAAGTCGTCGATCTCCTCGGGTGTCTCGCAACCGACCACCATGGTATCCACCGCGCCGGTGGCCAGGGCGTAGCGCACCGAGGCGAGCCGCTTCTCGGGGGCGTTGCGGTACCGGCCCTCGCCGGCTAGCTTCATGCCGATGACGCCCTTGCCGGCCTTGTGCAGATCCCTGATCACCGGGACCACCTTCTCCGGGTCCCGATCGTCCATCGAGTCGCCGTAGGCGTTGATGCGGACGTGGCAGGCATCAACCCAGGCGGTACTGACCGCGGTCCGCATGGCGCCCAGGTTGTGGATGGAAATGCCGTGTGCGCGGATGACCTTCTGCCGCTTCAGCTCCTCGAGCCCCTCCATGTGTCGGGCCATGGGCTCTTGCCACTCCGGCGACTGCATGCAGTGGAGCTGCAGGAC
Organism: uncultured Chthonomonas sp.; assembly: GCA_903951425.1. Taxonomy (GTDB): domain Bacteria; phylum Armatimonadota; class Chthonomonadetes; order Chthonomonadales; family CAJBBX01; genus CAJBBX01. The sequence goes on from CAJBBX010000162.1 coordinate 10,956, forward strand.
GTCGATGGTGTCGGTCTTCAGCTCCTTGAGGAAGCGCTCCACGAAGACGTGCGGCTCGGGTCGGTCGACCTCGGGGATGCCGCCCTGGTGGTACCAGATCTTGGTCGCGATGGCGTAGCTCTTACGCGGCACGCCCTGCAGGGCCTCGGCCAGGTAGCTGTGCGTCCCGTAGATGTCGGCGCAGTCGAAGAGGCGCACGCCCCGTTCGTAGGCGTGCTGCACGAGCCTGTTGAACTTCTCGCGGCCCATGCGGGTATGGTTTGACTGGCGGTTGAATCCGCTCATCCCGGTCCCGAGGCCGATGAGCGAGACCTTCACGCCGGTCTTGCCCAGCTTTCGCATCTGGAACGGGTCGGTCGAAGGCGGCGCGGCAGGTTGCGCCAGCGCCTCGAGGCCGCCGGTGGCCAGTAGGCCGGCTCCGGCCAGCGCACCGGTAACGAACTCGCGTCGGTCAAGGTTCATCGGTCATCCCCTGTACTATATGGGTAGCCTCGGCGCTGAAACGGCCGAGGCAGTCGGTTCGTAGATGCTACGGTCGATTCCGGCATTCGCAACAAGGAGGACTCACACATGCGCCGCATTCTGGTGGCCGCGCTGTTCGCCGTATGGAGCTTACCCGCCGTCGCCGCACCGGGAGATACGCCCAAAGACCCCAAGATCGCTCCCGCATCGTGGCGCGAACTGGGTCCCATGTCGTTCAAGCTCGCCAAGGGCGAGACCTTCCGCCTCGTCACCGTCGGCAAGATGCAGGGCGAGACGTCTATGAGCATGAACGGCCAGGACATGAGCTTCGGCATGTCGGGCACGACCGTCTCCGGCGTCAAGACCGTCGTCGCATCCGACACGGACGGCGAGTACAAGCTCGACATGCTCACCGATGAGCTGTCGATGAAGACCGAGATGGAGGTCATGGGTCAGGCCATGCTCATCTCGATTCTCAACGACCAGATCAAGGTGGTGCAGGGCGATAACGTGCTCGTCGATACCGCCACCGGCAAGGGCGGCGATATGGTCAAGATGTTCCAGGGCCAGGGCGTGGGCTACAAAGCCAAGGGCTCGATGACCATCACCGCCGACGGCAAGGTCGTCGGCAAGGTGGAGGGCGATCCAGCCTTCATCAAGGCGCAGGGGATGACGCCTAGCGCCGGCCCATTCATGGTCGTGTTCGGCAAGGACTCGCTAAAGCAGGGCGCCACCTGGACCGTCGAGACCGACCTGACCGCGCTGCAGCAGCTTCAGCTCAAGACGCCCACCAAGCTGATCAGCACGATGAAGGTCGAGGGGCTGGCCACGGTAGACGGCGTGGAGTGCCTCGACATCTCGTTGAGCATCCCCGTCAAGGTAGCCGGCGCCAAGGCGCAGATGGAGCAGCAGGGCGTCGAAGTGGCCTTTGACCTGAAGAACATGGCGGGCTCCACCACGGGCCATGCGTACTTTGACCCCAAGGCCGGCCGATTCGTCTACGCCTCGATGAACTCCGACATCCAGATGGAGGGCGACGTCGCCCTGCCCGGCGGCATGGGCCAGATGCCCATGAAGATGCACATGAAGATCAAGGCCGGTGTCTTCCGCGTCCCGGTCGCCGCAACCGCGGCGCCTAAGTAAGCGCGTCCGGCATCACAGCAGTGCGATGGGCCCGCTCCGATTGTCCAGAGCGGGGCCTCTCATTGGTCTACTTGCCGGTCGGTGTACGACGGTTGTAGCGCTACTTCGACTGCGGATCGATCTTGATCGCCTTCAGATGCTGCGCCAGCCACGGCTCGAGCGCCTTGGCGATCCCCAATGTGGCCGCCCGCTGCTCATGGGGCGTCTTCGGACCGCCGCTGACCATCGTGAAGAGCCCTGAGATGAAGACCGTGCCCAGCGCCTTGAGGGTGTCCTCCTTGGCCGTGCTGTCCATCTTCAGCTCCTTCACGTCCAGGGCCACCTCCTGCCGCTTCACGTCAACGATGCGCACCGTCACGGCGCACGTCGACTTGGTCTTCGGCCCGAGGCTGACCCAAACGCTGCGCGAGTGCCACGCTGCGCTACCGGCCATCACCCAGTCGACGCCCAGCTTCTGGCCCACGCGCAGCATCTGAGCCGCCGTGGGCATCTGCGTCGACGGAGCGAATTCCGCCTGGTTCGTCTCCTGCCAGGCGGCCACCGTCTTCACATCCGACATCCGGTCGACCCGAACCTTCACCAGAATGTCCGTCAGGAAGTCCTTGGCCGTCTTGCGGGCGCCGTCCGTTCCGTCCACGAGGTGCCACGGGAGTACGGCGATCGTCTCCACGCGCACCGTGCCGTCGCCTTCCGCCTGCGACGGGCCTGCCTGCATTGCGGTGGCGACCGGTCCAACGGCTACGGCGGCCGCACAGGCCGCACCCAACCAGATACGTCTACAGATCGACATCATCTTCCTCCATCGGTGCTCTTGGTCTGAGCGTCGCGCCGGGCAGGGCTCGGGCCTGCCGAGGCATGGGTAACGGAGGGTGATGAGGATGCCCATCGCCGCGCCCGGCGCAACGCTTCAGCGACGGAACTCTCGCAACCGTCGCCAAACCGGAAAGCCCGGCGCGTAAAATCGCGGAATCTTGGCGCGCTACCGCGCGATGTCGGCTCATTGGGCGTCCGGCCGGACTACAGGTGTGCGGCAGCCGCCTCGACCTCGGTGCTGGGGAGCGAGTAGTCGATGCCCTCGGCTTGCAGCCAGGCCTCCGCCACGGCGCGGTACGACTGGCACTCATGTAGGCGCCACGCGTCGACAATGTCGGGCCAAGTGTGCACGGAGTCCTTGAAGCGGTGGAATGGCGACCGGCCGTCCAGCGCTCGGCGCAGGGCCGGGCGGGCGTAGGGCGGCGCCACATCCTCAGCGAACGTCTCGCGGATGCCCAGGGCATCCCGGTTGGAGACCGGCGGTATGGCCAGGTACCGGCTGGGTTCAGCGTCCACCATGCCCGCCACATCGTCGTCGGCGCCCATCTCGAGGTTCCGCATCAGGACGGCGCCCGAGTGGAGGTCCAGGTAGTAGGCGACCTCTGGGATGTAGTTGTCGAGAGCTTGGAACAGCGACTCGGCGGAAATCTCGATCATCGCGCCCATCCTCCCCGCGCCGGCTGACGCCCCCGGGCCAACCGGGAGTGCGCCTCGCACTACATCATACGTCCGAATGAGGGCGCACGTATACCCGACCGGCAAGATCGTCGCGCCGTCAGGCAGGAGTCTGCCGCGCTTGTGCCTAAGCTGGAATGCAGGCGGGCCATTCGGGTCCGCAACCCTTGACCACGGAGGCGCGATCGCCATGACGCCCAACCCGCTACTCGGCGTGTTCTTGCATTCGGTCGGCGGACTGGCGGCGGCCAGTTTCTACGTGCCCTACCGCCGCGTGAAGGGGTGGGCCTGGGAGACCTTCTGGCTGGTCGGCGGCGTCTTCAGCTGGCTGATCGCGCCCTGGGTCGTGGCCTTGCTGACCGTGCCCGACGCCGTGGGCGTGTTGCGCGCAGCGCCGGCCTCGGCCATCCGCGGGGCCTTCGTCTTCGGCGTGCTCTGGGGCGTGGGCGGGCTCACCTTCGGCCTCAGCATGCGCTACCTGGGCATCGCCCTGGGCTACGCCATCGCCCTCGGCTTCTGTGCCGCCTTCGGCACGCTCGTGCCGCCCATCGTCGGGGGCAAGCTGCCCGACCTGATGGCCCACTCCTACGGCCACATGGCGCTGGGCGGCGTTGCGATCTGCCTGCTGGGCATCGCCATCAGCGGGGCGGCGGGCCGGTCCCGCGAGCGCGAGACGCCGGTCGATCCCGCCGACGCCGGCAAGTCGGAGTTCAACTTCGGCAAGGGGGTGATGGTCGCCATCTTCTCCGGCATCCTCAGCGCCAGCATGTCCTACGCCATCAGTGCGGGCAAGCCCATCGCCGAGATCGCCGTGAAGCGTGGCGTGGGCGACCTGTGGCAGAACACCCCGAGCTTCATCGTCATCCTGGCCGGTGGCTTCCTTACCAACGCCGTCTGGTGCGCCTACCTCTCGGCCCGCAACAAGAGCTACACCGACTTCGCCAAGCTGGACGTCCCTGCGGGCCTCAACGTGCTGCTCTGCGCCTTGGCCGGTGTCACTTGGTACCTGCAGTTCATGTTCTACGGCATGGGCACCACGCAGATGGGCAAGCTCGACTTCGCCAGCTGGACGCTGCACATGGCCTTCATCATCATCTTCAGCACCCTCTGGGGCATCGCCCTGAAGGAGTGGAAGGGGAGCAGCGTTCGCACCAAGTGGCTGGTGGCGGCGGGGCTGGCCGTGCTGGTGCTCTCCACGGTGGTGGTGGGCCACAGCAGCAACATGCAGGCCGCCTACGAGAAGGCGCAGCGCGCCGCCGAGGCCGGCGCGATGATCAACTACCGAGGACCAGGAGCCTCGCGATGATATGCATTCCGGATACCATGCGCGCCGTCCGCTGCTACGGCCCCGGCGACTATCGGCTGGAGACGTTGCCCGTACCCGAGCCGGGCGCCGACGAGATCCTTGTCCAGGTGGAGGCCTGCGGCGTCTGCGCCTCCGACGGCAAGTGCTTCGGCGGCGCCCCGCTCTTCTGGGGCGACGCCACACGGCCGCAGTTCGTGCAGCCTCCCGTGACGCCCGGCCATGAGCTGATCGGCCGCGTGGTCGCCCTGGGGGCCGGCGCCGAGGCTCAGGGCCTCAGGGTGGGCGACCGGGCCATCTCCGAGCAGATCGTGCCCTGCTGGAAGTGCCGCTACTGCCGCAGGTCGAACTACCACCTGTGCGTGGAGGCCGACGTCTACGGCTTCCGCCGGCGCGTGCAGGGCGCCATGGCGGACTACATGATCTTTCCGGCGGGCTCCCTGAACCACAAGGTGCCCGAGGAGCTCCCGCGTGACCAGGCCGCCCTCATGGAGCCATTGGCCTGCTCCCTCCGCGCAGTGGAGCGCTCCCGGATGCAATTGGGCGACGTGGTCGTGGTGGCCGGAGCCGGCACACTGGGGTTGGGCATGGTCGCCTTCGCGCGGCTCCGGAACCCGGGGTTGCTCATCTCCATCGACCGCCTGGCTCCACGCCTGGAGCTGGCCCGCGCTCTGGGTGCAGACCTGGCCATCGATCCCGGCGCAGAGAACGCCGTCCAGCGTGTGCTGGACCTGACCGAGGGCTACGGCTGCGACGTCTATATCGAGGCCACGGGCCATCCCGACGCCGTGAACCAGGGCCTGGCCATGATCCGCAAGGGCGGCAACTTCGTGGAGTTCTCCGTGATGCCGCGCGAGACGACGTGCGATTGGACCCTCATCGGCGACGCCAAGGAGATCAACATCTACGGCGCGCACCTGGGTCCGCACCTCTATCCCACGGTCATCGACTATCTGGCGCGGGGCCTCGTGAAGGTCGACGGCATCGTCACCGACGCCTTGCCGCTGGAGGATTACGCCGAGGGCTTTGACCGCGTCCACCGCGGCATCGGGATCAAGACGCTGCTCGTGCCTTAGGCAGTCCGAGCGAAGGAGAGCGCTATGAAGGCCATTGTGCTGATGTTCGACTCGCTGAACCGCAGGATGCTCTCGCCCTACGGCTGCGACTGGACCCGCACGCCCAACTTCGCACGCCTGGCCCGCCGCACGGCCACGTTCGACAACTCCTACGTCTGCTCCATGCCCTGCATGCCCGCCCGGCGCGAACTCCATACCGCTCGGCCCAACTTCCTGCACCGCGCCTGGGGCCCGCTGGAGCCGTGGGACGACTCCGTGCCCGCCATGCTGCAGGCCGCCGGCGTCCGCACGCACCTCGCCAGCGACCACTACCACTACTGGGAGGATGGCGGCGCCACCTACCACACCCGCTACGGCTCCTGGGAGTTCTTCCGCGGGCAAGAGGGCGACCCATGGATGGGGCAGGTGGCCGACCCCGAGATGCCCCGCAATTCCTTGGGCCGGCACCAGAGCATGGAGTACCACTCGCGGCAGGACATGGTGAACCGGGGCTTCATGCGGCGGGAGGCCGACCACCCGCAGGCCCGAACTTTCGCAGCCGGCCTCGACTTCATCCGCCGCAACGCCGACCAGGACCAGTGGATGCTGCAGATCGAGACCTTCGACCCGCATGAGCCCTTCTTCTCGAATCGGCGCTACAAGGACCTCTACCCCTACGACCACGACGCCATGCACTTCGACTGGCCCTTCTACCGCTTCGTGGACGAGACGCCGGAGCAGGTGCAGCATATCCGCTACGAGTACGCCGCCCTTCTGTCGCAGTGCGACGCCTACCTGGGCGACCTGCTCGACATGATGGATGAGAAGAACCTGTGGGACGACACGATGCTCATCGTTTTCACCGACCACGGGTTCATGCTGGGCGAGCACAACTGCTGGGCCAAGGTCTGGCAGCCCTTCTACCAGGAGATCGCCCACACGCCCTTCTTCGTCTGGGATCCGCGGTGCCGCGCGGCGGGGGAGCGCCGTTCCGCCCTGGTGCAGCCCGCGCTGGACACCGGCCCCACGCTACTCCGCTACTTCGGCTTGGAGCCCACCGGGGATATGCTGGGTTGCGACCTGGCCCAGACGGCTGCCGCCGACACCTCCGTGCGGGATGCGGCGATCTTCGGCATGCACGGCGCGCAGGTCAACGTCACCGATGGCCGGTACGTCTACATGCGGGCGCCGGCCACGTCCGACGGCGGGCCGCTCTACAACTACACGCACATGCCCACGGCCATGCGGGGCTTCATCGCACTGGAGCAGCTTCGGCAGGCGGAGATGTCGCCGGCCTTCACCTTCACCAAGGGATGCCCCACCATGCGCATCCCTGCGCGCTTCTGGATCACGCCGACCGCCGACTGCATGCGCAATGCGCTCTACGACCTGGAGGCCGATCCCGGGCAGCAGGCGCCCGTCACCGAGCCGGCCGCCGAGGCGCGAATGGTCGACCACATGCAGCGGCTGATGCTGGAGTGCGACGCCCCCGGAGAGCAGTTCCTGAGGCTCGGGCTGGCGTAGGCTACCCGGAGCCGTACTCGATGCTCGCCTCGGTGACCGCCGCCAGGTTCTCCAGCGGAGTGCCGGGGCAGACGTTGGCGCCGTCGCCCAGCAGTAGGCCGCCGGACGGCGCCAAGGCCTCCAGACAGCGCAGGGCGGCGGCCTTCACTTGTTCAGCGTCGCCGTCCTTCATCAGCATGGGGTCCAGGTTGCCCCAGAGGTAGGCGCTGCCGCCCAGTTCGCGTGCCACCAGCGCGGGATCGACCCGGTAGCCGAAGAGGTTGAAGCTGCTGATCCGCAGGTCGTCGCGCAGCGAGGCCAGCAGGTGCTTGCTGTCGCCGCACATATGCATGCCGCGCCCGTCCGGCAGCCCGGCCCCGAAGCGGTCGAAGAGGGCGGCGTCGTACGGTACGCAGAACTCGCGGAACATGGCCGCCGACATCACCTGGGCCGCGTCCTCGGCGAGGCCGTAGCCGCCGCGCGGGCGCGGGTCCAGTTCGCGGAAGCGCTCCTCTGCGGCCATCATGCCGCGGGTAATCGTGTCGAGCAGCTTGTGGCAGGTCTCCGGCCTCTCGGCCTGCCAGTAGTAGAGCTCCTCGCCGGCCAGGTCCACGGCCACCATGTGCGGCCCCTCGCCGCCGATGCCTGCCGGGGCGACATCGACGCGCCCCTCCTGTCCGCCGATGGTGACTCGGGTCTCCTTGGCCAGCGCCCCGAAGGTGGCGCGCCACTCGTGCGCCTTGCCCCAGAGGCCCGACATGGCGTCCGGCATGGCGAGGCTTTCAGCGGCCTCGGGGGTCTTCAGTGTCGGGATCGCCCGGGGCGTCTCGTCGGAGCCCCAACCGATCTCGGCCCCGAACGCGCTGGCGTTGGTGACGTTGTCGAAGTAGGGCGCAATGGTGACCACCGGGGAGCACCAGACGTCCTCGGGCACCCGCTCCATGCGGTACTTGGCGAACTGGAGAAGCCAGTGGTACTGCGTCTCGGCGTCGCGGAACAACTCGGAATACGGCATCCCGAGGAGCGGCGCGAAGTAGCGCGGCACGACGCAGAAGCCCACGGGCACTCGGTCCGCGATGCGGAACGCGCCACGCGCCTCCAGTCGCCGCCGGTTCTGCTCGAAGCGCTCCGTCGGGTAGTCGATGGTCAGCGTGTGGCGCATGGTTGGTTCCGCCCCTTCTGGTTGTGCCCGGCCTCTCAGGTCCCCTGATAGTGGACGTGCTTCTCCGACAGGCGGAGCGCCAGCAGCGTGAGGCCCAGGATGATGACGAACATGATCCATCCCATGGCGCATGCGTAGCCCATCTTGTGGTAAAGGAATGCGTTGTCGAACAGGTACATGGTGTAGAAGTACGTGCTGCGCGCGGGCGCCCCGCCGGGGAACATTACGTAGGGCTCGGCGAAGACCTGCAGCGCCCCGATGATGCCCATGATGCCGTTGAAGAGGATCACCGGCGACAGCATCGGGATCGTCACGTGCCGGGTCCGGGCCCACCAGCGCGCCCCGTCCAGTTCAGCCGCTTCGTACATCTCCTGCGGCACGTCCTGCAGGCCTGCCAGGTAGATCACCATGGCGTTGCCGGCGCCCCAGAGGGCCATGAGGATCAGGGCAGGCTTGCTCCAGTTCACGTCGCTCAGCCAGTTGGGACCCTTCACGCCCACGGTGGCCAGTACCGTGTTCAGGACGCCGTGTTCGCCGTTGAAGACCCAGAGCCAGAGCACGGCCAGCGGGATCGTCGGCACCAGCGAGGGCAGGAAGAAGACCGTGCGGTAGACCGCCATGCCCCGCACTTTGGTGTTGAGGAGCAGGGCCAGCGAGATCGCCACCACCATGCCGAATGGGATCGCCAGCGCCGCGTAGAAGCCCGTGTTGGCCAGGCTCTTCCAGAAGACGTCGTCGGCCATGAGGCCCGTGTAGTTCATGGCGCCGATCCAGACAGGCGCCCGCAGAACGGAGTAGTCACAGAAGCTGTAGTAGGCAGCCATGGAGAGCGGGTAGACCTCGAAGAGGAGGAAGCCCACGATCCAGGGCGATACGAAGAGGAGCGCCGTCAGCCTCTCGGCACGGGCGGCCGCGCTCAGGCGTCGTCGCGCGGGTTGGCTCATTGCTCTTCTCCCCGGGCGCGCTGCACGGCCAGGAGCCGGTCGAGCTTCGGCTGCATCCTCGCCTGGACCTTGTCCAGCGCGGCCTGCGGCGTGGCCTTCAAGAGCGCCACTTCGTCGAATGCGTTGCCCATCTCAGCGTTGTACTCGGGCCATAGCGGCGTCCGGGCGGCCACCAGCGCGTTCTTGCTCCAGGCTAAGTCGGTGAAGAGCTTTATGTAGGGGTTCGGATGCGTCGTCATGAAGCGCCGGCTCACCTTGCGGAGGGGCGACTGCTTGCGGTGGCCCATGCAGAGCAGTTCCATTCCCTCTTGTGACTGCACGTAGGCGATGAACTCGAACGCCTCGTTGGGGTGCTTGGCGCCTCGCGGGATCACCAGCACGTCCTCGCTGGTGTAGGTCGTGTTCGCCATGTCCGGTCGGTCGGCGGGATGCGGGAACGGCGCGGCCGCCCACTCCAGCTTCGGTGCGAACATGGTGATGAAGTTGTGCATCCAGACGCCCTGCAGCTCCATGGCCACCTTCTCGGATAGGAAGGCGTTCTGCGGCGACGAGAAGTTGCCGAAGCCGCTGCGGAAGGTCTGCAGGTCGTCGGCCCCGTACTTCCTCGAGTAGGATCGGACCCACTCGTAACCGCGGACCATCTCCGGGCTGTTGGCTGTGATCCTGGCCTTGCCGTCCCAGAACTTGCCGCCGAAGACGCAGCCCCAGCCCCAGTTCCACCATCCCGGCTCGGCGGGCATGAAGCCGGCGCGGATCAGTTTGCCGTCCTTGCCGCGCAGGAAGAGCTTGTCCGAGATGACGTCCATCTCCTCGATGGTGGCAGGCGGCTTGTTCGGGTCCAGCCCGGCGTCGCGTAGCATTCGCTTGTTGTAGTGGAGCGCAGTGGTCTCGGGAGTGCTGCAGAGGCCGTAGACGTGGCCCTTGTAGAGGCCGTTGTCCCAGTAGACGGGGATGTAGTCCTCGGCCTTGATCCCGTACTTGCGGCAGTAGTCGTCCAGCGGGATCACCGCGTTGTCTTCGGCATACTGCGGGATGTTGGGGCCGTAGAGGCCGGCCACGTCAGGCGGGTTGCCCCCGGCGGTGGCCATGAGGGTCTTGTCCTCGATCCCGCTCACCGTCAGCAGCTTCACATGGATGCGCTTCTGCTTGCGGTTGAAGGTATCGACGACGGCGCGCATGGCGTCGCCCTCAAAGCTCGTCCACTTCTCCCAGTAGGTGACCTCAACCGGCCCGCGGCTAACCGGGATGGCCGTGATCTTTTCGGTCCACCAGACCGCCCCGGCTATCAGCAGGACGGCCGCCACGGATAAGATGCGTCTCAACATGCTAGGCCCTCATGGTTCAACGCGAACGGTCGGTGCGGGCGACGCCTCACTCGGCGGGCTGGGGCGAGCCGCACGCTTTGCACTTGCCGGCCGCGGCGGGGATCGCCTCCAGGCATTCGGGGCAGGTCTTCGTGGCGGCGGGCGGCGGCGCGGGCTCTGGCCGGAGTAGCGCCTTGGTGACGACGAAGACCACGAACGCGATGATGACGAAATCGACCAGCGTCCCCAGGAAGTGCCCGTACTTAAGGATGATGGTCGTCTCTTTGCCGTCCAGCAGCTTCTTGCCCAGGATGAGGCCGCCCTCTTTCCAGTCCCCGGACGGGAGCAGGAGGGCGATGATGGGCATCAGCAGGTCCTCGACGACCGAGGTCACCACCTTGCCTGTGGCCCCTCCGATGATGACGCCCACTGCCAGCGCCAGGGCGTTGGACTTGGTGAGGAAGCCCTTGAACTCCTTCAGCATGGCGCAACCCTCCATGGCGGCCGGCTACGAGCCCTTTTGCTCTGCCGTTCAGCCGCTGCGAAGAGAGTATAGCCAATGGCGCACCGTAGCGCACCGTCCGCGGGCGCGAAGCGTCGGACGGGCGCCGCGTCAGTCCTTGGGGTCGGCGGGCGGGATGGCCCTGCGCCGGGGCCTGCGGGCGGGTAGTCGGCGCAGGACGCGGCCTGTGACCGCTCGGGCGTTGGACCAGGCCTCGCGGAAGAGCATGTTCATCTCGCGGCCCGTGGGAATATGGCCCAGCGCGTAGTAACGGCGCATGCTCTCGCCCAGGGCCACGGTGCCCGCGTACGCCACTGCGCCCTTTGCTGCCATCCCGATGCCGCCGGGCACAAAGCCGACGACCTCGCGGGCGATGCCGCGCCAGCCGAAGGCGCTGCCCGCCAGCGGCGCAAGGTCGCCGGCCCGCGACTGCATGTCCAGCGGCAGATCGTGGGCGGCGGCCAGCTTCAGCATCATCATTGCCTGGTTCTTGGCCAGCAGCAGCATGTCGCCGATGGCGCTGGTCGGCAGCAGCAGTCCCAGTAGCGGGATCACGCCCGGCAGCGCATTCAGCACGGCGAACTCGGCATTGGCTACTGCGGTCTCCTGGATTACCCGCCGCGACACCGCCGACCGCAACCCGGGGTAGCGGCGCGCCAGCGCCAGACGAAGGTCGGGGTGCTCATCGAGGATGCGCTCCACGGTGGGCTCCCAGCCCCCGATCTCCTCCACGGAGTAGAGGCCCGGCACGACCACGCAAGAACCCGCCCGCCCGCCGCCGGCATCGATGACGATATCGAAGGTGCGGGGCGCCTGCGGGAAGCCGTGGGCCTCGCCGACGCTCTCGTAGCCGCGCAGCAGCGGGCGAGGCTTGTCTGCCGCGGCTCCTGCGAAGAGGCGCCGCGCCACATCGGCCCGCGCGGCAACGGCGCCCACCAGCGCCACGCTGACGGGCCGGTTCGCCTCGGCGGCGATGTCGGCCGGGTTGAGGGTCTTGAACACCTTCCAGAAGGTCCTGGCGTGTCCTGCGGCGTTCTTGGCGTCTGTCATGTCTCGGATTACGGCCTCGGCGCCGCCATGGTTTCCCGCCTACCCCTTCAGCGCTCCGGCCACCATCGTATCGTGGATTCGGTCGCGAAAGGCCCAGTAGACGGCGAGCACGGGGCCCATGACGATGACGAGGCCCGCGAAGAGGGCGCCCCAGTCGCTCTGGTAGTGCTCGGTCATCATCAGATTGGCCACGCCCAGCGGCAACGTGCGGATCTCGTCGCTCACTACCAGCACAAGGGCGAGCGGGTACTCGTTCCAGAGGCCGATGGCGTTGAAGATGCCCACCACCAGCAGGCCTGGCCGGGCCAGCGGCAGCATCACTTTCCAGAAAGCCGTCACGTGCCCGCAGCCATCGATCATGGCGCTCTCGACCAGCTCCTGCGGGAGGGTCTGGAAGAAGCCGGTCATGACGAAGACGGTGAAAGGCAGGGAGTAAGCCACGTAGACCAGCGTCAGTCCCTCCAGGCTGTCGAAGAGGCCCAGCGCCTGCAGCAGGAAAAAGAGCGGCACGATAGTGAGGAAGAGCGGGAAGGTCATGCCGCCCAGGAAGGCGCCGAAGAGCGTGCGGGATCCGCGGAAGGGGTACCGCGCGAAGATATACGCCGCCATGGAGCCCACGGGCAGCAGGATGGCCAGCGTGGCGAGTGTGACGATCAGGCTGTTCAGGGCGCACTGCCCGATGCCTGCTTCTCGCCACGCCCGCGCATAGTTATCCCACCGCGGCGAGCCGGGGAGCGACCAGGGCGACGCGAAGACCTCGGGGCTGGACTTCAGCGAGGTGACGAAGACCCAGACCAGCGGCAGCACCACCGTCAGCGCGAATGCCGCCAGCGCGGCCATGACCAGCCCGTCGCGCAGGAGCTTCCTCCACCTGGGCTGCCTCATGCCTTCGCCTCCGTCGGGTCGCGTCGCAGCAGGAGCATTGCGAGCCCGCTCAGGGCCATCACCACGGCGAGGTTGGCCACCGCCAGCGCCGTGCCGTAGCCGAAGTCACTGTGCTTGAAAGCCTGCTCATAGAGGTAGGTGAGCATCACCTCGGTGCGCCGGTCCGGGCCGCCCACGGTCATCAGATAGACCAGCGCGAAGACGTTGAGGGCGCCGATGACCATGTAGACGATGGCCACGCGGAGCACCGGGAAGAGCATGGGCAGCGTCACCTGCCGGAATCGCAGCATGCCGTCGGCGCCATCCAGCGTGGCCGCCTCCTGCACCTCGGCGGGGATGGTCCGCAGCCCGGCGGAGAAGAGCATGATGTGGAAGCCCACCGCGTGCCAGACGAAGGTCACCAGCACCGCCGGAAGGGCCGTGCCCGGCGTTCCGAGCCAGTCCATGGCGAAGCGTCCCAGCCCCACGCTCTGCAGCGATGCCTTTAGGATGCCGAACGAGGGGTTGTAGACGAACATCCAGAGCACCGCCACCACCACCATGGAGATGATCTGCGGGAAGAGGTAGACGCCGCGTATCACCCGTGCCCAGCGCCCGTTGCCGTGGATGGCGTGGGCGATGGCCATGGCCAGCCCCAGTGTCAGGGCGCCTCCGGCCAGCAGGAAGGCTAGGTTGTGTCCCAGCGCCTGCCGGAAGACCTCGTCGCCGGCCAGCCTCTGGAAGTTGGCAAGCCCAACGAAGGTCTTCTGCTCCGAGATGCCGCGCCACCGGTAGAGCGAGATTTGGAACGCCTGACAGACCGGCAGCACCACGAAGACGGCGTAGAGGAGCGTGGCCGGCGCCAGGAAGCCGGCCACGAACCACGCCCTGCCGCGGTTGTTCGTCCGCACGCCTCAGAGCCCGCCCGATGAGCGCATCAGCGGGTTACGGTGTGCCGCGGCGTTTCCGTATCCTTGCGCGCCAGTTCGGCCGCCGCCTCCAGCCGCTCAGCGTACTCCTGCGGCGTCACGGTCCCCGCCAGGAGCGCCGCGGTGGCGTTCTGGCTGGCGGTGCCCAGCTTGGGATACCACTGGATGTACTCCACCGACCAGATGGCCTTGGAGGCGCGGAATGCCGCTGCCGGCTCGACGAGGAACGGCGGTAGCTTCACTTCGTCGCTCCCCTTGATGGCCGTGAGGGTTCCCTTCCGCTCCACGAACTGCTTGGCCTTGGGCAACGAGGTCATGTACTTGTAGAAGTCGATGGCGGTTCCGTGGTTCTTGCCTTTCGACGGCACCACCCATGGCTCGATGCCTATATCGATGTTCGTAGGGTCGCCGATGCCGGCGTCCAGCGTGGGCGGCAGGAAGAAGGCCATCTCGAAGCCCGACTTCGGTAGTTGCTCGCGCATCTCGGAGTTGAGCCATGTCCCGCACGGGATCATGGCCGCGCGGCCATTGACGAACTCCATCTGCGACTCGGTGTGGCTCATGCCGTTGGAGCCGGACTGGAAGTAACCCTTGTCGGCCAGTTCGCGGATCATGCTCGCGGCTCGGATGACCGCCGCCGACTTCCACGCGCCGGGCTTCAGGTTCTGCATATCGTCGAACGCTTGGATGCCGCCGGCGCTGACCACCCACGGGAAGAGGAACCCGTGCAGGGCGTAGTAGGGGTACTTGCCCTGATAGGTGATCGGCGCGATGCCGGCTGCCTTGATCTTGGCGCAAAGGGCCAGTAGCTCAGACCAGGTCTTGGGCGGCGTCCAGCCATGCTTCGCGAAGAGGGCCTTGTCGTACCACCAGCCGTTGATATTGTAGAAGTAGGGGAGCATCCACTGCTTGCCGTCGTGCTGCCCGAGCTTCAGTAGCGCCGGCTCAAATGTGTCGGCCCACTTGCCATCGCCGCTCCATGGCTTGCCCGCCAGGGCCTCGTCGAGCGGCATCAGTTGGTTCTCGTAGACCAGCGGCCAGTGGTCCATGCCCCAGCCGGGGTAGGTCAGGTCCGGCGGCTTGCCTGCCACGAAGAGCGGCCGAAGCTGCTCCCAGACGCGGGGATTGCCCCAGACCTTCACTCTGGTCCCGGGGCGCTCGGTCTCAAACTCCTTCGCGGCGTCCTCAAAGAAGTCAAGGCCGTATCCACCCTTGAACGCCGCGACGTTCAGTGCGCCTGCCTTCTCGGCCCCTCGCTTGCTTCCGCACGAAACTGCGCCAAGAGCGAGGTATACCGCAGATGCCGCCAGCGCCGCGTTCCGAATCCACCGTTGCATGGTAGCCTCCTGTAAAGGGATGCCGGTCAGCCGCGCAGCGGCCGTCCCTCATTCTGCTCCAAAACGCGGCGAAGACGCAAAGCGGGCGCACCACCGACTGCGGGCCGGGCTTGACAAACGTTGATGGGCACGGCTACCATACACGCCGGCCCGGCTGAAGACTTCGGATAAGGAATGTGGAAAAAATGGGAAAACCCTTGATCATCGTGGAGTCGCCCACGAAGACGAAGACTCTGAAGAGCTTCCTCGGCGGCAGATTCGAGGTCGAGGCTTCCATGGGCCACGTCCGCGACCTGCCTGAGAAGGAGATCGGCGTCGACGTGGAGCAGGGCTTCAAGCCCAAGTATGTCAGCATCGCCAGCCGACGCTCGGTCATCAGCCGCCTGAGCGCTGCCGCCAAGTCCGCCGAGGCCGTCTACCTCGCCTCCGACCCCGACCGCGAGGGTGAGGCCATCGCGTGGCATCTGGCCGCCGCGCTGAAGCTCAAGTCGCCCAAGCGCGTGGTCTTCAACGAGCTCACCCGCTCGGCCGTCGAAGCCGCCATGGAAAACCCGCGCGAGGTGCTCGGCGACCTGGTGGAGGCGCAAGAGGCGCGCCGCATCCTGGACCGCCTGGTGGGCTACCGTCTCTCGCCGCTCCTCTGGCGCAAGGTCCGCAAGGGCCTCTCCGCCGGCCGCGTGCAGTCTGTCGCTGTGCGCATGGTCTGCGACCGCGAGCGCGAGATTCTGGGCTTCGTCACCGAGGAGTACTGGTCCCTCACTGCCCTGGTAAGCCCGCAGGAGCCGCAGCCGCACTTCCCGTTCGAGGCGCGTCTGGTGGCTGTCCCCGGCATGGCCGACGCCCCGGACGAGGCCGCTGACGAGAAGGCCCCGGCGAAGGAGAAGCGCCTCCTCAGCAACCAGGCCGACGCCGACGCCGTGGTGGCCGCGGTTCGCGAGGCGGCGTTCGTCATCCGCACGGTCAAGCGGCAGGAGCGCAAGCGTAATGCCGCCGCGCCGTTCATCACCAGCACGCTGCAGCAAGAGGCCTCCCGCAAGCTCGGCTTCAGCAACCGGCGCACTATGTCCACCGCGCAGGAGCTATATGAAGGTATCGACGTGGGCGATGCGTCCGTCGTCGGCCTCATCACCTACATGAGAACGGACTCCACCCGCGTGGCCAACGAGGCGCAGGAAGAGGCCCGTGCCTTCATCACGGCCCAGTACGGCGCCGAGTACGTGCCGCCCAAGCCGCCGCGCCACCGCAAGAGCGCCGCCGCGCAGGACGCCCACGAGGCCGTGCGGCCCACCTCCGTGGAGCGGACGCCGGACAGCCTCGCCGGTCGGCTCAGCCCGGACCAGATGAAGCTTTACCGCCTGATCTGGCAGCGCTTCCTCGCCAGCCAGATGAACCCGGCCATCTTCGACGTGACCACCGCGGATATCGACGCCAACGGCTACACCTTCCGCGCCACGGGCTCCGTGCGCCGCTTCGACGGCTTCATGCGCATCTACACCGAGGGCCGCGATACCGACGAGCGCACCGACGAAGAGCGTGATCCGTTGCCGCCGCTGGAGGCCGGCCAGCCGCTCGACATGGAGGAACTGAGCCCGCGCCAGCACTTCACCGAGCCACCGCCCCGCTACACCGAGGCCACGCTGGTCCGAGCGCTGGAAGAGCGGCGCATCGGGCGGCCGAGCACCTTCGCGTCGATCATCTCCACCATTCAGGACCGCGAATACGTGCAGCTGGAGGAGAAGCGCTTCCGGCCCACAGAGCTGGGCTTCACGGTGAACGACCTGCTGGTGAAGCACTTCCCGCAGATCATGGATGTGGACTTCACCGCGGGCATGGAGGCCAAGCTGGACGAGGTCGAGGCGGGCCGCGCCGACAAGGTGCAGGTGCTGACCGACTTCTACGGCCCCTTTGACGCCATGATCAGCGAGGCCCACGAGACCATGGAGCGCCTGCGCCCGGTGGCCGTGGAGAGCGAGTTCGACTGCCCCAACTGCGGCCAGAAGATGATGATCCGCACCAGCGACCGCGGCGACTTCCTCGGCTGTTCCGCCTATCCTCGCTGCAAGACCGTGCTGAACATGGACGGCACGCCCATTGTCGCCGCCACCCGCGTCGTTTCCGAGCACAGGTGCCCGAAGTGCTCCAAGGACATGGTCGAGCGCGACAGCCGCTTCGGCAAGTTCCTGGGCTGCACGGGCTACCCGAAGTGCCGCGGCGTCCTGAACCTTGACGGCACCGAGCGCACGGCGGCCACCTCTGCCGACGCGCCGGACAGCGGCCAGGCCTGCCCCAAGTGCGGCAAGCCCCTTTTGGAGCGGTCGGGCCGCTTTGGCAAGTTCCTCGGCTGCAGCGCCTATCCCACCTGCAAGACGATCGTGAAGGTACCGAAGGACGCTTCGGCGCCCAAGGAGGCGCCCGCCGCGGCGCCGGCCAAGCTCCTGGGCATCCCGTGCCCCAAGGACGACGGCCAGATCGTGGAGAAGAAGAGCCGCCGCGGAACCATGTTCTACGGTTGCTCCAACTACCCGTCCTGCGACTTCAGCACCTGGAACCGGCCCGTGGGCAGGCCCTGCACGCACTGCTCCTGGCCGCTCGGCGAGAAGAGCTACCGCGGCAAGCCCACCGGAGCCATCGTCTGCTCCAACCCGGCGTGCGGCCTGGAGGAAGGGGCCGAGCAGGCTGGCGTCGAGTAGCCTAGCCATGGAACCCGTGGTCACGATCGTTGGGGGCGGCTTCGCCGGCGCCGAGGCCGCCTGGGCCGCCGCGCAGCGGGGCGTTCGAGTGCGCCTATACGAGATGCGCCCCGGCACGCCTACGGCGGTGCATCGAACCGGCAACCTGGCCGAGCCGGTCTGCTCCAACTCGCTGAAGTCCAACCGCATCGAGAACGCCTCCGGCCTGCTGAAGGAGGAGATGCGCGGCCTGGGCTCGCTAATCCTGCCCTGCGCCGAGGTGCACCGCGTGCCCGCCGGCGAGGCGCTGGCCGTGGAGGCAGAGGCCTTCTCGCGCGAAGTGACGGAGCGGATCGCCGCCCGCCCGCTGATCGAGGTCATCCGCGAGGAGGTCACGTTGCTGCCGCCCGAGCGCCCGCTCATCCTAGCCACCGGGCCGCTCACCTCGGAGCCCATGGCGGCTGTGCTGCGCGACCTCGTCGGCGGCGATTGCCTGGCCTTCTACGACGCGGTGGCGCCTACGGTGACACTGGAGAGCCTCGACATGTCGCTGGTCTTTCGGGCGTCGCGCCGGGGCAAGGGCTTCGATAGCGACGAGCCGGACGAGGAAGGCCCCCCGGCCGACTACCTCAACTGCCCGCTCGACCGCGACCAGTACCTGGCTCTCCAGCAGGCCCTGGCCGAGGCCGAGGTGGTCGATCCCCACTTGCCCGGCGAAGAGCGCGCACCCTACTTCGACGCCTGCATGCCCGTGGAGGAGCTGGCCCGACGAGGCCCGCGCACGCTGGCATTCGGCCCCATGCGCCCAATCGGCCTTCGCGACCCACGCACCGGCCGCCGTCCCTACGCCGCCGTGCAGCTCAGGCAGGAGAACCGCGCCGGGACGCTCTGGGGCCTGGTCGGCTTCCAGACCCGCCTCAAGTGGCCCGAGCAGCAACGCATCGTGCGGATGATCCCGGGCATGCAGGACGCGGAGATCGTGCGCTACGGCGTCATGCATCGTAACACCTATGTCTGCTCGCCGCACGTGCTTCTGCCCACCTTCGAGCTACTCGGGAAGCCCGGCATCTATCTGGCAGGTCAGATCACCGGGGTCGAGGGTTACGTGGAATCGGCGGCGTCGGGCATCCTGGCCGGCCTCAACGCCGCCCGCGCACTGGCCCATCTGCCCGGCGTCGTCCCGCCGGACGTCACGGTTCTCGGTTCGCTGGTGCGCTACCTCGTGGAGACGCCCGCTAAGCGGTTTTCCCCCATGAACGCCAACTACGGCATCCTGCCGCCCCTGCCCGAACGAATCCGGGCGCGCCTCGAAAAGGCCCGCCGCTACGCCGACCGCGCGAAGCCGGCGTACGACGAGTTCCTGCGCGGCCTCTAGCCGGTCCGGAGCCCCGATAGACAGCCATCGCCGTCCGGTGGGTATCCTCAATGAGGTCGCCCGCGGCGACATCGGCCCGCGCCGGAGCCCTTGCGGCTCGGCGTGCGTATGGGTGCGCCTACCCCGCGGACCTGGACTGGACTGGAGAAGAGCGTGCTGAGACTGCCGTGGCAGCGTACCCCCGGGCCCTGGATGTGGGAGCCGGCCAAGCGCCGCACAATGATGTTCCCCGCGAGTTGGTCGGAGCCGCGCCGCTTCGCCCAGGGCTGGGCGCTTCTGGGCTTCGCCACAGGCATGTCGCTGGTGGTCTTTTGTCGCGACGCCGTGCAGGCCTCCATGGGCATCGAGCTGGCCTGGGTTCCGGCCGTCGCGGCTTGGCTCCTGGGCGTGGCCGCCGGCGCGGCGCTCTCCTGCGTCGTGCCCGCGCTACTGATCGACTACGCCCGCGCCGCCATGGGTCTCGTGGCGGCCTGCATGCCGCTCTACGCCCTCTACTTCATGCGCGCGGCCTGCTCCATGGCCGGCGTTCCTCCCGGGGGGCAGCTCGGCTTCGGCTGGGCGCTCTGGAACCTTGCCGTCACACTGGGCGCCACCGGGCTCTTCATTGGCTGCCATGTGAGCCTAACGGCCCGCGCGACTACTGGCCCGGTGCATGGCCACGTGGCCGCCTCGATCGGCATGGCCGGGTTGGCCGCGGCACTGCTGCTGGGTCCGCTTGGCCTCCAGCCTTTCGTCCTGATCAGCATCGCGGCCCTGGTCTATGTCGCCGGCGCGGCCCTGCTGCAGGGGCAGTGGCTGCCGGTCTACGCCTCGCTGGCGGCTCTGCTGGTCTGGGCGCCGGCCGTGGGCCTTATGCGCTCGCTGGATGTGATCACGTTGCTGCCGCGCCACGCGCTGCTGGCGCACCGAGGCGTGACGTACGGTGTCGACGGCCAGGTCGCGCTGGCCATCGTCTCCGGCAAGCCCACGCTCCTGGTCGATGGCCGGCCGCATCTGCGCCTCGGTGATACCGCGGCGGCGCAGGGCCTGGCGCATGCCGCCATGGTGCAGCATCCCGCCCCCGAGCAGCTACTCGTCGTGGGTGGCCTGGGCGGCGTCTTGGCTGAGGCGCTCAAGCACCCCGTGACCTCCGCCACTGATATCGAAGTCGAGCCCGGCGCCCGCGCCGTTGCGGAGCCGATCGTCAGCGACGCGGCCAAGGGCGCCCTCTATGAGCGCCGCGTCTCGGTGATCAGCGCCGACGCCCGCAGCACCATCGAGTCCTCGACCGGACGCTGGGACGTGATCCTCATCGCCGCCTCCATGCCTCCCACTCTGGCCGGCGGACGCCTCCAGACGCTGGAGTTCTATCAGGCCGTTCGCCGGGCCCTGAAGCCCGGAGGCGTGGTCGGCGTCATGATCTCGCCCGTGGCCGATGGGCATACCTCGGCCGGCTGGCTCCGCGACAGCGCGATCATGGACTCCGTGCGAGCCGCCTTCCCATACTTCATGGCCCTGCCGTTCTCATCCAACTGCGCCCTCGCATCGGAGAGGCCGTTGGAGGCCGACCCTGCAGTCTGGATGCGGATCGCTCAGGCGCGCGGCGTGCAGTCTCCGTTCCTCGATCCCCGGAACCTCGGGCTGAGCCTCCAGGTGGAGCGCTTGGCCGATGCAACGGCCTCTATCATCACCCGAGCTCCGAGGCCCGCCCGCGACGGGCGTCCGCCGGCTTACCGCCTGGCCCCCACCTACGGCTCCGAGGCCGATCGGTCGCTGGCCGCCCGCCTGGTGATCGGACTCCGCGCTCCCGGGCCCTGGCTCCCGGCGTTGGTGGCGGCCCTGCTGACGCTGTTGGTGATCCTCGCCGCGGCCCGTCTGGCGCCCTATCATCAGGATCCGCCGCCGCGCGAGTTGGACAGTCCATGGTATGCCGACGAGGAGCCCGAAGAGTGGCCCGAACCGGAGCCGCGGCGCCCGTGGGGCCCCACCGTGCGCGCCCTGGGTGCACCTGCCGCCGCGGCCGTGCCCGTTGCGGTCTACGCTTCGCTGGTCGTGACGGAGTGCGCCCGCAGCATGGGTAGCGCCTACCTCATCCTCCCCGCCGCGCTGGCAGCCGCCCTCAGCGCCGCCGGCGCGGGCTCCATGCTCTCGGTGAAGGCTAGGTGGCCGGGCGTCCTCGCCGCCCTGTTCGCCATCGGGGCGCTTGCGGGCGTCGCCTTTGCGCCGCCGCTGCCGAGCCATGTGCCGCTACTGGTGCAATTGGCCGTCTGGATCGGCGGCATCGCGCTGCTGGGCTTCCTGGCGGGCCTCGCCGCTGCCGGTTGTCGTTCGGCCGCGCCGCGGTTCGAGGCCACGACGGCCGCTATCGCCTCATCGGCCGCTCTCGGCGCCTTCTTCTTTACCTACGCGTCCCTGCCCCGGTGGGGCGAGCGCTGGTCGCTGGTCTCAGTGGCCGGCGCCTGCTTGCTGGTCCTTGTGGCCTGCTGGGCCGCTCCGCGGTGCCGCCACGAAGCCAGCGAGGCGCCATCCGAATCTCCAGCCTCTGAACCGGACGCAGAGGCCCTTCCAGGAGCCGACAACGGGGTCGCTCCCACGCCGTCCGACGAGAGCAAGGCGCCTGATGCGGCGCCGAGCCCGACCGATGAGCCGCGCTCCGACGTGGCCCAGGAGAACCCCGCATGACCGAGACCGCCAACGCCGCGCCCCGCTGGGACGTGAGCGTCATCTTTCCTTCGCTCGATTCGCCCGAGTTCGCCGCCGCGTTCGACGGCGCCTGCGCCAGCATTGACGCGCTGGTCGAGCTGTACGACCGCCACAACGTGCGCAATCGCGCCGAGCCGACCGTAGACGCCGCCTTCGCCGCCGCGTTCGACGAGGTCGTCACGGCCACTGCGGCCCTATACGATACGCTTACCACGCTGGGCTCGTACCTGCTCTGCCTCACCACGACCAACGCCGCAGACGAGGCCGCGCAGGCTCGGATGTCCGAGCTCGATGTCCGCGAGGTGCCCCTGGGCAAGCTCTCCACGCGCCTCACGGCCTGGCTCGGCTCCACCGATGAGGAGGCCCTGAAGGCCGCATCGCCCGTGGCGCTGGAGCACGCCTACTTCCTGCGCAAGGCCACATACCGCGCCCAGCACCAGCTCTCCGAGGAGCTGGAGGCGCTGGCCACCGACCTTGCGCCGTCGGCCATCACCGCCTGGTCCAGGCTCCACGGCACCGTGACGGCCCTGCTCACCGCCCGAGTGCCCGTGGACGGCGTGGAGCAGGAGCTGCCCATGAGCGCCGTGCGCGCACTGGCAAACCACCGCGACCGCCGCACGCGCCGCGCCGCCTACGAGGCCGAGATCGCGGCATGGAAGAGCGTGGAGGTACCCCTCGCAGCCGCTATGAACGGCGTGAAGGGCTACCAGCGCACCCTCCGCGAGCGGCGCGGTCACGTCACCGATGTGGAGCCGACCCTGTTCGGCAACGGGATCGACCAGCAGACCCTCGACGCCATGCAGGAGGCCTGCGTCGCCTCCTTCCCGCAGTTCCGCCGCTACATGGCCGCCAAGGCGCAGGGCCTGGGCCTCGACAAGCTGGCATGGTACGACCTGCAGGCGCCGGTGGGGCACAGCGAGCGCCGCTGGTCTTGGGCCGAGGCCGAGGAGTTCATCGTCAGCAAGTTCGGCGCCTACTCCCCGCGCCTGGCCGACTTCGCCGCCCGTAGCTTCCGCGAGCGCTGGGTCGACGCCGAGCCGCGGGTGGGCAAGGAGGGCGGCGCCTATTGCACCCGCGTCCGCCGCGACGAGAGCCGGATCATGATGAACTTCGACGGCTCCTTCGGCAGCGTCAGCACCCTGGCGCACGAGCTGGGCCACGCCTACCATAACCTGAACCTGGCCCCGCGCACCGCCCTGCTCCGCTCCACGCCCAGCACCGCCGCCGAGACGGCCAGCATCTTCTGCGAGACCCTGGCCTTCGAGGCCGCGCTGGAGGCCTCCTCCGCCGACGAGCGCGTGGCCCTGCTCGATAACAGCCTGGAGGGCTCGCTGCAGGTTGTGGTGGACATCCACTCCCGCTTCCTCTTCGAGCAGGCCGTCTTCGAGCGCCGCGGCAAGCGTGACCTGACGGTGACCGAGTTCAAGGAGCTGATGACCTGGGCCCAGTCGGAGACCTACGGCGACGGCGTGGAGCCGGTCCACCCCTATATGTGGGCCGTGAAGAGCCACTACTACGGACCCACCTTCTACAACTACCCCTACACGTTCGGCCTTCTCTTCGGGCTGGGCCTCTACAGCCTCTACCAGCGGGACCCCGAGGCTTTCCGGGGCAACTACGACGGCTTCCTCTCGGCCACAGGCATGGACGACGCCGTCTCGCTGGCGGCCCGCTTCGGCATCGACGTACGTGACACGGCCTTCTGGGCCGGCGGCCTCGGCGTCATCGGCGGCCAGGTTAACGAGTTCGTGGCGCTGGCCTCCTTGGGGTAGCCGGAGCGGGTCGGCC
>CAJBBX010000163.1 GCA_903951425.1 uncultured Chthonomonas sp.
CCCATGGGATGGGACGCCTTCGGCCAGCCCGCGGAGAACGAGGCCATCAAGCGCGGCCGCAACCCGCGCGACATGGTGCCCGAGTACGCGGCCAGCTACAAGCGCACCCTGAAGCTCATCGGCGCCACGTATGACTGGAGCCGCGAGATCAACTCCAGCCTGCCGGACTACTACCGCTGGACGCAGTGGTTCTTCCTGCTCCTCTACCGCCGCGGCCTGGCCTATCGCGCCAACGCGCCGATCAACTGGTGCCCCTCCTGCAAGACGGGCCTGGCCAACGAAGAGGTCAAGGATGGACGCTGCTGGCGCTGCGACGCGCCCGCCGAGAAGCGGCCTATGCCGCAGTGGTACTTCAGGATCACCGACTACGCCGAGCGGCTGTTGGGCGACCTGGAGACGATCGAGTGGTCTGAGGGCATCAAACAGTCGCAGCGCGAGTGGATCGGCCGCAGCGAGGGCGCCGAGGTCGACTTCCAGGTCTATGGGCACGATGCCACGATCCGCGTCTTCACCACGCGACCCGACACGCTTTGGGGCGCCACCTTCATGGTGCTGGCTCCGGAGCACCCGCTGGTGGCGGAGGTTACCACGGCGGAGTGGCGCGACCAGGTCGAGGCCTACGCGCAGAAGGCCCGGAACGAGACCGACATCGAGCGCATGAGCACCGAGCGCACCAAGACCGGCGTCTTCACCGGCGCCTATGCCGACAACCCGGTCAACGGCAAGCCGATCCCGATCTGGGTGGCCGACTATGTGCTCATGGGCTACGGCACCGGAGCCATCATGGCGGTGCCCGCGCACGACCAGCGCGACTTCGAGTTCGCCCGCAAGTACGGGATCCCCATCGAGCGGGTCTACGCCGAGCCGGACGGCGTGCAGGACGGCGCCGAGATGGTGGCTTCCGAGCCCGAGGGCGGGGCCATGCGGCGCTTTGCTCCGGGGCCAGGCGCCCGCGTGCCCGACTTCCCCTTTGAGGGCCTCCCGAGCAGCAAGGAGACCGTCGGGGTCGTCGTCCGCTGGCTGGAGGAGCACGGCGTCGGCGAGGGACGGGTGAACTACAAGCTTCGCGACTGGCTCATCAGCCGGCAGCGGTACTGGGGCGCCCCCATCCCCATCATCCACTGCCCACAGTGTGGCGAGGTGCCCGTACCCGATGAGCAACTGCCGGTGCTGTTGCCTGACGTGGAAAACTACAAGCCGTCCGGGACCGGCGAGTCGCCGCTGGCGACGATCCCCGAGTTTGTGGAGACGGCCTGCCCGACCTGCGGCGCGGCTGCCCGGCGAGAGACCGACACCATGGGCGGCTTCGCCTGCTCGTCCTGGTACTTCCTCCGGTTCGGCGATCCGCACAATGACCAGGTCTTCGCCGATCGTGCGCTCATCGACGCCTGGCTTCCGGTGGACCTCTACACGGGCGGCGCCGAGCACGCCGTGATGCATCTGCTCTACGCCCGGTTCTGGACCAAGGTGATGTACGACGCCGGCCTGGTCGGCTTCGTGGAGCCCTTCACCAAACTGCGCAACCAGGGCTCCATGCTGGCCTACACGCCCGGCCGGCGGCCCCGCGGCTCCGAGAGCGCAGGCGAAGAGGACGGCGGCGACGAGAAGGTGATCGACTGGATCGTCCTCCGGCCCGAGGAGCGCGGCGACTACCCCGAGTCCGAGATCGTTTGGCGCTGGGTTCGCATGTCCAAGTCCAAGGGCAATGTGGTGCGGCCCGACGACATCGCCGAGCGCTACGGCGCGGACAGCCTGCGCGTCTACCTGATGTTCGTGGCGCCTTTCGAGGACAACGTGCAGTGGAGCGACGAGGGCATTCACGGCGCACTGCGCTTTATGAACCGCGTCTGGCGCTGGTGCATGGCCAACATGGATGCCTACACGGCGGGGTGGCGGGCCACGCTCGCCGGCGCGGAGTTGGCCGGAGCCGACCGCAAGCTCCGCCGGAAGGTCCACCAGACCATCCGCAAGGTGACCGAGGACATCGAGGCGTTCCGCTTCAATACGGCCGTCGCGGCACTGATGGAGCTGGTGAACGAGCTTTACCTCTACAGCCCGCCGGACGCCGCAGCCGATGCCGACCCGGTCCGCGCTGCGCTCCGGGCCGAGGCGCTGGAGGCGCTCACGCTGCTCATGGCGCCCATCGCGCCCCACGCGGCCGACGAGCTCTGGGAGCGCATGGGGCATTCGGGCATCACGTACCGGGCGGCGTGGCCGAGCTACGACGGGACCGTGGCGGCCGACGAGGAACTGACCATCATCGTGCAGGTGAACGGCAAGCTCCGCGACCGCATCACGGCGCCGGTGGGCATCAACGAGGCCGGCCTGCGCGAACTGGCCCTGGCCAGCCCCAAGCTGGTCGAGGAGGCCGCCGGCAAGACGATCCGCAAGGTGATCGTCGTGCCCGGCAAGCTCGTCAACGTGGTCATGGGCTAGGGAAGGCAAAGGAGCGGATCATGCTTGGACCGGGCGGCTATGTGCGCGATATCCTGGCGATGCCGGTGGGCTCGTCGGTCGAAATCAGCGGGTGGGTGAAGACGCGGCGCGACAGTAAGGGCATCCACTTCGCGCAGGTGAACGACGGCAGCTGCATGCAGGACCTGCAACTGGTGATCGATGACGGTGTCCTGACGGCTGAGAACCTGGCCCTGGTGACCACGGGCGCCTCGGTGACAGCCACGGGCGAACTGGTGGCTTCGCCAGGCGCGGGGCAGTCCGTGGAGCTCAAGGTGACCGGCCTCGCCGTTCACGGCGGCGCCGACACGGTAACCTATCCCCTTCAGAAGAAGGGGCATACCATGGAGTTCCTCCGGGACATCGCGCACCTGCGTAGCCGGTCGAACACCTTCGGCGCCGTCTTCCGCGTCCGCAACGCCGTCTCGTACGCCATCCACCGCTTCTTCCAGGAGCGCGGCTTCATCTATGTCCACACGCCCGTGATCACCGCGTCCGACTGCGAGGGCGCCGGGGCCATGTTCGGCGTCACCACGCTGGACATGCTGAATGTGCCGCGGACCGAGGGCGGCGCCATCGACTTCTCCCAGGACTTCTTCGGCAAGCCCACCTACTTGACCGTGAGCGGCCAGCTTGAGGCCGAGATCTTCGCCCTGGCCTTCAGCAACGTCTACACGTTTGGGCCTACCTTCCGGGCCGAGAACTCCAACACGCCGCGCCATCTGGCCGAGTTCTGGATGGTCGAGCCGGAGATGGCCTTCTGTGACCTCGCCGGCGATATGCGTCTGGCCGAGGACTTCCTGAAGTACGTGATCCGGTACGTGCTCGACACCTGCCTAGCCGATATTGAGTTCTTCACGAAGCGCATCGACCCGACTGTCCTCGGCACGCTGGAGCATGTGGCTTCGGTGGACTTCGAGCACGTCACCTACACCGAGGCCGTGGATATCCTCCAGCGCGCCGAGCGGAACTGGGAGTTCCCGGTGGAGTGGGGCTGCGACCTGCAGGCCGAGCACGAGCGGTTCCTCACCGAGGAGACCTTCAAGCGTCCTGTTATCGTCACCGACTACCCGAAGCAGATCAAGGCCTTCTACATGCGGGCCAATGACGACGGCAAGACCGTGCGTGCCATGGACGTGCTGGCTCCCCGCATCGGCGAGATCATCGGCGGAAGCCAGCGCGAGGAGCGGCACGACGTGCTGCAGGCGCGCCTCGTCGAGCAGGGCCTGGAGCTCGAGCCCTACTGGTGGTACCTGGACTTGCGGCGCTATGGCTCCGTCCCGCATGCGGGCTTCGGGCTGGGGGTTGAGCGCATCCTCATGTACCTGACCGGCATGAAGAACATCCGCGACGTGATCCCCTTCCCGCGCACGCCGGGCAGCGCGGATTTCTAGCGAGGCACCGGCGTGTCGACGGAGCCGACAGGCGGCGACAACCAGGGCGTCATCTGGAATCGGGGCCAGATCGCGGCGGGGGTAGTACTATTGGTGGCCCTTGCGGTGATGGCATCGGTGGCCTTCTTCGGCCGGGGCAGGGCCGTCGAGGACGAGATCACGGTTTCGCCGCCTGGACAGCTCCATGCTGTAGGCGCCGCCGTGGGGTCGGCGGCGCCGGCCGGGCCGACTGTGGTTCACGTCATCGGGGCCGTGGCCAAGCCTGGCGTGGTGACGCTGAAGCCCGGAGCGCGGACGCAGGATGCCGTGGCTGCGGCCGGCGGCCCCACGCCTCAGGCAGATCTGCAGGCCATCAACCTGGCTGAGCGCCTGGACGACGGCCGTCAGTTGGTCGTGCCGACGAAGGGCGATGTTGCTTCCGCCGAGGTGCGGCCCGTGCCGGTGGCGGCATCCCGCGGGAGAGGCTCGTCGGGTGACCGCCGCGACGGTCCAAAGAAACTGCGGACGGCGGGCGAGGGGACCGTTGACATCAACAGCGCCGCTGCCGAGGATCTGCAGCGGTTGCCAGGCATCGGTCCCGCCATGGCTGTACGCATCGTGGAGCACCGCCGGCAGAGCGGCAAGTTCACCGCCGCCGAGCAACTGATGGATGTGTCGGGAATCGGCGCGAAGACCTTCGCCAAAATGCAGCCTTTCATTCGAGTTCGGTAATGCAATCGGGCGTGATCGTTTGCCCGGTCGATCCAGGCCAAGGAGGCCCCACATGACTGAGAACGAGGCCCAGCAGCTGCTGGAGCAGGCCCTTCGCCATGCCACCGCAGAGCACACGGAACTGGTGCTGAGCGGGTCCAACGTGGGCTCCACCCGGTTCGCCAACAACAGCATCACCCAGAACGTGGCCAAGGCCAACGTGCAGCTCTCGGTGAAGTCGGCCTTCGGCTGTCAGTTGGGCCGGTCGCGCACCAACCTGCTAACGCCTGAGGGCGTTCGCGACGCGGTGCAGCGCGCCGAGGCCATCGCCCGCGTGGCGGCTCCGGACACCGAGTTCATGCCTCCGCCGGGCCCGATCGAGTGTCCGACCGTACCGGCGTGGGACGATGCCGTGGCGGAGTGCGGTCCCGAGGTTCGGGCACAGGTCGTGGCGCAGACGCTGAAGCCCGTGGTCGGTGCGGGTCTGCGCGGCGCGGGTAGCTATGCTACGGAGTCGGGCTTCACGGCGCTACTGAACTCGGCCGGGCATCGGGCCTACCATCGCGCCACGTCGGCCGAGCTGCTCTGCTCGGCCCTTGGCGGCGACAGCTCCGGCTGGGCCTCCGGTGGCGGATGGCGGCTCTCGCAGGTCGATGTTGAGGCCGTGTCCGCCACTGCGGTGGGCAAGGCGCTCACGGCCGCCGGTCCCGTCGCTGCCTTGGCCAAGCCCACGACGGTGATCCTCGAGCCCGCGGCGGTGGCGGAACTGCTGGCCTTCATGCTCTGGTCGCTGGACGCCAAGTCCGCCGATGAGGGCCGTAGCGCCTTCACGGGCAAGGTGGGAACCCAGATCGCCGCTCCGTCGATCTCCCTACGCAGCGAGCCGGCCCATCCGCTCTGCCCTGGCGCCTCGTTCGTTGAGGACGGCCTCCCCGCGAAGAGCGTGGAGTGGATCCGCGAGGGCGTCCTGCAGAACCTGGCCAACACCCGCTACTGGGCCTCCAAGAGCGGACGCCCCTTCGTAGGCCGGCCGACCAACATGGTGATCGACGGCGGCGGAACGACGGTTGATGAGATGGTTTCAGCCACTGAGGAGGGGCTTCTGGTCACGCGGTTCTGGTACATCCGCTTCGTCGACCCCATGCGCCTTCTGCTCACAGGAATGACGCGTGACGGCCTCTTCGCGGTGCGCGACGGGAAGGTGGTCGGCGGCGCCAAGAACATGCGCTTCAACGACAGCCCGCTGAGGGTGCTGTCAGCCGTCACGCACGTGGGCGTGCCGGAGGTGGTGGGATCGTACCTCGGCGCCTATGTGCCGGCCCTCCGTGTGGAGGGCTTCCAGTTCACCAGCGGCACCGAGTTCTAGCGCTTGGCGGGCGCTTTACGGCGTGGTGGCCATGGGCAGGTCCCGTGGCTCCACGGCGGCGCCGGGATTGCCGGCGGGAGCCTGCCAGATGCGCCTCTGGCCGGTCCCGGAGTGGCGCCACGCCATCAGGGCTCGCGGCCGCGCGATGGCGGTCCAGATGACGGCCAGCAGCAGCACGGCGCAGGCGGCCGCCGCTGCCAACCGGAGGCCGCGGACGGCAGGGCGCCGGTGGACCCGTGTGGGCCTCGGCTCCAGCACCTCGGCGGCTCCGCCGCGGAGTACCAGCTCAATCTCGTTCCACTGCCGCACATGGGCGCGGCAGCCCGGGCAGGAGCCGACGTGGGCGGCCAGATCCTCGCCCATGTGCGCGCCCCTCTCGTCCAGCCAGTCGTCAATCCGGGCGCGAGCTTGCCTGCAGTTCAGGGCGCCGCTCTTCTGCATGTTCTGTTGGCCCTTCATCGCTCCTGTCCCTCTGCCAGACCGTGGCGCAGGCGCTCCCTGGCCCGGTGAAGGCGGACCTTCACGGCGCTTACGGAAATGCCGGCCGTTCGGGATATCTCGTCGACGCTCATGTTCTCAAAATAAAACATAACCATAACGATCCGGTAGTGATCCGGCAGGGCCGCAACTGCGTCACGAACATCGTGGGCCCGGTCTGCTGCGACTGCCTGCTCCTCCGGCCCGGGGCGAGGGTCCTGACGCCGCAGGGCGTCGAACGGCAGCATCAGCTTTCGCCGCCTGATGCGCCGCCGACATTCATTCAGCGTAATCCGGTAGAGCCAACTCTGCAGCAGTCCCTCGGTCCGGTAGTTCTGCATGGCCCGGTACGCTCGAATGAGCGCCTCCTGGGCCGCGTCCTCGCCTTCGGCCTGGCTCCCCAGCACCCGCGTAGAGAACCGCATGAGCCGCTCCTGGTAGCGGCTCACGATGGCGTCGAACGCGGTCTTGTCACCGGACCTGCACCGTACGGCGAGCAGGTCATCGGTCTCCGCGGCTCGCGTGGCCGTCGGCGTCTCGTGTTCCATTAGGGTTGTGGCGAACCGCGTACTCATGGCTGCGGCTAGCGTACCACAAGCCCGCGCTCAGCACTTGTCCGCAGCCAAACGACCTGCCAAGCGCTCAGATCCTTCAGGCACACGTTGCTTGGTTGCCGATGGAACCCGTACGGGGCCGTGTCGGTTACACCTCCCGCGTGGGCTGGTAGACTGATACATCACGACGCCCTCCTGGCGCGTCACCGCTGGAAGGTGCCCACAGCATGTCCACTCTCGTTCGCATAGGCCACAGCCCGGATTCCGATGACGCCTTCATGTTCTACGGGCTCGCCTCGGGCTCGGTCCAGACCCCCGGCATCCAGTACGAACACGTGCTGCGGGACATCCAGACGCTGAACGAATGGGCGCGCGAGGGGCGGCTGGAGACGACGGCCATCTCCGTGCATGCCTATGCCTACGTGGCCGATCGGTACGCGATCCTGACCCACGGCGCCAGCATGGGCGATGGCTACGGTCCCATGGTGGTGACCAGGCAGCCTGCCGCCGTGGCCGACCTTCGAGGCAAGGTGGTGGCCATACCGGGCCTCATGACCAGTGCCTACCTGGCCCTCTCGCTCTACCTCGATGAGCCCATGGTGGAGGAGGGGACCGCGGGGGGCGAAGGCGCCATGCGGTACCGGGTGATGCCCTTCGACGCCATCATGCCCGCGGTGATCGCCGGCGAAGTGGACGCGGGCCTGCTGATCCACGAAGGACAACTCACCTATGGCGATGCCGGGCTGAGCCTGATGGTTGACCTCGGAGCCTGGTGGAAGGAGCGAACAGGGCTACCGTTGCCGCTTGGCGTGAACGCCATTCGGCGCGACCTCTGCGCCGATCTGGCCGAAACGATTTCACGAGACATAAAGAAGAGCATCGTCCTGGGTCTGGAACACCGCCCAGATGCCCTCGATTACGCGCTGACATTCGCCCGCGACATGCCCGCCGCCACCGCCGACCGGTTCGTGGGCATGTACGTGAACAGCTGGACCGTGGATATGGGAGAGGCGGGCAAGCGGAGCATCCGCCTGTTCCTGGAGGAGGCCCGGAGCCGCGGCCTGGCGCCCAGCGTGGGCGAAATCGACTTCGTGGACTGAGGCGGCCTCAGTCGGCCACCTCGCCGAACAGGTGGTCGAACCTCTCGGAGAGGTCGTGCTCCAGCATGGCGAAGGACATTTCGAACGACATCGTCCAGAGGAGCATCATCCCCTCTTCGGGCGGCATCTCGAGGACCCGGGCGTAGAAGTCCTTCAGGATGCTCTCGTAGGTGGTCTGCTCCTCGCAGATCTCGATTCGACGGCGGCTCCCTCGTGACTCGAACTCCCGCTCGCCCATCTTGTCGAGGAACTCGCGGACGTTGGCCGGCGTGGCGTGCTCCAGCCGCTTGCCAAACTCCTGACGTACCGCCCTGCGGAACTCGTCGATCCTCACCGCAGGCCCTCGTTGCGCTTCGGCTGGGTCAAGTGGCCGTCACTTCCAGGACGTCGAACAGGGAGGCGTCGAGCTTGTGCTCCTGCTGTAAGACTTCCTCCAGCGGGTTGGTGACGGTGGCGCCGCCTTCGTCCACGCCCACCATGAGGTTCGTGCTTCCGGCCAGGAGCAGGTCCGCCGCGCAGACGCCCATGCGGGTCGCCAATGATCGGTCGCGGGCGGTGGGTGATCCGCCGCGCTGGATGTGGCCCAGTACCGAGACGCGGGTCTCGATCCCCGTGACCTGTGTGATCGTCGCGCCCACTGCGGCCCCGCTGGCGGCGCCTTCGGCCACGACCACGATGCATGACATTTTGCCCCGTTCGCGCCAGGCCTGGATGCGCCGGCACAGCTCCACCATATCCACGTGGTGCTCCGGTGTGATGACGGCTTCTGCGCCGCCCGCCAGGGCGACCTCCATGGCGATGGATCCGTCAGCGCGGCCCATCACCTCAACCACGAAAACGCGGTCGTGCGACTCGGAGGTGTCGCGGATGCGGTCGATGGCCTCCAGAGCGGTGTTGACGGCGGTATCGAACCCGATGGTGTAGAGCGTGCCCGGGATATCGTTGTCGATGGTTCCGGGAAGACCGATGACATGCGCCCCGCAGGTCTTGTTCAGCGCCAGCGCGCCGCGGTAGGAGCCGTCGCCGCCGACAATGGCGATGCCCTCGATCCCGTGACGTGCGATGGTCTCGGCGGCCGCGGCCTGCCCCTCGGGCGTCTTGAACCGCTCGCATCGGGCTGTCTTAATGATCGTGCCGCCCTGGTCGATGATCCCGCTGACGGAGTGGAGACTCAAGGGTATGACGTGGTCATCCACCAGGCCGTGGTAGCCCCTCTCGATCCCGACTGCCTCGCCGCCCCTGGCGATGACGGTTCGGACTACGGCGCGGACCGCCGCGTTCATACCCGGTGCGTCGCCGCCGCTGGTGAGTACGCCAATGCGCATGGTGTTCCCCTGGCTCCGTTATCGTTGTCGTGGTGCGGCCATCAGCTCATTCACGTCGGCAAGGCTCGGCAGGGCCGGAACGGCGCCCTTGCGCGTGGTGGCCAGCGCACCCACGGCGTTGGCGAAGGCGAAGGCCTCGGCCAGGTCCGCAGGCGGCCACTCGCGGTCCCGCGCCGAGGCTAGCCTCACCAGCATACCCGCCACGAATCCGTCGCCCGCGCCTGTGGTATCGACGGGCGTAACGGTGGGTGGTGTCGCTCGCCCGGCGGCGCCGTTAGTCGTGCGCCAGACGCACCCATCCGCTCCCATGGTGACGGCAACCAATCGCCGCACACCCAGGGCGATGAGGGCGTCCAGTATCGCGTCCAGCTGGGACGCGCCGGTCAGGAACTCGCCCTCTTCGTGGCTCACCTTCAGGACATCACATGAGGGGATCGCGGCCAACATGGCGCTCCGTGCGGTCCCGAGATCGGGCCAGAGCGCAGGTCGGAGGTTCGGGTCGAAGGAGATCAGCGCACCGGCCTCGCGCGCGATGGCGGCGGCCTGCAGCGTGGCGGAGCGTGATGGCTCCTGGATCAGACTGATACTCCCGAAATGGTAGGCGTCGCACTCGGCAAGCAGTGCAGTCGGCAACTCGTCGGGGCGATGCAGCATGTCGGCGCTGGGGTTGCGCCAAAAAGCGAAGTCCCGTTCGCCGTCGGTCTGGATCGAGACAAACGCCAGCCCTGTGCGGCTCTCGGGGTCCAGCATCAGCCCGCTTGTATCGACAGCGTCTTGGTTCAGCACATCGCGGATATGGCGTCCGAACGGATCGGCGCCCACCTTGCCGAGGAAGGCGGCCCGGCCGCCGAGCCGGGCCACCCCAACAGCCACGTTGGCAGGTGCGCCGCCGGCGGCCTTGATGAAGCCGGAAGCATCCGAAACGGTCACTCCCGCCTCAAGTGATACGAAGTCGATGAGGGCTTCGCCAAGGCACGCCACCAGCGGCGGCCGCTGCGTCACATGGCCTGGCCGCATCTAGGCTCCCGGCTCGATGAGGCCATAGGAGCCGTCGCGCCGGCGGTAGATGACGGAGACATCGCCGGTTTCAAGGTTGCGGAACACGAAGAACGGATGGTCGATCATCTCGAGCTGGAGCGCCGCCTCCTCGGGCAGCATGGGCTTCATGACGTAGTGCTTGCGGCGAGCGATCTTCGGCTGGAACGGCTCCTCGTCGCCCGGCGCGGGAGCCGTAGCAGGCTCAGTCACGTCCCGAATGGGCTTGCGGTGGTCGTGGCGGACACGGTCCTTGAAGCGCTTGACCTGCCTGTCCAGCTTAGCGGTCACGTTGTCGATTGCGGCGTGCAGTTCGGGGCATCGCTCCTCGCTGCGAAGGAAGACACCGTCGCCATCGACGTTCAGCTCAACGACGTACTGGCCGCGCTCGTATGTGCCCAACAGCTCCACGGTAGGCGGACGGTGGAACAGGCGCTCAAGCTTCGACAGCTTGCGCTCCGCGTACTCCGTCACCGTGTCCGGCACCCCTCCATGCTTGCCCTTCAGCGCGATCCTGGCTTCCATCGTGAACCTCCTGTCCTGCAGAATGTGCGTTCCTACTACCCTCCGGCCCGCTGCAGGGTCGCTACGGCCCAGCAGCCGATACCTTCTCGGCGACCCACGGGGCCCAGTCCCTCCGATGTAGTGGCTTTAATACTGATCCGCTCCGGTTCTAGTTCCAACGCCTGCGCCATGGCCTCTGCCATGGCCGTCCGATGCGGCGCCAGACGGGGCGCCTCCGCCAGCACGGCCGCATCGATATTCGTTACCTGCCAGCCCGCCGCCCGGAGCCTGGCGCCAATCTCGGCCAGGAACTCAGTGCTGCGGCGGTTCCGATGGGCTGGATCGCCCGGCGGGAAGAGCAGGCCGATATCCCCCAGGCCGGCCGCACCCAGCAGTGCGTCACAGACGGCGTGGACCACAACGTCGGCGTCCGAGTGCCCCTCCAGCCCCTGGGCATGCTCGATGCGCACGCCGCCCAGCCAGAGCTCGCGCTCTGACGTGAGCCGATGCACGTCGTAGCCGAGACCAGTCCGGACCTCACCGTCGGAGCGTCCGAGTAGCGCCCGCCTCACCGCGGCAAGGTCGACAGGAAGGGTCACCTTAACATTGGCGGCGTCGCCCGCCACGATGTGCACCGCGATGCCTGCGCGCTCCAGCAGCGACGACTCGTCGGTGGTCTCGTTGGCGGCGGGTCCGGCAAGGTCGTAGGCCCGCTCCAGCAGGTCGCGGCGGCACCCCTGCGGCGTCTGCACCAGGGCGATCCGTGGCCGGTCCAGCGTGGCCTCGACGCGTCCCTGGGCATCGCAGAGCTTCGCCGTGTCGGTGCAGGGCAGGCCCGGAATGGCTACTCCATGCCTGCGGACACCGGCCAGTACCCGGTCGATGAGGTCCGGCGGCACAGCCGGGCGCGCGGCGTCATGCACCAAGACGGTCTGTACCCCCGCGTCGAGGCTCTCCAGCCCGCGCAGCACAGATGCCGCTCGTGTGGCGCCGCCTGCAACGACCTGCGCCGCCTTGGTGAGCATCTTGGCGGCCTGTCGGATGCGGTCGAGCTCATCCGCCGCTCCGACGATGACGAGGCTGTCGATCCCCGGATGCGCGTCGAGCGCGCTAAGCGTCCATTCGATTAGGGGCTTCCCGCCGACGTCGGCCCAGATCTTGTTCTCTGCCCCGCCGAACCGGGCGCCCCGGCCCGCTGCCGGAACGATGGCGGCAACCGTCATTCCGCGTCTCTGGCGCGCTCAGGCCGGGGCTTGACGCGCGCGAATACCATCTTCCCGGCTGAAGTCTGCAGTGCGCTGGTCACGGTGACCTCCACGTCTGCGCCGATGTGCTTGCGGCCATCATCGATGACGATCATTGTTCCGTCGTCTAGATACGCTACGCCCTGATTCGGTTCCTTCCCTTCGCGGGTCACGCTGACGCGCATCTCCTCGCCGGGCAGCATCACCGCCTTGAGCGCGTTGGCGAGCTCGTTGATGTTCATCACCGAGACGCCCTGCAATGAAGCGACCTTGTTAAGGTTGAAGTCGTTGGTGACGATGGTGCCGTTCAGCCGCTTGGCCAGCACCACCAGGCGGCCATCGACCTCGCGGGGCGCTCGGTCCGGCATGAAGTGGTCGAGGTTCCGCACGAGTAGCGGGTACTCCGCCTGAAGCTCTGCCAGCAGGTCCAGGCCGCGCCGACCGCGGGTGCGGCGCACGGGGTCGGCGGCGTCGGCGATGTGCTGCAGCTCGTCGAGGACGAAGCCCGGCACGTAGAGCGTCCCCTCGATGAAGCCTGCCCGGCAGACGTCTACGATGCGCCCGTCGATGATGACGTTGGTGTCCAGTATCTTGCACGAGGTTGGCACACTGCTGGGCATGGCGCCGTGCTCGCCGCGTGCGTGGGGGACGAATATGGCGGCAAGTTGGTCACCCATTCCCAGGGCATACCGTACGCCTAGATAGACGAATGCCACGCCAAGGATGAGTGCGATAAGGGGGCCGACGCGTGACATCCCGCTCAGCAGGAGCATGACCGGCGCGGTCACCATGAGGCCGAGCAGGACGCCGATGACCGCTGCGACCTTGTCGCGGGCCGACATCTGGTCGATGGAGTTCCCCAGCCGCACCAGCGCAGCGCCCAGCTTGGGACCCAGCACCGCGCCGCTGATGATGCCGATGATGCCGAAGGCGGCCACGGTGAACGAGCGGTACAGGGGGTAGGCCTGGCAGAGCTGGTCGAAGCTCGGCAGCGAGCCATAGGCCGGCCAACGAACGACGCTGCCCGCGGTGATGCCCATGGCCGTCATGCAGAGTAGAACCAGCGCACCGAACCACTGCTCGAAGCTGCGGACGCTTATGGCCGCCCTCATAGGCTCACCTCGCTTGCTGTATCTCTAGAGACGGCTCAGACCCCCCTTGATGTTTCAGGTCTTGGGCCCCGGAATCGGCTCGTACTGCGTGTCTCGGCGAATCGGCTCGTACCCGGCCGCGCGAATCTGCCGCTCCAGCTCGTCGATGGGCATGGTGAACCGGCATCCGGCGGCAGAGACGACGTTCTCCTCCATCATCGTCGAGCCGAAGTCGTCGAGCCCGTAGCCGAGCGCGATCTGCGCCACTCGCGGGCCCTGCGTGACCCACGAAGCCTGCATGTGCGGCACGTTGTCCAGCGCCAGCCGCTACACGGCCACGGTCCGCAGGTAGTCGACGGCGCTGGCCCGCGAGCCGCCCAGTTCGGTGCCGTCGGGCTGGAACGACCAAGGGATGAACGCCGTGAAGCCGCTCGTCTCATCCTGGAGGTCGCGGATGCGCATCAGGTGTTCGACGCGATCCTCCCACGTATCGATGGAGCCGTACATCATGGTGGCCGTGGTCCGGATGCCGAGGCCATGGGCCACGCGCATGCAGTCGATCCACTCGTCGGCGGTGTCCTTGTGGGGCGAGATCTCGCGCCGCACCCGATCTGTCAGGATCTCGGCGCCGCCTCCGGGCATGCTGTCCAGACCCGCCGCCCGCAGGCGATCGAGCGTCTCAGGCAGTGTGAGGCGGCTGATCCGGGCGATGTAGATCGCCTCGGCAGGCGACAGGGCATGGAGGGTCACGGTCTTGTCCGCGAAGCCTCGCTTCACTGCCCGGAAGAGCTCCTCGAACCAATCGATCTTCAGCGAGGGGTTCAGGCCGCCCTGCAGGAGTACCTCGGTGCCGCCCACATCGACCATCTCTTCGATCTTCTGGAGGATGGCCTCCAGCGGGAGAACATAGCCGCCATCGGAGCCGGGCACGCGGTAGAACGCGCAGAACTTGCACCGCACCCAGCAGACGTTCGTGTAGTTCACGTTGCGGCCGACCACATAGGTGACCGCCTGCGCCGGGTTCATCCGCCGGCGTACGCCATCGGCAGCGGCCGCCAGCCTCAGCAGATTGGCGTCTCGCGCCACCGCCAGGCACTCGTCCGCCACCAGCCGTCCACCGTCCGCCACGCGGGCGAGGGCCTCATCGAGGGACCTGGCGCTCGGTCGCACGTCACCCATGCCAAGCCTCCGCAGGAGCCACAGGCCGGTAGAGCGTGTCGCGCTCAACCGGCACGCGGCCCGCCTCGGTGATCAGCGCCTCCAGCTCCAGGCGGGAGAGGCTCTGCGAGGTCTGGCCCAGGCGGCCTTCGGGGAAGGTGATCTCATACTCCTGCACAGTGCCGTCGATATCGTCTGCGCCGTACCAGAGCGAGATCTGCGAGACCTGCACCGTACTCATCACCCAGAAGGACTTGATGTGCGCCAGGTTGTCCAGCAGGGCGCGGGAAACGGCTGCCATGCGCAGGTCGTCGATGCCCGTCGGGGCAGCCAGGTGCGACAGGTAGGTTCCCTCCGGGTGGAACGCCAGCGGGGTCAGGGCCAGCAGGTGCCCGGTCTCGTCCTGCAGCGCGCGAAGGGCCAGAAGGTGATCCACACGCTCCTCCGGTGTCTCGACGTGTCCGAAGAGCATGGTGGCGTACTGCGGCAGGCCGGCCGCCGCCACGTGCCGGGAGATGTCGATCCACTGGCTCGGCGTCAGCTTGTTCGGGTGGAGCAGTCCGTGGACGCGGTCCGACAGTACCTCGGCCCCGCCGCCGGGCACAGCGCCCAGCCCGGCCTCCATGAGAAGCTCAAGCGTCTCGGGCACGGGCCGGTCGGCGACGCGGGCGATCTGGTCGATCTCCACGGCCGTGAAGGCCTTGACGCAAGCCTCTGGCCTGGCGCGCTTGGCGGCTCGCAGCAGGTCGATGTAATACTCCAGCGGCAGGCGCGGGTCGATGCCTCCCACCATGTGGATCTCGGAGAGGCGCTCGTCGGGGCGCGCCGTCAGCGCGGCGTACACGTCGTCGGCGGTGAGCAGGTAGGGGGTGGGGCCGCCGTCCTTGGGGTTCCGCGCGAAGTAGCAGAAGCGGCAACCCTTGTTGCAGACGTTGGTGTAGTTGACGTGGCGGTTGAGGATGTAGTAGGTTTGGTCGCCGTTGAGCCGTTCGCGGGCCGCGTTGGCGACCGTGCCCACTGCCGCTAGGTCGGGGCACGCCATCAGGCGGAGGCCATCCTCGCGACCCAGGCGGGCGCCGTCGAAGGTCTTGGCGTAGAGGTCGGTCAGCCCGGCCCTCTCCACAGCGGCGAGGGCCACGTCTGCTGCGCTATGCATGCTCGGTTCTACGCAGGCGGCGTTGCGACAGGCGCCCGCTTGGCCCGCAGTGGGACCGATTCGTCGGCACGGGACCGGCTAGCCGTGCCAGTCGACGTCCGAGACTTCCTTGGCGTGCCTGATGATGAAGTCGCGGCGCGGCTCCACCTTGTCGCCCATCAGGATGTCGAACATCTCCTGAGCATTGAACATGTCCTCAATGTCGACCTGCGCCAGTTTGCGTCGGTTTGGGTCCATGGTGGTATCGAAGAGGTCCTCTGGGTTCATTTCGCCGAGGCCTTTGAAGCGTGTGACCATGAGATCCTTGCGGTTTCGGACGCTCTTGACAATGTCGTCGCGCTCTTTCTCGGTCTGGGCGTAGTACTGCGTGTCCTTGCCCGCCTTGATGCGGAAGAGCGGCGGTTGGGCGACGTAGACGCACCCATCCTCGATGAGGGGCCGCATGTAGAGCCAGAAGAAGGTGAGCAGCAGTGTGCGGATGTGGTCGCCGTCCACGTCGGCGTCGGTCATGATGATGATCTTGTGGTAGCGGAGCTTCGAGAGGTCGTACGCGCCCTTCTTCTTGTCTCCGTTGCCGCCGTTCACCTCGGCGTAGGGATCGTCTTCCGCCTCGTCGCCGTTGCTCTCCTCGCCGCTGGTGATGCCGGTGCCCAGCGCGGTGATGAGCGACCGGATCTCTCGGTTCTCCAGGACTTTGTCCAAGCGGGCCTTGCCCACGTTGAGTATCTTGCCGCGTAGCGGGAGAACCGCCTGGGTGCGCCGGTCGCGGCCCTGCTTTGCGGAGCCGCCTGCAGAGTCGCCCTCCACCAGGTAGAGCTCGCATTTCGAGGGGTCGCGCTCGGTGCAGTCCGCCAGCTTGCCCGGCAGCGAGTTGCTCTCCAAGGCGCTCTGGCGTTTTACCAGATCGGCTGCCTTGCGTGCCGCGTCGCGGGCGCGCTGCGAGGTGAGGGCCTTGTCGATGATCCGCTTGCCGACGGCCGGGTTCTCTTCCAAGTAGGTGGTCAGCCGCTCACCCACGATGGAGTTGACGACGCCGTCGACCTCGGTGTTGGCAAGCTTCACTTTGGTCTGCGACTCGAACTGCGGGTTGGGCAACTTCACGGAGATGACGGCTGCCAGTCCCTCGCGCACGTCGTCGCCACTGAGGTTGGCTTCCTTCTCCTTGATCAGGTTCTGCTTCCGGGCGTAGGCGTTCAACACGCGCGTCAGGGCAGTCTTGAACCCGCTCAGGTGTGTGCCGCCGTCCGGTGTGTTGATCATGTTGGCGAAGCAGAGCACCGTCTCGGAGAAGTCATTGGAGTTGTACTGCATGGCGACGTCGAGCATGATGTCGTCGCGGGCGCCCGAGAAGTGGATCGCCTTGTGCATCGGGCTCTTGTTCTCGTTCAGGTATTCCACGAACTGCTGCAGGCCGTACTGATAGTGGAAGACCCGGTCTTCAACGCCTTCGCCGCCGTCGCGCTCATTGCGGAAGACCAGCACCACATCCTTGTTCAGGTAGGCGAGCTCACGCATGCGCCGGATGATGCGGTCGGGGTCGTACTGGATGTCGCCGAAGATCTCCGTGTCGGGTAGCCAGGTTACGCGGCTGCCGGTGCGACCGGGCTCGCACTCGGTCACCACATAGAGTGGCGTTGTGGTGGCGCCGCGCGTGAAGCCAATGCGGTGTTGCTTGCCGTCGCGCCAGACATCGATCGTGAGCCACTCCGATACGGCGTTTACGCACGAGACGCCCACGCCGTGGAGGCCACCGGAGACCTTGTACGAGCCGCTGTCGAACTTACCGCCGGCGTGCAGCTTGGTGAGCGCCAGCTCGACGCCCGGCATACCGGTCTGCTCGTTGATGTCCACCGGGATGCCGCGCCCGTCGTCGGTGACTGACACGCTGCCGTCTTCACAGAGCACCACATCGATGCGTGTGCAGTAGCCGGCCATGGCTTCGTCGATCGCGTTATCGCTTACCTCGACGAAGAGGTGCTGGAGGCCCCTGGCGTCCGTGCCGCCGATGTACATGGCCGGTCGTCGGCGCACTGCCTCCAAGCCCTCAAGGACCTGAATCTGCTGCGCGTCGTAGACCGCGTCGACCCGCTCAAGCTGTGTACTTGCGTCTACCTCATCGTCATACTGCGAGACGTCGATCGGGGGCATCGTGAGATCGTCAGTCATGCGGCAAGGTGTCCTTTCGGGGCCTCGGTGCTGAGTCAGAATTATACCCGACACATAGACACCTATCGACCGGTCTGCGCCGTCGCGCGGAGGGGCTTGGAGCCAGGCCTCGCGGGCGCGAGGCCCCCTGCGCTATGCTATAGTGGCTCGGCATGGCGATGATGTGCGGGCACACCTTACCCTGATCGGAGGCATCACTTCGTGACCGATTACGCTCGGTTCGGCAGGCGCCGGATCGCCGCTCCGGCGGTGCTGGCCGCCCTGCTCCTGCTTTCCCTGCAGGCCGCTTCTCTTGCGCAGGTCTCCGAGAAGCTGACACTGCTGCATACCAATGACACACACGGCCACCTGCTCCCGTACAGCTATCCGCAGGTCTTCGA
This sequence comes from uncultured Chthonomonas sp., assembly GCA_903951425.1. Classification (GTDB taxonomy): domain Bacteria; phylum Armatimonadota; class Chthonomonadetes; order Chthonomonadales; family CAJBBX01; genus CAJBBX01. The sequence goes on from CAJBBX010000163.1 coordinate 18,095, forward strand.
TACTTCGTCACCGCTGGCGCAGCTTACGTCGCTTCGCGACATCGGCGGCATCGCGCGCCGTGCCACGCTGGCCGCAGCGATCAAGCGCGAGCCCGGCCGGACCGCCCTGCTGGTGGATGCCGGCGACTTCTGCGACGGGACACCCTTCTCCACCGAATACCGCGGCGAAGCCGACGTGGCCGCGATGAGCGCGGCGGGCTATGACCTGGCGTGTCCGGGCAACCACGAACTGAACAACACGATCACGCAGCTTCGGAAGCTCGGCGCCTCGGCCCGGTACCCGATGCTCTGCGCCAACCTGCTCGTGACCGAGACCGACAAGACCGTCTTTGAGCCCTACGCGATCCGGCAGATCGGGCAGGCTCGCGTGGCCTTCTTGGGCCTCCTCACGCAGGAGGCGCGAACCTACCCGGCGGCCAAGGAGGGGCTTACGGTCCGCTCGCCCGTTGCCACGGCCCGGCAGCTTGTCCCTGAGTTGCGCCGCGCCGCCGACTTCGTGGTGGTCCTTAGCCACCTCGGCGTGGACGAGGATCGCATTCTGGCGACGAGCGTTGACGGCATCGATCTGATCATCGGCGGCCACAGCCATACGCTCCTCTCGCGGCCGCTCCTGATGCCTCTGCCACCGTCGGGTAATCCGGACTCGGTGAATGGCACGTTGATCGCCCAGAGCTTCCAGTGGGGCGGGACGCTGGGTCGCCTTGACCTAGAGCTCTACCGCAACGCAACCGGCGCTTGGTCCATACGGAGCTACAAGGCCCGCCTGCTGCCTGTCACGCGGTCTACCAGGGCCAACGCCGACGTGGCGCAGGTCGTCGATGGCTATTGGGATCCCATCAAGGCCCGCTACGGCGAGATTGTGGGCGAAGCGACGGGCGACTTCACCGAGAAGGCTGGCGACTTCGCCGAGTACAACCTGGTCTGCGACGCGGTGCGCCAACGGCTCGGCGTGCAGTTCGACCTCGAGAACATGGGCGGCGTTCGAGCGCCCATCGTGCGCGGGCCTATCACCAAGGCCGACCTATCCACCGTCGATCCTTTCGGCAACACGGTGGTAAAGCTGACGGTCACCGGGGCTGGGCTCAAGCGCATCCTGGCCCGCCACACACCGGCAGTCAGCGGCATTCGGTACCGGATCGAGCAGGGCAAGGTGGTGGAACTGACCGTGGACGGCAAGCCCGTCGCCGATACAGACCGCCTGACCGGCGCCACGAACAGCTTCCTTAATGGTCGCATTGATCGCGATGACGTGGTCTCGGCCGACGACACCGGCCTCAAACGCCTGGACCTGCTTGAGCAGCACATCCGCGAGGCCAGGAAGGTGACTCCCGCCTACGACGGCCGCCGCAAGGTGCGTTAACGAACTTCCGGTAGCGTGAAGGGCGCGGCGGGCCTGGGCCTGCCGCGCCCGGCCGCCGGGCTGACGGAGAGACCGTACCAGAGGGCTCGCTCCACACGCTCCCGTAGCGGCGGGTGGCTGTAGAACCACCAGACCAGCGCGGGCGGGGGATCGGGATCGGCATAGTCGTGCCGGTAGAACGCGGCGTAGGCCCGCGCAGCGCTGATCCCGTTCTCGCTGATGGTTAGGCCGCGCGCGTCGGCCTGTCGCTCGAAGGTCCGCGACACGGCGGACTCGATGGGGCTCTGCAGGAAGAGCACTACGTTCAGGAGCAGGAGGGCCAGAGGCAGGCCCGCCGGGTCCCAGCTCGCCCGGATGCCGTGGACACGGAACGTGGCCCGGGTGATGCGCGGCAAGGCCAGGCTCAGCAGCTTGAAGATCAGGATCGCGCCCAGGATGCCGAGCACGCAGCCGACCCAGACATGGTTGAGCGAGTAGTGGGCCAGTTCGTGCCCGACGATGGCCAGCACCTGTTCCGGCGGCAGCTTGGCCAGCGTGGTATCCCAGATCACGATCCGCTTAGTGGGCCCGATACCGGTGACGTAGGCATTTAGCTTCGTCGTGCGCGAGCCGCTGTCCATCACGAGGACCTCTGGGTCGGGCGCCCCGGCCTTCTCGGCCATGCGCTCGATGCCCGCCCGCAGCGGCCCCTGCTCCAGTGGTCGGAACCGGTGGTACAGGGGGTCCACCGCTACGGGCCATAGCACGGCCATCACCAGCACCCCGATGCCTGTCACGGCTGACATGGGTAGCCACCAGTCGCCGCGCCGCCGCTTCATCCAGTGGTAGGCCAGGGCGGCGAGAGGCGCGTAGAGGCAGGCCAGGAAGGCGTCGCGGGCGCGGTCGGCCAGCCACAGGCCGGGGCCAAGGGTGGCGAAACCGTAGGCGCGCTCCATCTGGTAGCCCACGAGCCGCCATGGTAGCGCCCAGATAGCCGCGGCAACGACGACGCCCACCCAGCAGGCCATCACCTTCGCCGGCTCCCAGCGTACCCTCGCGGCCATCGCCTGCATGAGGGACGGGCCCAGGCCCCAGGTGACGATCAGCCAGAGCCCCGCGAAGTTCCAGAGCGTGCGAACGAAGTAGAGCGCGTAGAGCGCACGGTTGTAGGCCACCACATCGGGGTTCGGCGGCGGCAGCAGGATGTCGGCCACCTCGCGAACCAGGTTTACCGCGGTAGGCGTCACGCCGGACTGCGCCAATGCTGCGGTAGCGGCCAGCAGGCAGGCGACGGTCACCGCGGCCCAGGGCAGACGGCGGTTGGATTGGTTCACGGCGCGTCAGGCGCCCGCCAACGCTTGGTCGAGGTCGGCCATCAGGTCGTCGGCGTCCTCGAGCCCCACAGATAGGCGCACCACTCCGGGCGTGACGCCGCGGCGCAGGCGCTCTTCCGGCGTGAGCGGCTTGTGTGACATCTGCCACGGGTAGCTGAGGATGCTCTCTACACCGCCCAAGCTGCCCGTGAGGGCGAAGGTCCGAACGCTGTTGAGGAGCTTCACGGCCGCCGGTCCGCCGCCGGTCAGCTCGGCCGCGACCATGCCACCGAACCCGCCCGACATCTGCCGCGATGCCACGGCGTGGCCGGGGCTATCACTGAAACCCGGGTACCAGACCCGCGCCACGTCGGACCGGGCGCGGAGCCAGTCGGCGATGGCGGCGGCGTTCGCGCAGTGCTGCCGCATACGAACCTGCAGTGTCTTCACTCCCCTGAGCGTGAGCCAGCAGTCGAACGGCGCCGCGATGGCCCCGCCGATTCTGGAGACCCCCTCGAGCCACTCCGCCATGCGTGCGTCCGAGGTGATGACCGCTCCGCCGATGAGATCAGAGTGGCCGCCCAGGTACTTGGTGGTGGAGTGCATGACGACATCGGCGCCCAGGCTCAGGGGCGTCTGGAGCGCGGGCGAAGCGAACGTGTTGTCCACGCAGAGGAGCGCCCCGACCTCGTGCGCCGCCGCGGCGCAGGAAGCGATGTCGGTGAGGCGCAGGAGCGGGTTGGAGGGCGTCTCAACCCATGCCAGCCGGGTGTTGGGCTGCACGGCACGGGCAAAAGCGTGGGCGTCGCAGGCGTCGGCGTACCCGACCTCAACACCCATGGGCCTGATCAGCGCCTCCACCTGGGCGTAGGTGCCGCCGTAGAGATCCTCGGCCAGCAGGACGTGGTCGCCGGGGCGCAGGCTTCGGAATACTGCGTCGGACGCCGCTACACCGGAGGCGAAACAGAACGCGTGGGAGCCACCCTCGAGGGCGGCGAGGCACTCCTGGAGCGCGGTCCGCGTGGGGTTGGAGTGGCGGCTGTACTCGTATCCGCGATGCACGCCCACGGACTCGTAGGTGAAGACCGACGTGAGGTAGAGCGGCGTTACCGTGGCCCCGGTGGCAGGGTCGGCGTGCTGTCCGGCGTGGATGGCTCGAGTGGCGAACCCCGCGCCGGCCACTGCATCCGGAGGGTCAAGCTTGTCGGTCATGCGGGCTCCTTGCGGGGGTCAGGTCCGTTCGATTTCCTTGAGTTCGATGCGCGCGTCGGCGGGGAGCTTCGGTACGCTCTTCATGCAGAAGGGCTGCGTGAATGCCTGGGACGTGATCGCTCCGCGGCCGGGCTTCGTCAACTCGGCGGCCACGACGGCCGACTTGCCCGAGCGGCGCACTTCGCTGATCCGGACGGAGTACCCGCCTGTGCTGCGAGAGCCAGCGAAGACGACGACCACGTCGCAGGCCTTGAAGTCCAGTTTCGGGCAGGGCGCGGTCGGGCCCGCATGCTGCCGCCACAGCGCCGAGAAGGCGGTGGCGTCCCGCACGATGGCGTTACGCCGCACGCGGATGCCGCTGCTGCTCCCGCTGACGTCGAGCGCCGCGCCGTCGTCCGGCGACGCCGAGCAGGCGGTTGCCAGCAGGATGGCAGACGCGGCGGCCACGAGGGCCGGCAACACTTCCTTCACGGCATGCTCCCTTCTAGAAGAGCGCGGGTTGCGCCTGCTTCTTCGCCTCGATCACTTTGCGTCGTGCCGACCCGATATCGTCGATGAGCATCTGGCGGAACCGCTGGAACTCCTCGCCGCCGTGTCGCAGGATGAACGCCGGATGGAGCACTGCCATGATGTGCCGGCAGTACGCGCCGCCGTCGCGCCATTGGCCCCGTTGCTGCAGCATCCGAATGTCCGGGTCGATGAGGGTCTTTGCCGACGGCGCCCCTACACTCAGGATGACGAGCGGCCGCAGGATGCCCAACTGCTCCGCCAGAAATGGGTAGCAGGCCCGCATCTCGTCCGGAGCCGGCGGCCGGTTCCTCGCCCGGCCGCCCTCGATGATGCAAGCGCGGCACTTCAGCACATTGCAGATGTAGACGTGCTTGCGGGTGATCCCGTTCGCCAGCAGGCACTCGTCGAGCAGCATCCCTGCGCGTCCCACGAAAGGACGGCCGGTCTGGTCCTCCTGCTCGCCGGGCCCCTCACCGACGATGACCAGCGGCGCATCCGGGTTCCCCTCGCCGAAGACGGTCTGCGTACGGGTCGCCGCGAGCGGGCACGCCGTGCAACCGGCCACCTGGATGGCCAGCGCATCCAGCCGAGCTGCGTGGTTCTGCTCCGGGTTCGTTCCGGTAGGCTCGTCAGCCATCGAGTTCGCCTCCGCGGCCGGCCAGTGCGAACGGCCCCATGAGCCGCTCGTAGGTCTCTGATAGGTGCTGAGGCACCACCCGCACGTCGCCGCAGACAGCCATGAAGTTTGTGTCGCCGTTCCAGCGCGGCACGATGTGCATATGCAGGTGGTCGGCGATGCCTGCCCCGGCCACGCGGCCCATGTTCATGCCGATGTTGAATCCGTCAGGTCCGAACGCGGTCTTCAGGGCGTTCACGCATCGCCGGGCCAGGAGCATCATCTCGGCGAGTTCGTCGGTCGTGAGGTCGTCCATATCCGCGCCGTGCCGGTAGGGAGCCACCATCAGGTGGCCGTTGGTGTACGGATAGGCGTTCAGGATCACGAACGCGAGCTTGCCGCGGTGCAGGATATGCAGTTCGGCGTCGCGATCCTGCGTGGGGAAGTCGCAGAAAATGCAGCCATCCGGCTTGGTCGCTTGCTCTATGTAGGTCATTCTCCACGGGGCCCAGATTCGGTCCATGCCGGTCTCCTTCAGCTCTCATTCTACTCCGGTCGGCGTCCCCGGGAGCGCAGTGGCGGCGCAACGGCGCACCCTCATCATCTAGACGAGCCGCGCCCTTACCCGCTACAATGTGCCCTAGCCTGAACGGAGGAGCAACATTGGACCTGCAAGCGTACTTGGCGTCCCAGCGAGCACTGGTGGACGCGGCTCTCGGCCGCTTGTTACCGACCGCCCACGAGCGGCCCGGCAAGCTGCATGAGGCCATGCGCTACAGCGTCCTGGCTCCGGGCAAGCGGCTTCGTCCGCTGTTGATGATCGCGGCAGCCGAGGCGGTAGGCGGCCGAGCCGATGAGGTGATTACTGCGGCCTGCGGGCTTGAGTGCATCCACGCTTTCTCGCTGATTCACGATGACCTGCCGTGCATGGATAACGACGACTACCGCAGGGGCCGGCTGACCAGCCACAAGGTCTTTGGCGATGCCATGGCCCTCCTTTGCGGCGATGCGCTGCTGGCTTTGGCGTTCGAACTGGTCTGCCGAACGGCGGAGCATGTGCCCTACGAGCGAGTGGTTGCTGCGCTACAACTAGTCGCCCAGGCCACGGGTACCTTCGGCATGGTCGGCGGTCAGGTTGTCGACATGGAGTCCGAGGGGCATGAGGTGGACGAGGCGACGCTCACGTTCATCCACTCACGCAAGACCGGCGCCCTGATCACTGCGGCCGTCGTCTGCGGCGCCCTGCTGGCCAATGGCTCGGCCGAGGCGGTGTCGGACCTTCGGCGCTACGGGCGGCACGTGGGGCTCGCCTTCCAGATCGCGGACGACATCCTGGACGTCATCGGCGACGAGGCGAAGCTCGGGAAGCCCGTGGGGAGCGACGCCAGGAGCGACAAGGCCACCTATCCAAGGCTCATGGGCCTGGATGCCTCCCGCCGGCGAGCCGAGCTGGAGGTCGCCGCCGCGGTGGCTACGCTGGCCGGCTTCGGGGCCGAGGCCGACCCGCTGCGCGCTATGGCCGCCTATATCGTGGAGCGGGACAGCTAGCCTGACCGGGGAGAGTGACAATGAGCTCGCTGGTTCGCATCGCCGTAGTCGGTAGCACCAACACGGACATGGTCGCCAAGGCAGAGCGCCTTCCGCGGCCCGGCGAGACGGTCATCGGCAGCTCCTTCGTTACCGTGGCCGGCGGCAAGGGCGCCAATCAGGCCGTGGCTGCCGCGCGGCTCGGGGCGGAGGTCACCTTTATCGGCGCGGTCGGCGACGACGCCATGGGAGCCGAGGCGGTGGCGGGCCTCGCCGCCGAGGGGATCGACGTCACCCATGTGGTCACATTGCCAGGGCAGGCCTCGGGAGTGGCGCTGATTCTGGTGGACAACCGGGGCCAGAACTCCATCATGGTGGCGCCGGGCGCCAACATGGCCCTGATGCCCAAGCACATCGACCGCGCCGGGGCAGCCATCGCTGCGGCCGACGTGGTGGTGCTGCAGTGCGAGACGCCGCTGGCAACGGTGCAACACGCCGCGGCGCTGGCCCGGATGCACGGCGTGCGCGTGATCCTGAACCCCGCCCCTGCCCAGTCCGTGCCGGCGGCCCTGCTCCAGTCTGTTGACCTGCTGACGCCCAACGAGAATGAGGCTGACGCCCTGCTGGGCGAGCCCGGCGCCGCCGAGTCCGACCCCGGTCGCGCCGCCGCCATGCTGGCGGCTCTGGCCGGATGCCGGGTGATCATTACCCTGGGTGTGCTAGGTGCGGTGGCCTGCCAGGGCTCGGACATCGCCCGCATCGCCCCGCGCCGTGTCGATGCTGTCGACGCTACGGCGGCCGGCGACTGCTTCACGGGCGCGCTGGCGGTGGGCCTGGCCGAGGGGCTCTCGCTGCTCGACGCCGCGGCGCAGGCCACGTTGGCAGCGTCCATCTCGGTGACCCGCTTGGGCGCCCAGTGCTCGCTCCCGACGCGGGCCGAAGTGGAAGCCTGCCTCTGAGGCCCGGAGGCGCCGCGCCCATGCGACAGGTTATCGTGGGCCTCGTCGGGATCCCCGACGGAGCCGCTGCGTATCTGGCCGCCTCCCTCCGCGTGGGGCCGTCAGAGCCGGAGTGCCTCCTTGCCGACGGCGCCCGCGCATGGCTCCATCCACCCGAGCCGGACGGCCCATGGCAGACTGCGCTGCTAGTGGGAGGCCGGGCTGTGGACCTGGTGCTTGTGGCGCTCGATGCGGCCGTGCCCGACGGAGACGTGGCGTTGGCGCAGGTCGTCGAGGTCGTCGGAGGTCTCGGCATCGGCGGTTGCGTGGTAGCCGTCCTGGGGCCTCGGACCGGACGAAGGCCAATCCGGCCCTGCGGGCCCGGTTCGCACTCGGCGGGGCCGCGCGTGCACAGGGCGCTGTGTGATCTCGCGACCGGCGGCGGACTGGCTTCGCTGCGCCGCGCCCTGCTGTCTGAGGCCTCACGTGCTATCCTGCCCGGTGAGGGTTCGTCCTTTCGCGCCCAGGTGAGCAGCGTCGGCTTGTCGCCGTCCGGCGGCGTCCTGCTTCGGTGCTGGATCACTGGCGGCGCCGTGCGCAACGGCGACCCGGCGCGCCTGATGCCCGAAGGGCGCGATGTTCGAATCGGCCTGCCGGCGCACCGGCGCGGTCTGTGGCCCGCCTCGGTCGCGGCCGGGCAGATCGAGGTGGCCCTGGCCGGGGTGGATCCGGCCGCCGTCGCGCCGGGTTGCCTCCTCACATCCGATCCCTCCGTTGTTGCCTCTCGTCGCCTGTGCCTTGAGCCGTCGGCCGAGGCCCATCCGATTGGCGCCGGCAGTCGCGCCGAGTTGCTCATCGGCGGCCGGACTGTGCCGGTGGCCCTGGGCCCCGCCGACGATGCACGTGTCGAAGCCGCATCCGATGCGCCCGTGGCCTTCGCGCCCGGCGACCTGTGCCTGCTCCAACGGCTGGGAGGCTCAGTGGTCTCGTGCCGCGTCTCATCGGTCGCCGATCCTGCTGCCAATGCGGCGCAGCCCGAGCCGCCTGACGCGCTGCTGCGCGACCGGGCGCTACGCGCGCTCCAGGCCTACCATGAGCGTTTCCCTGTGCGCCTCGGAATGCCCATCGCCGAGCTAGCGGCTGCAGTCTCCGATCCGGATGCGCCCGATCGCCTTGGCGCTTGGGCGGTGGGCCTGGTTGAGAGGGAGGGCGCCCTCGCGCGGTTGCCGGGCTTCGAGCCGACGCTCCCGGACCGGCAGCAGGCGCTCTACGAGCGCGTGGTGGCGTGCCTGGCCGCTTCGCCGCGTCAGGCGCTACGGGTCGAGGCCGTCGCGGCCGAGGCGGGCGCCCGGCCCGACGCCGCCCGCGCCATGCTTGCGCTGGCGCTCCGCCGGGGCGATGCCGCGGAACTGCCCTCCAACGTCTACGTGCATGCCGCGGTCCTGGCCGAGGCTCGGGTAGCCCTGGTGGCCTGTTCCGCGGAGCAGGGGAGTGTCGGGGTCGCCGAGTTCCGAGACCGGATCGGCGCAGGACGCAAGCTGGCGCTGCTGCTGCTGGAGCGATTCGACGAGGACGGCGTCACCGTGCGCACGGGTGACCTGCGGCATCTGCAGCGTGCGTCGGACCCCTCGCCGGGTAGTGCTTGACTCCTCTGATGCCCTGTGGCACAATGCGCATCAGAGGAGCAGGGAATCTCGAACATGAGCGCGCTGTCGGAGGGTAGGCTGGGAAGCGAAGCGGCCGGTCTGGCCGGCGCCGCGCAGTTGCTCGTCGCCGGGGGCGACCTCACCGAGACGCTAACCGGTATCGCCGAGCAGGTGAGGATCGCGTCGGGCGCCTCAACCGTGGTGATCGGCCTGCGCGGCGACAGCGATTCCGTGCTGGACTTCGCCGCCGTGGCGGGCGGTAGCGTGTCCGAGTTCGTGGGTCTTCGTGTCCTGGTGGACGACTCCGTGGCGGACGAGGCCATCCACTTCGGCGTCACCGGCCCCGCACCGGGCCAGGCGCCGATGCCCGAGGCTTCTCCCCACACGGTGTCGGCTCCGATCCGTGATGGACAGCGGGTCCTCGGCGCCCTTATCGCCTCATGGCCCTCGGGCGAGGCCACGGTTGCCGGCTCAGGTCTGCTCCCCGCCTTTGCCGCACTGGTCGCCGCCGCAGTTGTGCGGCGCCGCTTGGCGGGCGAGGCCGTTGCGCTGGATCGCAGGCTCAAGGCCCTCCTCAACACCACGGCCACCATCGGCGGTAGCCTCCACGTGGCGGAGACGCTGGATGCCGTGCTGGACGCCGCCGAAGCGGGCATTAACCTCCAGGCCGCTGCCGTTTTCCTGCTGAATGACGAGCGCTCCCACCTCTTCATCGGAGCCGACCGGGGCCTGAGTGCCGAGCAACGCGATGTGCAGCTCTCGCCGGAGTCGGGTCCTGCGGCGGATGTCCTGGCCACAGGCTGCGCCCGGATTCTGGCCCTGGACGCAGGCGACCCCACTGCCGATGTGTTGCCTTTTGATGTGCCGCCTCGCTCCGCAATGCTCCTGCCCCTTCGCGGCCGGCGTGATCCCGTGGGACTGCTGGTGGTCGTGGGTGCGCACACTGAGGCATTCGACGGGTCCGACCTGCACCTGATGGAGGCCGTGACGGTGCAGGCAGGTGTCGCGGTGGAGAACGCCTGGCTCTTCGAGGAGGCCACGCGGCGCACCGAGGAGGCCACGGCGCTCTTCAACCTCTCGCAGCAGGCAGGAGCGCTGCTGGACCCAGATCATGTGTTTGACCTCGTCGCGACGCAGGTGCAGCACCTCCTGAACGTCGACCAGTTCGCGGTCCTGACGCTGGACCCCCGCACGGGGCGTCTGGTTCCACGATGCACCCGCGGCCTGGCGGGGACGCGCTTTGCGTCCATGCGTCCGGCGGTGGGTGAGGGGATTGCGGGCTGGGTGTACGAGTGGATGACGCCGAGCGCCGTCGCCGATGTTGCCGCCGACGCTCGGGAGCGCGTGGCGCCAATCCACGACTGCGGCGTTGTCTCGTGCCTCTGTGTGCCGATGGCCGCCGGTGAGCAAGTGCTGGGCGTTGTGATGGCGATGACCAGCCGCCGCCGCCTCTTCACAGTGGGCGAGATGGAACTGCTCTACACCATTGCGAACCAGGCGGCCATCTCCTCAGACAATGCCGCGCTCTACCAGTCGGCCCGCGACCGGTCCGCCGCCATGCGCCGCTACTTTCGCACGATCGCCGGAGCCCTGGGTAGCGCCATTGGGCGCGAGGATGTGCCGCTGCTGCTTGCCAAGCTCTGCCTGGACGTCGTGGAGGCCGACCGCGCGGTGGTCTGGGCCTGCGGTCCCGAGGGCCTGACGCCCGTGGCCGATGCCGGCCGCCGAGCCGGCGGCGTGCTCGAGCCGTTGCCCTTGGGCGCGGGCCTCTCGGGCTGGGTCGCACGGCGCGGGCGCACCCTTGTGACGCAGGCGATCGCCGACGACGAGCGCGCCCGCGCCGAGTCGTGGCTCACGTCCGGTAGGTTCGCATCGTATCTGGGCGTGCCGCTACGCACCGAAGGTCGTGTCGCTGCTGTGCTGGCGCTGGCCACCGAGCTGCCGAGGGCCTACTCGACCAGCGAGATGCAGCTCCTGCGCCATTTCGCGCTTCGTGCGCGGGTAGCCGAGCGCATCGCATAGAGCCCGCGGCTTCCAGTACCGTCGCCCACGTTTCTAAGGAGTATCGAATGACCCCTGAATCCGACATCCGCAACGTCATCATCCTGGGTAGCGGGCCAGCAGGCTACACGGCCGCGCTTTATGCTTCCCGCGCCGGCCTGGAGCCGTTGGTCATCGATGGCGGCGTTGGGTCGGGGCAGGGCCTTCAAGGGCAGGGCGGCCAGCTGACCATTACGACCGAGGTGGAGAATTACCCCGGCTTCCCCGAGGGAATCATGGGCCCCGAGCTCATGGCTCGCATGCGTGAGCAGGTGGCCCGGTTTGGCGCCGAGTTCGTGGAGGATCTGGCGACCGGGTTGGATCTGGCCGCTTCACCCTTCACCATCACCGTGGGCGATGAAGCCCACCGGTGCAAGGTCCTGATTGTAGCCACCGGCGCCTCCGCCCGATGGTTGGGCCTCGACGCCGAGCGCCCGGTCTGGGAGGGCGGCCTGGGCGGCGCGGGCGTGTCGGCCTGCGCCACCTGCGACGGTGCGCTTCCCGTCTTCCGCGGCAAGGAGGTGGCCGTGGTCGGCGGCGGAGACACGGCGGCCGAGGAGGCGCTCTACCTCACGCACTTCGCCGCCAAGGTCACCGTAGTCCACCGGCGCGACCAGCTTCGCGCATCGGCCATCATGCAGCGCCGCCTGCAGGAGAACCCGAAGTCGACTATCTCTGGAACAAGGTCATCACCGACATCGAGGATCCAGCCGAGCGCAAGGTGACCGCCATCGTGCTGAAGGACACCCTGACCGGCGAAACCAGCCGCCGGCCGGTGGCGGGCGTGTTCATGGCAATCGGCCACAGGCCCAACAGCGATCTCGTGCGCGACTGGGTAGAGCTCGACCCGGCGGGCTACATCCGTACGCACCGCGAAGTACGGACCACGCGGCGCGGAGTCTTTGCCTGCGGCGACGTCCAGGACACCGAGTACCGGCAGGCAATCTCCGCCGCCGGATCGGGCTGCATGGCGGCCATCCAGGCCGAGCGCTACCTGGCCGCCCTGGAGGCCGGCGCTGAGGTCGAGTGGTAGCCCCGCGTTGGCCCATGCGCTGATGACCTTCGCGCAGATCGCGGGCCAGGAACCTGCCGTCGCCGTGCTGCGCCGCACGCTCGCCGACGGTGGAAACTCCGGGTCGTTCCTCTTCACCGGTCCCCAGGGCTGCGGCAAGACCGCTACCGCCTGGGCGCTGGCGGCAGCGGTTTCGTGCCTTGAGCCCAAGACTGACCCGTACGACGCCTGCACGGAATGCGACGCCTGCAAGCGCCTGAGCCGCGGCGTCAACCCTGAGGTCTCGCTGGTGCAGCCCGCAGGCGACCAGACGCAGATCTGGCAGTTCTGGGACCGTGACGGTAAGCCCCGGGGCATTCTGCAGCACGCATTGCCCTACTCACCCTCCATCGGCCGCAAGCGCGTCTTCATCGTGGAGCGCGCCGACACGCTGACCGAAGGCGCTGCCAACAGCCTTCTGAAGGTGCTGGAGGAGCCGCCGCACTACGTCATGTTCATCCTCCTGGCGCCCCATTCCGGCCGTGTGCTGCCCACGATCCTCTCCCGTTGCCGCGTGGTCCGCTTCGGGGCCATGCCGTTGGCCGGCCTGGCGACGATGCTCGTAGATCGGCACTCTGTGGCACCGGAGAGGGCCGCGACGCTGGCCGCGCTGGCGCAGGGCTGCGTGGGCACCGCCCTGTCGCTGGCCTCCTCGAAGACGGCCTACGGCGAGATCGGCGTCTGCACCGATGCGGGCATGGCGCTCCTTTCGGCGTCAGGGCTCGGCGTGCTTCGGTGCGCCGAAGGGCTGCGCCAGGCCGCCAAGGGCCTGAAGTTCCTCGGCGATGAGCCTCCCGCCGCCGCGGCCGCTGCCGCGGCTCCCGCCGAGGCCGACAACACCAAGGAGCGTGCCGGACGCCGTCAGATGGGCGCTGCGCTGGACCTGGTAGCGGTGGTGGCGCGGGATGCGCTGGCCCTGGCCCTGGTCGGTCCGGGTGCTTCGATCGTCAACGAGGAGCGGCGCTCGGGCATCCTGGCCATGGCTGACCGGAGGCAACCGAACGAGTGGATCGCGGCCATCGACCAGATCGCCATCGCGCGACGCCGGGTCGACATGAACGCGAATCCGGCCATACTTACGGATGCCCTTGCGGTGACGTTGGCGGCTTCCGCCTGACGATGACCCGGGCCGCTCCGCGCTGATCGGAGCTGAAGACAAGGAGAGATGCATGCCAGCACTTGTGGAGGGCGACAGGATCCGCTTGGTGACCCGCGAGGCGGTCCCCGCGGACCTCAAGTCGGGCCTCTATTACAACTATTTCGGTGGCCTTACGGGCGTGATCCGCAAGGTCTACTCGCCCGAGTCGGTGGTCGTCGAGATCGAGCAGGAGAGCCTGACCACCGAGATCCGGCGCCGTCACCACGACATCCGCGACCAGATGAAGACGAAGTGGCTCGACGGGCTCAGCGAAGAGGGCCGTAGCCGCCTGACGGAGCGCGAGCGTGACTTCCACCTGCGCTACGTCATCCTCGCCGCCATGAAGGACCTTGAGCCGCTGGAGGGTCCGACCACGGCAAAGCCGCTCGGCCCGGCATCGACCGCCGCCGCCGAAGCCGCCGAGGCTACCCGTCGCCTGAGCAGCCAGGAGCTCGCCGAGGCTGAAGAGGCGGAGTTGGCAAAGCACAGGGCGTAGGGGCAGATGTGACAACGGCGGCTGCACCCTGTGGTCGGGGCGGCCGCCGCGTTGTCTGGATGAGGGCACTGGGACTCGAACCCAGGACACCCGCCTTAAAAGGGCGGTGCTCTGCCGGCTGAGCTATACCCTCGCGCAGGGGGCATTGTACCTCGCGGGCTAGGTCGGCGTCCCCAGAAAGCCCGTCAGGCCACCCTCCTCCACTTCCACGCGGACCAGCGAGCCGGGCGGCGTGACCTCCGTCGCGCCAGGGAAGTGGACCATCCGCAGCGTCCGGGTGTAGCCCGAGAGCATTGCCGCGTTGCGCGAACTAGGCCCCTCGACCAGCACCTCCACGACATCGCCCACGCAGGCCTGGCACTTCCGCGCGGAGATGCGGTTCTGCAGGTCGATCAGCGCGTTCAGCCGCGCGACCTTCACCTCTTGCGGCACCTGGTCGGGCATATCCGCCGCCTTCGTGCCAGGCCTGGGCGAGTAGGCGAACATGAAGGCCGCGTCGAACCGCGTATGGGCTACGTAGTCCATCGTGTTGCGGAACTGCTCGTCGGTCTCGCCGGGGTAGCCCAGCATCAGGTCCGTGGTGATGGCGACCCCCGGCACGGTGGCGCGCAGCTTCTGCACGATCACGTCGAACTCGGCCAGCGTGTATCCCCGGTGCATATGGCGCAGCAGGGCGTCGTCGGCGACCTGCAGGGGCAGATGTACGTGCTCGCAGACGTGTGGTAGCCGGGCGATGGCCTCCACCAGTTCATCGGTGAAGTCGCGCGGGTAGGGCGAGGTGAAGCGGATCCGCTCGATGCCCTCTATGCCGTCTATCATTCCCAGCAACTGGGCGAAGGGCACGCGGCCCTCGGGCAGGTTCTTCCCGTAGCTGTTCACCGTCTGGCCCAGGAGCGTCACATCTCGCACGCCCAGCGCGGCCAACTGCTGCACTTCCGCCATGACGTCGGCCGTGGGCCGGCTCCGTTCGCGCCCGCGCGTCAGGGGCACCACACAGAAGGTGCAGAACTTGTCGCAGCCGTACATGATCGGCACGTGCGCCTTGATGCTCGGGCGCCTGCCGGGAGCCCGTAGCGGGATGTCGGAGACCACGGCGCCCTTGCGCTCGGGTAGCTCCAGTGCCCTGCCGGCGGCCTTGCGGCGCACGGACGCAGGCGCCTCGCGATCCGTGCGGGCCCAGGCCGCGCGCACCAGCTCGGGCAGCGCCGATATCTGGCCGGTGCCCACCACGAAGTCGACGAAGGGCGCCCGACGCAGGATCTCCTCGTGCTCGATCTGCGCCATGCAGCCGCAGACGCCGACCACGATGCCGGGCCGCTCCTCCTTCAGCTCCCGAAGCTCGCCCAGCTTGCTGAAGACCTTCTCTTCGGGCTTGCGGCGCACGGAGCAGGTGTTGAGGAGGATCACGTCGGCTGCGGTGGCGGTTGCCACGGGCATGAGGTCCAACTGCTCGAGGTAGAGCCCCATCTGCTCAGAGTCCTCCTCGTTCATCTGGCATCCCCAGGTCAGGACGTGGTAGCCCTTGGCGGTCTCGGTCACGTGGCGTCTCCTCCATCGGCATCGGCTGCCCGCCTCGCGGGCGGCTCGGTATTATGGACCGTTTGCGCGTGGGCTGCAGCGGTATACTCGCTGTATGCTTTGCCAGGCGCCATCGCAGAAGACCCTGACCCGGCTGGTGACGGAGCTTCGCTCGATGCTCCGCGCCGACCAGGTGCTCACCGATTCCGTCGAGATGCTGGCCTACGAGTGCGATGCCTACACGATCCACAAGGGCCGGCCCGACGTGGTCGTCCATCCCGAGTCCACGGAGCAGTGCGCCGCCGTCGTGCGCCTCTGCGCCCGCATGGGCGTCCCCTTCACGCCGCGCGGCACGGGCACGGGTCTCTCCGGCGGGGCCACGCCCCTCTATGGCGGCGTCGTCATCAGTATCATGCGCATGAACCGCGTGCTCAGCATCAGCCCCGCCGATCTGCGCCTGCGCGCCCAGGCCGGCTGCATCAACTCCACCATCACGCGGGCGGTGGCGCCCTATGGCCTCCATTACGCGCCCGACCCCTCCAGCCAGACGGCCTGCACCGTGGGCGGGAATGTGGCCGAGAACGCCAGCGGACCCCATACGCTGAAGTACGGCGTGACGGCCAACCATGTGACCGCGCTCACCCTGGTGCTGCCCGACGGCTCCGTCGTCGAACTGGGATCCGACGCCGACGAGCCCTGCGGCTACGACCTGGTGGGCCTCCTCGTGGGCTCCGAGGGCACGCTCGGCATCGTTACCGAGGTGACCGTGCGCCTCACCCCGAACCCGCGCGAGGTCCGGACGCTGCTGGCGGTTTTCGGCTCTGTCGACGACGCCTCGCGTGCTGTGAGCCGCATCATCGCCGCGGGCATCGTCCCCTGCGCACTGGAGATGATGGACAGCATGATCATCAACGCGCTGGAGGACGCCTTCGCCATGGGCTTCCCCCGCGATGCCCAGGCGCTACTGCTGGTGGAGCTGGACGGCCTCGGGCCGGGGCTCGATGCCGAGACCGCCGACGTCAGCGACCTCTGCGCCGAGCATAACGCCCGTAGCGTGACTGCCGCCGCCTCCGAGGAAGAGCGGGCTCGGCTCTGGTTCGCTCGCAAGCAGGGCGTCGGTGTCCTGGGCCGCGTGGCGCCGAACAAGGTGACGCAGGACGGCGTGATCCCGCGCAGCCTCCTGCCCGAGGTGCTGGCCCGGATCCGCGGCATCGCTGAGAGCCACTCCGTGCGCCTCTGCAATATCTTCCACGCCGGCGACGGCAATCTGCACCCCTGCGTGATCTTCGATGAGCGCGATGCGGACGAGCTGCGCCGCGTTCTGGTCGCCAATGAGGAGATCCTGCGGCTCTGCGTGGAGGTGGGCGGCTCTATCACCGGCGAACACGGCGTGGGAGTAGAGAAGCGCGACGCCATGCCGCTCATGTTCTCCGAGGCCGACCTCGCAGCCATGCGCCGCGTGAAGTCAGCCTTCGATCCGGCGGGCCTCTGCAACCCCGGAAAGATCATCCCCGGGCCGTCGGCCGAGGCGGCTCCGCCATGAGCGCATCCTATGCGCCCGCCATGGCCGTCCTCTGGCCCTGCGTGGCTGACAGGCCGCCGGCGGAGGCCGTCGCTCCCGCCTCACGCGCTGAGGCCGCCGTCGAGGTGGCCCGGGCGCTTCGCCACGGGCTCGGCATCGTGCCGGTGGGCGCGGGGACGCGCCTCGCCGAGGCGAACCTGATGCGAGGCGTCGAGTGGCTCGCCGTCGACATGACCCGCATGGACCGCGTTCTCGCATACTCGCCGGATGACATGACCGTCGTGGTTGAGCCGGGCGTGACCGCCGAGGCCCTCCAGGCCGTCCTCGCCGAGGCCGGTCAATTCGCCGCCCTGGGCCTTGCGTCGGGGCGAGGCGAGACTGTTGGAGGCCTGATAGCTGCCAACGCCCAGGGCCGGCGGCAGTGCGCCTTCGGCTTGCCCCGCGACCAGTTGCTCGGGTTCCGTGCGGCGCTTTCGACCGGCGACGAGGTCCGGTTCGGAGGCTGTACCGTGAAGAACGTGGCGGGCTACGACATGGGCAAGCTCTACTGCGGCTCCCATGGGACGCTGGGCCTCATCACTGAGCTGACGCTCCGGGTGCGGCCCCTGCCGTCCGTGCGCTCGACGCTCTCGCTGGCTGGCCCCGGCCTGGGGGATACCCTGTCTGCCGGAATGGCCCTGCACCTTGCGCGGCTGCTGCCCACAGGGCTAGTGGCCACGTTCGGCGCCGGATGCGCCCTGACCGTGGAGTTCAGCGGCAGCCATGAAACGGTTGCCTGGCAACTGGAGCAGGCCAGACGCGTCTCGGCCGGCTACGGCCTGCAGACGGAGGCGGCGGCCAGTGTTGACCCGAGCCCGCCTGCCGTGCCCGATCCCGGCGTGGCCTGGCTTCGCGCCGCAACCGTGCCCACGGCAATTGAGGGCCTCTGCCGCGCCCTGGAGCCGTGCCTGAGCCGCGCCGTAGCCCACATCGCCGCCGGTCTGGTGGAGGCGGAAGTGACCCTCGCGGAGCCTCTGAACGACCTCGAGCGCCGCCTCTTCGCGGCCGGATGCAGCCACCTGCGCTGGACGCGCTTGCCGCAGTCCGAGCGCGCCACCCGCGATGCGTGGCGATTGCCCGCCGCCCAACTACCACTTATGCGCGCCGTAAAGGGCGCGTTGGACCCCGCCGGCGCCTTCGGCCCCGGGCGCTTCGCAGGCCGCATATGAGCCGCAAGAGCCCCGCCGATATTGCCGCCGGCTGCATCCGCTGCGGCTTCTGCTTGGATGCTTGTCCCACCTTCAAGCTCACCGCGAACGAGGCCGAGTCGCCCCGCGGACGCATCTACCTCATGCGCCACGTGCTTGACGCCGGCCGCCCCATGGACGCCGCCGCCCTGACGCACCTGGACAACTGCCTGGGGTGCCGCGCCTGCGAGGCCGTCTGCCCCTCCGGCGTGCAGTACGGGTTGCTCATCGAGGGCTTCAGGGCCCGGATCGAGGAGGAGGGCCTGCGCCCCTCCGCCGAGGCCGGCGCCCGCGGGATGCTACTCGACACGCTGACGGACCGTGGGCGGCTGGGCGCCTCGCTGGCCGGATTGTCTATGGTGGCAGGCATCCTGCGCAAGGCTCCTGCCATGCCGGGCCTCTTCGCCCGACTGCTCACCGGGGGGCAATCCCATGAGGCTGCCGTACCCCTCTCGGGCACCGGTAGGTCGGGCGGCCACCTGCCGGCCTTCACTGCCGCGGTCGGCAGGGCGCGCTGTACGGTTTGCCTGCTGGATGGCTGCGTCATGAGCGTGCTCTTCGCCAATGTGAACCGCGCCACCGCCGAACTGCTGTCGCATTGCGGCTGCAACGTGGTATGCCCGCATTCGGCCGGATGCTGCGGCGCCCTGGACGCCCACGCAGGCCGTCGTGAGCGTGCTCGGCAGCGCGCCAGGGCCCTGGTCGACGCGCTGGAGTGCGCGGACTACGATGTGCTGGTCACCAACTCGGCCGGATGCGGCTCCACGCTACGCGAGTACGGTGAGTTGTTGGCCGACGATGACCGCTACGCCGCCCGCGCCGCCGCGTTGGGCGCCCGGACGCGGGACATTTCCGAGTTCCTCGTGGAATTGGGCGTCGAGCCGCCCACAGGCCGCTTGGACGTGACGGTGGCCTATCACGACGCATGCCACCTGGCCCATGCCCAGCGCATCACATCGCCGCCCCGGGCCCTGCTGCGGTCCATAGCGGGCCTGGCTCTGGTTCCGCTGGCGGAGAGCGACCTCTGCTGCGGTAGCGCCGGCACCTACAACGTCACCCATCCCGAGACGGCCGCGGCGCTGCTGGAGCGCAAGGTGGCGAACATTATCGCCAGTGGCGCGTCCGTGGTGGCCGCGGGCAATCCGGGCTGCATCGCCTGGATGCGCGAAGGGCTTGCGCGAGCCGGCTCGACCATTCGCGTGACGCACACGGTGGAGTTGCTGGCCGAGGCCTATCGCCGCGGTGCGTCCCAGGCTGAAGCCTGACGCATATCCGACACAACCACGGGAGTCATCGATGTCTCAAGTACCGGTCATCATCGCAACCTGGAGATACGGCGCCAATGCCTGCACCGCTGCCTGGGGCCTGCTCGCCGAGGGCGGCTCCGCCCTGGACGCCGTGGGCCTGGCCGCCGCCGCCGTAGAGGATGACCCCGACGTGCTGTCGGTCGGCTCCGGAGGCCTGCCCAACGCAGAGGGTGTGATCGAACTAGACGCGGCGATCATGGACGGGCGGACCCACGGCGCCGGCGCTGTCGCGGGCCTCACGGGCATCCGAAATCCGATCTACGTGGCCCGCCGCATCATGGAGGCCACGCCGCACGTGATGCTCGTGGGCGGCAACGCGCGTCGGTGCGCGCTGGCGCAGGGCTTCCAGGTGGAGGAACTACACACCGAGGCCTCCCGTCGCCACTACACCGAATGGCTCGGCGACCGGACGGCTACCGAGGTGGCGCACTTCACGCCCGCTTCGGGGCCTGGTTCACACGACACAGTCGGCATCTGCGCGGTGGACCTGCACGGCGACATCGCGGCCGCCTGCACCACATCGGGCATGGCGTGGAAGGTGCCGGGCCGCGTGGGCGACTCGCCCATCATCGGCGCGGGCCTCTACGTCGACAACGAGGTCGGAGCCGCCAGCGCCACAGGCAACGGCGACGAGATGATGAAGGCCTGCCTCTCCTACCGCATCATCATGCTCATGGAGGCGGGAATGCACCCGCAGGAGGCTTGCGAGGAGACCATCCGCTACCTGCTCCGCAAGCGGCCTGGCAAGCAGGACGGCGGCGCCTCGGTTATCGCGGTTCGTAAGGACGGCGTCTGCGGCAACGCCGCCACGGCAGACGGCTTCCGGAGGCCCGATCGCCTCTGGCACTACGCCGTCCAGAACCCCGATGGCCTCGAGGTGAACGAGGGCGTTTACGTGCGGCTGGGAGCCTGAGACACCGGTTCGGGCTCCCGCACGGCGGTGAAGAGCACGACAGCCCCCGCCGCCGCGATGCAGGCGAGGAAGCCATAGAGCAACCGGATGCCCACCATGTCCGCCACGATGCCCGCTAGTAGCGGTCCCACGGCCCACGCCGCCGAGCCTGCCGCATTGAGGATGCTCTGGCCGGTGGCCTTCCGGCTGGCGCTTGAGAGGTCGTTCATGAACGCGAAGGGGACCACGGCCAGTACGCTGAAGGTGAGGCAGTGGAACGTCTGGAGCGCCAGCACGGGCCATGGGCTGACGAGCAGGGCGTAGGCTGCCAGGCGGAGCGGCAGTACGGCGAACGCAAGCCGCAGCGGCTTGAGGCGACCGATGCGATCCGAGACGCCGCCCCAAATGAGCAGGCCGGGAAGCTCGATGCCGGCGCTCACGATGAATGCGGCCGAGACGAACCATGGAGGCGCTGCAGCCCCGAACGAGGCCACGTAGAGGCTCAGGTTGCTCGACAGGCACATGATGGCGAGGTAGGCCAGGAAGTAGGCCAGCACAAACGGGCGCACGCCCGGCCGCGACAGGATCGCCTGGGCATCGCGCCAATTGGTGCGGCTAGTCCGTTTCGTGGCGCGAACCCGCTTCACCATCAGCGTCATGGGGCCCGACACGGCGCAGAAACAGGCGATCCAGGTGAAGAAGCCTGGCGCATCGCCCAGGTGCGGCGCCACGAGTTTGATGGCCATGATGACCACGAAGCCGGCCGTGCCCCATGACCGGGCGATGGAGAACATGCGCCCGGCGGAGCGGTTCTCGAACACATCTGCGCCCAGCGCCGACGCCACCGATATGCCGACCGTGCCGCCCAGGCCCGCCACGAACTGAAGCGCCGCCAGTTCCGCCAGCGAGTTCACCTGCGGCATCACGAGGTAGGCCAAGCCCTGGATCAGCGAGCCCGTGACGATGAAGACCCGGCGGAGGCCTGTTCGATCGGACAGGATGCCGATCGGGATAAGCCCCAGTGCGCCACCGACGCTGGCCATGGCAAGCAGCAAGCCCACTTGCGAGTAGCTGAAGCCTGCTGCGCGGAAGTAGACCGGTACATGGGGCGATATGAAAGCCACGGCGGCGAAGTAGGTGAAGTAGTACGCCGATAGCGCCGCCACATTGCGGCGGATCCACGGGCGGTGGCTTTCCGGCTCCCAGTCGGTCCTCGGTGGCGCACTCATGGCCTACCGGTAGTCGCACTCCATGAATGCCGCAACCTTGCTCGAGATGGAGGCGTGCTTCTCCGGCACGCTGAGCACGTCGCACTCGCTGCCCAGGATGCGCGCGTGGCCCGTCTCCCGGATCCGTCGCACGATCTCGCGGCTCTGCTCAGCTACCATGGCCTCGGTCAGGTCGTCGGCGTAGAACCGTTTTGTGGGTAGATTTCCGTACAGGACAATGTGGTCGGGCACCTTGGCCGCATCCTCCCAGAGCAGGCGGGAGCTACCCAGGCTCAGGATGTGCGGCTCCATGGCCACGAGGGCCTGGAGGATCGGGTCAACCAACTCGCCGCAGTCGTGTAGGAACAGGTCTACGTCGGCCTCGCGCAGCATGGCTCGCAGACGCTTCATGGGCCGGGTGAAGAAGCGCTCCAGGACGTCGGAGCCCTTCTTTAGCTGCTTGGGCGATATGTACACTGAGTTTACGGCCGGCTCGGCGATGACGATCATCCGGGCGCCTGCGGCTATCTGGTCAGCCAGGGAGCGCTCAACGGCGATCTGTGCCAGGTCCAGCATCTGCTCGACCAGCAGCACCTCGGGGTCGTCCTGGCCGGTGAGGCCCAGGCCGGCCATGTAGATGGCGGCGATGGGATCCGCGATGAGCTTGGTCATCAGCGAGAAAGGGCCGATGACGAGTCCACACGGCGTCAGGTCGGTATGGCGGGCGATATACTGCACCGCGCCCACGTTGGCGGCATGGCGCGCGAGGCCTGTGCCTGAGAGCCCCGACGCGGCCCGCTGTATGGCGTCGCCGCCTGGAGCGGAGGAGAAGTGGTAGGTGGCGACCGCTTCGGCGTCGATGCCCTGCGTGGCGAGCAGTTCGGCCTTCTCTATGGTAAGGTCCATGAGCGGCAGCGCCAACGGCGTTTTGTACCGGTGCGCAGCCTGCTCGATGACCTGGCCCAAGCGGACGCCGTCCGTCAGGATGGCCTCGTGGTCGGGCTGCTCGCGCAGGATCATGTCGGTGCCGATGGGCAGGCGTGCGCCTGCTGCGGCCATGTCGAGGTAGGTGTTGCGGGTCACGATGGGAGTCCTTGGTGCATTGTGAGGATGGCGGAGGTGTGCCATTCTGTTAGCGTTGTGGCGATTAGCCTCCATGATACCGTCCGCCGATGGGTCAGGGGAACCGCTTCGCGGCGGCCCGTCGTAAGAATCGCAGTTCCGCCGGCGATCATGCCGGACCACGCAGCACTGGGCCGCCGGCCGGGCCCGCGAAAGGGGAGCGTGTGGCGTCCAAACCAACCCTGGCGGTCATGCTGGCCGCAGTCTGTCTCGCGCTGGGTGCGGCAGGCCAGACGAACCATAACATCAGCAACCGCCGTTTTGCCACCGTGGCCTCCGGGCCGATGCATGTGCAGATCATCGAAGCCGGCCGGGACGCCTCCCCAGCGACGTTTCGAACGATGGTGGCCGACACCGTGAACCCTGCCCGGCGGGCCCGGGCCGCTGGGGCTGCCCGGTACTTGTCGGCGGTCTACGGCGGCCGGCAGCGCGGGCAGCGACCGTTCGTCGGCATCCCCGACGTCGTCTTCGTGCGCCGGAACGGCAAGGTATTGAGTCCGGCTCCCTCCTCTCGCGGCGGGAGCGGCCTCACGCTGGCTTTCCCGGCAACCGGCGCGGCGGGTAGCTGGCCGGCCGCGCTGCAGATCGACCTGCAGGCGGCGTTCGGCGTCATCTATCCGCAGTTGGTGGCCATCTACGGCCAGCCCAGTTGGAGCGGGACGCTGACCCTCGTCGACGGCGATTCGCTGCCGTCGGGGCAGATCATCACGGACCCAAATGCGCTCTCCGGCGGCGTCTACAACGCCTCCATCGGTGAGGTGACCCTGGCCCAGTACAACTCGGCCCAGTCCATGCTGCTGAGCATGACCCAGATGCTCGCACTGGCGTTCCGCGGCACCCACGGCGTGGCCTACGACGCCTGGGAACGCGGCATGGCGCGCGCGGCGACGGTGGCCACACTCAGCGCCGCCCTGCCGGCCCTGAAGACTGTGGCCTCACAGGCCTATGGCGGCACACTTGGGGACCTGGCTCCGTCCGACCCGCTCTGGTCCTCGCTGGACAGGTATGACCTCTTGAACCAGCCGGCGCTTGGGAATGACCGTTTCTTCCCGGTATCCAAGGAGTCGAGTATCGCCAACGAGGTTGGCTTCCCATCGATGCTGATCCCGCGCCTCCAGATGTCGGGATCGGCATGGCTGAAGGTCTGGACCGAGGCGCCGGGCTTCTTCGCCGAGTTTAACCGGGCGTACTATGCTGCCCTGACGGGCGATCCGGCCACCAGCAACTCAGTGCCGAAGCTGGTGGCGGTGGCGTCCCAGGCGCTGGCCTCCGTGGGCGGTACGGCGGTAGAGGGGCTTCCGTTCACCGACTGGTACCAGCGGCAGTACGTCCTCGATACCAGCGTGTCGCCAGGCGGCAAGCTCTACACGATGGTCTCAAACCTGCGCCCCGACACCGACACGGCTGATGACTATGGCGTCGGCTGCGTCTTCTCGCACTACACCACCACGTTTGACGCCCAGGGCAACAGCGACGAGGTGGATAAGGCGGGGACCATCTACCCGATCTACACCGACTACACGACGACGACCCGCTTCTTCCTTGGCGCCCAGTACGAGCGCGCCGACATCCAGAACGGCGTGGGCTCGGTGGCCCCGACCTTCTTCAACACCATCGGCGGCGACCCGGCCTATGCGGGACGGATGCGCGTGGTGATGGACTTCCCGGTCAACGGCCTCAACTCGCGGCTCGCCGTGGCGCCCCGAGCCATGGGGACCTTGGCAGCTCCGCGCAACTTCTGGGGCGTGGTGGTGGGCGCGGACACGGGGACGGTGCGGATGGAGGCGGACGGCCTCAGCAGCGGTGATGTCACCGTGGCCCAGGGCGCCTTCAGCGCCTCAGTCGACGAGGCGTTCTTCACGCGGCCCCGGCGCGCGACCGTCACCTACACGGGCGCCTCGGGCGTACCTGTGGTGCGGCGCGTGAATGTCGGGTTTGGCGAAGCCGTGCTGGTCGTGACCGTAGGCACCGAGGTCGATACGCGGGTCCACACGCTGCCGTCGGGCCTTGCGATGCTCTCCCTGCCGTTGCGGCCCCTGCAGGCGCGGCCGGTGGATGCCCTGCTGAGCCCTGCGACCTCACTTCCGCTCTTCGCCGAGGGATCGCTGCTGATGGCGCAGTGGGATCAGTCGGTCGTCGGCGAGGACAAGTACCGCCGCAGCCCGAGCCTCGATCCGCTGGAGCCCGGCAAGGGATACTGGATGAACTGGGCCGGAGGCGGCGATGTGAAGGTGGTCGGTCGCTCCACGGCCATGGACCCCGAGGTCACGGTACAGCTTCGCCATGGCTGGAACCAGATCGGCAACCCCTATGAGGAGACCGTGCCGGTCTCGGCATTGCGGTTCCAGTACCTGGCGGACAATGTACCGGTGACGCTGGCCAGCGCGGTGACGAACGGCTGGATCGTGGCCCAGACCCTCCCGTCGGTGGGCCAGGTCGTCGCCTTCGGCTTCGATTCCCAGTTGGGATATGTCCCCGCCCAGAACCTGGAGCCGTGGCGCGGCTACTGGATCCGCGTGCTGGTCTCCGAGGGCGTTACGATGAGCGTGTCGAACCCGTCGCCGTCGTCGGCGCGGCCTGCGCGGGTCGCATCGCCGACGCCTGGGGCGCCCGCCGGATGGGCCCTCCGCTTAACCACGACCTCCGCAGACGGCCTCGGCGCCACGGTCGCCTTCGGCCAGGCAGTCACGGGCCACAGCGGATACGACGCGGCCCTGGATGCCCTTGCTCCGCCTCCACCGGCGGCCTCGATGCCGGCCTTGTCGTTCGTACATGCCGACTGGGCCGGGCATTCTGGGCGCTACTGGTCCGACATCCGGGCCCTTGGGCAGACGGCCGCCTGGAAGTGCGAGGCCTCGGGCCTCAGCCCCAATACCGCGTACCGGTTCGCTTGGTCCAGCCTGGCGGGCGTGCCGCGTACCGTCCACCTGACAGCGGTCGATGAGTCCACGGGGCGCCGCGTGGACCTGCGCGCCGCCGGAGGTCTCGCCTTCACGACCGGCAACGAGACGACGCGCACGCTGCGCATCGAGGCTTCGGCCTCGTCGCAGTCGGCGTTGCGGGTCACGGCGCTGCAGGCGCTCTCATCGAGAGCGGCCGGCGGCCTTGTCCGCGTAGCCTTCGACGTTACCAGCGCCGCCACCGTCACGGCGGAGATTCGATCGGCGTCCGGCGCGCCCGTGCGTCGGGTGAGTGCCGGGCGTGCGGTGCCTGCGGGGTCGCAGTCGCTCTCCTGGGACGGCCGCGATGACCGCGGAATATCAGTACCTGCGGGGTCGTACCTGATGACCATAACGGCCCGAAATGACCTGGGCGAGGCCGCTCGTGCAGTGGCGCCTGTGGTGGTGGTCCGTTGAGCTGTGCCGGACGAGGGGGAGGGAGACCCACATTGAGGCGGATGCTTGCGGTGTTGACGGCGGTCGCCCTGGTGGGCGCGCTTAGCGGCTGCGGCGGCGGCGGGGGGGGCGGCGCGACGGCTACGGCGATCATTCGGGGACGGATCATGCTCGTCACCACCGCCGCGGCGCCTAGCCCGGCGGCCACCGTGACGGCAGGCGGCGCCACCGCTACGACAGCCGCGGACGGTTCTTTCGTGCTCACCGCGGTTCCGGTCACGACGACCCGCATCACAGTCACCGCCACCGGCATGAAGGCCCTGAGCCAGGCCCTTCCGACGCTTGAGGCGGGCAAGACGACCGACCTTGCCGATATCTACCTCTCCGATGTGGGCTACACCGCCGATATCACCACCCGGGTGGTGCGGTCGGATACAACGGCGGCTATCGCCGGAGCCACGGTGCTGGTGAGCGGCCTCTCTGTCGTATCAGGCGCCGACGGCATCGTCTCGATCACGGGGCTGCCCGTGGGGCTCGGTGGCGCGCAGCTTCAGGTGGGCGTCGCCAGGGCCACAGGCTTCGAAGACAAGGCGATCATCTTCGACCTGCCGTTGGGAGCCGGAGCCAATAGCGTGGGCGATATCGTCCTCTCGCCGCCGGTGGGTGACATCCCCGGCGGGCCCAGCAACATCCGGGGCAAGGTCACCTGGACCGGAGGCACAGCGTTTGGGGGCACGTCCGTTTCGCTGCTCGCCAGGCCGGGCGGCGCCGTGATCGCCAGCGGCATCACGCAAGACGCCGGAGACTACGGTTTCTGGGCTCCTGCGGGCTCCTACACGGTGGTGGCTGTCCGGACGGGCTACGCCGAGGCGCGGAAGGAGTGCGACCTCGCCATGCCTGACAAACCCATTCAGGTGGACCTGACGCTGACCGCCGCTCCTTGACCTGTGCGATCCGCCGGGTAGTCCGCCGTGTTGCGGGCTTCCCGGCGCGACGTCCCTCAGCCGACCCAGTCGCAACGGCTGTCGATGTAGGCCGCCGATCCGTCGCGCAGCCAGCCGTCCAGCTGGGCCTGGTCCTTCAGTTGCTGGCCTCGAAGCCTGGGGACCACCACGAAGCGGCACTCCAGCTCCGGCAACGCCGTCATGTCCCCCCAGAGCTTCTCGAACTGCACCACGGTGAGCACATCCTCCTGCCCGTGGCCCCACCGCCGCTTGACGTCCTTCAGGGTGATGTAGGTGGGCATCCGTGCGGCCACCGAGCGGACGGCGTCGGCTACCCGCGTTGCGTCGGCCAGGCCCTCCGCGTCGAGCCCGAAGAGCGAGAGCAGTGCGTCCACGCTGACCCAGGTGGTGAGCGAGTTGTAGTAGGTGAGGGCGAACTCGCTCTCTTCGCGCGGCATGGCCAGCCCTTCGACCAGGCGGGGCCTGCCGTCAACGCGCCCAAGGCCGCCGCCGCGATCGTCGAGCCTCCGGGTGATCACCTCGAAGCTCAGCGCCGCCCCCTGCTGCATATGCAGGCCCAGCACCTCCGGCGATAGCTCGGCGCCCAGCGTGTCGATGTTGTGGAGCATCAGGTACCGGGTCTGCGGCCGCTGCCGCAGCATCTGGAGCAGGACGCCGTTCTTCAGCAGGTTGGGGATCTCGTACCAGTGGCCCACAGGATGGGCGCACTGCGCCGGGACATTGTCCCGGTAGTCGCTGCCCTCCGGCGCCGACCTGGCCCACTCGATCATAGCGGCCTGAGCGCTCTCACGGACCTTCTGGGCCTGCGCGTCCAGCACCTGGTGGTGCATCTCCTCGTACTGGAACCGCAGGTCACGCTCCATGGGAGCCATGCGAAGGCCGATCGAGCGTCCCGGCGATAGGATGACGGGCGCCGGGCTGCCATAGTCGCCCTCGGCCGCCAGGCGATCCCGGATGGCCGCGTGGGTGAGGTAGCTGGTGGTGACGACGTGCAGGGGGGCTGTGCCGTGCTCACGGGCGGCGCGGCGCGCTTTGGCGATATGCGTCTCGATGAAGGTCCGGTGTCTGCCGGAGAGCTTGGCGTAGGGGTGGAGGGCCTTCACCACCCCGGCTCCCTGTGTCCATCGCGATCCCACGCCGGCAGATAGGGTCACGATGGCCACCTCGCCGCGTCGCAGGGCATCGGCCGCGCGCTCGGCCATCCCGGGTGTGCAGTGGTCCGGCGACAGTGTATCCTCGGGACGCACGTCGGTGATCTGCGTGTTCACCGGAAGGCGGTTCTGCGCCAGACCGATGCGCCCCACGCGCAGGTCCTCGCGGATCGCCTCGTGCTCTTCGGCGTCGAAGCCCGCTTCACGCAGCAGGTCGTCCAGGGCGCCGTTCGCCTCGCCGGCATGGCTCCTGCGCGGGAGCAGGCGGTGGAAGAGCTCGGGCACGAGGGCGGCCATATCGGCGCGGTCGCGGCAGGCGCGGCCAAAACGGTCCAGGTCGGCCTGTCGGGCGTCGGTATCGGGCAGGTCTGATGCCCGGACCAGGTTGGGCACGGAGAGGGCGTAGTAGCCCGGAGGCATCACTGCCGTGGCCTCCTCCATCAGGTCGGCGAACGTGCCCGCCTCGTTGATTGCGAAGTCGTACACCACAGGCTCCATGGCGAAGGGCAGGCCCGTCTCCAACCGCCTCTTGGCCGATGACATGACCACCTGCATCTCGTCCATGGCTCGGGCGCGGACTTCGGGCCTGAAGAGGAACCCCATGCCGCCGCCCGACATCCCGCCCAACATCCAGAAGCCCATGAAGTCGGAGCCGAAGCGGGCCCGGGCATCGGTGATGAGGGTCTCCGTATACTGGTTCGAAGCCCAGGGGATAATGGTCTGTAGCGGCCCGGTGAAGTTGCGTGTCGTGAGGGCACCTATCTGCTCGACGTCGCCCGCCTGGAGCGCCGCCACGAGGGCGTCGAAGACGCCGGATGCCTCCTGCCGGGCCAGCCACTCGGCTTCGGATCGCAGCAGGTACTTCTCCGTTACCATCTCCAGGATCGGCCCCACGTTCTGGGCCATGCCGCCGTGCACCAGCACAAGGCTCTGCTCCAGGCGCCGGCGCGCTTCAGCGGAGACTGCTTCCTCATCGAGCACCCGGTGCCCAGGCAGGAGGGTTCCGCGGCTTACGCCGTGCTCCGGGTCGCCGGGCTGCGGCACCTGACCGGTGATCAGCTTGATGCCCGGCCAGACGCCGCCGCTGTCCTGCCATCCTCCGCCGGAGCCGGCCAGCCACTCGCCCAGAATGGCTCGAGCCGCCACTGTGCGTCGCTCCCGCTCATCTAGGGCGCCCGTCAGTTGCGCGGTCTGGCCGGTGGCGCGCATGCAGGCGGCGATTAGCGAGGCCAGGAGGTTGGTGGAGACGGCAAGCCGCGAGCCCTTGGGGATGTCGTTGACGCTGCTGACGAGTTCAAGCCCGTGGCCGGGTCCAACTACCGTAGCAAGCAGTTCTTCAAGGCTCTGGCCCGATCCCTCGATCCCCGGAGGCACGATGCCGGAGGCGATGAGGGCGGCCTTCAGCAGTCCGAGGTAGTCGCGCGCGAAGTCGAAGACCTCGCTGAGGTCGGAGACGCGGCGCTCGACGGAGAGGTCGATGCTTGCCAGCCGGATGACCGGCTCATCGATCACGCGCAGGAAAGCCTGCACCGGAGGCGTGGGCTCTGGGTCGCGCCCATGGACGGCAAGGTTGATCGAGACATTGAGGACGCGCGCGCCCTCGGGGTAATCCATCCCCAGGAAGAAGATATCGCTCCAGCCGCTGTGGCTCAGGTCCATGCGGACGGGTGTCCGTTCGCGCAGGATCGGGAAGCCGCCGTCGGGAGCGCGGTCCAGCATCTCGGAGCGGATCCGGAGCGGGTGGTCCTGGGGGTGCCCCGTGCGGAACATCCACTGGTTGCCGCGCACGGACCGCACGCTCTTCCGCACCTGGTCCGCCAGCGTCTGGAACCCGAGCCGGTGGTACGCCGCTGCCAGGGCGCTGGAGAGCCCGTCGCTGGGGCCGTCCCGGTGCATCGTCCGCAGGAAGTGCTGGATGGCCTCTTCGAAGCGGCGCTCCAGGACGTGGAGGTAGCCCTCGTAAGGCAGGCGGCCGCCCGCCGGCAGTTCGGACCGGGCGGGAAGATGGAACCGGTGCAAGGCATACAGGAAGAAGCAGGCCCGCACGCGCTGGTAGAGGTTGGGTTCGCGGCGCCGATAGGCCTCCAGGGCGGCGGCCTCCGCGAGGAGCTCCTCAACCGACATGCCGGCGCAGGCGCGCTCCAGCGTGCTGTTCCGGAGGTCGGCGTCGTCCGCGGTGACAATGCCGACAAGCCGGCTGGGGGCGCTCATGTCAGCGGCGCCATGGGCCCGAGCGGCGCGCCGCCGGACGCTGCCTGCGCCAGGTTCTCGGTAATGAGCGCCAGGAGCAGGTCTCGGTCCCTGCCGTTGAGCGCCAGGCCCATCTGCGCCAGCAGCATACCGTAACGCACGTCCACCGGGTACCGGATGCCCTGCACCTCCAGCGCCTCGTACCGTTCGCGCCGGGCCAGCTCATTCAGCGCAGGCGACAGCT
Organism: uncultured Chthonomonas sp.; assembly: GCA_903951425.1. GTDB lineage: Bacteria > Armatimonadota > Chthonomonadetes > Chthonomonadales > CAJBBX01 > CAJBBX01. The sequence goes on from CAJBBX010000163.1 coordinate 48,601, forward strand.
CCAGCTTCTCGTTCGGCTTCCTGGCGGCGTACAGGTCCGCGAGGATCTCCATAACGACCGGGGTGAGAACGTGCATGCCGGAGAAGCAGAGGTAGTGCCCCGCGCGGATGCCTGGGATGACTAGCTCCTGCTCGGCGAGGGTGGGAGAGGGCTTTTCACGGACTGCCCCGACGAGGTAGCGGTCCGGCGTGCCCGGTACGCGCGCGCCGCCGATGACCCCGAAGTAGGGCAGCAGGCCCTCACGGGTGGGCTGCACGCTTGACACGGAGCAATCGGTGGTCTCGGCGACGCTGACCACCTGCTGGGCGTAGGAGCGGCCGCGGGCGACATAGACATGGTCGCCCATGAGGTGGAGGAAGGGTTCGCCCTCCGTGAACTCGCGTGCGCAGAGCACGGCGTGGCCGTAACCGTCCGCCTCGGGCTGCGTCACGAACGCCAGGTGCGGCGCCAACTCCTCAACCGCGTCGGCGTAGGCGGCTTCGTCTCCGGGGCAGACCACGACGCACACGGCCTCCACCCCGGCGCCCAGCGCCTCCTGGACGATGATGCGGAGCACCGACTTCCGCGAACCGTCACAGTCGACCAGCGTATGCAGCGGGAGTGCACGCTCGCGGCGCGCGGCCGCCGTGATGACGGCTCTGCGGACCTTCATGGGTGGTCTCCTTCATGGTTGGGCGCGCACACGGCCGGCGCAACGCCCGGCGTGGCAATCGTCTGGACTGAGGACCGCCGGCATTTTACCTTGCGTTGCCGGAGAGGGCCGGTGGGCGACCGGTTTGCAGTCGCGGCGGGTATACTCGCTGTTGAGTGAACGTTTAATCAAACCGCCACCGGAACACGACCGCAGTGAAAACTCGATCCCATCGCCTGCCCGCCCAGAGCCGGCGCGAACAGATACTGGATGCCGCCATGGCGCTCTTCTGTGAGAAGGGCGTTCGCGGCACTTCGGTCCGCGAGATTGCCCGCTCCGTGGGCGTCACGGAGGGGCTGCTCTACCATTACTTCAGCAGCAAGGGCGACCTGGTGGCGGCCTGCTGGGCGGAGCGCTCCTGGAAGCAGCACATTGAGCTGATGGTGCCGCAGGCAGCCGAACGCCCCCTTCGCGACGCTCTCAGGTCGTTGCTCACCGACATGATGCGCGGCATCCACCAGAGCGGCGCCCTGGTGCGTATGCAGATGGCCGAGATGCTGCAGGATGCCGACCTCGCCGGCGCCGTGGGAGCCCAATCCGCCTCCGGCCGCCAGATCATCGCGGATTTCGTCGCTGAGCGGCAGCGGCGCGGCGAAGTACGCCCCGATGTCGATCCTATGACCCTCGCCTGGCTGCTGCTGGGCTATGTGCACACCATCTTCCTGCTCGCCGGGCGTGTCTGCGGCCCGGAGTGGGATGCCCTTGTGGAGACCCATGTCGAGCGGGTCGTGGCCATCGTGGCCGACGGCGCCGCCGAGCCCGCCGGCCCGGTGCGGCAGACATAGCCTCCATGCAACATACTGTCTACGGGTACGGGCGCTACGAACGCGCTTGTGTCCCGTTTGCACCAAGGAGTACGCACATGACGGCTTCACGTGTCCTGACCGGCGGCCTGTCCGCGGTCTGGGTCCTGGCATCGCTGGCGGCAGCTGCCGCCCCTGGCGACGACCAGCCTTCTACGCGCCCGGGATCGCAGCCCGCCGCTATGCGCCTGAGCCTGACCCAGGCGGTCGGCATCGCAGTGAGCAAGAGCAAGGCGCTGGCCATCGCCTCGCAGTCGCTGCGGAAGGCCGGGGGCAAAGTCGGTGAAGCGAAGGCGGTGACGCATCCCACGGCGACTGCGGCCATCACCGGCACCCGTCTGGACAAGGGCACCACGGTGAAGCTGAATGACGCCGACGTGCCGATCACGGTCCAGAACCAGATCGGCGTCACGGTGCAGGCGGCGCTTCCACTGGACGTGGCCGGCCAGATCCGCGCCGCGCTCTCCATCGCCGAGTTTCTGGACCTCGTCGCCAAGTTGGACGTGGCCCGAATTCGGAACGGAGTGGTCGCCGATGTACGGTCCGCCTATCTGGATGTCCTGCGGGCCAGGGCCTTCGTGACGGTGGCCGAGCAGGCACTGAAGAACTCCAAGGAGCGTAGCTCCACCGCCCAGGCCTACCTGAAGGCCGGGACCGGCACCCGGTTTGATACGCTCCGCGCCGAGACCGACGTGGCCAACTCGGAGCAGGTCCTGATCTCTGCCAGGAACCGGGTGGACCTTGCCGTGGCAGCCCTCAACAATGCCATGGGCCAGGACCAGAACACGCCGCTGGAACTGGAAGATGCCAAGGTAGGCGACACCAAGGCCGATCCTGATCCGCTGGCCAAGGCCATGCAGGAGGCGTATGACCGGCGGCCCGAGGCGCTGCAGGTGGACCTGCAGATCAAGGCCGCCGACAAGGGGCTGATCCTGGCTGACCGCAGCGTCATGCCCACCTTCGGGCTCGGCTGGAACCTCTCGTTCAACCCCAACGTGGGTGCGTTGGGCCGATCCACCAGTTGGGCCGCGGTTGCCTCTGTTTCGTTGCCGCTCTTTGACGGCGGACTTGCCAGATCGCGCAAGGTGCAGGCCCAGTCCGACGCCGCCTCCATCCGGATCGTTAAGCAGCAGGTGCTGGACGGCGTGGCGCTTGAGGTTCGCTCGGCCTACCTTGGCTGGGTCGAGGCCGGAGAGCGTATGAAGGTCACCGGCGCCGCCCTCGTTCAGGCCGAGGAGCAGTACCGGTTGGCGCAGGTCCGCTTCCGCAACGGCGTCACGCTTATGCCGGGCGCCTCACCCCTCCTCGAGGTGAGCGATGCCCAGACGGCCCTGACGCAAGCCCAGGCCAACCGCATAAACGCCGAATACGACCTCCTCGGTTCGCAGACCAAGCTGCAGAGGGCCCTGGGCCGCTACGCCTACGAGCGCGAGCCGGCAAGGGCCGCAGGGAGATGATCTGGCCTCGCCGCATGTCTGCCTGGCGTTGCAGGATATCGGTGGCGTGCGGCGAATCTGTAAATCCTCAGGCGCCTGACGGCGCAGCCGCTGAGGGAAGGACGCCGCGTTGAACTACCCGATCTGGGACGTGCCGCTAACGGGGGGAGGGTTGCTCATCGCAGCTATCGCCGTGGTACACGTCTTCATATCGCATTTCGCGATCGGCGGCGGCCTATTCCTCGTGCTGACGGAGCGCATGGGCCTCAGGGCCCGCGACGCCGCCGTGCTGGAATACGCCAGGCACCACACCAACTTCCTCACGCTCGTCATCCTCGTTTTTGGAGCAGTCACCGGCGTGGGCGTCTGGTGGACGATCGCGCTGGTCAACCCCACCGCCGTCTCCGCCCTGGTACACCTCTTCGCGTGGGTCTGGGCCATCGCGTGGGTCTTCTTCCTGGTCGAGATCGTGGCGGCGCTGGTCTACCGCTACGGCTGGGGCCGTATGGATGCCCGCACGCACCAGGCCGTGGGCTGGGTCTACTTCGGTTCGGCGTGGCTCAGCCTGCTTATGATCAACGGCATCCTCACGTTTATGCTCACGTCCGGCAAGTGGCCTGAGACGCAGTCGCTGACCGATGCGTGGATGAATCCGGGGATGCTCCCGTCGCTGGCAATGCGGAGCGCGGTCTGCGTCGCCCTCGCCGGCGTCTACGCGCTGATCACCTCGTCGCAATTGGCCGACCTCGCGCTCAAGGAGCGGATGGTGCGCTACTCGGCCAAGTGGGTGATCGTCGGCGCCGGCGTGATACCCTTCGCCGGGCTCTGGTTCGCCGGGACACTTCCCGAGCAGGCGCGCTTCCTGGCCTCCGGCGGGACGCCCATGGTCACTGCGTTTACCGTAGCTTCGGTGCTGCTCTCCGGCCTCCTGATCACCGGCACGGTCTTCGGCCCGATGCTCTTCCCGCGCCAGACCCACGTGACGTTCGCCTGCGTGCTGGCTGCCCTGGCGCTGGGAGCAACCGGCGCGACGGAGTGGGTGCGTGAGGCGGTGCGCAAGCCCTACGTCATCTACGAGTACATGTACTCGAACTCGCTTCGTCCCGCCGACCTGGCCGATGTCTCTTCGCTGGGGCTCCTCGCAAGTTCGCGGTGGCATGTGCCGGCAAAGTCGGACTGGAATGACCCGGTGAAGATCGGCCGAAGCGTCTTCCGGGTCCAGTGCTCAAGCTGCCATACCGTATCGGGGCTGAACAGCATCAGGTTCGCCACGCGGGGATGGGACAAGGCGCTCCTGGACCAGCAGATCCAGTACCTGAACACTCTCAAGGGGGCCATGCCGCCCTTCATCGGTACCGACGAGGAGCGCGGCGGCCTTGTCGCGTACCTGATCTCGCTCCAGGCTGAGGGGCCAGGCGCCTCGGCGGCCTTGCCTGCGCGATCGGAAGGGGAGCGGCTATGCCGACGGTGATTCCGCCGATCGATCCGCTCGGGCTCCCGGCGGCGGCTGCTCTCCTGAAGGCGCTCTCCCTACTCACGTTCACGCTCCATCTGGTGGCCATGAACGTGACCGTGGGTGGCTTGATGATGGCGCTCGTGTATGGCCGATGCCGCGAGGGCCACCCCGGCGCGCTCTTTGCCGCCAGGATGCGCGCCCTGCTCCCGTCCGCCATGGCCCTCACCATCACGCTCGGCGTGGCGCCGCTGCTTTTTGTTCAGGTGCTCTATGGCCAGGCCTTCTACACCTCTTCGGTGCTGATGGCTTGGAGTTGGCTCTTGGTGATCCCTGCCCTGTGCGTGGCCTACCTGGGGCTCTATCTGGCCTACCTACGACCTTCGTGGATCGGGGACCGCAGTCAGGCGCTCGCCTGGTTCAGCGTAGCCCTGACGCTATTGGTCGCGGCCATCTTCGCGAACAACATGACGCTGATGCTTCAGCCGGGGCTCTGGGCGCCGCTCTACGCGACGAGCGCCTACGGCATCGCCCTGAACCTGGGCGATCCCATGCTCCCGGCGAGGTACCTACATACCGTTCTAGCGGCTCCGGTCGTGGCTGGTCTGGTCGGCGCCCTCATGGGTCGTCGCTTCCGGTCACCGGATGCCGAGTGGGCCGTCTGGGCATGGCGTACGGGCGTGCGTTGGTTCCACGTGGGGGCCGGCCTGCTGATGCTATCGGGCGTCTGGTATCTGCTCTCGCTGCCTCCCCGTGTTGGGAGTCAGTTCCTGGGCGCGTCCGCACACGACACGGGTGTGCTGACCTTGGGGATTGTGCTGGGAGTGGTGGCGTTGGCCGTTGCCAAGCGATCCGCGTGGCTCGCAACGGTTCTGACGGGGCTGGGCGTGGGATGCATGGTCGTGGCCCGGCACCGGGTGCGCGAGTACATGCTCTATCCCCACGTGAACGCGGCCGGTATCCCCGTCCATGCCGACAGCGTCTGGGCGATTGCCTTCGCGGTGACGCTGGCCCTAGGAGCCGCTGCCGTTGCCTGGTTGGTCTACCGTGCGCTTCGATGTTCTGGATCGACTGAAGGCGCGGCGCCGGACTAAGTCGTTCGGCATGATAATGCAAAAATACAAAGTGGTTGGAGACATCGCATTGAGAGTACCGCTTGCTGACCTCCCGTCCCAGTACCAGTCGATGAAGGGCGAGATCGACGACGCCGTGCAGAGGGTCCTCAGCAGCGGCAGTTTCATCCTGGGGCCCGAGGTCGCGGCCCTCGAGGGTGAGATGGCCGAAGCCACCGGGGCTTCCTTCGCCGTGGGCGTCAACTCGGGCACGGACGCGCTCCTGCTGGCGCTACTGGCATGCGGCGTGGTGAAGGGTGACGAGGTCGTGACGACGCCGTTCACATTCGTGGCGACAATCGAAGCGATCATCCACGCCGGGGCGACGCCGGTGTTCGCCGATATCGACCCTGAGACCTTTAACCTGGACCCCGAAAGCGTGGCTCGGGCTATAGGCCCGAAGACGCGCGCCATAATGCCCGTGGACCTCTTCGGCCAGATGGCCGATCGAACGGCCATCGGCGGATTGGCTGCCTCGAACGGTTGCTCCGTCGTATGGGACTCAGCGCAGGCCATCGGCTCGGAGTACCACAACCAACCTGTGGGCGCCTACGGCGATTGCGCCACGCTCTCCTTCTTCCCGACGAAGAACCTGGGCGGCTGCGGAGACGGCGGCATGGTGCTGACACGATCGGCCGACATCCAGGCGCGCCTGCTCAAGCTCCGCTTCCACGGCAGTGGCGGCGGCTACTACTATGACCAGATCGGCTACTGCAGCCGTCTAGACGCGATCCAAGCCGCCATCCTGCGTGTGAAGCTGGGCCACCTGAACCAGTGGACGGAGTCGCGGCGGCGCCATGCCGCAACGTACCGCTCGGTCCTGCAGGGTTGCTCCGTGCAGTTGCCTGCTGAGACCGATGGGGCATACCACACCTACCATCAGTTCACCATCAGGCACCCGCGCCGCGATGAACTGAAGTCCTACCTGAAGGATCGCGGCATCGATTCGGGTATCTACTATCCGGCCCCTCTGCATACGCAGTCGGGCTATGCGGGACTGGGCTACGCGGTCGGCGACTTCCCGGCGGCCGAGCTTGCAGCTGCCGAGGTGCTGTCGCTTCCCGTCCATCCGGGTCTGACCGACGAACAGGTGAACTATGCAGCGCAGACGGTCCGCGAGTTTGCCACGCGCTAGCTGGGCCGCGCACATACGCTGAGCCCCACCGGGCTCCAACCAAGGGAGGTTACACGGCAGTGAAGGCGATGATTCTGGCCGCTGGCGTGGGTTCACGACTGGACCCGCTCACCCGCAACTTGCCCAAGCCCCTCGTGCCCATCGTGAACAGGCCGGTCATGGAGCACATCGTCTATATGCTCCGCGACCACGGCATCGTTGACATCGTCGTCAACCTCCACTACCTGGGCGAGCAGATCGAGGCTTACTTCGGCGACGGTAGCCGCTTCGGCGTGAACCTGCACTACCAGCGCGAAGAGCAGCTCTGGGGCGATGCCGGTAGTGTCAAGCGAGCCGAGGATATCCTGAAGGACGACACCTTCATCGTTGTGGGCGGGGACGACCTCTCCGACATGGATATCGGCCGGCTCCTGAAGGCGCACAAAGACAAGAAGGCTCTGGCCACTATCGGCCTGAGCCTGGTCGATGACCCGTCGCAGTACGGCATCGTGCTGCTGAACGAGGAGGGCCGCGTCACCCGGTTCCTGGAGAAGCCCAAGGGCGAGGTCATCTTCTCCAACATGGCCAACACGGGCTTCTACGTCTTCGAGCCCGAGGTCTTCGACCTGATCCCGCGCGGTACCTTCTACCTCCTCGGTCGCACCCTCTTCCCGCTCCTCCTGCAGCAGCAGCGGCCCGTCTACGGTCACCTTACGGCCTCCTACTGGCGCGATGTAGGCGATCTCGCGGCCTACCGGAGCGCCCATCTGGACGCCCTGGCCGATCGTGTGCGCATCAAGTTCCCGGTGCCGCAGCAGCGCAAGTTCGTCTGGATCGGCGAGAACGTTGAGATCGACTCCACAGCGGAGATCGGCTATCCTGTGGTCATAGGCGACAACTGCAAGATCGGCCCCGGAGCCCGCGTGCTGGAGAACACCATCATCGGGCAGGGATGCGAGGTCGAGAGCGGCGCCGTGGTGAAGGAATCGATCCTCTGGGACGGCGCCGTTGTGCTGGAGGGCACCTGGCTGGAGCGGTGCGTGGTGGGGAGCAACTGCCACGTTCGCACCAACGTGGCGGTCTTCGACGGACTGATCGTCAGCCCCCAGCGCCCCGCAGGGAGATAGCAGCATGACCCGATGGAACCCCAGCGCCTACGGTCGCCAGTCCCTGCGCGAGATGGTGGGCGATATGTCGCAAGTGGCGGCGGCCCGGCCTGTGCGGCTGACCGACGGCGCTGACGACGGCGTCTCGGCGGTGGACTTCCACAACAGCTCCGGCCTGGAGTTCACCGTGCTGCCCAGCCGTGGGCTTGACATCACCGCAGCCCGCTTCTGCGGCATGTCGCTGGCATGGCGATCGCCCATGGGTGATCGCCACCCGGCGTACTTTGAGCCCGAGGGCCTCGGCTGGCTGCGGACCTTCCCCGGAGGCCTTCTGACGACCTGCGGCTATACGTACATGGGTCCGCCCGTGCGCGACGGCGGGGCCGAGCTGGGTCTCCATGGCCGCGCAAGCACGCTGCCGGCTGCCTCGGTCCGTTGCGACGCGGACTGGGTCGACGGTGAGTACGTCGTGTCGGTGTCCGGTAAGGTGCGCGAGGCGGTGCTGTTCGGCGACTGCGTGGAGATGGAGCGCCGCATCTGGTGCCGCCTGGGAGAGCCCGCGATCCACATCGAGGACCAGGTCACCAACATCGGCTTCCAACCCGCGCCGTTGATGCTGCTTTACCACATGAACTACGGGTTCCCGGTGGTGCAGCCGGGCTCACGTCTGCAAATGCCCCCCGGCTCGGTTGAGCCTCGCGACGCTGAAGCGGCCGACGGCTTCGACCGCTGGTCGACGTTCGAGTCGCCCACGCCTGGGTTCCGCGAGAAGGTCTACTACCACCTGCCCGAGCCGGACGCGAACGGCATGGTCGAGGCGCGGTTGGTTAACCCGCAGGGCTTCGGCGTGGCGATCTGTTACCCGCAGGCGGCGTTGCCCTGCCTGACGCAGTGGAAGCAGATGGGCCAGGGAACGTATACCGTAGGCGTGGAGCCTGGTACGGCCTTCGTCAGTGGTCGCCCGGCCGAGCGCGTTGCCGGTCGGGTGCCGCTGCTTGCTCCCGGCGAGACGCGGAGCTTCTCGATCACCGTGAGGGTGCTCGCGGACAAGTAAAGCGTCGGTGGACGTGCGGCCCGTCAGCCCTGGCGGGCCGCCAGCTCCCTTCCTGCCTCGATCAGCGCTTCCGCCGTCAGGCCGCACTCGGCGCGCAGGACGCTCTGGCTGCCATGCTCCACGAAGTGGTCGGGCAGGCCCACGTGCAGCGTCCGCACCGAGGTCAGTCCCCGTTTGGCCAGGAGCTCCAGCACTGCGGAGCCGAACCCGCCTGTCCGCGCATTCTCCTCAACCAGCGCCAGCCGGCCGGTGCGCCGGGCGGCGGCCACAATGGCTTCTTCATCCAGCGGCTTGGCGAATCGCGAGTTGAGAAGGCCGGCTGAGATCCCCTCGGTCCTGAGCGCCGTGGCGGCCTCGAAGCAGGGCCGCACCATGCTCCCGATGGCCACGAACGTCACGTCGTCGCCCGCCAGCAGTTCCTCCGCCTTGCCCAGCTCGACAGGCTGTTCCGGCTTGCCCCAGTCGATGCCCATCGCCGAGCCGCGCGGGTACCGCACCGCGATGGCCGAGGCGTTGGGACCGCTGACGTGGGCATGGGCGAACCAGAGCATGGCCTTCAGCTCGTCGCCGTCCTTGGGCGCCATCACCACCATATCCGGGATGCACCGGAGGTAGGTCAGGTCGAAGACGCCGTGGTGGGTACCGCCGTCCTCGCCCACAAGGCCTGCGCGGTCCAGCGCAAAGATGACGGGCAGCTTCTGCAGCGACACGTCGTGGGCGATCATGTCGAACGAGCGCTGCAGGAAGGTGCTGTAGATGGCTACCACAGGCCTGCAGCCCCTGGCTGCCATGCCCGCAGCGAAGCAGACCGCGTGTCCCTCGGCGATGCCCACGTCGAAGCAGCGCGTGGGGAAGCGGTCGCTGAGCCGGGTCAGCCCCGTGCCGTCCGGCATGGCGGCGGTGATGCCGACGACGGCCGGATCGGCCGCGGCGATCTCCACCAGCGTATCGCCGAAGACCGATGTGTAGGTCGCACCGGCGCCGCCGCCCTCGGGTAGGCCGACCGACGGCTCGAACGGCGTGACTGCGTGGTACCGCCGGGCGTCGTCCTCGGCAGGCGTGTAGCCGCGGCCCTTGGTGGTGATCAGGTGGACCAGGACGGGGCCCTTCATGCGGCGGACCTGGCTGAAGACGTCCCTGAGCAGAGGGAGGTCGTGGCCGTCCAGCGGCCCGATGTATTGGAAGCCCATCATCTCGAAGACGACGCCCGTCTGCCGCGGCGCGACGAGGTTGGTGACGCCGTGCTTCAGCAGGCCTCCGGCGGCGCGCGAGGCCATCTCGCCTGCGGGAAGCCGCATGAGGACGTCCTTCGTTTTCCGCTCGAGGCCCTGGTACCACGGGGTCGTTCGCAGCTTCGCAAGATAGCGCGACAGCGCGCCCACATTGGCCGCGATGGACATGGCGTTGTCGTTGAGGACCACCGTGATGCCGCGTCCGCTGTGCCCGGCGTTGTTCAGGCCCTCCCAGGCCAGCCCGCCGGTGAGGCCTGCGTCGCCGATCACGGCCACGACGCTCTCGTCTCCGCCGACGACGTCCCGGGCCACAGCGAAGCCGTAGGCTGCCGATATGGACGTGCTGGCATGACCCGCTCCGTAGACGTCATAGGGGCTCTCATCGCGCCGCAGGAAGCCGCTGATGCCGCCGTACTGCCGCAGTGAGGGGAAGTCGGACAGTCGGCCCGTGAGCATCTTGTGCGCGTAGCACTGGTGCCCCACATCGAAGACGATCTTGTCGTGCGGCACTTTGTAGACTGCGTGGAGGGCCACGATCAGGTCCACGGCGCCCAGGTTAGACGCGAAGTGGCCGCCCGTTCTCGATAGGTTGTCGACGATCGCCTGGCGGAGTTCCTCGGCTACCTGCTTCAGTTCGTCGCCGCCGAGGCGCTTGAGGTCGTCTGGGCCGGAAATGCTGTCAAGCAGCTTCGGCATGCGTGGAGGTCCTTGCTGCGCGCGGAGTGGCGGCGGCGCACGGATGTGTCGGCGCCGCATGGCAAAAGATATATTACCTTGCCCGCCGCGTCGGTGCCAAGCGCCGGATGGCGGCTTAGCCTCAGCGAGAGCAGGCCCCTCTGCAAACGCGGGGAGCTGCTGATCGCCAAGTGCGCGCCGGGTCGTCATGATGAGAGGCGCTACGGCACCACGTTGAAGCCAGTGGTGGCGGTTAGGGCCTTGTACCATGCGTCGCCGGCGAACCCGGCTGCGGCGGTGTGCGCTCCGGTGGCTTCGCCGGCCGGGATCGCCCAGGTGGCAGAGGCCCAGCCGTCGGCGGCTACGGAGCTGGTGCCGACCTCGGAGCCGTTCACCTTGAAGGTGATCGACTTGCCGGGCTGGATCGCGTAGTCGGGCAGGCTACGGACATAGGCCTTGAGGACGTGGTTGGTCCCCTTCTTGCCGCTGCGGACGTAGGGCCAGATGTAGAGGTCGCCGGCCGTGACGGTGAGCTTCCCGGTGTTGGCCGAGGCCATATAGCCTCCGTCGCCGGCGAACTCGCCGCGGATGGTGCGGATGCCCGCGCCGGCGCCTTCGGTCACGGTGTAGCCCACCTGCAGGTAACCCGAGCTGTTGGTGTTGCCCGAGGCAAGCCCGGTGCCGTCCAGCTTAATCACCATGGGCTTGCCCGGGATGATGACGTTGGTCGGGGTGTAGAGGTAGGACTTGAGGACCGTGTAGGTCTTGACCTTCGCTGTGCGGTCGACCACGTAGACCTTGGTGTTGGTGGTGGTTGCCGTTAGGGTCGCCGTGGCGGACGAGGCCTTGTAGAGCGTGTCCGCGGCGAACGAGACGCCGATGGCATGGGCGCCCGCCGCCGTGGCGACGGTGTAGTTGAGCAGGGCCTGGCCGGAGGCGTCAGTGTTGGCGGATCCTACGCCGGTTCCCGCCACCGTGAAGGCGACGGCCCTGCCGGAGAGCCACGCATTGTCTGTGGTGCGCTTCAGGTAGGCCTTCAGCGCCACAGTCGTGGTGACGAGGCCCGTGCGGTCCACGGTGCTGAGGCCGGTAGTGGCCTGGGTTACCGTGAGCGTGTTCGATCCGGAGCTGGGTTCGTAGGTCGCGTCGCCCGCGAAGGCCCCGCCCAGCGTGTGTGCGCCCGCCGACAGGGCGTCAGTC
>CAJBBX010000164.1 GCA_903951425.1 uncultured Chthonomonas sp.
ACCGCCGCCGACCGGTCCCAGGGATCGTAGCCGCCCGGCGGCTCGGCCAGCGTGAGCGTGCCGATGATGCGCCCGAACCGGCCCTCGGGGAACTGAGCCTCGGCGGTCTGGCTGGTGTGGCCCGCGTTGATGTGGACCTTGTCGATAGCCGTCACCACGACGGGTGCGGAGGGCGGGCTGATGGGTCCGCGCCAGTCGGCCCGCAGGTCGCTGACATCGGCCGTGTTGGTGATCTTCCCCGTGCAGGCGCCCAGGGCCAGCCTCGACGTGAAGGGCTCCATGCCCGCGATGAAGAAGCGGTCGAAGACGGCCTGGTTGTCGATGGAGACCCCCGCCTCGGCGCCCCCGCAGACGAACCGAAGCTGGATGCGCACGGTGTGCCACTGCTCGCCGCGGAACTCCACGGGCGATACCCTGCGCATGATCTCCAGGCCGTCCCATGTCAGGGCCACCTCGCGCTGCTGCCGGTTGTAGATGTTGCCCTGCGCGTTGAAGGGGTCGGAAGAGGGCGGGTTGTAGACGTCGAAGCAGACCGCGAAGGCCCGGGGCAGGCGCGGGTCGTCCCAGACGCCGTCGCGCGGGGCCTCGCCGTCGACCCCGTACTTCGCCGTATCCAGTAGCGCCGCCGCGAGGCCGCCGCCGCCGTAAAGGAGCCGCATGCGGAAGGTAATGTCGACCTCCCGCCGCAAGCCGCGGGCCACCGTCGGGAAGGCCGCGGCGTTGCTCAGGTCCTGCTCGTCGTCCAGCAGGCGGAGGGCGCCATGCTGTAGCGCGGGGCCTGGCTCCTGCCCGGCGCGGGCCAGGGCGGCGCGGGCTTCGCCGGGCTTGCCGGCGAAGGAGCAGCGTAGCGTCTGCGCGGGCAGCGCCGATGGGATCGTCAGGAGGGCCGCAAGGGCCAATGCGGTGAGGTGTCTCATGGCGCCGAGTCTACCCCGGCGAGGCAGGGAACTCCGGCCCGCGTGGTGAACTAGCCGCCGACACCAGACCGGTCGAGGGGAGTGCATCGCCATGCGCATCGTCAGGTACCAGACGCATCAGGGGCAGGAAGGCTACGCCGCCGTGGACGCCGCCGCCGTGCCGCGCGAGATCGAGGGCGGGCTGTTCGGCAGCTTCAGGGTGACCGATCGCGTCGCCTCGGTGGACCGCCTGCTGGCTCCCGTGCGTCCCGCCGCGATCCTCTGCATAGGGCTCAACTACCGCAAGCACGCGGAGGAGGGCGGTGCGCCGATTCCCCAATGGCCGGTGCTCTTCATGAAGTCGCCCGGCGCTGTGAACGATCCCGGTCAACCCATCGTCTTGCCGCGCACGCTCCGTAGCGACCAGGTGGATTTCGAGGCAGAGCTGGCCGTCGTCATCGGTAAGCCCTGCCGCAATGCCACCCACGAGAACGCGCTGGACTGCGTGCTCGGCTATACCTGCGGCAACGATGTCAGCGCCCGCGACTGGCAGAAGCAGAAGGGCGGCGGCCAGTGGTGCCGGGGCAAGACGTTCGACACCTTCGCGCCGCTGGGCCCCGCGCTGGTGACGGCCGACGAGATCCCAGACCCGAACAGCCTGGGCATCCGCTGCGTGGTCTCCGGCGAGGTGATGCAGGACTGGAACACGCGCGACATGATCTTCTCGGTGCGCGACCTCATCGTCTTCCTCAGCGGCAGCACCACGCTTCTGCCGGGCACGGTGATCATGACCGGCACGCCCCACGGCGTCGGAATGGCCCGCAAGCCCCCGCGCTGGCTATCCCCCGGCGACTCGGTGACGGTGGAGATCGAGAAGATCGGCCTCCTCCAGAACCCGGTGGTGGAAGAGGCGGAGTAGAGGGGCGGTCAGGGCGTTCCGGTGTCCGCCTCCTTCGGCGCGGGCAGCAGGCGGCACTGGTGCTCGGTTCCGAGCCATTTGGCCGTGCCGCTCCAGTACCAGTTGGGCACTTGCAGGTGGCCGTAGGCGTGGGAGGGCATGATGTTGGTTGCCGCCAGCGTAACGGAGCAGCGGCTGTTGGCGTTGGGCACATAGCCAAACTGGTAGGCATAGAGGCCGTCCGGGCTCTCCTGGTCACCGACGGTCGGGTCCGCCACGATCCACCCGCCGCCGGGCAGGTAAAGCTCGACCCACATGTGCCACTGGTTGGTCCCTTCCCACCAGCCCGCCGTAGGCCGCGCCGGGATCCCGATGTTGCGCAAGCAGGCGATGAGCAGGTACGAGTAGTACCCGCAGTCGCCCCACCCGTTCCGTAGCGCCCCGAGGGCCCCGTCCCCCGGGTGCTTGAGCGTGTAGGTCATGTGCTTCATGACGGCCTGGTGGAGAACCCTGGCAGCGTCATAGGGCGCTATGGCCTTGCGGAAGCCGGTCGGGAGCGATGCGGCCGCGAACGCGGCGATCTCGGCGTGCGCACTCTGGATCTCGGCCTCGGATTGCGTCCACCTGGCGATCTCCGGCTTCAGCTTGCCGAGGCCGGCCCAGCCCGCGCGACGCAGCTTGCCGGGGTTCACCCGCACGTTCCAGAGCCGCACCGTGAACGACTGGGCATCCTGGAAGGCGCGGGGGCTCGGGTTCCTTCGGGCGATCTCCGAGGCCGGCAAGCCGAACGGCGAGGTGGTGACCGCTATGCCTCCCGCGGGGCCCGGCGCCTCCAGCACCTCCTGCGTCGTATGCGTGGTGGGGAGCCCGAAGCAGAAGTCCAGCCATCCGATAGCGCCTGAGTCGGGGGCATAGCGGACCGCTATCTCCTCCCACCCTCGCATGATGCGCGGCTCGTAGTTCTCCATCGCGGCCTTGGGCGGCGTGGGGGTGAGCTTCCCGGCGGCGGCGTTGTTGGACCAGTCCGTATCGCCGGAAACGTGCTCGGGGTCGATGCTGACGCTCCACGGCATGGGTCCGTCCAGCGCCACCTGCCGCCTGAAGGTCCACGTGAAGTCGCCCTCGCCGACGCTGATGGCGGCGAAGTCGTGCGTGTTGGCCGCGATCTTCCAGCGGATGCGGAACGGGGCCGACGGCACACCGGTCACGCGCACGTTCACCCGCAGGGCGTAGGGCTCGCCCACCAGCGGGTTGCCCGCGGCGCCGTCCGGGCGGCAGGGGCCGGCGCCAGTGATCCGCAGGTCGCAGGAGGCGACGGCGGGCTTGGATGCCGACAGCACGGCCAGGGCCGCGACGAAAGCCAACGTTGCGGCCCCGTTCATGTGTACCCCCTTTCGCAGCGTCGTAGGCGGGCTGGCCCGTCAGGCGACGGGGAAGAGCTCCCGGAGCCGCGCCTCATCGGGCGTATCACCGTACTCGCTGATCTGGAACGCCTCGGCGTAGAGGCCGTCGCGCCACATGAGGGTCCGGTAGCGGCGCGCCGTGGCGGCGCTCATCTCGCGGAGGATGCCGTCCATGCGGGCGTAGCGCTCGCCCTCGGCCTCGGGCCAGTCCGCGAAGCTCGGGTGCGAGGCGGAGTTGTACGGGATCCACTCGTAGAACTGGCTCTTGTGGGCGCAGACCATGGCGACCTTTTCCGCCATGCCTGCGTCTATGGTTACAACAGCATCGGGCCGGAAGGCGCCGCCCTCGGTGAAGCCGTCCTGCCAGTAGGCGATGACGGGCATCCGGCGCAGGGCCGGCACGTCCGGGCACATGGGCGGCACGGTGAGCATGTAGACGGCGTCGAGCACCAGCCGCGCGGTGTAGCGGTGGTCGCGGTGGTAATCGCCGGGGCGGTTGGTGAGGATCAGGTCCGGCCCGCGGCCCGGCTCGCCGAAGGAGCGGATCGCGCGGATCATGGCCTCGGTGCTCTCGGGCGTGACGTAGACTTCGCCGTCGTTGATGCCGAGGCAGGCGTACTCGGCGCGGGCGATGCGCGAGGCCTCGAGGGACTCCAGCCGGCGCCGGTCGGCGAGCAGGCCGATGTCCGATACGTACTCGGGGAAGTAGTGGCCGCGGCAGCCGTTGGTCACCGTGAGCATACGCACCCGGTGGCCGCGGGCGGTCAGCAGCGCGATCGTGCCGCCGATGGAGAACTCGTTGTCGTCGGGGTGGGCCCCGATACAGAGGATGTCTAGCGCCATGTCGCCGCCTTTCGCATGCCGGCCCGATGCAGCGTCCAACCCGCCGCCCGCCGGTCCCGGTTCAGGGTACCTCGCCGGGCGCAGCGGGTATAACGCATGCGCGGCCGGGTCGATCGATGTGGGCAGGCTCGGGCCCTATGGAGTGGGGTGCTTTATGATCGTGCTGATGCACGCGGAGGCGACGGGCGAGCAGGTCGACGTGGTGGTTGGTCGCATCGCGGCGCGCGGGCTGGAGGCATTGCGCCTGCCCGGCAGCGACCATGTGGCCATAGGCATCGCCAGCGCGATCCGGCCTGAGGAACGCCCGGAGCTGGAGAGCGCCCTGCGCGCCCTACCCGGCGTGGCCCATGTGGCCCACGTCAGCCGCCCCTACAAGCTCGCCTCGCGCGAGTTCCACGCGGCCTCCTCAGTGGTCGAGGTGGCTGGCGCCGCGTTCGGAGGCCCCGGCTGCGTCGTCATCGCCGGCCCCTGCGCGGTGGAGAGCTACGACCAGATCCTCGCGTCGGCCCAGGCCGTTAAGTCCGCCGGCGCCTCGCTGCTCCGTGGCGGCGCCTTCAAGCCGCGCACCTCGCCCTACTCGTTCCAGGGCCTGCAGCTCGAGGGACTGGAGATCATGAAGGCTGCGGGAGCCGAGGCCGGCATCGGCACCGTGACGGAGGTGATCGACGCCCACGATGTGGAGACCGTCTGCGCCTACGTCGACATGCTCCAGATCGGCGCCCGGAACATGCAGAACTTCCCGTTGCTCATCGCCGCGGGCCGCTCGGGCCACCCCGTGTTGCTGAAGCGCGGCCCCGGAGCCACGCTGGACGAGTTCCTCTTCGCCGCTGAGTATGTCCTGAGCCAGGGCAACGGCCGCGTCGTACTCTGCGAGCGCGGCGTCCATCCGCTGGACCGCACCTACATGCGGAACACGCTGGACCTGAACGCCGTGCCGATCCTCAAGGACATCTCGCACCTGCCCGTGATCGTAGACCCAAGCCACGGCATCGGCCAGGCCCGCTACGTGCCCGCCATGGCCCTGGCCGCCGTGGCCGCCGGCGCCGACGGCCTCATCGTCGAGGTCCACCCCAACCCCGCCGAAGCGCTCTCCGATGGTAGCCAGAGTCTCACCCCGACCGCCTTTGCCGACCTCATGCAGCGCCTGCCCGCCGTGGCGCAGGCCGTCGGGCGCGTGGGGTAGCGGACGGCGCAGTGTCGTAACGTGAGGAGGGGAACCCGCCGCACCGAGGCGCAACGACCTGCACGCCGCCCCCAAGCGCAACCCCCTCAGATGTGATCGATCGCCGGGACCCAGAGGTTCGCCAAGCCCGGCCGCACGGCTCCGAACAGGTGGCGAACGGTCTCGCCTGGACCGAGCCCCTCGAAGGAGCGCCGATGCTGCTGCAGGCCCAGGGCGGCCAGGGCCGCATCGAGGTCGAGTACCGCCACCATTCCCGCCGCGCCGGTGTGGAGGCCGTCAGAGGCCTCCCAGAGCGCTGCAGGGGGATCGACGTCGGCGGGGAAGCCGAAGCTGAACCGGGCGCCCTTGACCTCACGCGCTACGCCGGCAGCCAGACGCAGGCAGGTCGTCATATCGCCTACCGCCTCGGCCAGATCCACGCGGCCGTCCTCGTGACGGTGCAACGTGAGGGCGCCGAAGCACCCGTCGGGGTCGGCCCAGAGCGTCTCAAGGTCCTTGCGGCCGTAGAGCGTGCGCCACTCCGACGGCCGCCGGGCCCTGCGGTACGGCGTGGCGCCGTTGGCCTGCGCCAGGCGGGCCAGCACGGCATCGCCCCCACCCGCAAGCATAGCCGACGAGGGAACGGCGGCGCCTTCGAGCGGCTCCACGCCCGCCCGGCAAAGGCCTCGCTCCGCCACCTGCAGCCAGGCGCTTCGGCCCGCCGCCCAGTAGCCGAAGGGACGGTACCGGTGCGCGTTGCCCCAAAGGATCGAGACCGGCATGCCCTCGGCGCGCATCCGCTCGCAGGCGTGCTGCATCAGCAGCGTCATGTATCCCCTGCCCCGGGCGCGCGGGTCCGTCGCAACGCTGCCGATGCCGCCGACCGCCAGCGCGCGGCCATCCAGCGCCATCTCCAGCCGCCAGACGCGGACCAGCGAGGCGATGCCCTCGTCATCGTCGATCACGTAGCAGTGCTCCCAGTCGGTGGTTTCGCGTAGCCAGTCGTTGGGGCAGAACGTGGCGAACCAACCCGGTGGGTCGTCGTAGGCGGCGTCGAGGAAGCGCATCAGCGGCTCGTACTCGTCGGGTCGGGCGCAGCGGATCGTGGGCAAGAGCGGTCCTCCGTGGTTGGGTGGCATACGGTACCCCAGAGGCGGCTTCAGGCAGGATGCGAGGTCCCCGGCGTCGTATCTGGTAGTGCGATGCAGCTACTGCGTCAGGGAGGATGAACCGATATGCGACTGACCGTCCTGCTGGGCCTCGCGGCGGCCCTTGTTCCGTTCACAGCCTGCGCCACGCCGTCGGTCGGCGGGCCGAGGATCGGCTTGCAGCTCTACTCGGTGCGCGACGACTGCGCCAAGGACCTGCCCGGCGTGATCAAGGCCGTGGCGGCCATGGGCTACGAAGGCGTGGAGTTCGCCGGCTACTACGGCCGCAGCGCCGAGGAGCTACGCAAGATGCTGGACGAGGTCGGCCTCGTCTGCTGCGGCACGCATACCGGGCTGGACACGCTCATGGGCGATAACCTGGAGAAGACGATCGCCTACAACAAGACGCTCGGCAACCGCTTCCTCATCGTCCCCGGGCTACCGCGCGAGCGTACGGCGAGCCGCGAGGCCTGGCGCGAGACCGCGCGCATCTTCAACGAGATCGCCAAGAAGGTGAAGCCGCACGGCATGGTGGTGGGCTACCACAACCACACCGAGGAGTTCAAGCCGCTCGATGGCGAGATGCCGTGGGACACGTTCTTCGGCAACACGACGAAGGACGTCGTGATGCAGTTCGACACCGGCAACGCCCTGGTCGGCGGCGCCGAGGCCGCGCCGTTCATCAAGAGGTACCCCGGCCGGGCGACCACGGCGCACATCAAGGAGCACTCGGCCACCAACGGCAACGCGCTCATCGGCGAGGGCGATATCCAGTGGAAGCAGCTTCTGCCACTGATCAGGAACACCGGCAAGGCGAAGTGGTACATCGTCGAGCAGGAGTCCGGCGCGTTCCCGCCCATGGAGTGTGTGCAGCGCTGCATCGTCAACCTGAAGCAGATCCTCGGCCGGAAGTAGCGTCGACAGGCCCCGGCTCGCCGCGCATGGCCTGCCGGGGCCGGCCCTCGCCGCAGGAGGAGCGCCATGACCCACGAGTCACACCGCTGTAGCCGTCGCGAGTTGCTTGCCGGCGCCGCCGCATCGGCCATGACGCCCGGAGCCCTGACCGGAGATGATCGGCCGAACATCCTCTATATCATGTCCGACGACCATGCGGCCCATGCCATCTCGGCCTACGGTAGCCGCATCAACCGGACGCCCAACATTGACCGCCTGGCACGCGAGGGGATGCGGTTCGACCACTGCTTCTGCACCAACTCGATATGCACGCCCAGCCGCGCCACCATCCTCACCGGCAAGTACAGCCACGCCAACGGTGTGCCGGTCTTCAACACCTTCGATGGCGCGCAACCCACGGCGCCCAAGATGCTGCAGGCGGCGGGTTACCACACGATGATGGTCGGCAAGTGGCACCTCTTCAGCGACCCCACGGGGTTCGACACCTGGTGCATCCTGCCGGGACAGGGCGTCTACTACGATCCGGGGTTCATCACTGCCGAGGGCACGCACCAGGTGCGCGGCTACTGCACCGATATCATCACCGACAAGGCGCTGGAGATGCTGAAGGGCCGGCCTGCGGGCAAGCCCTTCTTTATGATGTGCCACCACAAGGCGCCGCACCGGTCTTGGGACCCGGACCCCGCCATCGCCGCCGAGTACCGCAAGCTCCGCATCCCCGAGCCGCCTGCCCTGCGCGACGACTACGAGACCCGGACCGATGCGATTCGCCAGTGCCGCCAGAAGGTCTTCACGGACCTGACGCGCCGCGACCTGAAGCTCCAGCCACCGCAGGGCCTTACCCCGGCCGAGCGTAGCCGCTGGCTCGGCGTCTGCCCCGACAGCGTCGAAACAGAGGTTGACGGACGGCAGGTAACGCTCGCAGGGGCAGCTCTGGACAGCTGGAAGTACCAGAGATACATGCAGGACTACCTCGCCTGTGTGGAGTCGATCGATCGATCCGTGGGCCGCATGCTAGACTACCTCGAGACCAGCGGACTGGCGCGGAACACCGTGGTCATCTACGCCAGCGACCAGGGCTTCTTCCTTGGCGACCACGGCCTCTACGACAAGCGCTTCATGTACGAGGAGGCGCTGCGCATGCCCTTCCTCGTGCGCTGGCCGGGCGTGACGCGGCCAGGCTCCGTGCAGCGGAGGCTCGCCATCAACCCGGACTTCGCGCCCACGTTCCTCGACATCGCGGGCCTCCCCACGCCGCCGGACATGCAGGGGCGCAGCCTGCGAGGCCTCATGGCCGGCCGGCCGGCCGCCGACTGGCGCCGCAGCTTCTACTACCGGTACTATCACGACCCGGGCGACCACAACACGCGCACTCACTACGGCGTCCGGACCGAGACGCACAAGCTGATCCACTTCTGGCGCCTAGACCAGTGGGAGATGTACGACCTGCGACGCGACCCACACGAAATGCGGAACCTCGCGGGCCGTCCGGGCGAGCGGCGCCAGGAGGCCGCGCTACGGGACGAGCTCTACCGCCTGAAGCGCGAGCTTGGGGACGACGACCGCTTTGCCGACGGCAAGGTGTAACAAGGAGCAAGGATGAGCGAGACGAACACGGGCGCCACGCGCCGTGATCTGCTGAAGGGCGTCGCCGCAGGTGCGGCGGTCTGCCTCGCATCGACACCCGGCGAGGCTGAAGCGGCCGCCGGACCGAAGGCCCTGCGCCGGGCCGGCCCTGCCGCGCTAGGCGTGGCGCCCGAGGCCGTCAGCGCCTTCATCGATGAGGTGAACACGCGCGTGGGCGGTCTGCACAGCTTCATGCTCCTCCGCCGCGGGCAGGTCGCCGCCGAGGCCTGGTGGGCGCCCTACGCGGCACACAGCCCGCACATGCTCTATTCGCTGAGCAAGAGCTTCACCAGCACTGCCGTGGGCTTCGCCGTGTCCGAGGGCCTGCTCACGGTGGACGACCCGGTGGTCGGCTTCTTCCCCGCAGACCGGCCCGCCGCAGTCAGCCCCAACCTGGCCGCCATGAAGGTGCGCCACCTCCTCAGCATGTCCACCGGCCACGTGCAGGACGCCACGGGCGGCACGACGCAGGAGCCGTCGGGCGACTGGGCCAAGGGCTTTCTGGGCCTGCCCGTGGAGAAGGAGCCGGGCTCCCTCTTCGTCTACAACAGCGCCGCCACGTACATGCTCTCGGCCATCGTGCAGAAGCTCACCGGCAAGGGCCTGGTGGACTACCTGATGCCCCGCCTCTTCGCCCCTCTGGGCATCGCCAGGCCCACGTGGGAGACCTGTCCCAAGGGCATCGCCACGGGCGGTTGGGGCCTGAACGTGACCACCGAGGACATCGCCCGCTTCGGCCACTGCTATCTGCAGAAGGGCGCGTGGGAGGGAAAGCAGGTGATCCCCGCCGCCTGGGTCGCCGAGGCCACGCGGAAGCAGGTGAGCAGCGGCTCGGACCCGAACAGCGACTGGGCCCAGGGTTACGGCTACCAGTTCTGGCGATGCCGCCACGCCGCCTACAGGGGCGACGGCGCGTTCGGACAGTACTGCATCGTCATGCCCGAGCAGGAGGCCGTGCTGGCCATTACCAGCGGCGTGGGCAACATGCAGGCCGTCCTGGACTGCGTGTGGGAGAAGCTGCTGCCGGGCATCGGGTCGGCGCCGACGGCGTCCGATGGGCAGGCCGCGCTGGAGCGAAAGATCGCGGCCCTGGCCGTGCCGTCGCCTTCGGCCGGGCCCGCGCCGGGACCGTCTGAAGGCGTCATCGGCCGCACCTACCGGTTGGATACGAACCCGCTGAGCGCTGCTACAGCCCGGCTGACGCGAGGCGCGCTGACGCTGACGGGCCAAGGGAAGCCGACCAAGCTCTCCTTCGGGTTCACGCGGTGGGTGGCCGGGCGGGCGCCGCTCATGGGCCGGCCGGGAGTACGATGCGCCGGGCGGGCCGCATGGACCGCGCCCGACACTCTCACCATCAAGCTCTGCTTCACCGAGACGCCCTACGAGGAGACCATCGCCTGCACTTTCGCCGGGCAGTCGATCACCGTCACGTCCAGGCTCAACGTCAGCTTCGGCCCCAGCGAGGGCGCGACGCTCAGGGGCGTGGCGGAGTAGGCCAGCCGGGCGCGGCGTCAGCGGTCCTGCGTCGCGCCCACCAGGCCGGACCGAGCCCCGGCGCCCTGCCCCGCGCCGTTGAGCCTCTGCTCAAGCGAAGCGGGTTCCTCATCCCGAATCTCGCGCGGCTTGCGGCCGAGCAGGTAGTCCAGTGCGATGATGTTCCTGGCAGTGAGGAACGGACGGCGCTCGACTTCGGTGGCCCTGCCACGTGACGGCAGTAGGCGTGCGAGCGCGGTTTTCTGCACCGGGGTGAGGATGCCCGCCAGTGCCTGCACACGCCGTCCAGCCTCTTCCGGCGCCAGCTCCGTAGCCATATCAAGGTCAGCGAGGATGTCGCGGGCCCTCGCCAGCTGCACATCGGTGAGACCCATGCCTTGGGCTTGCTGAAAAACGGACAGCAGTACCACCAGCCTGCCCAGCGCTATGCCGGGCTTGCGGGCCAGCGTGGCTGCCCCGACCTTGGCGCTGGGCGGTGCGTCAGCCATGGTGTCCTGCAACCGCAGCCTGCGTTGCCCGGGCCCGGCCTGTCCCTCGCCCGATCCCTGCCGTTGGCCCTGGGTCCCTGAGCGGGCGCCGCCCCGCACCGGCACCATCGTCATGTGGACGGCAAAGCCTATGACGCATCCGAGCGCCAGGCAGGCCACGGCCATGGGCCATACGGCGGCGGCCTTACGAACGGGCGGCGTGAAGGGAGTGATGACCGCCGCTGCCTGATCGGTCTCGGCCCCTTCGGTCTCGGGCGCGGCCTGCTCCGCGTCGGTCGGTAGCGTCTCGGGCGTGGGTTGCTTTTCGTCTGTCATTAGCTGGCTCCCAACTCGCGGTGACTGGCTGGCAGGATGGCCCTGCGTCCTGATACTCTATCCTAAGCGACCGACATTCCGCAAGGCTCACTTCGCGGCGCGCACCCACCGCAGATTGCCGATGCGGTAACGTATGCGCGACGTGCCCACGTTGACGCCCACCTTCAGCGCCGCAATCTCCGGCAGGTCCAACCGGAGGTTCGGATCGTCCTTCGACCAGATGGCCCCGTGGACGACACTCTCCAGCAGTCCAACCGTCCTCACGTGAGCGCCCAGCGTCGGCTGCGGCATCATGTCCACGACGTAGCTGGCGCCGTTGGCCTCGTCGAAGATCGCGCGGAAGGTGCCGGCGCCCTCCAGCAACTCCAGATCGCAGGCAAGCGCGTCGGCGCCGACCAGCGCGTCGTTGGGCTTCGGCAGGGAAAGCTTGGGGTAGACCCACTTGTCGGCTCCGCCCGGTTCGGCATCGACAAGCACAGCGCCGTCGGCCTCCACGGTGACGCTCATGCGGCCGTCGCCGGAGACCATGGACGACCATGCCGCCTGCTCACCCGCGCCGCGCAATGCCGGCCCGGCCAGTCCGGCCAAGGCGCTCCGCTCAGGCGCCACGCGGAAGGCCAGCGTCGCCTTGCCGACCGCGCCGAAGTCACCTACGACTCGAATCTTCTCAACCGTCCGAACCGCCCCGGCGCCGGTGTCGATGGTGAGACGCACTTCCGTGCGGCCCATGGGCGGGATGGTCAGACGTTCGATGCTGGGCGTCACCTTCCAGCCGGCGGGACCGGAGCCCCGGAGCGAGCCAGTGACGGCCTTCGCACCGAAGTTGTAGACGAAGACCGGGACCGACGGCGCGTCGGTGGCCGGGAGCTTGTGCGCCGAGACGCTCAGGTTGGCGCTGCCGTCGGGCCAGAGCGCCTGCAGCACCATCGGGCACGGCTTGCCCGTCAGGCGGGCGGGCGCGGGCGGTGCGGGCCTGGCTCCCAGCGCGCCTGCTGCCGACATCGGCAGCAGAACGAAGTGGGGCGCCGTGGTCAGCTCAACCTCGCGGCCGGCGGACGCGGGTCTGCCCAAATGGTCGTAGGCGGCCGTCGGCTGGGCGGGCAGGGCCAGCGTGGCGCGTCCCTCCTTGGCCCAGGCGACCACGACGATGGCAGGCTTGCCGTCGGGCTTTGCGGCGAAGGCGTAGGCCTCGGCCGGTGCGTCGAAGGCGCCGACACGGCCCAGCGGCTTCGCATCGGCCAGCAGGCGCCCCACCGCCGCCAGCGCCACGTAGGCCGGGCGCGGCGTCAGGTCCTTGCGCACGATGCCGAACTGCGTGTGCCCCTCCACGTAGTGGCCGAGGATGAAGTAGTAGGTGGCGGCCGAGCCCTGGTGCAGCGAGCCGGCGAAGACCTTGGCGATGCGCTCCGACTGGTCACGGAGCGTCGCGTCAGTCAGCTCCTGCCGGTCCAGCGATCCGACGAACTGGACGGGCATGGCGCACTCGGTGACCCACATGGGCCGCCCGGCGGAGACGACCCGGTGGTCGGCGTAGAGCCGCGGGTAGCCCAGGAGGCCCTCGTAGTGGTGCAGATTGTAGGTATCGAAGTAGGGCCAAGCCTTGTTGTCGGCCAGGTCCTGGAGTTGGTTGCGGTTGTGGTACGCGAAGACGTTGAGGCAGGCCGTAGCGGCGGGGCTGCCGGCCTTGATGCCCAGATACGAGGCCTTCTGGAGCGCGGCCATCTCGGCGCCTGTATGGCCGCCGAAGCCGTCGATGTCGGCCTCGTTCCACGGCTCAAAGGCCTGCACCTTGCCTGCCCATCGTTTGGCCATGGCCTTCCAGAAGCGATAGGCGTCGCGCAGGTCGGGCGGGAAGCGCTTGCCGACCTGGCCGGCCCACGCAGGCGAGCCGTGCATGACTTGCAGCGACTGCAGCCGCGCCTGTGCCGCGGCATCGGCCGAGGCGTCGTACTGGGTAGGTCCGGCGAAGGTACCGCGGCTCGGCTCCATGTAGCTCCAGGTCAGGCGGTCGCGGGTGCGGTTAACCCCGGCAAGCGCGGCGAGGCTGTAGACGGCCGGCATGCGGTCGGCCGGGTAGAACCAGGACATGGCGGTATCGATGCAGATGGGCGACGTGGTCGGCGTCGGCGCCTTGAGGCGCGGGAGGACTGCCAGGGAGACCCAATCGGCGCCCTCACTCTCCAGCCGGTAGAATCCCGCGTCGAGCTTGCCCAACGCCACGGAGGAGGCCGCCTCCACGGTCCGCAAGGTGCGCCCCTCGTAGTCGGTTAGGCGCCACGGCGAAGACGAAAGCGGGAGCTTGACGCGGGCCTCCTCGCCCAGGAGGAAGACGTTCCCAGGGTGGTCAGGCAACGGCGCCGGAAGGCCCCGGTTCGCCTGCGCCGTCACGGCCGTAGTCAACGCCATCGCAGCCAGTGCGGCGCCGGCCGCAAGCATCCACGACCCACCCATGTCGTCACCTCCGTCGCGCCTCTGCGCCACCTCCATTCTACTCGGCCCAGGCGTTCGGGCGCCTCAAACGGCTCGGGGCCGCCCCCGAAGTGCGAGGCGGCCCCGTGACGGCTGTGCCGGAGGCCCTCTACTTGGTGACGACCATGATCTGCGGCTGCGAGACCGAGGCCGATTCCGGGTTGTAGTAGGGGTAGACCTTGCTCAGCGGCGTCTTGGCCTTGATGGGGAACTTGGCCTTGACCGCGTACCGCAGTTCCATGCTCGAACCGGCATCCAGCTTGTCCATGTAGACGATGATCTGCCGCGCCGCCAGCGTGTACTTGGTGATCCGCTTGGCCTTCACGGCCTCGTCCAGCCCCTCGGTGATAACCGTGAAGCCGGGCGGGACGCCCAGGTCGATGAGCGGCATCTCGGCGGTCCGGTTGGTGTTGTTGCGCACGCTAACGGTCACGGCGGCGGTGTCGTTCTCCGCAAGCGTCGTCTTATCGTACGCCACGTCGATGGAGAGCGGGCCTTGCCGGGCCGGTCCCTGCTCGAGCTGCGACCAGGGCACGAACCAGCGCGAGGCGATCTGGTAGAGCAGCGATCCGTCGCCGGTGTAGGTGAGCTTCACCTCGGCGGCATCGCCCTTGACCTGCTCGCGCAGGTCGATCTGGCGCATGACGTCGCTGTCCTCGGGCGTGATCTCGACCGTGGCTGCCTTGGCGCCGTTGGCCCAGACCGTGACCGTCCCGCCCTTGTTGCCGCCCACGCCGTTGGCGCTGGCGAAGAGCAGGGCCTTCATGGCCCAGACGGTGCCCTGTGTAGTGGACCAGGTGCCGAAGTTGTTCTTGGATTGCACCAGGTTGGTCAGCACCTTGGTGACGAAGCCGGCGTTGCGGCCCCACTTGGCCAGCCCGTAGGCCGCCAGCCCGGTCGTCTCCAGGTCGGCGCTCTCGCGCTGGGCTCCGGTAAACGTCTGGGCGCCGCCCTCCCACCAGGCCGCCTTGTCGGTCTGCTTGGCCAGGCCGATGAGCCTGTTGGCGATCTCCGCGGCGAAGTCACCCTCGCGGTCGGTCTTCGTCATCAGGTTCAGGATCAGGGCCAGCGTGTAGGCATCCTTCTCACCCGCCGCCTTACCGCGGATCAGGTCCACGGCTGCGGTGAGCTGCGGGCCCTTGTAGCCGCTCTCGGCCAACGCCCAGGCGATGTAGGCCGCCGTGCGGAGCGCGCCGGTCTGGCGGTTGATGATCCCCTCGGCGATCCCCTGGCCGTCCTCGGGCCAGGTGCCGTCGGCCTTCTGGCGGCCGGCGAGCCACTGCTGGGTTCTGGAGATGAGGGCCGGATCGACCTCATGCACCTTCGCCATGTCGCTGAACTCCAGCAACCCGTAGGCGGTGAGCACCTGGTGGGCCGGCTCGCTGCCGAACCATGAGAACCCGCCGCCCTTGCACTCGAAGGTAACCAGCCGCTGGTATCCCGCGTTGATGAAGCCCTCGGCCTTCATCTGAAGCTCGGGGTTGGTCTTCTTGGTGGCCTTCAGATAGTCCGTCACGAGCACGTTGGGGTACGTGGTCGAGCTGGTCTGCTCGAAGCAGCCGTTGGGCATGCGGAGCAGCCCGTCGAGCCCCTCGACCACCTGGCTGAACGCGCCGGGGTAGAGCTTGACCCAGAGCGCGTTGGCTCCGGGCACGGCGCCCTTGGGGAACGTGACGGTCTTGCTCACGTCGCCCTCCAGGCGGTCGTTGATGCTGCCGTTGAACTCCTTGCCGTCGGGCGTCACGTCGATGGAGCGCATGATGGCGTCAGAGAGCTTGGCGCCGCGGGCCACGACCTTCAGCGTATGGCGGCCCAGGGCAGTCACGGTGATTGGGAAGCTGGCGGACCGCACCTCATTGCGCTGCATGGTGACGGTGCGCGTCGCCGATCCCTCCAGCTTGAACCAAGGCTGCTGCTCCAGCGTGAGGGTCACCTCCTGGCTACCGGCCAGATAGTTGTAGATGGCGACCGGGATCTCCACGCGATCGTTCTGGGTGAGCGAGACCGGCAGGTCGATGTCGACGAAGAAGTCCTGGAACGCCTTGATGGCCGCCGTGGCGCTGCCCAGTTGGCCCTGGGCGCCGTTGGCCAGCATACTCATGCGCCAGGTGGTGATCGAGTCGGCCATCGGGATCCGTAGTTCGGCCTTGCCGTTGTCGTCGGTAATGACGGCGGGGTTCCAGTACATGGTCTCGGGGAAGTACTGCCGGACCCGGGGCTCGGCGGCGCCGGAGCCCGCAGGACCCGCCGGTTTCGAGGCTACCGTCTCCGCCTTGTCGGCCTTCAGCATGACCGCGGCGCCCATGGGAGCGGCCACGCCATCCGCCACCGCGAAGCGCTCTTCCATCTCCATGCCGCGGCCGCCCATCATGCCGCCTCCGCCCACGCCGGCGGCCCTGCCGAAGCCGAACTGCATATTGCGCCGGCGCGCCGGCGAGGCGCCCAGGACGTCGTCCACCGTTCCCCACTTGCCGTCGGGACCGGCGGAGCTGAGCGCGAACCAGCCGTTGTACGTCTTGTTGCCGTAGAGCTCCACCTTGTAGTCGTGGCCCCACGGATCTTCGATGTCCTTCGGCCGCAGGTAGCCCTGATCGACCAGCCGCTGTAGCCCCTCGTCGATGGTGAGCCAGGAGCCCGTCGACCTCTGGTGCTTCTGGACGGCCTGCTGGACGCGCGCTTGCATCCGCACCATCTCCTCGACCAGCTTCTCGCGCACGGCGGCCCAGCGGTTGAGGTAGGTGTTCACACGGACGTCGAACCCGTCGCCCTTGGGCGCCGAGGCCAGCAGCATGGCCGCGGCCCGTTGCCGCGTCGGCTCCGGCACGGCGGGCTCGTCGCCGCGGACCACGAGTCCCGAGGGGCGCAGGCCATGGATCTCGTAGCGCGGCTCCATGAGCTCACGCTCCAGCATGAAGTAGACCTTCTCCAGCCCCGGCTGCAACTCGGAGAGAGCGAAGACGCTCTCGTCCACGATGGCCAGTCCGATGGCCGCGGCAATCGGCTGGTTGGCCTTGCTGCGGACCGCGAACTTCAGGAGTGCGTCGGCGCCGGGCCGGTACTCCTGCCGATCCGCCGTGGCCGTGATCACCAGGTCATCCGCCGGCGACACCACCACGGTACGCGAG
This sequence comes from uncultured Chthonomonas sp., assembly GCA_903951425.1. Taxonomy (GTDB): domain Bacteria; phylum Armatimonadota; class Chthonomonadetes; order Chthonomonadales; family CAJBBX01; genus CAJBBX01. Next base: position 16,783 of record CAJBBX010000164.1, read on the forward strand.
TCGCGGATGATGTCCTCGGAGGGCATGATCTTGTACGCGTGGACCTCCACGGTGCCGGTCATGTCGTTGGTGATTGGGATGGTGAGGTTGACGCGGCCGTTTTGCGCCGTCTCGCCGCGGGTCAGTATCGTCTGCTTGTTGCGGATCATGTCCACGTAGATGGTGCCGCCCCGGGCGGTGGCCATCGCCGTCACCTGCAACGTATCGCCCACCTTGGCCAGCGTCTTGTCGGTGCGGAGGAGGACGGCCTCCTTGCCCGCGTTGGTCGTCAGGCTCAGGCGCGACGTGGCGGTGAGGCCGTCGGTCGAAGTCGCCTTGACCGCAACCGTCACAGGGCCCGGCTTGGGCGTGAACTGGTACGTCGCCAGGCCCAGGCTATCGGTGGTCAGCTCCAGCGGCGAGCCGTCCTGCGACGTGCTGACCGCCAACGTGGCTCCCTTGACCGGTGCGCCGTCCGGAGTTCCGCAGGCGATGTAGACGCGGTTGGGCAGGCCCGGCACCGGCTGGGGAGCCTCGGGCGCCATGACGATGAGGATGGGGTCCTTCACCACCGGCACGGAGCGCGCCTGCATCTGCAGGTGGTCGGCGGTATCGGTGACGCGGGCCTGGAACTCCGCCACGGCCTTGCCCTGCTCGAAGGGCTGGCCCACGAATGACTCGGGCAGCTTGTAGTCGAACTTGTAGGCCCCGGTTGCATCCGTCTTGCCCTGCAGCTCGGCCAGCTTGGTGACGCCGATGTCGATGGTGTTCACCGTCACCGCGACCTTGCCGCCGGCCACGGGCTTACCGAAGAAGTAGTCTGTCTGGATGGTCCCCTTCACGGTCTCGCCGGGCAGGTAGTAGGGCTTGTCGGTGCTGATGGCGATCTTGAACTTGGGGAGCACGTAGCGCTCCACGCGCACCTTCTTTTCGGCCTGTCCGCCCGCCAGGATTGCGCGGAGGGTGAAGGTCCCCATGTTGACTTCGTCGGCCAGCACGAAGTCCGTCGCGGCGACACCGAAGCGCGAGAGGTCGACGCGCTTCTTGAACACTTTGTTGCCGCGGGCGTCCTCAACCTCGAAGGTCAGGGGCTGGTCGGCTACGGCGCGGCGGTTGGCCTTGTCCAGGGCCAGCGCGCGCAGGTGGATCGTCTGGCCGGGCTGATAGAGGGGCTTGTCGGCTGTGAGCAGGATCTGCTCGGCCTGCTGCAGCTCAACGCGCTGGTTGACGGTCTCCTTGCCCATGGCGGCGGCAACGGCCACCGAGAGCTGGTAGGAGCCCGCAGCCGACGACGGCGCCGTGAAGCGCGCGTCCAGCGTGCCCAACGCCGTGGTGGCGCCGGCGAAGAGGCGCGACGCCGGTCCGGGCTTGCCGGCCGCGTCAAGCCGGGCCAGGCTCATGGCGACATCGGCGCGGACCGGCTTGCCGGTGCGGTGGTCCAGCACAATGACGCGGAGTGCGGCTGGCCCGCCGCGCAGCCACCGGGTCTGGCCAAGGATCTGCGTCTCCAGCGGCGATACGTCCCACGCGGCAGCGGCGGCCTTTTCGGCCTGCACGGCATAGGCGCCGCCCACCCCCACCGCTGCCGCCAGGATCAGCGCGGCGAACAGGCCCAGTAAGCGTTGCATGGCAGGTACCCTCCTCGGGACAATGCACAGGGATGCGCGCCCCGACGGAGGGCGCTCACCGGATTAGACGATGCAACCCGGACAGATCACTACCCGCGCAAGGCCATGGTGCATTGGTGCGTCCGACAGCCGGAGGCAGAGGCAAGCCCCAGCCGCCGGGCCCTTGGGCGATCGGCGGCTGGGGCGTGACGGGACCGACGGACGGCCATGGGCGCCGCTACGGACCTCGACGGCCTCCGCCAGGGCCTGCGGGCGCGCTGATCTGCGCCGCGTCTACTACCTCGACCGGGCCCAGCTTGGCCAGACCGGCTTCGATCTCGGAGCGCTCGCCCACCGCGAAGATCTGGACCCGACCCTTGCCCAGGTAGGTCCGGGCCACGCGCTGGATGTCGGCGGGTGTGACGGCCTGGACCTTGGCCGGGTAGGTGTCCCAGTAGTTGGCAGGCAGGCCGTTGTTCACCAGCTCTAGAGAGCGACCGAGTATGCCGTCGGGGCTCTCCAGCGTCAGCGCGAAGCCGCCCACGATGCTCGTCTTGGCCTGGGCCAGCTCCCTCTCGCTCACGGGTTCGTCCTGCAGCCGTGCAAACTCGTTGAGGAACTCCTGCGCGGCCATGGCCGTGACCTCGGTCCGGATGCTGGCGCTTGCGGTCCAGGTACCGGCGTACTGAGTGGCGCTGAGCGAGGAGTAGGCTCCATAGGTGTAGCCCTTGCGTTCGCGGATGTTCTGGAACAGGCGCGCGGCCGAGCCGCCGCCGAGGATGCGGTTGGCGAGGACCAACGGCACGTAGTCCGGGTGGTTCCGGGCGATGGCGATGTTGCCGAAGCCCAACGCGGTCTGAGTGGAGCCGGGGCGGTCAACGAGGTAGACGGTGGTCTTCTCCTTGGGCGCCACGGTGACGGATGGCGGCGCCGGCGTGGTATTGGCGGGCTTCCAGTCGGCCAGGGCCTTATCCAGCTTGCGCTTGAGGTCGCCGGCGCGAATATCGCCGGTCACGCCCAGGATCGCCCCGCCGGGGCGGTAGAACGCCGCGTGGTAGGCCACGACGTCGTCCCGCTTGATGGACCGCAACTCCTCGGGCTTGGGCACCACGCGCTGGAGCGGCGTGCCCTTGTAGAAGACGCGCGCCTGCAGGCCGGCGATGAGACCGGTTGGGTTGCTGGGCCGCCGGCCGCCCTGGGAGCGCTCATTTTGCTGGAGGCGGTCGAGCCGCTCCTGCGGGAAGGCCGGACGGAGCAGGGCGTCGGCCAGAAGGCCGATGAGCACGTCGGTGCTCTCAGAGAGGCCGGAGCAACTCACGGACGCCTGGATGGGCCCCGACGAGGCTCCGAGCTGCAGGCCGAGGCCCTCGGTGAGATCGGTCAGCTGCTTGTTATCGCGGCTACCGATGGCCTCGGTAAGCATGGAGGCGGTGAGGGAGGCGACGCCGGGCTTGGGCTCATAGA
>CAJBBX010000165.1 GCA_903951425.1 uncultured Chthonomonas sp.
CGCCGACCAGGGCGCCGGCAACGAAACCGCCGCGGCCGCCGATGGCGCGCTGTAACAGGTAACCCGCGTAGGAGATGAGGCTCACCGCCACGACCACGTACCAAACCGTCAGCGGGTTGATGCGAAAGTGCGAAACGGGCTGGTTGGGAACCACAGGCAGGATGACGGCGGCCACCAGCAGGAACTTCGTGAAGGTCACGATATCGGCGCCCGAGACCCGCCGCGCCAGGCCCTCCAGCGCGACCTTCAGCTCCAATAGGAACAGGCTGACCACCACCATGGCCGTGGCCGTCCAGTACTGGTCTTGCTGGACCAGTACGCCGACCACGTAGGTACCCAGCGCCGAGATCTCCGTCGTGATCCCGGCGCACGGATCACTCTTCATCTTGTGCAGATAGGAGGGCACCAGGAACGAGGCCAGCACCGCCAACCCTATGGCGATGGGCATCACCTGCCCCACCGAGATGAGCGCCACCCCAAAGCCGAGGATGCCGATCAGCGGGAACGTGCGAACGCCGCCGAAGCTGTAGCCCTTCTCCTGCGACTGGTGCTCCTCGCGTTCCAGGCCGATCAGGAACGAGAGGAAGAGGACAATGATGAGCCGAACGGCATCGGGATGCATCGCCGTCTTCAACTGCGCCCACATGGTGCCCTACCTCCTCAGCCGGACCGCGCCGCGCCTATCAGGAATAGAAGCCGCGATAGCGCTCCAGCGCCGTGAAGATGGCCTCGCAGTTCTCCAGCGGCACATCGTCGCCGATTTCGGCGACCAGCCAGAGGCCGCCCTGCTTGCTGCCCAGCTTCTCGACCGATTCGCGGACGTGCGCGTCGATCTCGGCAGGAGTGCAGAAGGGGAAGAGCTGGCGGTCGAGGTCCAGCGAAACGCAGACCTTGCCCTTGCAGACGCGGGCCAGGTTGTCGAGGCCGTTGGCGCGCACCTGCGGGTTCACCACGTTAACACCGCACTCGGCCAGGTCCGGAATGATCTCCCAGATATGGCCGTCGGTATGCATATACACGTAGTGGCCGGCGTCACGGTAGGGCTTGTAGATCGCCTGGAAGCAGGGCTTCAGGTACTTGCGCCACTTCGCAGGGCTCATGGGCAGTGATAGCTGCATCCCCAGGTCATCACCGAAACCGATGATCTGACCTTCGGCCTGGACGGTGGGCAGGTGGCGCGCGGCCTGGCGCAGGTTGTACTGGAGGACGATGTCGACCAGTATGCGCAGTTCCTCGGGCTCCTCGGCGAAGTCGACCATCAGCTCCTCAAAACCACGCAGGTCCTGCAGGCGCAGGTACATGAATCCGTGCGGGAAGCCGATGTCATTCGCCGGCATGCGCAGTGAACGCACGTCGTCACGCCGGGGCACCGGGTGCCCGGTGACGATCGCCTCGCAGCCGGTGCGGATGTTCTGCCAGATGCATCCCCAGGCGTCCACATGGTCGCCCGCCACGTAGGTGCCCCCAACGGCATCAAAGTCGCGCGAGCCCGACTGGCCGAAGAGCGCCGGATGCCTGGCCGTCACGGCCTCAAGATCCTCCCGGTACTTCATCCACGCCGCCGGCAGAATGCCGACGCTGACAGGGATGCACTCCGGGGTCTCGAACAGCATGGCACGGTACCGGTCGTCGAGTGGCGGCATTGGGACCTCCTATGGTGGGTGGACGGCTTTGCATCGCTTCTGTATTCTACGCCCATGCCGGGCGGCCCGTCAACGCGCCCGAGGTGGCCAATCCAAGACCGGCACACACCGAGAGGGACGATCGGTGACGGAAGTTCGACGACCTGTTGACAACCATGACCGGCGCCCGTATACTCTTAGTCGAACTAAGCAATACTGCCGGCGGCACCCGCCGCTTGTGCCACTCTAGGCGTCGCCCCTGGGATGGGCGAGCCGACATCCTGAAAGGGAGGCGCACCATGAGCAATACGAGCTGCGACGTATGCGTCCAGGGCAGGTCCGCGGTGTTCTTCAACCGCCTGATGCAGGAGCACTACCGCAAGGCCTACTCGTTCGCCTACAGGCTTTCGGGTAACCGGGAGGATGCCGAGGATCTCACGCAGGAGGCGTTCGTCAGGGCCTACCGCGCCTTTGACCGGTACGATCCGGGCCGCCCCTTCGACCGCTGGCTCTTCCGCATCGTGGCCAACCTCTTCGTAGATCGGCTACGGGCCCGGCCCAAGCAGGCTCCGCTCTCGCTGGACACCCCGTACGAAGGCAACGACGGCGATTCGCTCTACAGCGAGATCCCCGATGAGGAGGCCGACCCCTCGCGCATCCTCATGCGAGGCGTCATGGACGAGCGCATCCAGACGGCGCTCAACAATCTCCCGGCGGTCTTCCGGCAGACGGTGCTGCTGACAGATATTGAGGGGATGTCCTACGACGAGGCCGCGGAGGTACTCGGATGCGCTGTGGGGACAATCCGTTCCAGGCTACACCGCGCCCGCGTCATCATGCGGAGCGTACTGACCGGCAGGCCGGCGGCTCGTCGTCGCGCTACCGTTAGGCCCATCGCCGCCTAGGCCGGCCTCCTACACCATCCAAATGCCATGCGGCCGCCCTGTCCACGCGACTGGGGCGGCCGCATACCGCATGTATGGGTGCGTCAGGCCCCGGACTTGGCGCCGTGCAGCATGGTGAGAGCCATCTTCAACGGCGTCTTGGCGATGACGGCGTGGGGCAGGTTGGCCTCCATGCTGGCCCATGCCCCTGGTCCGGCCTGCACCACCTCGTCCCCAAGCCGCAACTCGGCCTCACCCTCGAGGATCTCAATGATGGCGGGCACCGAAGCCGTGTGCTCCGAAAGCAGTTGGCCGGTGTCGAAGCCGAACAGGACAACCTTCAAGAACGCATCCTCGTAGACGGTGCGGCTCAAGATGCCATTGTTGGGCACATCGACCTGCGCGGTGAGGCTGGGTAGGTAGACACATCGATCCATGTGACGGGTACTCCCTTCTTGCGGTTGGCTATCACCGATAGGTATACTGGACCTCGACGTCCGAAAGTTGCAGGAGGCCGCAGATTGATCTCACAGACCGCCGAGTATGCGCTACGTGCTGCCGTGACGCTGGCGGACGCGTATCCTGCGCCCACCACGGTGCAGGTCGTGTCGGAGGCCGTCAGCGTGCCGGTCCCCTACCTGGCCAAGGTGCTCAGCACCCTGGCGAGGGCAGGAGTGGTCACGTCGCAGAGGGGCAAGCGGGGCGGATTCACGCTCATGCGGCCGCCCGACCAGACCTCCGTACTCGATATCGTGCAGGCCGTGGACCCGATCGAACGAGTGCAGGGCTGTCCGCTGGGCCGGCCCGAGCACCACGAGGGCCTCTGCCCGCTGCACCGCCGGCTCGACGAAGCAGCCGCACGCACCGAGCAGGCGTTCCGCGATACACCCCTGAGCGACCTGCTCAGCGGGACCGACGTGACAGGTCAGTCGGTGATACCGTGCAGCATCGGCGCCAGGGAGGTGGCCACGACATGAACAGCGGGCCCCAGATCATGCACCTCGTGCTCTTCAGGTGGAAGGACGACGTCGGCGACGCCCAGATTGATGCGGTGCTGGATGGCCTCCGCGGCCTGAAGTCGATACCGGGCGTCCTCGAGCTCCATGCCGGCCGCAACTTCTGCGCACGGTCGCAGGGGTTTGACACGGCCCTCATGGTCCGCTTCACCAACCGGGCGGCGCTGAATGCCTACAGCCCGCATCCGGACCATCGCGCCGTCGTGGACGGCCTCATCAACGCCATACGCGCCGATTCGCTGGCCGTGGACTACGAGATCGAGGACTGAGGGGCGTCGCCGCCCCCCAGAGCCTGTACCGTCGCCTACTTGGGCGCCGGCGCCGCCGGGTAGTCGGCGACGCGTATGGACCGGAAGCTAAGGTCCGTAGTGGGGTCATGTCCCTGCAAGGTGATCACGCCGGCCGCCGAGCGTGCGCCGTTGCGCGCATTGCCCTGGTCCACCGGGCGCTGGTCGGTGAAGTCCGTCACCTGGATGCCGTCAACCCACGTTGAGAGGTGCATCCCCACGGCCACAACGGTCATGGTGAACCACTGGCGGTCGGTGGAGACCACCTTGCGGGCGGGCTGGCGGTTGTAGAGGCCGCCCGTGCCGAAGTCCACCGGCTTGGCCCTCTCCTCGCCCTGCCACTGGTTGCGGACCTGCGCCTCGTAGCCGCTCCAGAAGACGCCTGGGATGGCCCGGAAGAACACGCCGCTGTTCAGGTGGTCACCGTTGGAGATCACGTCCAGCTGCAGCACGAAGTCGCCGTGCGAACTCGTAGTCTGGATGTCACCATTGCCGCCCCGGACATTGAGCCAGCCCTCGCGGGTCACGGAGTAGACCGATGGGTGCCCCGGCACCACGGTCCAGCCCTGCAGGTCCTTCCCGTTGAACAGGGGCTTCGCACTCAGGGGCTGTAGGCGAAGGCTGCGGAAGCGCACGATGCCGGCGCCGCCGTAGGTCAGCGTGACGCTGCCTGCCTGGAACCGAGCATCGCGGGCCGACGCGCAGGGGCGGCCATCGACCTCAACGGAGATGCGGTCGCCCTCGGCGCGCACCGCGAAGGGCGTCCAGCGGCCCACCGTTGCGCGTCGGGCCCGCCCCGGAGCCAGCCCGACCACGCTACCCGTCGGCCAGCGCGCGTGCCCGTCCTGGAACCGCACTAGGTAGCTGTTCTCCGGCGTGGCAGATGCCTGACCAGGCGCACGCACCGCCACGCCTGCGGCCGCGTCGGCGCTGACCCACACCTCGCCCCGCAGGAGGTAGTTGGCGAACGCGGTCGTAGTCGCCAGCGAGCCCATGCCGCCCTGCCGCGCCTCGATCATGCCGCCGCCTTCGGTCCAGACGGCGTCTCCGCGGCTCGACCAGCCGAACGGCGACTCGCCGTCAAAGAGCAGCACCCACCCCTCGGCCACCTCGGCGGCGGTGAGCGCGTTGGGCGCGGCTTCAGGCTGATTGCGCGCCGCACCGGCCTGGCGTTGCGCCATTGCTGCAGGCCCCGTCGCAAGAAGGGCCGTTGCCAGAGCCAACCATCGCATCATATCACTTCCTTCCTCCCATTGCAGGCGCAGTTGCGCCCATCAGCGCGGATAGAGCAGCACCGGCGCCACTCGGCTCGCCCAGCCGGGCGCCTCGGTCCATCGGCCGACCTGGGCCGTAGCCGCGGCCGGGTCATCCTGAATGCTGCGTCGGACGGACTTCGATCCCACGAGCCGGTCGAAGTGGCTGCCGGAGCGAGGGTCGTCAGCTCGCGGGTAGGGCCCCCAGGCGAACTGCTCCGGGTGTACGGCACGCAACGCGCAGATCAGGTGTAGGCCCGCGGCCACCGGGCGGAAGCGCACGGGGTCCGTCACGTGCAGCATGACGCCGCGGCAGCTCTGGTCCGCGAACTTGCTCGCAGTGGGCTGGTACTCCACAGGCCTCGCGCGAAATCCCGGCAGGGCCGCCGCGTTCAGCCGGCCAGCCGTCTGCACGGCATCGAGCCACGGAGCGCCCGCCACGCGAAACGGGAACGACGTGCCGCGCCCTTCGGAGAGGTTGGTGCCCTCCAAGAAGCAGGCGCCGGGGTAGACGACGGCCGTGTCGTAGGCGGGCATGGCCGGCGACGCCGGCACGAACGGTAGGCCCAACTGGGGCCAATGAAGCCGCCTTCGCCAGCCCGACATGGTCACCACGCTCAGGCGCGCCGACGCGCACCGCTCGCGCACCCAAAGGCGGGCCAGCTCGCCCAGCGTCAGGCTGTGGCGCACGGGCACGGAGTGGCGGCCCACCAGGCTCTCGGAGATCGTCTCATCGAGGATCGGCCCCTCCGCTGCTGCAAGGTCGCCTCCCAGCGGGTTGGGTCGGTCGAGGACCACCACGGGCACCGAGGCCGCCGCGCAGGCGTCGATGACGTGCGTCATCGTCCATGCGTAGGTGTAGAACCGGACGCCCACGTCCTGGAGGTCGCAGACCACGAGGTCGATGTCGGCCAAGTGCTCGGGCCTGGGCGCGACGCCTGAGCCATAGAGGCTGACGACGGGCGCGCCGGTCAAGGGGTCGACCTGGTCGCCCACTTTCCGGCCGTCTGCCGCCGCGGCCCCAAGCCCGTGCTCGGGGCTGAAGAGGCGCACGAGCCGTGCCCCCGCTCCGGCCAGGGCCACGCGCGACGCCACACAGGGTTGCGGAAAGGCGGCGGTGACGGCGGCGTCATTGGTCAGCAGGGCGACGCGCTTGCCCTTCACCAGCGCGGCACGATCTGTCGCCGCATGGTCCACCCCAAACAACATACCCATGGCCCTGCCCCCCGAGTTCGCGCTACGCGGAAGGTTACCACCAACGGGCAGGGCTCACAAGGGCGACTGCGCACTGATCGGGCCTACCTCCGCGGCGCCTTCTCCTTGGCGGCGAAGTCGATGCTGGCGGAGTTGATGCAGTAGCGCTTGCCGGTGGGGTTCGGGCCATCGTCGAAGATGTGCCCCAGGTGGCCGCCGCAGCGGGCGCAGGTGACCTCGGTGCGCCGCATGCCCAGCGAGTTGTCCTCGTGGAACTTCACGGCCGTGTTGTCGGCGGTATCGAAGAAGCTGGGCCAGCCGCAGCCGCTGTCGAACTTCTCTGTAGACCTGAACAGGGTCTGGCCGCAACCGGCGCAGGTGTACGAACCGTCCGCGTGGTGATCCCAGTACTTGCCGGTGAACGCGCGCTCGGTGCCCTTTAGCCGCAGCACGCGGTACTGCTCCGGCGCAAGCGCCTTGCGCCACTCCTCATCGGTCTTGGGTAGCTCGCGGCTCATCTTCTTCCCTTTCGTCGCCCCGGGCGCCGACGGCTTCCGCTGCGATGCAACCTCACCCGCAGGGAGGAGCAGCAGCGTAGCCGCCACCAGCGCCGACAGTGTCACCCTTAGTCGCATAGGTTCCATGATAGGGCATCTTACGCCGGGCTGGTGGTCGGGGTTCCGCCGCCATGCACGCGCGACGGGTAGAATGCCCCAGCCCGTCGACCGGGCGAGTATGCGAAGATCGGTCTACACATTGGCAATCACGCGCTCTTTCGCGCTCCACCTGACCGGCAGGCTCGCCGGATCGGCCGCGACCGGCACGATGCTCGTGGCCGCCATTGGCTCGCTCGGCGCGCCACTGACGGCCGTCGATGCCCGAGGCAGGCGCGTGACCCTTGCCGCACCGCCCCGGCGCATCGTCTCGTTGATCCCCGCCACCACCGAGATCGCCTTTGCGCTGGGCCTCGGCAAATGCGTGGTGGGCGTAACGACCTACTGCGACTTCCCTGCCGAAGCCAAGTCCGTGACGAAGATCGGCGACCTGAACACCTCCATCGAGAAGGTCCTGGCCCTGCGCCCCGACCTGATACTCGCCAGCACCTCCGGCAACCGATCCGCCCTGGAGCGCCTCGAGCGCCTGCCGCAACGGGCCCAAGCCCCCACCTTCGCCGTGGACCCGCAGAACATCGACGACCTCGTCCGCGATATCCGCTCAATCGGGGCCCTTACCGGGTCGACGCCTGCCGCTGATGCCGTGGTGAAGCGTATACAGGTGACTCTCGCCAGGGTGCGCGCGGTCGCCGCTGGAACCAAGCCTGTTCGGGCGCTCTTCGTGGTGCAGCAGCCGCCCCTCTGGGTGGTCGGCTCGCGAAACTTCATGGACGACCTGATGCAGCGCGCCGGGCTCCAGAACGTGGCCGCGCCGATGGGTAAGGGCTTCTGCTCGATGCCCCTCGAGCGCGCCATCACCCTCCGTCCGGACGTCCTCTTCACGAGCCAGATCCCGCTGAAGGACCTGAAGGACCGGCCGGGTTGGGCGCAAATGCAGGCGGTCCGCGCCGGTCGCGTCTTCCCCATGGGCTACGACGCCGTGCGCCCGGGACCCAGGGTGGCCGACGCGATTCTGGCCATGGCGAAACTCGCACGTCGCACCCCGTAGAAGCCCCGCCCGGGACCGGCCCGACCTGATGGTATAATCACGTACCCGCGGCTGTAGGCTCCAAGCCGCAGCCTTTGTTGCGCCCGAAATGTGCGGACCCACGCCCGCTAGACGGTCGGCGCCGCGCCACAACCTCCGGAAGGACTCGCCACGGTGAGAAACGTCCATCTGCAACTGCTCGCGCTCATAGTACTGCTGACTGCCTATTCCGCTTACGTGGTTGCCACGAAGCGCCCCCGGCTGGGCCTTGACATTCAGGGCGGCATGCGGGTGGTCCTGCGCGCAAAGAAGGAAGAGCTGCGCAACGGAACCTGGAAGAAGGAAAACCTGGAGACCATCGCCGACATCATCCGTCGGCGCGTGGACTCTCTGGGCGTCTCGGAGCCCGTCATCGTGACGCGGCCGGACCAGGACCAGATCATCGTCGAGCTTCCTGGCGTGCGCGACAAGCAGCAGGCCCTAGATGCCATCCAGACGACCGCCCGGCTGGAGTTCCGCGCCGTCCCCGAGCTTGAGGGCGAGTGGCGCAGCGAACCCAACAAGGAGACCGGCTTCGCCGATATCACCGGGCCAAACGGCACGGTAACCATGGCGGAGCTTGATGCCAAGGTCTTCTCCAAGCCCCCGGTTCTCGCCGGCGACGAATTGATGCCCAACTCAAGGCCTGACATCGGGCCCGACGGCACGGTCATCCACTTCGAGTTCAGGGGCGATTCGAAGCGCGTCTTCGAGCAGTTCACCCGATCCCACCTGAAGAAGCCACTTGCCATCTTCCTTGACAAGAAGCTCATCAGTGCGCCCATCATCGAGGACGTGATCCCCGGCATCGGTATCATCAAGGGCTCCTTCAGCCCGGACCAGGCGCGGACGCTGGCAAGCCAGCTCAACGCCGGCGCCCTGCCCGTCTCCCTTGAGATGCAGCAGCAGCAGAACGTTGAGGCCACGCTCGGCCGCAAAGCCATGCGCCAGACCGCCCTCGCCGGCGTCGTGGGCCTCGCGGCGGTTCTTATCTTCATGCTGGCCTGGTACGGCATGCCCGGCATCTTGGCCAATCTAGCCCTCCTCCTCTACTCGCTCTTCACCTTCGGCGTCTTCGTGGGCTCCATGGAGTGGCTCGGCTTCCCCGGCGTCACCCTGACGGTGCCGGGCATCGCCGGGTTCATCCTCTCAATCGGCATGGCGGTCGACGCGAACGTGCTCATCTTTGAACGCCTCAAAGAAGAGCGCCTGGCCGGCAAGTCAATCCGCGCCGCCATCGAGGCCGGGTTCAAGCGAGCCTTCAGCGCCATCTTCGACTCGAACATGTGTACTGTGATCACCTGTCTGATCCTGTACCACTTCGGTACCGGCTCCGTGCGCGGATTTGCCGTCACCCTGCTGATCGGCGTGATCATTTCGATGTTCACCGCCATCACCTGCTCCCGCACCTTCCTGCTGATGCTCTCCGGTACGACGCTGGGCCAGAACGACAGCCTCTATATGCTGCACCGCGGCGTCCACCCGAAGCTGGGCGTCACCAAGCGCATGAAGTTCTGGTTCATCCTGTCCGGCGCCATTATCATCCCCGGCCTCCTGGCCATGGCGGCGGGCGGTACCAAGTACAGCATTGAGTTCTTGGGCGGCACCGAGATCGGCGCTCAGTTCAGCACGCGCCCCAACGTCGATCAGATTAGCAGGGCCATGGCCGGTGCAGGTTTCCGCGAAGTGCGTGTCCTTCTGGCCGAAGGTAACTTCGTCTACGTCACCACCCCGCGGCTCTCGCCCGAGGACCAGACCAAGGCCGAGCAGATCGTCCGCGGCATGAACGCCGAGGTCAGTTCTGTCTCGTCCATCTCCGGCGCCATCAGCGAGGAACTCCGCCGCAATGCACTGCTGGCGGTGCTCATCTCCTCGCTCCTGATCGTCTGCTACCTCACGATCCGATTCGCCATCGGCGGCCTCGCCGAAGGCCTTAAGTTCGGTGTCTGCGCCATCGCGGCCACCCTGCATGATGTGATCGTGCTCTGGGGCCTCTTCGCCATCCTGGGCATGGTCCTCCATTGGCAGGTTGACAGCCTCTACGTCACCGCCATGCTCACGGTCATCGGCTTCTCGACCCATGACACCATCGTCATCTTCGACCGAATCCGCGAGAACCTGCGCCACAAGGCCAGGGGCGAGACGTTCGATGAGGTGGTGGACAGGAGCATCGAGCAGTCCTTCGCGCGGTCGGTGAACACCTCTCTCACCGTGGTACTGACCCTGGTGGCCCTGCTGATCCTGGGTGGCCCCGTGGTCCGCGTCTTCGTCGCCGCGTTGCTGATGGGCGTCATCTCCGGCACCTACTCGTCCATCTTCAACGCCAGTCCGTTGCTGGTGCTCTGGCGCCGCGTCGCTGCCCGCAACCATGCGGCCGAGGCGGTTCCTGCCTACGCCGGTAGCGCCCCGCGCCCCGCGGCCCCGAGCAAGCCCGCCACGGCGCCTGCTGCCGGCAACGGCGATGCATTGACCGAGTCGGCCGCCGCCGCGGCCAAGCTGAAGGCCAAGCGCCGCGGCCGCCGCATGTAGGGGCCATTGCGCGCTCCAACGATCCACGAACCTGCGGCGCCATACGGGCGCCGCAGGTTCCTTCTTTTGTGCCCGCCGTGCGTGACACGCAATGACAGGGAGAGGTAATCTGGCAGATATGCAAGCCCTGCCGCGATACCAGTGGAATGTGCGCCCTCCGGTCACCGGTGGGTACGCTCTGGCTCGTGAGCTTGGCTGCGGCCGGCTGCTCGGAGGTCTACTCGCCGTCCGGGGCTACCGAACGATCGAGAGCGCGGAGCGCTTCCTCTCCCCGTCGTACGACCAACTCCCCGACCCGCTCCTGCTTCCGGACGCCGACAAGGCCGTCACTCGCATCGTGGCCGCGATCCGCGACCGTGAACTGATCCTCGTCCACGGCGACTACGACAGCGACGGCGTCTCTTCGGCAGCGCTCTGGTTCCGGCTCCTGACCAAGCTGGGCGCCGATGTGCGCGTCCATGTGCCGCACCGCTGCACCGACGGCTACGACATGCGGTCCGCCTTCGTGGACCGGGCAAGTGCCGAGGGCGCGCGCCTCATCGTTACCTGCGACTGCGGCATTCGACGCGCCGAGGAGGTCCGCTACGCCGCAGGCCTCGGCATCGATGTCGTCGTGACCGACCACCACGAACCCGGCGACGAACTGCCGCCCGCCTGCGCCGTAGTGAACCCGCATAGGCGTGACTCGAAGTATCCGTTTGCCGACCTGGCCGGCGTCGGTGTCTCATTCCGGCTGGGCGAGGCCCTCGCCATCCGCCTCGGGGCGCCGATTGCCTCGTACAGGCGCGCATACTCCGACCTGGCCGCCATCGGCACCGTCACCGATGTAATGCCGCTCCTGAGCGACAATAGGATCATCGTCCATCAGGGCCTCCAGTCCCTTCGTTCGACGCAGAAGGTGGGCCTGCAGGCGCTCCTCGCCGTGAGCGCCATCCCGCCGTCGCGCCCGCTTGCCTCAGATGACATCGGATTCGGTATCGGCCCCCGCATCAACGCCATCGGCCGAATCGGCGACGCACGGACCGCGCTGGACCTGATGCTGACGCGTGAGATGCCCCAGGCCGAGGCGCTTGCTGCCGAGCTGAACCAGGCCAACATCAGCCGCCGCGCCACCGAGACGCGCATACTGGAACAGGCGATCGAGAAGATCGAGGCGGCCGGCTACCACGAGCAGCCCTTCATCGTCGTCTCATCGACCGAGTGGCACCGTGGTATCGTGGGCATCGTGGCCAACCGCATCGCCGAGCGCTACTGGCGCCCAACCGCCATGATCGCCATCGAGAAGGGCGCCAACACGGCTCGGGGCTCGGCTCGCTCCATTCCCGGCTTCGACTTGCATCAGGCCATCGCAACCGGCGCCGAGCACCTGCGCGACTTCGGCGGCCACAGCGCTGCGGCGGGCTTCTCGCTGGAGGCCGACCGCATCGGCAGGTTCCGCGCCGCCATGGTCGAGACCGCAGGCCGCTCGCTCCAGGCCGGCGACCTGGTCCCGTCGCTGCAGGCCGACCTGGAGGTCGATGCCGATGAGCTCACCGTTCCCGGCGTCGCCGAGCTCGCCCGCATGCAGCCCTGGGGCGCGGGCAACGAGGATCCCCTCTGCGTCCTGCGCGGGCTGGAGATCACCGACTGCTTCCGCATCGGCAAGGAGCGCAACCACCTGAAGCTCCGCTTCCGCACCGCCAGGCACTCGGTACGTGACGGGGTCTGGTGGAGCATGGCCGAACACGCCGCGACGCTGAAGCCGGGCGACCTGGTAGACGTCTGCTGCCGGCTGCAGGTGAACAAGTACGAGGAGCGCGAGAGCGTTCAGTTCGTGCTTCGGGACATTCGGCCGTACGCCGTCGACGCAGGAGGGATGCGGCCATGACCATGGATACCGTGCTGGCCCCTTCGGCGCCGGGCGAGGCCGATCCGGCACAGCAGTTCGAGGAGCTGCTCCGCGCCCTCCAGCACCACCGCCCGGACGACGACCTGGAGCCCGTCCGGAAGGCCTACGCCTACGCCGTGGAGCGGCATGGCGACCAGATCCGCGCCTCCGGCGACCCCTATATCGCCCACCCGCTGGCCGTAAGCCGTATCCTCGCCGACCTGGAAACAGACATTGCCACCATCACCGCGGGCCTGCTGCACGACGTGGTGGAGGATACCCCTGCCAAGATCGAGGACATCTCACAGCGCTTCGGCGCCGAAGTCGCAGGCCTCGTCGATGGCCTCACAAACCTGAAGAAGGTCGAAGCGGAGCCCGGCGACGACGCCAAGGAGCCGGCCAAGGCGCCGGATGAAGGTCCCGCGGCCGCCACGCAGGCCGATATCGCCAAGCGCGCCGCCAACCTGCGCCGCATCCTGCTGGCCATGGCCAAGGATCTCCGCGTCGTCGTCATCAAGCTCGCCGACCGGCTCCACAACATGCGCACCCTCCAGCACATGTCGCCCGCTTCCCAGCGCCGCATCGCGCGGGAGACGCTCGAGATATTCGCCCCGCTGGCGCACCGTGTCGGCATCTGGCAGATTAAGTGGGAGCTGGAGGACCTCGCGTTCAAGTTCTCGGAGCCAGAGGCCTACGAGCAGGTCGCCCGGCGCGTGGCCCAGACCCGCGGCGAGCGGGTGGGCGAGGTCCAGGAGGCCGTCCGCATCCTCAAGGAGCGGCTGGCCCAGGAGGGCATCCCCGACGCGCACATCACCGGCCGCCCAAAGCACCTCTACAGCATCTACCAGAAGATGCTCAAGCAGGAGCTCGACTTCACCGACATCTACGATCTCGTGGCCCTGCGCGTCCTGGTCCACACGCGGAACGAGTGCTACCACGCGCTGGGCATCATCTCCAACCTCTGGACGCCCATGCACGGCATGTACGCCGACTACGTGGCGCGGGCCAAGAGCAACAACTACCAGTCGCTCCACCTGAAGGTCCTGGGCCCGCGCGACAAGCCGCTGGAGATCCAGATCCGCACATGGGACATGCACCGCACGGCCGAGTTCGGCGTGGCTGCGCACTGGGCGTACAAGGAGAAGGGCGAGGGCGGCCGCGCCGAGGACCAGTTCGAGCGCAAGCTCTCCTTCCTGCGCCAGCAACTCTTCGACTGGCAGGACAACCCTGGCGACCACCGCGAGTTCCTCAGCGCCGTCATCCAGCAGCTCTTCTCCGACCAGGTCTTCGTCTTCACGCCGCAAGGCGACGTGCTCGACCTGCCCAGCGGCGCCACGCCCATCGACTTCGCCTACAGGATCCACTCCAGCGTCGGCAACCACGCGGTGGGCGCCAAGGTAAACGGGCGCATCGTCCAGCTCGCCTACACGCTGAGCAACGGCGACGTCGTGGAGATCATGACGCGCTCCAACAGCGCGCCCAGCCGCGACTGGCTGGCCCTTGCCAAGACCGGCCACGCCCGCAGCAAGATCAAGGCCTACTTCAAGCACCTCCTGCGCGATGAGCACATCCAGGCCGGCCGCGAAATGCTCCTCCGCGAGGCGGTGCGCCAGGGCGTTGAAGAGCGCGCCATCCGAGACGAAGCGCTCCGCCCCATCGCTATCCAGATGAACCTGCCGGACGAGACGGAGCTCCTCGCCGCCATCGGGATGCGCAACGTGGCCGTCGGGACGGTCCTCAATCGCCTGGCGCCGGAACCGGCCCATGTGGCGCCCACCAACCTGACGACAGGCAAGGCCCGATCCGATGTGAGCCGCCTCGCCGTCAGCGCAGGCGATATCGACAACGTCGCCTTCCGCCGCGCCAACTGCTGCCTGCCGATCCCCGGCGACTCGGTGCTCGGATACGTCACCCGCGGCAAGGGCATCACGCTGCACCGCCGCGAGTGCGCCAATGCCGTGCGCTACCTGGAGACCGAGCCCGAGCGCATCCAGCGCGTGGAATACGGCGCCCAGAGCGAGACCGCCGCAGTCTTCGCCGTGAACCTCCGCATCGACACGGCCGACCGCACCGGGCTCCTGGGCGACGTAGGCACGATCTTCGCTGAGCTCAAGACCAATATCACTGCCTCGAGGACCCAGAGCGACCTCGTGGGACGCGTGGCCACCATGTGGATCACCGTGGAGGTACGTGACGTGGCGCACCTGGCCAAGCTGGTCACGGCGCTCAACCGCCTGACCGATATCTTTGCCGTAGAGCGCCTGCTCAGCGGCACCGCGCGCCCGCGATGAGGGCTGTGGTCCAGCGCGTCCTGGAGGCGTCCGTCACCGTGGATGGCCTCGTCGTGGGAAGCATCGAGCGCGGGCTGCTAGTCCTGCTCGGCGTTCGTACTGACGACACGGCCGCCGACCTGGAGTACGCCGTCCAGAAGTGCGCCCACCTGCGCGTCTTCGAGGATGACGCGGGCAAGCTGAACCGATCGGCGCTCGAGTCGGGCGGGGCCGTGCTTGCGGTCTCGCAGTTCACGCTCTACGGCGACGTGAGCCACGGGCGGCGGCCCAGCTTCATCGATGCGGCCCGGCCCGAGCAAGCCGAGCCTATGGTCGAAGCATTCTGCTCCGGGCTCAGGCGGCTGGGCCTGCACGTGGAGTGCGGCATCTTCGGCGCGGACATGAAGGTGGCGTTGATCAATGACGGCCCGGTCACCATCTTGGTGGACAGCCGCGCACCGAAGCGGTAGACTCCCATCCGGCGCCCGCACGGGCGGCACACTCAGCCAACATGAACCATCCCGAACCCACCCCACACGATACGCGCGGAGCCGCGCCCAATCGGCCCCATAGCCGCCCAAAAGGTCCTACGCCGCGTCCCAGGCGCGGCGCGGGCCACTTCAACGCCGCGGAGATGAGCCGCAAGCGCGGCAACCTCGGCGACGCGATCGACGCATACCGCAAGGCCGTGGGGCTGGCGCCCACGAACGCCTACTACCGCTTCCGCCTGGCCGAGGCCCTGGACCTGATGGGAGACCTCGTGGACGCGGTCGCCGAGCTAGCCACCGCGTGCGATGTCGAGCCCGCCAGCCACTTCTACCGTTTCCGCCTGGCCGACCTCTACGACCGCGCGGCACTGCCCTTCGACGCCGCCCGCGAACTCGAGTCGGCGGCGCAGTTGGCCCCCGTGGACCACTACTACTGCCTGAGGCTGGGAATGCTCTACCTGCGCCTGCAGTGCGTCATGGACGCGGTCCGCTGGCTCCGGCAAGCCGTAGCCGGAGCGCCGGACAACCCGGCCTACCACCTGCTGCTCGGCGATGCCTACGTGCGCCTCGGCTCCGAGCGCCATGCGCTGGAGCACTACCGCCTTGGCCGAACCCTCACAGGCGGCGACGCGGCCCAGACCGCCGCGCTGAGGCTCCGCGCTGCCGGCGGACAGGCCACGTAGCACGTGATCTGCGATCCCTCGCAGACGACCATGCGTGATGTCGCACCCCGTCTGCAACGTATCACCGGTAGGCGGTACCCCATATCGCCACGAAACGGGAGGTGTATGCAACGTGTCGTCCTATCTACTGAACAGGCGCGTCCACTACTGGCTCAGCGCCGCCGTCGCCCTGCCGCTGCTGGTAGTCACCGTCACCGGGCTGCTGCTTCAGGCCAAGAAGCAAGTGGCATGGGTACAGCCGCCGGAGTCGCGGCCGATCGGCGGGCCGCCGGCTGTCGCATGGGGTACGTTGCTCGCGGCGGCCCGAACCGCCCCGGGCTCTGCCGGCGCTCGCTGGGAGGAGATCAACCGCATCGATATCCGGCCCGGACGAGGGCTCGCCAAGGTCCAGATGAAGTCGGGCTGGGAGGTACAGGTGGACCTCGCCACCGGGGTCGCCCTCAGCAAAGCCTACCGCCGCTCGGACGCCATCGAGGCCATGCACGACGGCTCGTTCTTTGCCGGAGACTGGACCAAACTGGGGGTCTTCCTTCCCAGCGGCATCGCGCTCCTCATACTGCTGATCACGGGCATCTGGATGTTCGCGCACCCGCTCACGGCCCGTCGACGGCGCAACGCGGGACGACCGGGCTCCGCGTCAGGCACCAGTTAACACGACCACGCATCAGATATGGGCTTGCGCCACTCGTGCTTACGTCGTAGAATGGTGATGCAGGAGGGCCGCCGTCATGTTCAGCAAGCTACTAGTCGCCACCGATGGGTCCAATCACGCCCTTAAGGCAGCCGCAACCGCGGGTGATATCGCCCGCAGGTACGGCTCTGCCGTGACCATTCTGCACGTGTTCACGACTCCCGCCGCCCGTATGCCACAGGCCGATACCCCTGGCCTGGAGCTTGACCGTGCCACGGTTAACGGCATGGCCAAGGACGAGCACGATGCCGTGGCGCGCAAGACCGGCAAGGAGCTTGACGCCTACGGTGTGCCGTACGACAGCCTGCTTGGCATGGGGCATCCCGCCGACGAGATCCTGCGGGTGGCCGCGCAGGGCGGCTACGACCTGATCGTCCTGGGTAGCCGTGGCGCCGGTAGCTTCCGCTCCCTCCTCCTCGGTAGCGTGGCAGACAAGGTGCGCCACCGAGCCCAGTGCCCCGTGCTGCTCGTAAGGTAGCCGGAGACTAGAGCGGACGACCCGCAGGGCTCGTTCCCGCGGGTCGTCGCGGCGTTCCTACACTGAGGTCAGCGGCAGGACCTGCGTCACACCGGTGTCAGCCGCCCGCTTGCCGGCCTCGAGGATCTCCTGGGCGTCGCAGCTCACCTCCATGCTGCAGAAGCCCTGAACCGGCTCGCCGGTCCGCAAGCAGTGCAGCAGGTACTGCGCCGCGCTCTGCATCGGTGCGGCCAATGGCGCGGGCTCGATCTCGCGACGCCCTTCCGGCGTCTCGATCACGACCTTGTCCCCATGCACCGCCAGGCTCCCGCCCGTTCCGTAGGCCACGGGATTGGGCGTGGCGTAGGAGACCGTCTGCGTCCAGCAGGCCTCGGCTAGGCCGAACGCACCGGGGTACTTCATCAGAATGACCGCGTTGTCGTCCGGTATCGGGTAGTCCTTCACCAGCGTGGCGCGGAAGCCCGTGACGCTCTCCGGCCGGCCCAGGAACCGGGCGCACATATCGGCCGAGTAACAGCAGTAGTCCATCAACGCGCCTGCGCCGTTGAGCTGCTCGTCGTAGAGCCACTTCCAGAAGTAGGGGCTGCAGCCGATCTCCATGGGACCGTTGTGGGCCGACCGCTGCTTGAAGTAGAAGACCCGGCCGATCTCGCCGCCCAGGATGCGCCGCTCCATCTCCTGGATTGCCGGTTGCCATGCCGTGGGCCAGTTCACCAGCAGCAGCGTGTCCGCCGACCGTGCGGCCGCCACCATGCGGTTCGCCTGGGCCAGCGTGGCGGCCATGGGCTTCTCGCTTACGACGTGGATGCCCCGCGCGGCGCAGGCCTCCACGATGTCGGCCCCGGCGCTGTTCTCGGCCGCGGCCTGCACGATATCCAGATCCTCGGCCGCCAGCATGGCCTGCCACGATTCGTAGAGCCGCGGGACGCCGTACTCGGCCTTCACCCGGTCCCGGAGCTCCTGGTTCACATCTCCGGCAGCGACGATCTCGACCTCTGCCTCTGTGGCCCAGTGGTTCAGCTCGCCCCAGACATGGTCATGGACCAGCGACGCGATGCCCAAACGGTACTTGCGCGACATGCTTGCACCTCCAGAAGTGGCTGGAGTTAGGTTCGCCGCCGCCTATGGGTTCACCTTCCGCGGTTCAGTCGCGCCGTAGCCGCTGCGTGAAGCGCGCCGCCTCGCGCTCGTAGGTGTGGAAGGGGTTGCGGAGCAGGAGCGCGGGCTGGTCCTCGACGTAGACCGCGTCCCAGTCAATGACGTACCGGGCATCGGGGTGGCGCAGCAACTCCTCGATCACCATGGATCGCCCCATGGCGCGGGTATTCTGGGGCGGACCGGTGAGCGCTCGATGCACGGCCACCGGCGACGTCAGGCGCGGCATCTCGCCGGCATCTTCCAGCGCGGCGTGCAGGCTGTCGCGCGGGTCCACGTTGTGGTACTCCAGGTCGAGGCTCTGCATCACGTCGTCTTGCCACGATCCCCCCTCGGCCTCCATAAAACGCGAAAGGGCCGACCGCTTGGCCGCCCAGTCGAGCCTGTCCGCCGTGGCGAGCGGGTTCACCTGCAGATCGTCCAGCGTCCGCCGCCACTCGCGCAGGACCCAGTCGGTCTGTGCGTCGCGCCCGGACAGCAGGCGGTCCGCCGCAGTCAGATAGCGCCGCTGGATGTCCAGCGCGGAAAGCGTACGGCCGTCCTCCAGCCGCACGAGCCAGCGGAGCGACGGGTCTCGCGAGATCTGGCGCAGCGCAATGAGCGGCTCCTGCAGGCCCAGGTCGTCGGGCGCCTCGTGCATCTCCAACAGATCGAGCACCAGCACGGTGGCCCCCACCTTGAGCTTGGCCGCGTACTCGCTCATGTTGGCCTCGCCGAAGAGGATGTGGAGCCGGTGCGTCTCCTCGTAGTCGTAGTAGCTATCCCATTTTGGGTTGATGATGGCCCGGTTGAACCGAACCCGCGAGGAGATGGCACGCACGATGTGGTCCGCTCGCTGCGAGAGCTGGAAATTCACCGTCGGGTCGATCTCCACCCCGTAGAAGTTGCTCACCCAGACCGTGTCGATCTCATGCTCGCCCACCTGGAGCACGTTGTCCTTGCTGCTGGGCCGCGTGAGCCGGTGGCCGCCCACCCGCCCGACCCCGGCGTAGACCTGCCGCGTGACGAGGAACGGCAGCAGGCCGACCAGGGCCTCCACGAAGGCGCTCTCCTCGATGCGGACGAGGTAGTTCTCGTGGCACCCGAAGGTATGGCCCCCGAAGTGGTCCACGGAGTTGCAGTGGAAGCTGGCCGCGCCGGTGAGGCCCAGGTCGTCCAGCAGGTCCACCAGCAACACCCGTCCGGCCCGATCATAGGCCAGCAGGTCGTCCAGGTCCATGCACTCCGGCGTGGCGTACTCCTCGTGGCTCCCCACC
>CAJBBX010000166.1 GCA_903951425.1 uncultured Chthonomonas sp.
CTCAAACCGGACGCCTCTGTCGCAGACATCGCAGCCGCGGCTGCCTTCTTCGCCAGGCGCAAGGACCTCATGGACCTGATCCATCGGGCCGCCGCCAGGCCGGACTGCGACTTCCAACGCGATTGGGCCAATCCATGGTTCCTCACCCCGGAGTTCGCCCGGCTCCGCAAGGCCGCTCGGCTCTTGTCGTGCAAAGCCAACGTACAGATGCGCTCCGGGGATACCCTCGGCGCCCTGCGCACGTGCGCTACCATCGGCAGCATGGCACGGCATGCCTCGTCAGATTCGTGCGTGCTCGGGCACCTGTGTGATGTCGCGATCCAGACATTTGGCATCAGACGCATGGAGTCTATCGTCACCGCCCGTCCTACCGAGGCGGTAGCCATGGGCGTGCAAGCGGCCATGGCCTCCTATAGGACGCGGCCGGTCGCCGAGGTCATGCGCGGAGAGGTCGTGATGGCTATGGTCTGGATCGCGATGGTTCGGAAGCACCCGGCGGCACTTACCCAACTAGAGGGCGACACCGGCAGGCAGACCACGGAAGCACAGGTCCGGCCAAAGCTGTCGCCGGCTCTACTCGACGCCAACGCCGCGTACCTCATCTGGTACTACCGCCTGAAGGCAGACGCCCTCCGGCAGCCGTACCTCGTCGGCCGGCGAACGGTCTCGACGCTGCAGGCCGATATCGATGCGCGGACCTCCCGCCGCGACATGATGATCAAGGCGGCGGCACTGCTACTGCCGGTGATCACCCCGGCACAGGACCTATTCGCCCGGGCGGTGGCTGAACAGGGCGCACTACGGGCCATGGCCGCCGCCCTGGAGTTCCGCGCCCAGCACAAGGCGCTACCGCAGACACTGGCGAGTTGCATGAAGGCCGTCCCGACGGACCCGTTCGATGGCAAGCCGATGCGGTACCGGATCGAGGGCAAGGGCTTCGTCATCTACAGCGTCGGCCCCACCGGCAAGTACACAGGCGCACCGAAGCAGCCGGGCCAGCCATTCCGCGAGGTGGTCCTGCGTTGGCCGGGCGCCTAGCCGAGGGACAGGTTGGCCGGTGCGTCGGCTCCGCCCATCCAGCCGAAGGGCAGGGCAAGGGCATCCGGCCCTAGCGGCAGCACGGTATCGCCGGTGTGGACCATGAAGCCGCGCGTCGTGCGCGGGCCGTATTCCCGCCGGAACGCCTCGATGCCGGACGCCATGGCCGGCCTGGGCGTGGCGCCTGGTTTGACTTCCACCGGCGCCAAGCCATCGGCCGTCTCCAGCACCATGTCCACCTCGCGGCCCTCTGCGGTCCGCCAGAAGAACTGCCTCGGGTCGGTGAATCTGTGGTGCGCCGACTTCATCGCTTCGACGACGACCGCCGTCTCGAAGAGCGCACCGGCCATCGGACCGTCGGCCGCCTGCCGGGCGGTCGTGATCCCGCAGAGGTGGCAGACCATCCCAGTGTCCATAAAGTAGACCTTGGGGCTCTTCACAAGGCGCTTGCCGAGGTTCGCGAAGAAGGGCCGCACGATGGCGATCTGGTGTGTGGCCTCGAGGACAGAAAGCCACGTGCGGCATGTCGCGGCGGGAACGCCCACGTCGCGCCCGACCTCCGATAGGTTCAGCTGCTGCGAGGTCCGGGCCGCGAGCGATCGGACGAACGCCTGGAAGGCTGAGAGATCGCCCACTTGCCGCACCGCACGGACGTCGCGCTCCAGGTAGGTCTGCACGTAGGATGCGTACCATCGGGAGGCGCTCCTGCTCGGATGCGCGACCAGCTCCGGGTAGAAGCCGCGGACGAGGCGCTCCCAGAGGCCGCCATACGCGCATGAGGGATCGATCGTGGCAGGCCTGTCGGGTCTCGGCGGCTGTTCCCACGGCAACGGGGCATGCGGCAACCCGACGGACTCGCGCAGCGACAGGGGCAAGAGGCGCAGGATCGCCGCTCGCCCGGCCAGTGTCTCGGTGACGCGCTGGAGCAGCAGCAGGTTCTGGGAGCCACTGAGGATGTACCGGCCCGGCAGTTCACGGGCCTCGTCAACCGCGGCGCGGAGGTATGGCAGTAGCTCGGGGGCCTGCTGGACCTCGTCCAAGATCACCGGCGGACGCCAGGCCGCCAGGAACGATCGCGGATCGGCGATGGCTGCCGCGCGGACGTCCGGCACGTCCAGTGAGACGTAACCGGCCTGCTCGCCGACGACCCGGCGCAGCATGGTGGTCTTGCCCGCCTGGCGTGGCCCGGTCACGACGACGACGGGGAACTCTCCGGCCGCGGCGTGGACATGGCGCTCAATCGTGCGCTCAAGGTACATGGCGCCCTCCCAGACCGAAGTGTACCCTGTAAATTGACATCTGATGTGTCAATTTGCAGGCAGTAGGAGGGTTGACCGGCCCGCCGTTGCCGTCTTCCTAAACGCAGCGAAGGACCCAGATTCAGGCGGCAAGGCGCTTGGTCGGGGCCTTTGGGCGCGTGCGGACCGAGGGTGCAGCGGACCCGCACGGGCGGTCCTTCCGCTGCGCGTCAGGATGACGGCCGGGGCGGCGCCGTCGCTTTGTCAACTCGGTCAGTGCGGTCAATGGCGTCCCGGCCGTCGTCGTCCGCTTCCCACAGCGCAGCATGGTGACAGCCAACTGGCATATGGCGTCACCACCGCACGGGCGGGCGTCTTGTACGTCTATAGTCGTACTGCGTCGGCGACGGGATGCCGTGCGGTGAGGCGTCCGTGCGGCGCCGAAGGAGGGGGGCGCCATGCGGGTCTCGGGCTGGGTGGGTGCGATGCTCCTAGCGGGTGTGCTTGGGTGTTGTGGGTCCGGCGCTCAGGCGGCCCCGAAGGCTGAGCCGGGGCGGCTACGCGTGATCGTGGAGACCGATGCCGGAGGTGACCCGGATGACGAGCAGTCTCTGGTCCGTTTCCTGCTCTACACCAACGAGTGGGACGTCGAGGGGATCATCGCCAACCGCGCCGCCGCACGCGACGGCGAGAACCGCAACAGTGAGCGCACAGGGCCGGCCATCGTGCGGCGCATGGTCGAGGCCTACGGGCAGTGCTACAGCCGCCTTGTGAGGCATGATCCCCGCTACCCGAAGCCCGCAGACCTGCTGCGCCACACGGTCTCGGGGACGGCGGACTCGGACGCAGGAATGCGCCTCATCATGGCCGCCGTGGACGCGCCCGACCCGAGGCCGATCTGGTTCATGAACTGGGGCACCGACTACGGCTCGGACCCCAGCAGCCTGAAGCGCACGCTTGACCGGGTACTCGCCGAGCGCGGGCAGACCGGCTACGCCGCCTTCAAGAGCCGGCTGAGGATCAGCGGCGACGACCAGTTCGGCGACCACACCACGAAGACCTCGCCGCCCTTCCCTATCTGGGTCGACACCCTCCGACCGGAGCTGGATGGCCGCCGCTGGTACCACCGCTTCTCGGCGATCACGGCCGGCGCAGGCGGATTCGACCTCCGCAGGGACGTGCTGGCCGGGCACGGGCCGCTGGGGGCGCTCTACCCCACGAACACAGGCCCCGCCCAGAAGGAGGGCGACTCGATGATGTTCATCTACCTGATCCCCACAGGCATGAACGATCCCGAGCAGCCGACGTGGGGAAGCTGGGCCGGCCGGTACGGCCGCAACGAGGCGCACCCGGGCCGCCCCTACTACTGCGCCAACCAGGCCGACGCGTGGCAGGGCTCGACGCACCGCGAGAACTCGCTGAGCCGCTGGGCGGTCCACCTGCAGAACGATTTCCGCGCCCGCATGGACTGGTGCGTCGCCGACTACCTCGGCGCCAACCACCCGCCGGTGGTGCGCGTGGCGGGCCCGCTACGCCGGGACATAGCGCCGGGCTCGACTTTGACGCTGGACGCGAGCCGCTCCACCGATCCCGATGGGCAGGGCCTCTCCTATGAGTGGGCCTTCTACCCGGAGGCCGGCGCCTACGTGGGTCCCATGCCGGAAATCAAGGGGTCCGCGACGCCTCGCGTATCGTTCCGCGCGCCCCAGACCGCGTCACCCCAGACGCTCCACCTGGTCCTTGCGGTGACCGACAAAGGGTCGCCGGCGCTCACGCGGTACGCCCGGGTGGTGGTCACGGTGGCGCCGCCGCCGTCGTCCTGAACGCAGTGAAGGACACCGAGCCGAGCGGCCAGGCGGCTTGATTCGGGGCTTTCGGGCGCGTGCGGACCGAGGGTGCAGCGGACCCGCGTGGGGGGTCCTTCCGCTATCCGTCAGGATGACGGCTGGGGCGGCTCGTGTTGAGTGACATGTCGCACGCCCACAGACGCAACGTGGCGACGTTGGAGCCGTACTACCGGTAGGGCGCTGGCACTGCGTCAGGCATCGCTGGACGCTCAGAGGGAGGACTGCTATGCGCCTGCACTTGGCCGGCTGCGGACTGGTGGTGGCTCTGCTCCTTGCCACGCCAATGGCTTGTGTTGCCGGACCTGGCCTGGCGCCTCCGGGCACGCTGAAGCAGGAGATGGCCGCCGCCCGGCGCGCCGGGCTCCCTCTCACTCCCGGCGAACTGGCCCGTCGCCCGCCCGTTCGCGCCGCCGACAACGCCGCGCCGCTCTACCGCAAGCTCGATGCCCTGCTGAAGGCCAGGCCGATCACCAAGGAAGAGGCCGACATCGTGGAGGGTCGCGCTCTCAAACCGGAC
>CAJBBX010000167.1 GCA_903951425.1 uncultured Chthonomonas sp.
GAATGAGGCTGCCGGAGCAGCTAAGAATCACCGAGGATGTAGTGTAGACTTCGCACAGACATCTGTCGCCTAGTTAAGATCACAGGACCACCGGATTCGGGGCCTAACTGCGGAAGCCGGGCTAGGGCGGCATTGGCGCGCACTGCCAACGATTGGCAGCAGACGTTTGACGCTACCGACAGCGCCATCTGGATACTGGACCGCGACCAGCGGATCGTGCGCTCCAATGGCTCCGCAGAGCGCTACTTCCACCGGCCCTGCGACCAGATGATCGGACGCCATTGCTGGGAGATCGTCCACGGCACGGCGGAGCCCATCTGTGACTGTCCGGCACTCCGGGCCATTCGGACGATGAAGCGCGAGGCCACCGAACTGCAGATGGACGACGGGTGGTTCGAGGTGATCGTCGACCCGTTCCATGACGCGGACGGTCACTATGCCGGCGCTGTGCACTCGGTACGCGACATCACAGAGCGCAAGCAGGCCGAGGGCGAGCATGAGCGCCTGACGGCGCAACTCGCGCAGGCGCGGCGCACCGAGGCCATCGGGCGCCTGGCCGGCGGAGTCGCGCACGACTTCAACAACATGCTCCAGGCCATCCTCTGCTCCAGCGAACTCATGCTGGAGGAGCTACCCCCGGAGAGCCCCCTGCGCACCGGCCTCAATGAGATCCTGGACGCGACGCACCGAAGCGCCGACCTGACCCGGCAACTGCTCGCCTTCGCGCGCAGGCAGGCCATCGCGCCCCGTGTGCTTGACCTGAACGCCGAGATCGGCAGCATGCTCAAGATGCTCCGAAGGCTGATCGGCGAGGACATCAGACTCTCATGGCAACCGGCGTTCGAGCTATGGCCGGTGCGGATGGATCCTTCGCAGATCGACCAGATCGTCGCCAATCTGGCGGTCAACGCACGCGACGCCATCGCCGGGGTCGGCTCCATGGTGATCGAGACCGCGAACGCCGTCATCGATGCGGAGCAGTGCTCGCGGCACGCGGAGATGACGCCGGGCGAGTACGCGGTCCTGACCGTCACCGACGACGGTGCGGGGATGTCCGATGAGGTGCGCGAGCACCTGTTCGAACCGTTCTACAGCACCAAGCAACCCGGCCACGGCACCGGCCTGGGCCTGGCCACTGTTCACGGCATCGTGCACCAGAACGGCGGATTCATCGGCGTCTACAGCGAGCCTGGCATGGGCGCGACGATGCGCATCTACCTGCCGCGGGCCTCGTCGGATGCCGTTAAGGCCGAGGCCGAGCGTACGGACCGGGCGGTGAGCCGGGGCAGCGGGGTCATCCTGCTCGTAGAGGATGAGGAGATCCTACTGCACCTGGCAACGCGGGTACTGGAAGGCATCGGCTACGCGGTACTCGCTGCGGGCACCCCCGAGGCCGCCATCGGCCTGGCGGAGGGCCACCCCGGCTCCATCGATCTGCTGGTGACCGACCTCGTGCTGCCGGAGATGAACGGGCACGAGCTGGCGGACCGCATATCGGGGCTACGGCCGGGCATCCGCCGGATGTTCATGTCGGGCTATAGCGCAGACGTGGTCGCACGCCGCGGCATGCTCAGCCAGGGCGTATCGTTCCTCCAGAAGCCTTTCAGCATCGCCGACTTCGCGGCCAAGGTGGCGGAGGCGCTGGCCGGCTCAGATTAGCGCCCGGGCAGGATTCCGGACGATGGCTGTTGAAACCTCGGCCGCGTTCGGACGCCCGCCGCGTCGACGACACCCCTGTGAGCCGAGGAACCCGCCAATGAGCGATCTGCCCGTCGTGCCGCGCCGCCGTTCGTGGGCCGAACCGTGGAAGGTGAAGGTGGTGGAGCCGGTCCGCATGACCACCCGCGAGCACCGCGAGGCGGCCATGCGCGATGCGGGCTGGAACACCTTCCTGCTCCGCTCTGAGGATGTCTACATCGACCTGCTCACCGACAGCGGCACGGGCGCCATGAGCGACAGCCAGTGGGCGGGCATGATGCTGGGCGACGAGGCCTACGCCGGCAGCCGCAACTTCTACAACCTCTGGGATGCCGTGACGGCCCACTACGGCTACAAACACCTCGTGCCCACGCACCAGGGCCGCGGCGCCGAGCATATCCTCTCCAAGGTACTCATCAAGCCCGGCGACTTCGTGCCCGGCAACATGTACTTCACCACCACGCGCCTGCACCAGGAGCTGGCGGGCGGCACGTTCGTCGATGTCATCGTGCCCGAGGCGCACGACCCGGCATCGGAGCTCCCCTTCAAGGGCAACATCGACCTGGAGGCCCTGGAGGCCCTCATCCAGCGCGTCGGCGCGGAGCGGATCCCCTACGTCTGCCTCCACGCCACGGTGAACATGGCGGGCGGCCAGCCGGTCTCGCTGGCGAACGCCCGGGCGGTGCGGGAGTTGACGGCGCGCCACGGCATCCCCGTCTACATGGACGCCACACGCGCCGTGGAGAACGCCTACTTCATCCAGCAGCGCGAGCCGGGGCAGGGCCACAAGCGGGTGGCCGAGATCCTGCTGGAGTTCTGCTCGCTGACCGACGGTTGCACCATGAGCGGCAAGAAGGACCCGCTGGTCAACATCGGCGGGTGGCTGGCCGTGAACGACGATAAGGTCTACGAAGAGGCGTCTAACCTGGTCGTCGTCTACGAGGGGCTCCACACCTACGGCGGCATGGCCGGGCGCGATATGGAGGCCATGGCGCGCGGCATTGGCGAGGCGGTGCAGGACGACCACATCCGGGCGCGCATCGGCCAGGTGGAGTACCTTGGCGCGAAGCTGGCCGACTGGGGCGTGCCCATCGTCCGGCCCGTGGGCGGCCATGCCGTCTATCTCGACGCGCGGGCCATCTACCCCCACATTCCGCAGGACCAGTTCCCGGCCCAGATGCTGGCCGCGCAGCTCTACCTCGACTCGGGCCTCCGCGCCATGGAACGCGGCATCGTCTCCGCCGGCCGCGACGCCGCCACCGGAGACCACCACTACCCCAAGCTGGAGCTCGTCCGCCTCACCATCCCGCGTCGCGTCTACACCCAGGCCCACATGGACGTCACCGCCGAGTCGGTGGCCGCCGTCTACGCCGAGCGCGACGGCACGCCGGGCCTACGGATGGTCCACGAGCCGAAGTACCTCCGCTTCTTCCAGGCGAGGTTCGAGCCGATGGGAGCGGCGTGACAACGGCCCGGTTGCGCCGACCTTTCCCAAGAGCGGCCCCGCCCAAGTCGCCGTTGCCGTTGCCCGGAGTGCGCATCGCGCCCAGCCGTCGGTTGAGTAGGCCCGCGTAGCCGTTCGTGCGGGCCGCATCGAAACCACGGCTCGCTCGGGTCTGCCGGACTCGGGCACGGACGCCCGAGCCAACTGGGGCGGCGCGGTGGCGCGTGCGACCGTGGTCTCGATACGCCTGTCCGCCTGGCGGCGAACAGGCACTCGACCGACGGCGTGGGGCTTACGGCCACGCATCCGCCGGCCCGCCTTACGCCGTCGTCCTGAACGCAGTGAAGGACCCCGACTCAATCGGTAAGGTGGCTTGACTGGGGGGCTTTGGGCGCGTGCGGACCGA
>CAJBBX010000168.1 GCA_903951425.1 uncultured Chthonomonas sp.
GCCGTCGTGCGTGTGGCGGGGTACGACGGACGGGCTACAGCACGACGTTGAACGTAGTCGTCGCTGTCACCGTGGCGTACCAGGCGTCGCCGGCAAACTCGGCTGCGGCCGTGTGGGAGCCGACGGGCTCGCCCGCGGGGATGGTCCAGTTCACCGTTGCCCATCCGTCGGCCGCCACGTTGGCAGAGCCGATGGTGGAGCCGTTCACCTTGAAGGTGATCGACTTGCCGGGCTGGATCACGTAGTCCGGCAGGCTGCGGACGTAGCCCTTGAGCGGGTGGACCGTGCCGCGTTTGCCTGAGCGAACGTAGGGCCAGATGTAGAGGTTGCCCTGCACCACGCTCAGCTTGCCCGTGCTGTTGGAGGCCGGGTAGCCCGCGTTGCCGGCCCAGGAAGAGGCCACCACGCGGTTGCCGGCGCCCGTTCCCTCGGGCACCGTGTAGCCGTAGGAGATGTAGCCGCTGCCGTTCGTGACCTGGGAGCCCAGCGACGTGCCGTCCACCGACATGCTCAGCGTACGGCCGGGCAGGATGACGTTGGCCGTCGTGTAGAGATAGGCCTTCAGTACCGTGTAGGTCTTGATCTTCACGTTCAGCCGGTCCACCACGTAGACCTTTGTCGGCTGGATCGTGGAGGTGAGCGTCGCGCTGCCGGTACAGGGCAGGAAGCCCGCGTCGCCTGCGAAGTCGGCGCCGATGGTGCGCGATGCCGCCCCGGAGGTGATGGCCCAGTTCAGCGTGGCGAGCCCGGCCGCGTCAGTCGTAGCCGAGCCGACGGCAGTGCCCGCGATGCTGAACGAGACCGAGCGGCTCCCCAGCATGGCGTTGTCGCTGGAGCGGTAGAGGTTGGCCTTCAGTGCGATGGTGTCGGTGTAGTTGCCGGTTCGATCAAAGACGACCAGCTTCGACGCCACTTTGCCGGCGGAGATCGTGAGGCCGCCGGTCACCGTGACGGCCTGGCCGTCGGGGTTAGTCAGTACGATGTTGCGCGTGGCCGCCTGCGCGTCGGCAGCCACATTGTAGGTGACCGTGACGCTGGTGGGGCTGTTGTAGGTGGCGACGATGCCCGAGATGCCGTTGGGCGAGCCGCCGGAGATGGCCACGCCGAGGCGGCCTGTGAAGTCAGCGCCGGGGTCGAAGAAGCCTGTGCCGGTGAGCGTGAAGGAGGCGCCGGACTGGCCCTGCGTTGCCGTTGCGCTGGGATTGGAGGCCGTGGGGGCCGGCGAACGGAGCTCGGCGACCCAGGTGCCCCAGTAATTGGTGCTGCGCGCGTACTCCTGGATAGTCCAGATGCCCATGTCGTTGTTCGGGTCGACGCTGGTGTAGCTATAGTCGCCCCAGCGGTTGAACCCGCCCGAGACCACTGTATAGGCGGCAGCTCCGGCCTTCACGGTGGCGATGGCCTGCATCGTCCCGGCGGTGTCCGAAGACAGGCGGCCGCAGGTGTAGGCAGCCACGTACTCGGTGCTCTTGGATCCCGAGAAGCCCAGGGCGACGTGTCCTTGACCGTTCACGGCGAGGGCCGGGTAGTAGTACATGCGCGGGTCGGAGGCGGCGGGGTCGTAGACACGGCCGGACTGGACGAGGGTGGGGGAGGCGCCCGACACGTCGAACTCCATCCACTCGGCGGCAGTTCGGGTGGAGCCGGCCCCGCCCGAGGCGTTCACGCCGACGTTCCGGCAGAGCCAGATGCGGTTGCCGCGGCGAACGCCCATCTGCATCCGCTCGTCGCCTGCGTCGACGTCGGTCGTGCTCCCTTTGGCCTTGGCCAGGGTGGTCGGACCGAACGCGGGCGTCGTCACGGCTACGGCGCCGCCCAGGGTCGGTGAGGCGCCGGACCATGTGATCCTTCGGAAGATGACGCCGGCGCTGGTGCTTTCGGGGCTGCCGGCGAACCAGAACGCGCCGCTCGCCCCGACGGCGGTGAGCGAAGTGACCGGCTGCGGCGTGGCGTAGAAACCCGTCAGCCCGACGAAGGCAGAAGGTGAGATGGCTCCGCCCGCCACCACCGGCCCCTTGGGAATGGCGACGATGGTGGTTGTGGCGGTCCATGTGGTCGCGTTGAACTTCGTGAGCCCAAGGTATACGCCGTTGTCATCGACGCCCAGCGAGTCGAAGTCGTTGAAGTAACCTGCTGCCGCGACGCCGATCTCCCAGTAGTTCCAGCCGGCGGTGGGGTCGGACGTCTTGCTCACGGCCAGGAAGACGTTGTTGTTCGAATCTGTGCTGATCTCGAGCACCGCCACCAGCCACCGGCCGCTCAGGCGGTCGTAGATGATGCGAGGGTCGAAGGCGCCGTTCGAGGGCGTGTTGGCATACAGGCTCTCCACGGCGACCTGCGACAGCTTGGTTCCGGTGCGGGTGTAGAAGGCTACGTCCGAGTTCACCGCCTCCACGAAGTGATTGGGCCCAACGGCGCCGTTCGTGTCCGGCGGGATCCACCCGGCCCCGTCACCGATCCCCAGCCCGATGAAGCTTGTGTTGATGGTCTGCGGCGCCCGCGGCGCGGGCCGGTCACCGGCGAAGGCAGGTGGCGGGAAGTAGACGGCCGCCTCTTCGACGAATGTGCGCTTGCTGTAGATGCCGTGCCAGGGAGCGCCGATCACGGCCATGCCACCCCGCACCTTCGGCTTGGTGCGGTTGATCCGGCCGCGTTGCCGGATGATCGCGTCTACCAGCTCCGACCTCGCCGGGCGCATGGCGTCGAGGCGGATCGCCTCGGCCATCGTGATGCTGTGCGGGCCACTCACGGGGAGCAGCGCATCGGGGCCTCGATCGGGATCGATCCCGCCTGCCAGAGCCGGAACGCCCATTGCCGCCATTGCCGCAGCCGCCAGTAGCGACTGCATCATGTGAGATGCCATATCCTGATCCTCCTGCTTCGACCTGCAGTGATGCCAGACGGTGATGCGCCGCCGTGCCGCGGCTACAGAGCATTACGCCCCTCCAGACGCTATGATTCCAGAACGGCTACCCCGGAGCCGACCAGCGAAATGCCTTCTTGCCTCCGTTGAAGGGCAGGGCGTCGAACTTCCGCTCCGGCTTGCCGCGCCGGAAGAGATGGTCGGCGAAGTCCACCAAGGTCGCCCAGTCCTCCTCGGTATGGCCGTGGCCGCCGGGCCGGTAGGTGATGCCCGCCCTGCCGCCGGCGTCCAACAACCGGTATACCTCCCGGGCGGCCAGGAAGGTCTGTTGGGTGCCCTCCGGGTCGGCCCAGTGGTCATCCAGCGCGTTGGTGACGAGAAGACCGCGCGGCGCGACAAGGGCGAGCAGGAAGTGCTGGTCAAAGGGCAACCTCGTCACGTCGTCCTTGAACTCACGCAGGCCGGGCACGAACCAGTGCGGGAAGGCCCGGGTGATGATCTCCAGCGTCTCCGAGCCCTTGTCCACGATGCGGTAGGGCGCCGCGCCTCCGCAGCCCGAGTTGTTCGGCGCGGTAACCGCGACGCGCTCGTCCAGCGCGCCGGCCAGCAGGGCGGCCTTGCCGCCGCGGGAGTGGCCCGTGACCACGATGCGGCGGTCGTCGATCTCCGGCACTGTGATGAGCCAGTCGATGACGCGGCTGAAGGACCACGCCCAGGCGGAGATCGTGGCCCAATCCTCGCCCTTGTAGAGCACGCGGGCGCCCTTGGTCCGCTCGGCGGTGTCCGGGTCCACCTCCGTACGATCGAACGCGGCCACGCCGTAGCCCCGCTCCAGGATGCGCTGCAGGCCCGGTACCGAACCCCAGCAGGCGTCGCCGCAGACCATGACCGGGTGAGGCCCCTTGCCCGTCGGGAGGGTCAGTTCCACGGTCATGGCGACGGCCTGGTCGGGACCGGTCGTCAGGGTGGCCCTTCGTTGCGACGCGGCCCCGTCGAAGAGGTACGAGACCCCGCCGACCGTGGCCGTGACGCGCGTGTCGGCCGAGGGCGACGCGCCGTATTCGTGCTTGAGCAGGAGGCCTCGGATCTCGGCCCGGCGGCGTGACCAGTCCGCCGAGGAGGCCACTCGCGAGCCGTCCTCCATCCGGAACGGGTCGGGCAAGTCCCAATCAGGCGCGGCCTTCGCCTCGGCGGCGGCGGCGGCAACAGCGGCGGCCAGGAACAACGCGATGAGCCAACCGGACATACGGAACCTCCCTAGGGGCGCTGAACGAGAGCGATCTCGGCGAAGTAGGCTGCCTCGAAGGACCAGCCGCTGGGCTGGTTCACGATCTCGACGGTGGCCTGCTTGCCCTTCCACGCGCCCAGGTCCACCGTCACCGTGGTCCAGCAGTCCGGTGTGGTCTCCTTGGTCATGGGCTTGCGGAGGGCCTCCTTGCCGTCGACCTTGACGATGAGGTCGAAGTCGCCGCGCTCGTCGCGGGCCACGACGATGCGCAGGACGGGTGCGCCGTCGGCGGGGATGGTCAGGATGCGCTTCAGGGTGCAGCCGATCTCCTGATCCAGCGGATGGAGCAGGACGACGTTCTTCTTGCCCCGGTACTCCGCCTGCAGGCCGGGGTCCATGTCGGGTCCGCAGTCGCGCACGGTCCAACCGGGTAGCACCTGCTTCACGGCCTGCTGGACCTTCTCGGGCACCGAGAGCATGGTGACCTTGCGCATCTCGGCGGGGGTGTAGCGCGCCCCGGTGATGGGGCCGGGAGCCCAGCTCAGCTCCAGCGCAGTGGGAACCACGGGGCGCACCGGGATGAGCATCATGTCGACGCCGTTCTCCCGCACGATCTTCCCACCGCGCTTGCGGAGGACCTGCAGGGCCAGCCTGCGGCAGACCTCCAGCAGGCGGGGCACGTTGTACGCCGTGTGGCTGAAGATGGGCTTCTGCTCCAGCGCCTCGTAGAAGCGCGGCTCCAAGCCCTCCATACCCAGCGCGGTGAAGAGGACCCCGGCGGCGCTGGAGGGATTGCAGTCCGAGTCCATGCCGCCGCGGCAGGCGATGCGCATGGTGGCTTCGGGGTCGCGGTGGCCGTAGAGGAGGCCGAGCAGGACGTAGGCGCCGTTGATCTTGCAGTCGATGCCGCCGTTGGACGACTTCTGGTACTCGGGGTTCAGGCGGTACTTGGCCTGGCAGAGGCGCCATGTGGCCTGCCAGTCGTCCGGGTCGTTGCGATACCAGGCCAGCATGTCGCGCACCATCTCGGCGTACTGGCTCTCGGTGGGAATGGCCTTGAGGGCCTCCTCGACGATGATGACGGGGTCCGAGTGGAAGTAGGCTGCGGCGTACATGGCGCCCACGAACTGGCCGGCGTAGAGGCCGTCGCTGTAGTTCATCAGGCGGCCGAACTTCTCGCCCAGCTCCACGGCGGCCTGGGGCATCCCCGGCGCGATGAGGCCCGAGTAGTCGGCCTCGATCTGGTAGTCGATGTCGTTCGGGCACTTGTTGAACTTCGGGTGGCCCGAGTCGGGCGGCGCGATGCCCCGGCGCAGGTTCGTGCGGCCGGCGTTGTTGGCGCACCAGAGGCTGTATCGCGAGTTGGCGAAGTCCAGCCCGGCCTGCCGGATGGAGACGCCCAGCCCGTACTGCTCCATGGTGCGCAGAAAGGTCATCTCGACATAGAGGTCATCCTGCGCGAAGGCGTTGTTGATGAGCTTGGGCTGCCAGCGCGGGCACTCGTCGTCGGGGATGATCTTGTCCTGCCACCGGAACTCCGTGGGAGCGCCCAGGGAGACCCCGGCGATCTGCCCCAGCCACCCGGCCTTCATCTTGCTCATGAAGGTCTTGAGCGGCAGGCGGCGGTATTCCACGCGCGGCGCGGCGGCGGCTCCCAGCGCGGCGGTGAGGGCGAGCAGGGCGATAGCGGGCTTCAGGCATCTTGGCATGGCGTACTCCAATGTTCCCCGGCGAATCGAGCCGCGGCTCATTCCCTATTCGGTGCGCGGGTCGTCTTGTCCTGCTCCAAGCACGGGCCGAACCAGTAGTTGTTCGTCGCCGGAAGCTCCGGGCGGGGCCGGACGGACCAGCGTCTTGGCATCGGAGCGCGGCGGGCGGGCGGGACGGAGGAGGCGGCCGGAGTGGCGCTCCTGATCTCGGCGTTCGCGGAGCCGGGGGATGATGCGCTCCGCGGCGGCACGGACGGCCTCGGTGCGAGCCGAACGCGCCTGGCGCTCCACGTCGGCCAGTGCGCCGCCGCCGCCGACCTTGCCGAGGGCCTCCAGGAGGAGGAGGTCCGCCTCCGGGCCCTTGCGGCCGAGGAGGCGGCAGAGCAGGCGCGGCGTTTCGGGGTCCACGGGATCGTAGGCGGCCGGCGTGAGGTTGGGCAGCACCTCCAGCAGCGCCACAGACGCAACGCGCGCCACACCGGGCGTGCCGTAGAGGACGGCCTCGGCCAGCGAACCCGCCGCGTCGGCGACGCCCAGCCGGCCCAGCGCCCAGGCGGCGGCGGCGCGTATGCGGTTCTGCTGGAAGGCACGGACGCCCGCCAGGGCCGGCATCAGGAGCCCTGAGGCCACAAAGCAGAGCACGCAGGCGACGATCCCCGCCACCACGGCGCCGCCGAAGGCCGCGTCCAACCAACCGTTGGTCAGGAAGAGCCCCTGCGACGAGAGGTAGACCACTGCGGCCACGCCCTGCGCCAGGCAGAGGGGGATCACGATTCTGTAGGCCAACCCGGCAAGCGGACGCTGCGTCTGCCAGAGCTCCCGGTCCAGCGTCTGGTGCAGGGCGTCGACGGCCACGGAGCGCTGCTCGGGGGCGTCCGGCGACAGCGACAGCGCCGCGGCGGCCGCGGCCCGTTCGCGCCAGGGCCTGCCCTCGGCATCGACCAGGCTCAGTACGCAGGTTTCGGCCAGCGCGGCGAGGTCCGCGTCCCCGGTCTCCACGCCCTCGACGGCCATTCGCACCGGGCTACCCCGGCGTACGCGGCGGGCGAAGCCGAGCGGGACCGACAGTTCTGAGGCGCTCATCGCTGCCGCGTCCTGGTGAGGTCGGGATCAGGCAGCATGTTCGGTACCCGGTCCGGGTTCATGCGGAAGGGCTTCCCGTCGGCGCTTCGAGCGTAGCGCGCCACGCCGATATCACCGGGCGGGCTGTCGCCGGGCTCCGCCAGGTTCTCCGGCAGCGGGATGCCTCCGTCATCGCGCAGGTTCGGCCCGACCGAGTAGAGGAGGAAGGCGCCGGCGGCCGGCTGGTACTTCAGTTCGCCGCCGGTGTAGGGATCGGTCCGCATGTCGCGGGGCACTCCGGCCTCTGCCAGGCTCGCGGGCAGCGTGCCGCGCCGAAGGCGATAGGCCCGGACACGAAGCGCAGCCACCAGGCAACGGAGGTGCGCGGTACCGGCATCGTGCATGTACGCGGCACGCTCCAGGGACGGCAGCATCAGGCTCGTCCAAACGCCCCGACGCAGGGAAACGGGGCGGCGTAGCGCTTGCGGCTTGTCGGCCTCGCGCCGCCAGTCGGCCTGGTATCCGGCAAGATCCAGCTCGGTACGCTTCGGGTTGAGTAGCCACCGGCCGACCCACCCTTGCGGGGGGAACTGGGCGAGGTCTTTCCATTGCACCAGCCGTTCCCGCAGGATCGCCTCGCTGATCGGCGGACGGCGCCGCGCCTCAGCCGTCAGGCCGGACGCGGCGGCGAGACACTGGCCCGCATCGAGCCGCTCGAGGTTGCGCACCAGGGGCCAGACGCCGTTCCGCACGCAGGCGTCGGCAACCTGCGCATCAGCTACGGCGCCCCAGTTCGCGGCGGCGTTCCCGAGCCGGACCGCGTCGACGGCCGCACGCACAACAGCAGCGAGATCGCCGCGCGATGCGGCAGCGTCGCCCTCGGCCAGCAGCAGGCGCGAGAGCTCCCGGACATCGCGGTACTGGGTCGAGTAGGCCAGCATAGCCGGCCGAATCCGGCACTCCCGCGAGAGCCCGAGCCGCATCCGCGCCAGGGCGGGTCCGTTGGCGGCCGCCACAGCCTGCTCGCCGCGCAGGTCGGGCTGGGAGCCGCCGCTCGGCCATAGGCGATCGGAGCCTCCCGCCGCCTTGAGCAGCTTGACGGCGGCGACAAGGTCGTCGACCCCATTCGGGCTCGGCATGGGGCGCGCCAGTTCAGCGGCCAGTTCGCGGGTGTCGGCCTCCACCAGCGCGGCGACCCGCAGCGTCTCGGCGGAGGGCGCCGTGGCCCGCCGTAGCTCCGCGCCGACGACGACCAGCGACGTTGCGCAGGCGACGATGATCGCCACCATGCGCCTGGTGAGGTAGCGGAACACGGGCGCCCCTGCCTCGCGCCGCGCCCAGATCGCCGCGGCAGTCGCATCGCTCACGGCCTCAGCACGGAGGGCGCCGGCCGACGCGGCCAGGCGCTGCAGGGCGGCCCACTCCTCAGCGCACGGAGCGCACTTCGCCAGGTGCATCCGCAGGCGCCAGGCCGGCAGCCTCCTCAGGTCGCCCGCCCACAGTCCCATCAGATCGTCGCGCCGAACGCGCGGACAGACCCTGATCCCCGTCTGTCTCTTCATCTCTCAGCGCCTCCCGCAGCCTCCGCACCGCCATGGCGGTACACCACTTCACCGTGCCCACCGGCCGGTCCAGCACGGCGGCTGCCTCGCGATGGGTCAGCCCCTGCACCACGACGAGGTGGAACGGCTCCCGCAACAGGGGGTCCAGCGCCGCCAACGCGTCGCGCAGGGCCAGAGCCTCGTCCGGCTCCACGCCGCCGCCCTGGGGCTCGCCGCCGTCACGCTCCCGGTACTCCACGGTGGCCACTCGCGGCGTTCGTCGCAGGTCGCGCCACCGGCGCACGGCGATGCCGCAGAGCCAGGTGAAGAGGCTCGACAACCCCCGGAACCGATGCCGCCCGGCCAGCGCGGTCACGAAGACCTCCTGTGTCAGGTCCTCCGCATCGGCCCTGCTGCCCGTGAGTTGCCTCGCGAACGCCGTGACGCGGCCTCCGTAGAGCCGGAAGACCTCGTCGTAGGCGTCGCGCTCCCCTGCCGTGAACCGCGCCAGTAGCCGCTTGTCGTCAGTCTGCATGAACTGCCCTCACCGTGTGAGTAGCACGAATCGGCCGATCGGTTGGTCCGGCCGCGCAATCCAGCGGAACCAGTCGGATCAGCCGTGCTCGCCGCCCTTGGGCTTGCGTAGCTCCTTGACGAAATGGAGGACGAGGTTGTCGTCCA
The DNA here is from genome assembly GCA_903951425.1 of uncultured Chthonomonas sp. Taxonomy (GTDB): domain Bacteria; phylum Armatimonadota; class Chthonomonadetes; order Chthonomonadales; family CAJBBX01; genus CAJBBX01. Next base: position 9,085 of record CAJBBX010000168.1, read on the forward strand.
CGCAGACGCTTCGGCCGGGATGTACCGGCACATCGCACGCGCTGACGCCGTGGCCGTCGGGCACGTAGCCGCGCTTCACGTAGAGGATCTGCGCCGCGCCGTAGTCGGCGTAGAGGCCCACGCCGAGGCCGACCACGGGCGAGCGTTCCTGCGCCAGCCCTTCGGCGATGTCCATGAGCAGCGTGCCGATCCCCCGGCGCCGGTAGTGGGGCAGCACGTTGAAGTCCTGGATCTCCGGGGTCCCCTCGGCGTGGAGGGGGCGGTACCGGGGGCGCCAGTTCACCGTGAGGTATCCCGCGGGCTCGCCGTCGGCCAGGGCCAGCAGCGCGGTCCGCTTCCCATCGCCCTGCTGGGCCACGTAGCGCTCGAAGAGCTCCACCGGCTTGTGCCAGCCCACGGCCTCAAACGCCGCGCTCAGGGGCTCAGCGTCGCCCTTCTCCATCAGCCGCACATCGATATGCATCCCGCCACCTCCGGGCAGCAAGGCTGTCGGCTCGTCGCGCACAGGCGCCGCTAGTACAATACTCTTGATGTCCGCCTGATGCGGGCTCGAGAGCGGGAGATACCATGCGAAACGGACCCCTGGTGATCATGCTTACGGCGCTGACGGCGCTGCTGGGCTTTTCGGCGGCATCGCCGACACGGCCGCGGAACCCGAGCGCTTCAATCGCCGCCGCAGTACGCCCCGTGCAGGTCGCCGCGGCAAGCCCACAGGCGGCACCGGCGCCGCGCACCGACGCTGCACTCTTCCGCATCGGCTCGCCCGACCATCTCGCTTCCGAGTTCGGATGCGCCGACCGCGACTACACCGTCTTCACGCAACGCTTCGCGGGTCCGGTGGTCTACACCGTGGGCCGCTCCACGGCGCGTGACTGGCCCTTCATCCACCCCAGCACGAAGGACGCCTGGGCCGGCGGCTCGCCGCATACCTTCACCATCCGCTTCGACGCGCCCGCCGCGGCGGGCCGCAGGTGGCTCCATATCGGCTGGCTCTCGGCGTGGGAGCCCAGCCGCATCACCGTGGGTGTCAACGGCGCGCAGGCGCTTCGGCGACGGCTGCCCGAAACGGCGCAGGACGTCAGCATGGCCGTCGACCCGATGCAGATGGGCGAGGGCGGCGTGTTGACCCTTCCGCTACCCGAGGGCGCGGTGCGGCCCGGCGCGAACCAGATCGCGATCACGCTGGACCAGGGCAGCTGGATGGTCTACGACTTCATCGAGCTATCCGACAAGCCCAACGCACCTGCCGCGGCGACGCCGGACATCGTGCAGGAGGCGCTTGCCGGGCCCATGGCGGGCGTACCCGAGGCGGTCTTCGTGGTGCGCAAGATGGGCAACGACGGACACTGGTATGCTAACTTTGCATATGATGCTAATGATCCTAACCAGCGTATGTACAACGAGGGAGCTCGCCTGCTCCGCCTGGACCTGCGGACCGGCAAGACGCGGCCGATCCTGACCACCGAGCGGGGAGGCATCCGCGACCCGCAGGTGAGCTACGACGGCAGCCGCATCCTCTTCTCATATAGGCCGGGCGGCACGGAGCACTACCACCTGTACGAGATCGCGCCGGACGGCTCCGGCCTGCGGCAGATCACCGAAGGTCCGTTCGACGACTTCGAGCCCTCCTACCTGCCCGACGGCGGCATTGCCTTCATCAGCAGCCGGAGCCGGCGCTGGGTGAACTGCTGGCGGACGCCCGTGGCCACGCTCTACCGGTGCGACGACGACGGGCAGGGCATCCGGCCCATCTCCGCCAACATCGAGCACGACAATACGCCCTGGCCCATGCCCGACGGCCGCCTGCTCTACACCCGCTGGGAGTACATCGACCGGAGCCAGGTCCACTACCACCACCTCTGGTCGGTTAACCCCGACGGCACGGGCCACACGGTCTACTACGGCAACCAGATGCCCGGCGTGGTGATGATCGACGCCAAGCCCGTCCCAGGCACCGACAAAGTCGTCTGCATCTACTCGCCGGGGCACGGGCAGATGGAGCACGACGGCGAGATCCGCATCCTCAGCCCCAACGGCGGGCCTGACGACCCGGTGAGCTCCCGCCGCGTGGCGGCGGGCCAGCGGTTCCGCGACCCCTGGGCGTTCACCGAGGAATGCATCATGGCGGCGTCCGGCGACACGCTGGTCGTCGGCAACGGCCGAGGCGGCGTGCAGCAGCTCTACCGGCTACCCCCAGCCGAGTCAGGCGCGGGGTACCAGTGTCAAGAGCCGCGCCCGCTGGTCGCCCGGCGCAGGGAGTTCACCGTCACCACACACCGGTTGGCCTCCGCCGAGCCCACGGGGAAGTTCATGCTCTCCGACGTATACGCGGGGCGCAAGATGGCGGGCGTGCGGCGCGGGGAGATCGCGTCGCTCATGGTGATGGAGTCACTGCCAAAGCCCGTCAACTTCACCGGCGGTATGGAGCCCCTCTCCTACGGCGGTACCTTCACGCTGGAGCGCATCCTGGGCACCGTGCCCGTGGCGTCCGACGGCTCGGCCTTCTTCGAGGCGCCCGCTCTGCGGAGCCTCTTCTTCATCGCCTTGGATAAGCAGGGCTCGCCCGTGAAGCGGATGCAGAGCTTCGCAAGCCTGGCGCCCGGCGAGACGCAGGGCTGCGTGGGCTGCCATGAGCGGCGATCCCTGGCGCCGACGCAGCGTCCCGCGGCCATGTCGCTTCCGCCGGCGAAGATCGCGCCTATCGCAGGCGTGCCGGACATCTACGACTACCCGCGTGACATCCAGCCCATCTGGGACCGTCACTGCGTGAGCTGCCACAGCTTCCAGCAGCGCGCGGGGCGGATCGTGCTCGAGGGAGACCGCGGCCCGCTCTACTCGCAGAGCTACTTCGCGCTCTTCGCCCGGAGCCAGGTATCGGACGGACGCAACCGGCCCCTCTCCAACTACCCTCCGCGGACGCTGGGCAGCGTGGCCAGCGTCCTCATGGCCAAGCTGGACGGCACGCACCACGGCGCGGCCCTCAACGAGCGCGAACGGCTCATGGTGCGGCTCTGGATCGACTGCGGCGCGCCCTACCCCGGGACCTACGCCGCCCTCGGCACCGGGATGGTCGGCGGGTACGTGGTGAACCAACTCGACCGCCGCGACCTAGGGTGGCCGCAGACGCAGAGGGCCATGGCCGCGCAACAACGGCGGTGCGGTGGCTGCCACACCGGGCTGCGTGCACTTCCCGGCAGCGTGTCGGACGACCAGGGCCTGCAGCCGTGGATCGACATGTCGCCCGACGACCCGCGCCGCACGTATGCGAACCACCTGCTCTACAACCTGACCCGCCCCGCGCTGTCGCCCCTGCTCCTGGCGCCGCTGAGCAAGTCGGCTGGCGGCTGGGGCCGATGCGGCGAGGTCTTCGCGGACACGAACGATGCGGACTACCGGGCCATGCTGGATAGCGTCGCCGCCGCGGGGGCGCGGCTCGCGCAAATCAAGCGGTTCGACATGCCGGGCTTCCGTCCGCACCCCGGCTGGATACGCGAGATGCAGCGGTACGGCGTGCTGCCCGCGACACTGGACGCAGCAGCGGCTATCGATATGTGTGCCGCCGAGCGGCGCTACTGGGAGGCGGTCTGGTTCAAGCCCGAGGAGCGGAAGCGGGTCCAGCCCGGGGGCGGCGCCATCCGCGGCATGTAGGCCCACTGTTTCGCGAGAAACACCTAACGGATCGCCGCCTCGGGCCGGCCGAGCCAGGCGTCGCGGCACATGAGCACGTTGTCGGGCAGGAGGGGTAGCGATTCCAGATCCTCCTGCCCGATCCAGCGGAACCGCTGCGACTCCAGCCCGGTAGTCAGCGTGCCGCCCACCACCTCGCACTCGAAGCCGACTACGTAGCTCTGGTGCACGTTGCCGTCCGGGTAGGCGCAGATGCTGCCGGGGTCCGTGTACAGGCCAATCAGGCGCGTCACCACCACCGTCAGGCCTGTCTCCTCGAGCGTCTCGCGGACGCAGCAGCCCTGCGCGCTCTCGCCCATCTCCATGCGCCCGCCGGGTAGGGACCAGTAGGGGCCCCGCGTCCGCTTGAGCACGAGGATGCGCCGATTGGCGTCGAAGATCACCGCCGCCGCGCCGGGCAGGATCGGCACGTTGGGCGCAGGTGCGCCGGGATCCCCGTAGTAGAAGCGCTCATCCATGGAAGGACCTCCTCATACCGGTGCGCCGCCGTTCCCGTCAGACGAGTCCGACAAGTCCGACCTGTCTGAGTGTCGGCCACCCCGACCCCTTGCAGGAATCGGTCCAGTCCGCGCGGTATCACCGTTCCAGCTTCACTATGCCACACCAAGGAGGCACCCGATGCCCAGATGGCTGACTGTTGCGGCATTCGCCGCCATGCTCTGCGCCGCATGCCTTGCCGGCGGCGCCCCGGAAAGGAAGGCCAAGCCCATGCTCCACGTGAACGGCAAGCCCGCCCTCGTGCTGGGTCTGTATGAGAACCCCACCGACGACGCTCGGCTCAAGGAGGCCGTGGCCGCCGGCTTCAACCTGATCCAGTGCGCCGCGAAGCCCGAGGCGCTGGACCGCGTAGGCGCGGCAGGGGCCAAGGCATGGGTGAACCTGGGCGGCGGCCTCGACCTGAGTACGGAGACCGCCGTGCGGCGCGGCCGCCTGGAGGGTACGGTCAACTCGCTCAAGGCTCACCCCGCCCTCCTCATCTGGGAGGCCCCGGATGAAGCGCTCTGGAACTGCAGCTACGGGCCACTCGGCACGCTGGAGGAGACGGTCTACCCTGCCATGCACCGCGCAGCCGAAGGCCGGGCGGATTTCGCGCCCTGGAAGGCGCGCATCGCCCGAACGGACGACCTCCTGCGGCGAGGGTTGCTGGACCTCGCCCAGGCCGAGCGCGAGGCCTTCTGGCGCGCCATCGGGCAATCTGACCCGGCGCCCGCAGTACGTCCTGACCTCGCGGTGAAGGCCGCCAAGACGATGGCGGCCGGCATGGCAGCCGGAGTGAGAGCCGTCAGGGCGGCCGACCCGAAGCACCCCGTCTGGTTCAACCATGCTCCCCGCAACGCGGTCGGCGCCCTCAAGATGTTCAACACGGAGGCAGACGCAGCGGGATGCGACATCTACCCGATCCCGTTCAACATGGTGAACGGGCACAGCGATCTGGTCGACACGACGCCGGCATCGGTGGGCGCCTACACGGAGCGAATGCGTATCGGCGCGCCCGGCAAGCTCTGCTTCATGGTGCTGCAGGGCTTCGGTTGGATCGACATCACCGCAGAGCCGGAGAAGGTGAAGGACGACCGCATCGGCCGCCGACCGACATGGCAGGAGACGCGCTTCATGGCCTATGATGCGCTCCTGCACGGCGCCGACGCGCTGATGTGGTGGGGGACTGCCTACGCAGCAGACAAAAAAGAGGGTGGGACCAAGGACCTCAACACGGCCCTGTGGCGCGACCTGCTCCGCATCGCCCGCGAACTCCGCGCGCTGGAGCCGTTGCTCGTAGCCCCGGCCGCCGCGCCCGGTCCGAAGCTGACCCTGGAAGAGAACCCCAGCTCCCACGACGGCGCCGGCCTCGTCTCCACGCTGCGGCAGGCGGGCGGCAAGACGCTGCTGATCGTGGCCAACGAGCGTAGCACAGGCCGCGCCTTCACGGTCTCCGGCCTGCCTGCGGCGCTGGAGGGGAAGCCGATCTACCGGCTGGGCACGACCGAGACCGTGACCGTCCGCTCCGGCGCGTTCCGGGACGGCGTACGCGGGTGGGACGTCCACGTCTACGCCACCAGCCGCGACCTCGAGCCGTGACGGCCGCCCTCTGCGCTGCGTTGGCGATTGTCCTGCTACAGGCGCCTGCCGCGAAGGAGACCAGGACCATGGAGTGGCCCGCCTCGATCCAGACGGTCCTCAAGAACGCGCAGCCGCTGAAGCACGCCCGTGGCAAGCGGCTGCCGCTCTACCTCTGGCCCGCCATGAACCCCGGAGCGCTCACCGACGCCCGCGCCGAGGAGCTGGTTCGTGAGCTGGACCGGCGCGGGGTGGGCCTCGTCTGCCGGTGGGACCCGGCCCACATGGAGGCTTCGCTGGCAGCCGCGCTACCCGTCGCCCGGGCGCAGAGGAAGATCGGCCAGCCGGTGGCGGTGGATGCCACGGCCTGCCTCTCCTCCTTCTTCGACGGCAGCCCGGAGACGGCCCACATCGATGCGGCGGGGCAACGCTTCTGGGACGGCTCCTTCGTGGGCAAGCCGGACATGGGCTGCCCCTTCGGGCTGGAGGGGCGGAAGGAGCCGATCCGCCGCCGCGTGGAGGCCTTCGCTGAGGCCTACCGGCGGGCGGGAGCGCCCGTGGGCTTCTGCTTCGCCGACTGGGAGATCGACGGGCCCATCGAGTGGAACGGCGCCTGGGCCGCTTCCAAGCGATGCGCACGGTGCCGCCAACGGCTGCCGGGGCTCGACGACTTCCTGACCTTTCAGAAGGCAATGCGGGAGATGCGGGCCGACCTGCAGCGCGAGTGCTACGCCGAGCCACTGAAGGAGCGCTTCCCCGGCATTCTGGTCGGCAACTACGGCGTCTACCCCAACGACGGCTTCCGGTACTGGTACGACTACTTCGAGCCGCCGGAGCAGCCGGGGCCCATGCTGGCCGACCAGCGGGCGCGGTACCGGCACTGGGCGCCGGAGTTCGAGCGGGCGGGCTACACCTTCGCCATGCCAGTCACCTACCCCTGGTCGCGCACCTGGAGCTGGTACGACCACGAGCCGGGCGATTACCGCTGGTTCTACAATATGTTGAAGGTCGGCACGAACGCGGCCGCCCACACTCCGGTCGGTACGCCCATCATCACCTTCGTCCACTGGCACACCATCGAGCCCGGCATGCCGCCCGAGCCGCAGATGTCGGAGCAGGCCTACCGCGAACTGCTCTGGCACATGCTACTGCGCGGCCACGCCACCTTCTTCCTCTGGTGCATGGAGGCCGAGCAGGCCAAGGAGGTGGAACTGCTCCACGGCGTCTGGGCCGAGGCCCTGGAGTTCGGCGAGTTCCTCGAGAAGGGCCGCCCGGTGGCCTTCGACGTGCCCGAGAAGCCCGGAGCCGTGCTGTCGGGCCTGCGGCTGGGCGACCGCGTCCTCGTGCGGCGGACCGACTTCGGCGCCGTTGCCGGTCCGGTGAAGCTCCGCGTGGCCGGCCGCGACATCAGTGTGCCCAGGAACCCTGGGAGGTGCAGCATCCTCAGCCTGAAATAGAGACGAAACCTAAGCGCCCTCTGTCCACGGGTTGATCACGATCAGGCCCGCAATCGACTCGAAGTCCGATCTGTTGCGTGTGGCCAGGGGCATCCGGTGGGCCAGCGCGATCGCGGCAATCTGGGCATCCTCCACCGAGATGGGGCGGCCCGCCTGCGCGCGAGTCGACACGATCCGTGCATAGTGGCGGGCTACGGCAGCGTCGAACGGCAGGCATCGCCCGGCGAACTCCTCATCGAAGATCGCTTGCGCGGTCTCGGTCAGGGATTCGCGTCGCCTGCCCTCGGGCATCAGCGCCAGTCCCAGCTCAATCTCCGCGCGGCTGATGGCGCTCATGCAGACCTCGCCGGCCGGCTGCCGGTCCAGCCAGGCCACAACCTGTGCCGCCGGCTGGGGGCGCATGAACTCGGAGAGCACGTTGGTATGGAGGAGGATCACGCCGGGTCATCCCACTGCGGCGCGGGACGCGGCGATTGCCGTACGGGCGCCTCGAACTCCTCACAGGCAAGGACCGCGAATCGGGCCAGTAGCCGGCTACCGAGCATACTCGGCGCCGCCGGTGGGGCCAGCGTCTCGCGGAGGATTTGCCGTGCCTCCTCCTCCATCGAGACGCCATGCCACGCCGCCCGTACGCGCAACGCCTGCTTGGTGGTCTCGTCCACATTGCGAATGGTCAAGCCGGCCATGGCCGCATCCCCCTACCGGTGCTTGCAATGCGGTCAGTATACGCAATGCCTGCATTGATGTCAAGCCTGCGCGCAACTGCTACCCCCTTAACGCACCCGAACCGGCGGCAGGTCATCCCCTCCGGCGCGGCGAACCTACCCGCATGTCACGCATGCACCTTCACCGCGCCCGCGCGGCCCAATCCGTCGCCTTCGCCGTCCTGCTGGGTCTGCTCGCCCTGGGCGCCACCTTCGGACGCCCGCAAGCGCCCTTCGCGTCATTGCCCGAGGGGGCCATGGCTCGCCGGATCACCGCACTGCCGGCAGGCGCTGTCACGCTACCGGCATCGGGCACGGCGGTGCTGGTGCGTCCCGCGCCGGGCAAGCGCCTGGAGTGGCTCTTCGGCGGCAAGCAGGACGATGCGGCCGGCCGCTACGCGCCGATGGAGTACCGGTCCGACACCTGGTACGACAGCACCTACTGGGGCGGGCCGGACTGGACCCGCGTGGGGAAGGACTGGCACCACCCCGGCACGGCCAACGCCTCGGTGCGTCGCCTCAGCCTGCCCGTGGGCGGGCGCATCACCGTCGGCGGAGCCGTGCGCAAGGCGGACCTGAACGGCGGCGACGGGATCCGCGCCGAAATCCGCCTCAATGCCCGCACCGTCTGGTCCTCCGACATCGCCTACAACGACCCCACCGGCGTGGACCCCGGCCTCACGCTGGAGGTGCGGCAGGGCGACGCGCTCCGCTTCGTGGTGCTGAAGCGCGGCGACATCCCCTGCGACACCACCTATTGGGACCCCGTGGTCACGCTCCCCGATGGCCGCCGCTTGCAGGCTTCCGCCGCGTTCGACGCCGGCAAGCAGAGCGCCCAGGGCTGGTCCTACGAGATGGAGCGCGCCGAGGCCGCCGGTCTCGCCGGTCATGCGCTCTGCGGCATCCGTGCCGATAGCTCGCCTTTCGTTTGCCGCCTGCCCGCCACGGGACGCGCGGCCCTGCCGCCCGGAGCGCTCCCGGTGGCCGTGCTGGCCGATGCCGACGACACCGGCGGCGTCGCCGTCGCCATGGCCGAACCCGGCCCGGTGGAGGCCGAACTGACAGCCGACGGCTCCGTGCGTCTCTGCGCCGGGAGTTCGGCCACGGTGCTTGCCGCCTACAAGGGCCCCTCGGCCAACGGCTTCCGCGCCCTGGACGAGGCCCTGCGAGACCCCGCCTGCGCCACGCCCATGGCCGGGCTCCGGCGGGGGGTGCAGAACGCCTGCGCGACCATGGGAGTGGCCGCCGCGCCGGGTTCGGGAAGCCTCGAACTAGGCCTCTGGTGGCTCGTGGTGGCCGATTGGCTCAAGGAGGACGGCCTCACCGCCTCGGCCGAGGCGCCCGCCCAGCCCCGCTCGTTCACCGTGGCCGCGCGGACCCACATGGAGGGCGCCTGGCGTCTCATGTCCGACCTCACGCGCTCCGCCGCCATGCCGCTGGCAACCGAGCGCGCGCAGTGGCGCTCCATGGCCCCGCTCTCGCTGCGTCCCGACCTCACCGAGGCACAGGCCCGATCGCTCTACTTCCGGGTCCGGTGGCTCAAGCGTCGCGTGGCGCTGTCCAATCCCCTGCTGCCGCGCACGCCCATCCTCTTCAACAAGCGCGTGCCGCCCTCCTACAGCCACCTCGTCATGCAGTACTACGGCTGGCGGGCGCGGGCCGGCGGGGGCATCTTCCTGCTGGACAAGCCCGGCTTCTCGCTCCAGTGCCGCGACATCCTGGGCGGGCGCCTCGCCCACGGCAGCGTGCTGGAGCCGCGCCTCTCCTATGACGGCAAGCGGGTGGTCTTCTCCTGGGTCGACTGCCGCCGAGCCGAGCCCGACCCCTCCACGCTGGGCGTTGAGAGCCCCGAGGATCGCTCCTATCATGTCTATGAAGCCGACCTGCGGGGCGGACTCCGGCAGATCACGTGCGGCCCCTTCGACGACCTGATGCCCAACTACCTGCCCGACGGCGGCATCGCCTTCAGCTCCACGCGGCGCGGCGGCTACTCGCGCTGTTTCGGGGCCGGCTTCAGCAAGCGGACCCACGTCTACACACTCCACCGCGTGCAGCCCGACGGCTCCGGCCTGCGCCTGCTCTCCATGCACGACACCAACGAGTGGTTCCCCACCACGGGGCACGACGGCCAGATCGTCTACGCCCGCTGGGACTACATCGACCGCGACGCTGTGACCCACCAGAACCTATGGACCACGCGCCCGGACGGCTCCGCGCCGGCCAACCTCTGGGGCAACGCCACGCCCTCGCCCCACTGCTCCTTCCAGGCCCAGCCCATCCCCGGCACCGCCAAGTGGGTCTTCACGGCCTCGGCGCACCACTCCATGACGGCGGGCTCCATCGTCGTCCTCGACCCGACCAAGGGCGAGAACGGCCACAAGGCGCTCACCCGCATCACGCCCACGGTGCCCTTCCCCGAGGCCGAGGGCAACGACATCCGCGAGTACTACTGCAGCCCCTGGCCGCTCTCGGAGCGCACCTTCCTGGTCGCCTACAGCCCCTACCCGCTGGTCTGGGAGCCCGGCGCCAACCGGCCCGACGCGCTGGGCATCTACCTGCTGGATGCCCACGGCAACCGCGAGCTACTCTACCGCGATCCCGAGATCGGCGCCACCACCCCCATCCCGCTCCGCCCGCGCCTCTGCCCACCTGCGCTGGCATCCACCCTGCCGAAGTCCGCGCCCGACACCGGCGAGGTGATTCTGCAGGACGTCTACCGGGGCCTGCCCGGCATCGCGCGCGGCACGGTGAAGCAACTCCGAGTGGTGCAGATCTTCCCGAAGACGACCAACATCGCCGACGCGCCCGCCGTAGGCCTTGCCGGTGAGGAGAACGCCCGCGCCGTGCTGGGCACCGTGCCCGTGGAGGCCGACGGCTCGGCTCGCTTCACGGTGCCGGCCATGAAGCCCATCCTCTTCCAGGCGCTGGATACCGACGGCGCGGCGGTGCAGACCATGCGCTCGCTCACCTACCTGCAGCGGGGCGAACGTCTCTCCTGCGTGGGGTGCCACGAGGGCAGGTCCGAGGGAGGCCGCACCGCCTCAGGCGCGGTCATGGCCATGCAGCGACCGCCCTCCAAGCTGCTGGCCGGACCACGGGACGGTCGCCCCTACTCCTACATGGCATCGGTGCAACCCGTCCTCGACCGGCGCTGCGTCTCGTGCCACGCACCCAACTCGGGCAGGCCGGACCTCACCGGAACGCCGCGCGGAGCCTTCTCCGCCTCCTACTGGTCGCTCTGCGGCGGCCGGACCTTCGACGGCGGGGCCACCAACCTCCGCAACGCCGCGCAGGCGCTGGTTCCCCGCTTCGGCGCGCGCAATCAGGTGCAGGTGACTCCGCCCGGCGGAGCCTACGGCGCCCGGGGAAGCCGCCTCATGCGCCTGCTGTCCAGTGGCCACCACGGCGTCACCCTTGCCGACGAAGAACGCCGAGCGCTGGCCGAGTGGATCGACCTGAACGCCCTCTTCTACGGCGTCTACGCCCCCGAGGAGCAGGCCAGGCAGATGCGAGGCGAGAGCGCAGCCATGCCGACGCTGCAATAGGGAAAGCGGCGATTCGAAAGCCAAGAGGGGACGGACGGGGCGAGGAACCGGCGGTTGAAACCGCGGCAACGAACGGCGGGAAGTCGCCCTTCGGCGACTGGGAACGGCATACGACGCCAATGAGCGTTCTGGAGCGCCCGGAGGGGCGCTTCGTCTCGTGCCACGGCCCAAACTCGGGCAAGCCGGCCCTCGCCCTTGCCTTTGCCCTTGCCTTTGCCGTCATCCTGAGTGAAACGAAGGATCCCCCGTAAGCATCCCTCCGGCGGCGGCGCCCCGGGCGGCTCCGGGCCTTGGCGCCGCGTGCGTGTTCGCGCGTCCTCTCAAGCCTCGGCAGGATTCCCCGCTTCCCCCGC
>CAJBBX010000169.1 GCA_903951425.1 uncultured Chthonomonas sp.
GACACTTTCGCAGGTACATGCCGCCAGTATGGCCAATCCCCACAGGCCGGCGTGTCTACACTACATCGCATTCCAGATGCCGGCCACGCACGGCAGCGGGCTACGGCAAGGGCACTCTGAGATCACTGCAGAATCCGGCGGCGCTCAAACTGCGGAAGCGAGGCTAGAGCTGGACACACGCTTGCCGGGGGCGAGCCTCCTCCGATGCCCGAGCACCAGTAGCACCACACCGGTTAGGGCCGACAGCACCGCTTCGGCGTTCCGGTTGGGCGGCTTGCTGCGGTCCGCGTCGTCGCGACGACCCAGTCGCAGACCAGCTTCAGCGCCGACGGCGAGACCGTCTCCTTGATCTGGCCGTAGAGGCTCGGATTGCCGGTGTCGCAGGTCTGGAACAGGTGGTTCAGACCCGGGAGCCGGACCAGTTTGGCGCGGCGATTGCCGGCGGCGGCCAGGGCGCGCCGGATCGGCGGCAGGTTCTGATCCGGGAGGACCTGCAGGTCGAGTTCGCCGTTGAGCGCGAGGATCGGGCAACGCACCTTGCGCAGGGCCGTCGTCGGATCGTGCGTGAGGAAGTGGACGAACCAGGGGCTGGTCACCTGCTGGACCTGCGCGGCGATGCCGGCCTGGGGGTCGCCCATGGCCTTGCGCTGGTCCTCAGGTAGGGCGTCGAAGGACTCCGCCAGCGCCTTCCGCAGAGCCTCGGCGGTCTCGATGTCGCCCTTGCGCGCCTTCACGATGGAGTAGATGGTGGAGTTGGTCTTCTGGGCGGCCCTGAGGGTCTCCTCGGGCAGTCCCTGGGCGCGCCCGATGGCCTCGGCCTGCGCCAGGATGACCTGGTCGCCGGTGACGCCGGTGCCCGCCAGATGCACCACAAAGGCCACGTCGGCCGAGCGCGACGCCGCCAGCGCGGCCGTGCAGGCGCCCTCGCTGTGACCCATGAGGCCCACGCGGCGGGGGTCGATCTCCGGCCGCTGGCGCAGGAACGCCACGCCGCAAAGGGCATCCCACGCGAAATCGGACGTGGTGGCCAGCGCCATGCTCCCGCCGGACTTCCCCACCCCGCGGTCGTCGCAGCGCAACACGGCGATGCCGCGGCGCGTCAGGGCGTCGGACCAGACCAGGAAGGGCCTGTGGCCGAGCAGCTCCTCGTCGCGGTCCTGGGCGCCGGAGCCGGTGAGCAGCATGACCGCCGGGAAGGGGCCCTTGCCTCTCGGCAGCGTCAGGGTTCCGGCCAGCCGCACCCCCGGCGTCTTCGTAGCGAAGCCCACCTCGACCTCGCGGTACGGGTAGGGCCGCTTCGGGTTCTGCGGCCGGATGGGCTCGGGAACCTTGTCGGGCGTCACCTCCACCGGCTTGCCGTCCAGCGACCGGTGCAGCGTGAGCGGCATCTCGGAGCCCATCTGGCGCCACTTCCCAGCTATGGTGTTGCCGCCGGCGTCGATGTCGCCCTCATACGAGGCGCCGGCCATCTTCAGCCCCAGGGTCACGCGGTTGCCCGCCAGCGTGACGCTGTCCATGGGGATGTCCTTGGCGCCCTGGTCGGGGCTATCCATGGTCGCCTTGAACGCGCCGGGCTCGCCGGTGATGTGCATCACCAGGCGCAGCGCCCTGCCGCCCACGCCAAGGGCGCCGTACCAGTCGCCCACTGGCGACGGCGACTGGGCGAAGGCAGACGGCGCGGCAAGCGCGAGCAGGCAGGCGACGGCGACGAGATAGGACATGGCGGTTCCTCCTTACCGTGAGCCATTACGGCCCGGCGCGGCGTCCGTTTCAGTCCGTCGGCTACGGCCGCACCTCTGGCCTGAGGCCCGCGGGCCAGAGGGTCGCCTTGACGGCATCGGCCACCACCGGCGCCCCGGAGGCGGCGGAGAGCCGGACCACGCCCGAGCCCTTCCGGAGCCTGAAGTCGCCGAGCTTGAGCCACCTGCCGCCGGTGCGGCGCTGGTCCACCTCCACCCGCGTCTCGCCGCCCCCATGAACAACCGTGAAGGGTGCGGCCTGGGCGTTGCCGGGGTCCTGCGGGAACCAGACGCTCACCTCATAGAGACCGGTGCGAGGCACATTGAGGCGCCACTCGGCACGGGCGTCGCCGGCGGAGGCGGTCCGCGGCACGGCTGAGAGGGCCTCAGAGGCCGGGGGCGCCGCACGCCAGCCGCCTGGGCAGGAGAAGGCGGGCGAGGCGGCATCGACCACCACCGCGGGCGGGCATCCCTTGTCGAGGCCAAGCCGGTCCAGCAGCATCTCCGCGAAGACGCCCAGGATCGACGAGCTGTGGATGCCCGGCTGCGACGGCTCGGAGCCGCCGAAGGCGTTGGAGAAGACGGCGAGGACCATCTCCTGCCGATTGGGCAAGCGGATGTACGCGATGTCCTCGAGTGTATCGTAGGCCAGCCCGGCCTTGTTCAGGATGGTGGAGCCGGGCGGCAGGCCGCACCCGATGGGGCTACCCATTGAGAGCCGCCGATGCGCCAGGAGGCCCCGCATGTAGGCGGTGGCCTGGGGCTCGAGGCGCCCGCTGACGATGCGCAGGCATAGCTCCGCCGACAGGCTGGGCTGCATGCGGTTCATGCCCCGGACCTCGCGGGCGCGCTTCTCGTAGGCCTCGGGCATCTCGCCGGAGTTGGTCGGGTAGGTCTTGTGCAGGATCGTCTGGTTGCCCAGCAGACCCAGTTCGCGTAGCCAACGCTCGGTGGAGCCGCGGCGCTCCAGCCACTGATCAAAGGGAGCGTCGCCGGTCTTGGAGCCGTCGCAGTTCGGCGTGCCGGTGATGGCATCGACGACCCATCCCGTGGCCACGTTGTCCGAAACGGTCACCATGGGCCGGACATACTGGTCGAGCGCCTTGGGCGGCTTGCCCTGAAGGCGGCACCAGCGCGCGGCGGCGACCATGTAGGCCATCTTCACGCAGCTTGCCGGGTAGGTGGCCTCCTCGCCGTTGACGCTGCCGCGCCGCCAGCTCCCGTCCGGGTTGGGCAGGAGCAGGGCGGCGTTGAGCGTCACCAGTTCGGGCTGGCGGTCGCGGCGCATGGCCAGGAACCGGGCGCGGACCTCGGCCATGGCCGCCGAGAGCGCCGGGTCCTCCACGATCCGCAACGGGCGCTCGCGAGCGAGGAGGCGGCCAGGCGCCGCGGTGAGGATCATCGCAGCCACGGCGCCCGCCCACAGCGCACGGCTAGCGGCGCCAGTTGTGCGCTTCATCGATCGCGGCCCGCAGATTCGCCCACGGTGTGCCGGGCGGCACGGTGCAGTCGGCGGCCAGGATGAACCGCTCAGGCGCCGCGGACAGGGCCTCGCGCGCGGCGGCCCGCACCTCGGCCTCGGTCCCCTTGGCCAGGGCGCCGTGGCGGTCCATGCCGCCCATGAACGGCCTGCCGAACATCGCGGAGAGCTGCGCGCCGGTGTAGGTCGTGTCGCCCACCTGTGGGTTGATGTTCACCACCTTGCCGGGGTACGCCGGGAAGGGCGAAATATCATCATACGGGTCGTGATAGTCGCAGACATGGAGGATGCTGAACGGGCAGGAGCGGTCGATCTCCTCCATGATGCTCAGGTCGTAGGGCATGACGCAACGGTGGAAGAGCGCCCGGGAGGCCAGCCGCCCGGCCTCGTAGCCCTGCGTGGAGTGGTAGAAGCCGTCGACGCCGATGCGGATGCACTCGCGCACGAAGAGGCGCAGGCTCTCGGTCACAATCTCCATGCCCTTGCAGACCGCGTCCGGGTCCTCGGCCATGTGGGCCGCAAGCAGCTCGGCGCCGCCCACGTGGCCCGCGCACATGAAGGGCGAGTAGAGCGTCACGACGACGACCGTCTCGGCCTTGCAGGCCTCGACCAGGCCGCGCACCACGGAGAGCTGCGGCTCGAAGTATTCGAGCGTCAGGGGCTTCACGTCGGCCCAGTCTGCAGGCCGCTCGACGGACGGGTCGGACGGGAACTTGCGCTCGTACTGGATCTTCACGAAATCCATGCCGGTGGCTCGGACGAACTCCAGGTGCTTGTCGACGCCCGCCTGGCCGAAGTGGCAGGAGGGGTCGAAGTGCGAGAAGAAGGCGGCCGGGACCGGCCCCTGCGGGGCGCTGCCGTCGAGGATGGATAGGACGAGATCACGCTTGGACATGGGCTACTCCTGGGGTCTGGTTCGCACCGCAGCAGCGGGCTTCGCGAATCGGTAGATCATACCAGCGTAGGGGCCCAGCCGGCAGGCGACGCTCTTGCCGGACTTGAGCGCAACGGCGTCGCCGGTGGCGGGGTCAAGGGCCTGACCTGAGCCCTGCACGGGCAGGTCCAGAATACCGGGCCAGGGCTTGTCGCCGTCGTTCACGACGAGGATCACTTCCTGGCCGTCGATACGCCGGTGCGTGATCCGGATGGGGCCATCGGGGGCCACGCGCACGGTCGCCGGCAGGCGCCGGTCGAGAATGCCTGCCAGCTGATCCTCCTGCCCGATGGGCAGGTAGGGCGCGTTGGCCTTGCGCAGGGCCCGATCCAGCCGCTGAGCTTCGGGAGCCGGGAAGGCCGTGGGGGTGTTGGTCGGGCGTGCGCCGACGCAGAGCACCGTGCCGCCCGCGGCGTGAAGCTCGGACAGCCTGGCCCAGGCCTTCGAGGTCAGCGTGTCGGTGCAGGGCAGCACGACCACGCGCCAGGCATTGCTCCGCCACTTCAGGGCGCCGCCCACGATGCGGGCGCGCTCCAGCAGGGCCGAGTCGATGACCGTGAACTCGCGGCGACCGCGGAAGAGCGCCTCACAGACGCGGCGCGAGGTGCGCTCGACCTCACGCGCCTGCGGCGAAAGCTGCTCGCACCAGACGGTGGAGGGCGTGAAGCGGGTCCAGGCGGTCTCGATGGGATAGACCACCGCCACGTCGGAGCGACGGAAACCGCCGGTCAGGGCCTCGCAGCAGCGGCCGACCCAGAGGTTCAGGTCGCGCCAGAAGGCATCGGTACGATCCTGCATACGACAGTAGGTGTTGAACCGCGTGACGCCGCCCAGGACCAGCTTGGCGAAGCCGCCGCGCACGGCATCGTCGGTGAGCTTGATGGGCGGGTTGGCCATCATCTGGTGGAAATCCGTGGCCTCGCACATGACCAGCGAGCGGCCCTGCAACTCGGCTGCGCTGGCGGCCAGGCGGGCGGCATTCCAGGGCACATCGGAGCCCATGCCGGCGGTGCTGTCGTACCACGGCGTCGTCGGATCGAGGCTCAGTGCGTCGATGCCCGGCACGTCCATGGCCTGGAAGCAGCCGAAGAGGTCGCCGTAGAGCGGCACGTGCTGCAGCAGGTTCTCTTCGAGCAGGGCGTGGCCGCCGGAGGGAACGTTGCGCGCCTTGCACCAGTCGCGGATCGGCTGGAAGAAGGCCTCGCGGAACCGCGCGCCCACGAGCCCGTAGAAGTCGCACCGCACCCGGGCGGTCCGCGGGCCCATGTCGCCCACCAGCGCCGGAAGCGCGGAGATCAGGTCATAGCCGAGGCGGGCGCGGAAGAGCTCCGGCATGGCGGGCGTCCAGGGCGCCACCGCGTAGGGCATCCCAGTGAAGTGGATGCTCAGAAGCGAGGGCTCGTCGGTGAAGGTCGAGCGGACGTGCGTGCCGAGGTCCGCGCCGAGCCGCTGCGCGTACCGGTCATGCGTCAGGCCGATGAAGCGGCGCGTGGCCTCGGGGTTGAGCAGGTCGACGTAGGGAGCCCTGTCCGGCACGCCGCTGACGGCGACCTGGGTTCCATCGAAAAGCCGTCCCTCGGTGAAGACGCAGACGCGCCAGGCGCCAGGCGGTGGCGTCCAGCGCAGCTTGCCGTCGGAGATGGATGCAGACAGGTCCTGCAGCCGGTCGGAGCCCTCCGGGTGCGCCGCGGCCAGGAGGAGCTTGCCCGGCGGCACGGTCAGTGCCACTACCGCGCCCTCGGTGTGGGCTGTGACCGAGAAGAGGCCCATAGCCTCGAGCTCCGGGTGGCCGTCCAGCACGAGGCGGCCGGCGCGGCCGGAGGGGTAGCCGGCTTCGTCGTAGAGCCACGCGGCGAGGTCCGCCTTCTCCATCAACTCCAGGCCGCCCGCGAGGGCCTGCCAGTTGGCCTCGGAGCCTGTGTAGCCGCCGTCGAACGAGACGTTCGTGACCGCACCGCCGAAGCCCTGGCGCAGCATCTCGTCCACGGCTGCCTGCCGCGCCTCGGGCGTGCCCGGCCAGCCGTGGTTGATGCGGAGGACGCGGGCATCGGGCCCGGGGGTGCGAAATCGCTCCAGAAAGGGACGCGTCGGGGCAGGGCGAGCCGGCATGGTCACACTCCCAGTTGCGACGGCGGCCGCCGCGCAGAGCGCGACGGCCGCAGAAACGATCACCGACGGCAGCATCGGAATGCGCCTACTTGGTACCAAAGACCTCAATCTCGGTGTAGCGGTTCAGCTGGTCGCGGTACGTGCTGCCCTTGCTGTAGCAGCGGACGTAGCGCCCCTTGGCCCTGGTACACTCGACGAGCTTGCCCTGGCTCACTTCGAAGTACTCGCGGTCCTTGCCGATGCCCAGGCCCGCGGTGTTGTCCTGATCGTTGTTGAAGACCGTGACGACGCCGTCCACGAAGTCGGGGTCGTTGGCGACCTGGATGACCACGTCGCGGTAGACGACGGGCTCCAGGTGGAAGTGCCAGAGCAGGATGACATGGATGTTGTACTCTGCGCCGAGATCCACCTGCACCCACTGAAGGTTAGGGCGGAGCTCGACGGAGCTACCGTCGCGGGCTTCTTTGTCGCCGTCGGTCACCATGTCCAGCGTGCCGGAGAAGGGGCCCTTGCCGCTGCAGGTGACCTTCCTCTTCAGCGCCACGTTGGTCGTGCCCTTGGGCACCATGGGGATAGCGCGGGGCTTCTTCGACGGCGGCTCCACCGTCGTGCCCGGCGGCACCTCCTTGGGCGTGCCCGCGAAGACGGGCTTGGGCAGCTTCATCTCCAGCGGGACGAGGTCCGTGGCCTGAGCCAGCGATGCCATGGGCGCCAGGCCCAGAACGACGACCGCCGGAATGCAGGCGATCAGCTTCGACGCATTGCGCATTGACTGCTCCATCGTGTGTTAGATACTGACCGTCACGCGCGGGGCTGCAAGCAGGCCCGCCGGCCAGAGCATGTAGTCCAGGCTGAAGCCTGGGCCATTGGTGACGAAGTTGCCCGGCCCGTAGCCGGGAGCGTGGATCGGGTTCTGGTGTAGCGGCCCGAAGGTGTTGCGGCGCGTGAGCGATAGCTCAAGCTCGACGCAACCGTCGGGACCGATCATGTCAGTCACGTCCGCCTCGAACGGCGGCCAGGGCACCACGCGGCGAGAGCCGCAACCGGCCACGGCCACGCAAGCGGCGGAGGCGTCCTCCACATGAAGCATGACGCGCCGGCCCGCTTCCGGGATCCCTACGTGCGCCTGAAGGGCGATCTGGGCCGAGTAGAACGGAAGCCCCTGCGCCGTGATGTCACCCACCGCCAGCGTCTCGGGCAACGCGGTGAGGGTCTTGGCCCAGCCGTCGACGCGGACGCCGAAGTCGCCCAGGAGGTAGAGTGCCTCGAGGCCCTTGTCCTCGCTGAAGTCGCACTCCATCCGCAGCACGTTGGCGCCGAGCCGCAGGGCGCCGGCGGGTAACGCCACGCGGCGGAAGCAGACATCGACCCATCGGCCGCCGGGCGCGGCATCCACGGCGACCCCGTTGAGTGTCAGCGTGAAGTCGCCGGGACGCTCCACCGCAAGCTCCACATCGCCATCGGGCAGCGTCTCGACCTCGAACCAGAACTCGCAGGCCACCCGGCCCAGCGTGGGATGCTCGCGCTTGCCGGTGAACCAGGGCTGGAGCATCTCACCGCCCCGATGGGGCAGGCCGAAGTGGTCGCGGACGGCCTGGTCGGCCTTGAGCACCTCGAGGGCGGCGCCCGCCGGCGAGCCGTCGATGCTCAGGGCGGCGACGTCCATCACGCAGACGTTCGGCTCGGCCAGGCGGTAGCGGAACGGTCCCGAGACCGCGTAGGTCGCCAGGGCCTCGCGGGGCGCGGCGACGACGACGGCCTGGGCCGAGGACGCATCGATGACGAACGCGGCCTCACCCGCAGCGGGCAGGTCCAGGGCGATGGCCGTCCAGCCGTCGCTGCACTCAGCCGCGACGGGGCGCCGCTCGCCGGTGAGGCAGTCCCAGCGCTCGACGGCGCCGGTGGCCTGAACGCGCAGCTGCATGGGACCGGTGGCGGCCTCGCGGTTGGTGTTCAAGGCCACGACGAGGGTCCGGTCACCGTCTCGCCGCACCTGGCAGAAGACCGGATCGGGGAGGGCGGCTTCGGCGGTCACGTAAGCCGCGCGCCGCAACAGGCCCGTGCCGAGTGCGTGTTCTACGGAACCCGGAGCGGCAGGCAGGCAGCAGGCGGCGGCGGCGGCCCGGGCGGCTCGGTCAGAAGGCTCTGCGTCGACATACTCCGGCGCGTCGCCTAGAAAGAGGACCGTGCCCCCGGCAGAGCGGAAGGCATCCACCAGGTCCAGCGTGCTGCTGCGAATCGTCGCCATGCCGGAGACCACCGCCGTGCGATAGCGCATCTCGCCCACGCGCAGCAGAGCCGTGCCGTCGTCGTCCGTCTCCACGGAGGCCAGGCGGCTCATCATCTCCTCGTCGCCGTAGTCGAAGTCGACCTGTGCGGACTGGAGCCAGGTGAAGGTCTCGGCGAAGCGCTTGTCTAGATCGGCGATATGGGGGTCCAGCGGGCCGAGGAAGTTGGACCAGCCCTGGTGGACCTGCGCCCAGACGCTCTCCACGGGATGGACGACCAGTGTGTCGCACGCGCGGCGCCCTGCGCTGAGGAGCACGCCCAGGCGCGAGAAGTAGTCCTCCACCACGGCGTAGTCGCGCCACCAGGCGGACTGGCCGAAGATGCTGGCCGGGAAGTCGCGCTTGGCCTCCCCCTCCATGGTGTACCAGCTCAGGTGCTGGCAGCGGACGTTGACGCCGAAGAGGGCCTGCCAATCGCCCACGGCCTTGTGGCCGGCGAAGGGCATCTGCCAGCCGGTGCAGCCGTAGAGCTCCGAGAGGCGCCAGGGCCGGCCCAGCTGGTCGGCGGCGGACTGGAGCTGCTTGGCGACCCAGTAGGCGCGGTTGCCCTCGGTGAGGAGGTCGATGCCGGGCCACTCCATGGCCTCGTAGCAGCGCATCATGGAGCCGTTCATGCTGGTCTGCGCCGTCAGGCTGTCCTCGTGGAGCACGTGGCCGGTGAGGATGACCCTGTGCGAGCGGCACCAGTCATCGACGGGGCGCAGGAAGTTGCCGAGGAAGAGGCGCAACGTCAGTTCGCAGTAGCGCCACTTCACAACGGAGACGCGGCTCCCCTGCGGCACAAGGAAGAGCTCCGGTAGCCGATCCAGCAGGTCCTCGCCGAATGCTTCCAGGTGGGCCCCGGGTAGCTGCTCGGTCCAGGGAACCTGATTCGGGCAGTCCATGGCGCCGCCGAACGGGTCCATCAGCGCGCCGCGGTGGGGCTCATCGGTGAAGATACCCTTGATGGAACTCCCCAACCGTCCGCCGCAACGGTCGGCGTACTTCTCGTGGGTCAGCTCGATGAAGCGGTCGGTGGCTTCGCGGCTCAGCGTGTCGACATAGGTGTAGCCGTTGTAGAAGCTGCTCTGGGCCATCTCCACGACGTCGAAGGCGAGGAGCGCTTCACCCACCGGCAGCGGCTCGGCGCCGGGAGCCGACGGGGGCCCGACGACGCCGGACGCGAGTCCATCAGGCCTGGGTAACCGCCGGCAGGAGCGCATGGCCACGCCGTCGAGGTCGCACAGGAAGGCGGCCAGCGTCTCGGGACGCCAGACATCGGCCTCGCAGGACGCCACGCGCAGATGGAGAAACTTCATCCGGTAGCGGTGCTCGCTGGTGACCATGCCGCCGGCGGTGCCGCTGGGCCAGCGGTCCTCGTCGTAGAGCCACGCCTCCATGCCCAGCTTCTCGGCCTCGTCGGCGCAGGCATTGATCAGGTCGAACCACTCATCGCCAAGGTACTCGGTGGCCAGCCCGGTCCGCGAGTGCATGAAGAATCCGCCCATGCCCATGTCGCGAAGGACGTGGATCTGGCGCAGCAACTCGGAGCGGTCCAGCGGGCCGTTCCAGCACCAGAAGGGCTTGCCCCGGAAGGCAGCGCTGGGCTGTGCGAAGAGGCCGGCGAGTTCGGCAGATTGCAAGGGCGTGGGGTCCGATCGTGGCGTTGAGGTCGGCGCGCGCCGCCGCCTCTATTGTGACACGATTTGCCGACCGTGCGGGGCCTCTCCTGGGCCTCAGGCGCCGGCCGTTTCCTTCAGTGCATCGAGCCAACTGCGGTCGGTTCGCTCATGCCCGTAGGTCTCGCCCAGGCGCGACACGGGCTGCAGGTCGGCGTGGTAGTCGGAGCCGGCCGAGGGCAGCAGCCCGGTCTCGGCGGCCAGCGCGGTCAACTCGTCGCACTGGCCCGGCCGGTAACGTCCGTAGCGGCACTCCATACCCACCACGCCCTGGGCCTTCAGGATCTGGAGCGCCTCCAGCAGGGCCGCGCCGGAGCGCTTCATGCTGAAGGGATGGGCCAGGATGGGCAGGCCGCCGGCCTCGCGGATGAGTGCGGCGCCCTCCTCGGCCGTGATCTTGTCCTTGGGCAGGTAGGCTGGGCAGCCGGGGCCCAGGAAGCGATCGAAAGCGTCCGAGACATCACGGGCCGCGCCGCACCGGATCAGCGCCGCGGCCATGTGCGGGCGGCCGATCTGGCCCCCCCCGGCCTCGGCGCGGACCGTATCCATATCTATGGGCAGTCCCAGCGCGGCCAGCTTGGCGAGCATCCGGTCGTTGCGCGAGGCGCGGCGCTGCTGGAGGTCGGCCAGCCGCTCGGCCAGCCCCGGCGCCTCCGGCCGGATGAAGAGCCCCAGCATATCCATCTTGCCCAGCGGCGAGTCGACGGATATCTCCACGCCGCGGATCACCTCGATGCCGTGCTCTTCAGCGGCAGCGGCGGCCTCGGCCTGGCCGGCCAGAGTATCGTGGTCGGTGACCGCCATGGCCTCCAGGCCCAGCGCGGCGGCGACGGCCACAAGCTCGGAGGGGCGCAGCGCGCCGTCGGAGGCAGCGGAGTGCGTATGCAGGTCGATGCCGTACCGAGGCGCGCTGCTCACAGTCTCAGCCGATCCAACCATTGGCGCTCAGGTAGTCGAGGATCTGCGCCAACGACTGCTCCGGTGTGTCGCTGTCGGTCTTGCAGCGGATCTCGGGGTTCTCGGGCGCCTCGTAGGGGTCCGAGACACCGGTGAAGTTGGCGATCTCGCCCGCCAGCGCCTTCTTGTAGAGCCCCTTAACATCGCGGGCGACCAGGGCATCCAGCGAGGCGTCGGCGAAGACCTCGACGAAGCCCGCGCCGTCGGCCAGCGTCAGCGCCCGGTTCTCGTCGCGGATCGCCGTGTAGGGCGAGATGGCTGCCGTGATGGCGATGGCGCCGTTGCGGGCCAGCAGGCGGGCGACGTAGCCGATGCGGCGGATGTTGGTGTCGCGGTCTTCCTTGGAGAAGCCGAGGCCCTTGGAGAGGTTGGTGCGCACCTCATCACCGTCGAGCAGCTCCACCTTGTGGCCGCGCCGGCGGAACTCCAGCACCAGCGCGTCGGCCAGCGTGGACTTCCCGGAGCCCGAAAGGCCGGTGAACCAGAGTACAAAACCCTTGTGCATAGGTCATCCTTCTTACGGTCGTAGCGTTTGTCGCGCCGAGTATACCCGTGCGAAGCGGCCGAGCCGGGTAACGGGAGGACACACATGAGAGCTTCAGGGTGGCTTGCCGCGTGCGCCGCAGCTGCTATGGCCGCGCCGCCGGCGCGGGCCGCCGAGCCCATCGTTTGGAAGGGCAAGACCTACGCCCGCACCGTCGACCGCACGGCGGCGTGGGAGCAGGTGGGCGGCGATTTGATCCTCGGGTTCGTCAACATGTACCACTTGACGATCCTGAAGGAGCCGGCGCAGCGCGACTACCCCTACCGCGGCTGGTTTTTCGGCTGGGCGGCAGAGACCTGCAACCGGGCTCAGGGCCACGGCTGCGACATGATCTTCGCCGCCCGCGCCCCTCGGCTGGAGGGACCGTGGGAGGTCTGGTGTGGCGGCGATCGGTGGGACGCCGGCACGGACGTGGCGCGCTGGAAGCCATGCCTGACGGCCGGCAATACGATCTTCGACTCGTGGCACAACGGCGACCCATCCATCGTCAAGGTCGGCAAGCGCTACCACATGGCCTATAGCGCCACAGGGCACAACAAGGACGGCATCCCCTTTGGCGCGGCGGGCGACACCGACTCCGACCTGAACTGCGTCATGGGCGCCACATCCGAGGACGGCCTGAACTGGACCCGGACGCCCGCCCCCTTGCTCATCGAGCCCGCCAACATCGGCCAGGCGCCGGTGGAGCCGGGCAGCTACATGCATCCCACGGGCCTCTTCCACAGGCCGTCGCTGCGGAGGGAGCGGGGCAAGTGGCGCCTCTGGTTCGACTGCTACACGGGGACCGACATGCCCATGGGCTATGCCGAGAGCGCGGGCGTGTTCGGCGCGCCGGACGGCTTCCGGGTCCTGCGCGGACCGGCCAACCCCATTGAGCCCAACTTCCCGAACCCGGACGTGGTCGGGGTGCGGGGCGTTCTGTTCGCCTACGGCGACCCCGGCGGACTGCCGCCGCTGGAGCCGACAGACCCCACCCTGAAGGCGAAGATGGACCGGGGTTGGGCCTCGCGGAAGATCGTCGAGCTGATCTCGCTGGACGGCCTGCGCTGGGTTCCCCTGGGCTTCATCGAGCGGGACGCGGACATGCAGGCCGACCAGGTGCCGGCGGCGTACGTCGAGGGCGACACTATCTACCTCACCTACGGCGCCCAGCCTTTCGGCGGCTACTCATATGACCGCATCCGCATGAAGCGGCGCACGATCACGGCATCCGAAGCGGCCGAGTTCAAGGCGATGTGGCGCGGCGTTACCGGGCGTGACCGACAGCGCCCTTCCAAACCGTAGTACCTGTAGGAGGCCACAACAATGGACGCAATGATCCCGACCATCGCCAGGCTGACGCCGGAGGAGAAGGACCTGCTCATCCTCACCAGCCGCATGCTGGAGGCCATAAACAAGGGCGACGCGCACGCCTACAAGGAGCTCTGCGCTGCGGATATGTCTTGCTTCGAGGATGTCTGCCCGCACCGAATCGACGGCGTGGAGTTCCACACGGCGCTGATCCGCCAGATGGCGCAGTCCACCGACTCGCCTTTGCGCGTGGACATCCTGGAGCCGCGCGTGCAGTTGCTGCCGGGGGCCGCCGTGGTGACCTACACGCGGCTGACCACCTACGACGGCGACGGCGTAGCGCGCTGGACGATCTTCAACGAGACGCGCGTGTTCGGACAGGTGGAAGGGGCCTGGAAGATGGTCCACTTCCACCGGTCCAAAGCGTAAGCCGCCCCTACGGCTCCGGCGTGCTGGGCGCGTCCACGTCCAGCCCCGCCCCACGGATGGCGGGCAGGGGCGCGTCCTGCATCGACCAGCGGGCGTTGTCGCGCGCGCCGGGTATGGCGGCCGGATAGGTGTCTCGACCGCCCGTGTCCAAGAAGAGGCCCAGCGTGATGGCGCGCTCACGCAGGGTGCCCTTCACCGTGGCGTCCTTGGTCCCCGAGCCCAGCGTGACGGAGGGCGCCACCACGTAGGTATCGTCGCCGGACGCATCCCAGAAGAGGCCGATGCCGTTGGCGTTGCCGCCGCCCAGCGAGAGGTTCGGCGCCTCGTAGCGGTCGTTGCCGCCCCGGTCGAGCAGGAAGCCGATGCCGAAGTCATGCCCCGCGCCCTGGGCCATGTTCATCGTCGCCTTGTAAGTGTCGTTGCCGCCGGCGTCGTCCAGCACCCCCACGGCGAAGTGCGCCTCTGAGCCCTGCACGTACCAGGCGCCGGTGTAGGTGTCGTTCCCCACGCCGGAGAGGAGCATTCCCACCCCGTACCAGTAGCCAACGCCCTGGCCGAAGATGCCACACGCGTAGCTGTTGGCGCCGCCGTCATCGGCCAGCACTCCCACGCCGCCGCTGAGCGAGTGGCCGTCGGTGTAGTCGGCGCGGCGACCGTAGCCCATGCCCTGCGCCAGCGTGGCATTGTGCTGGGCCGACTGGGGCGACGGGAAGTCGATGACGGTGTCGTTGGCCTCGTAGGCGTCCTTGTCGGCGCCCATGTCCGCCAGCAAGCCGAAGCCCTTGGTCTCGCCAAAGCCCTGCGACGTGGTGAAGCACTTGTAGTCGTCGGCTCCCACGCGGTCGGCCAGCACCCCCACGCCGAAACGCGCCGCGCCCTGTCCCAGCGTGTGGCAGTCGTAGTGGTCGTCGCCCGATAGGTCGAGGAGCGCTCCCGTGCCGAAGGCCCCGAAGCCCTGGGTGCAGCCCGCGGAGCGGTAGAGGTCGGCCCCCGCGCGGTCCAGCACCATGCCGTAGCCCAGAACCCCGCCGCCGAAGGCCGGAGCGCGGCGCCCCTTGCGGGCGGGAAGCTGGGCCAGCGGCGTGGCATCCATGGCCGGCGCGGAGGCGTAGCGGTCGTTGCCCGCCAGGTCGACGATGATCGAGGCGCCGTGCGAGGCGCTGGTATTGCCGCCGCCCGCGCGGTAGGTGTCGGCGCCGCCCGTATCGAGGATGAGCAGGTAGGCGCGCGGCTCGTAGGTATCGTCCTGCGAACCGTGGACGGCGATGCGGCCCAGCGGCGTGTCGACGTCGCATGCGAACCGGACTGCCGGTTGCTCCGGCGCGGCGGCCGCCTTGTCGAGACCGTAGGAGAGGAGTTCGGCGCCAACCAGCAGGTGCTTCAGGTCGATGCGCCGCTGCACCTCCTCCATGGCCTCGTCCTGGGCGAGATCGTCCTCGTTGTCCGCGGGCGCCGTGATCGCGGCGAAGGCGCGGCCGAGGACGGGCTTGGGGAGACCGGCCAGGGCCTTGGTGCGCCAGCGCAGAGCGCGAACCTCGGTGGATAGCAGCAGGGCAGCGAGCTTCTGGGTCTCGGCAGGCACGCCGGCCAGCGACCGGGTGATCTGGGCCGCCTGAGCCCTGGGCAGGGGCTTGCCGCCGACCTTGAGCATCTCCATGACCACGGCCGCCAGCGCGCCGGGCTTGGCTGCGGCCTCTGCCTCGGCCTTCAGCGGGTCGCCCATCAGGTCGAGCCGCGTGCCCTCGCCGATGCGGATCCCGGCGAACGTGACCAGCGGGGCAAGCGAGCCGGCGCTCCGGGCAACCGTCTCGCGCACCACTCGTGCGTGATACGGGATGCGGAGCGGGTCCTGGTGCAGCGCGTCGAAGTAGGGTAGCCGGAACTCGCCGCCGCCGTAGAGCGCAGCGTCCAGGGGATCGAAGCGGCAGGTGGCGCGGGCGAGTCCCGCAGCCGCAAGGACGGTATCCCATGCGTTCGCATCGCCCTGCCCGCCGGCCGGAACCGCTACGAACAGCGCCGGCAACGCCGCACAGACGCATAGCCTCTTCGTAAACATGGCTCTCCTCTCAGGTTCGACCGGCCGGCTACGGGAAGAAGGCCGGCAACAACGGGCGCGAT
The DNA here is from genome assembly GCA_903951425.1 of uncultured Chthonomonas sp. Lineage (GTDB taxonomy): Bacteria > Armatimonadota > Chthonomonadetes > Chthonomonadales > CAJBBX01 > CAJBBX01. The sequence continues at coordinate 15,547 of CAJBBX010000169.1, forward strand.
GCCTCGAGTAGCTCATCCAGCATGGCTTCGGCCTTGTCGGGCCAGATGGCCATCTCGTCCACGAGCAGGGCCTGCAGCGCCAGGTTGCGGTCGCCCTTCGCGGCGGCATCGGCCACCAGCTCCTGCCAGACGAAGCGCTTCTCCAGCAGCCCCTTCAGCACCAGCGGCGCATCGCCCATGTGGATCGGCCGCACGCCGCGGGAGTCGGTGACGGCCTCCACCTCCACCTCGGCGTGGTCGGGCAGGTTCGGGATGGCGCCCCGGTTGGCCAGATTGGCGATGCAGACGCGGCGCTTGCCCTCGGCCATGGCTCCCAGGACGGCGCCCACGCCCTCGGCGCCCACGCTGTCGTCGCGGGCGGCGGGTAGCTCGGCCCGGTCGAGCATCTCCTGGTACTGGGCGAAAAAGCGCTCGCGAACCAGCGCGGGGGCGCCGGGCTCGGCGGCGCAATGCGCGGGGGCGTTGAACTCCCGCGCTCGGTCGGCCAGCGCGTAGGGCAGCGCCTCGGGGCCCGACGGGCATTGCGGCAGGAAGGGCGTGAACTCCACCACGTGGTCGTCCTCGGGATAGACGATCTGGTAGCCGTAGGCCCTCGAGAGGAGCGCAGACATGGTCTCGCCTGGACCGGGCGGGTCATGCCGAACGCGCCGCATGAGCTCGGGGTAGACATCCACGCCCCGGCGGCGCACCTGCGTGAACCAATAGTAGTGGTTCGTGCCCACCCAGAGGCACTCCAGCTCCTCGGCCGGGACCTCCAGGAGGCGCGCCGCGTGGCAGATGCCGATCTGCACGCCGTGGCAGATGCCCACGACGTTAATGGAGGTGTACTTGCGCATGGCGCGGCATAGCACGGCCATGGGGTTGGAGTGGTTCAGCAGCACCACGCCCGGGCAGCGTCTCTCCATCTCGCGGCAGATGGCGAGGTAGGCGGGTACGGAGCGGAGGCCCATCATCATGCCGGCCGGGCCGCAGGTGTCGCCGACAATCTGAGGGATGCCGTACCGGGCGGGTATGGAGATGTCCGCCGCGTGGGTGGCCGAGGCGTAGACGTTGTCGCCAACCTCGGCCCCGCTGCCGCCGATGGAGGAGAGCGCGAAGTCAGCGCCATCCACCGCGTCGGCCAGTTCGTCAGCTGCGCGGACGCGGAAGCCGACCGCCGCCGCACGGGCCATGCGGGCGCCCATGGCGGCCATGCGTCGGGCCTTCTCGGCATCGAGGTCGTACAGGACGATCTCCGATCCGGCTAGCTCCGGGCTCAGCAGCAGGTCGGGCACGGCGCGGAGGAAGTAGAGGCTCCCGCCTCCCAGGCACGCGATCTTCTTGGCAGCCATGGCTCCCCTCCCCTTCCCCGGTCGCGGGGCCGTTAGTTCCTGTCCACGGGCAACGAAAGCCAGAAGTCCGTGAGCTGCGTGGGCGCGAAGCCGGTGCAGCGGACGCGATCGGCCGGCTCGCCGCCGAACACCGATGCCGGCGCCAAGCCAATCAGTTCGCTCTCCGCCACCTCGATGCCCTCGTCCTCGGCGGCAGCGCTGATCATGTCGAACAGGATCGGCAGCGGGCTGGCATCCGGCCGGGTGAGGTTCAGCGAGACCTGGCTCATGCCCTTGCTCTGCAGGGCCAGGCCCAACGCACGGACGCCTGCCAGTTCGGGGATGTCCCTGCGAACCCGCCGGACGGTCATCGCGATCCGCCGAGCGACCGCAGGATCGGCCTCGGCCAAGTTCACGTTGAAGGCGACCAGCGGCGCACGGGCGCCCACGACGGCGGCGCCTGCGGTAGGATGCACGCGCCTGGGACCCACATCGGGCCGCAGGTCTGTCCCGCACGCCGCCTCGAAACCGCCCTTGCGAAGCGTGGGCAGGTCCTGCGCCCGGCCCGACGACGCGCTATGCTCGTAGAAGAAGACGGGAAGCTGCAGCGAGTCGGCAAGGCGCTTGCCGACCACCCGGGCCAGGCCGTTGGCGTCGTCCATGTCCATCTCGCGCAGCGGCGTGAAGGGCACGACGTCGACCGCGCCCAGGCGGGGATGGACGCCACGGTGAGAGCGCATGTCGATGCCGGCCACGGCGGCGGCGGCGGCGGCGAGGATGGCCTGCGCCACGGCCACGGGTTCGCCCACCAGCGTGACGACCATGCGGTTATGGTCGGCGTCCGACGACCAGTCGGCCACATAGGCGCCGGGCCGCCCCGCGGCGGCGTCGACGATGCGGCTCACCACGCTCAGGTCGCGCCCCTCGCTGAAGTTGGCCGCGCACTGCACCAGTTGTCTGGGCATCCGCACGGGCGCCGCCCGCCGAAGGCCGTCTCCACCTTGCACCATAGGGGCCCACGCGGCCGGCACGTCAGGCTCGGCCGGTCCTTTCCGGGAGGGTGCGCAACCGTGCGCCCTCACCGTTCATTATAGGTCGCACCGGCGCCCTGCACGCTACCTCGAGGTGAGGCTGAAGTGCCCCTTGCTCAGAGTGGTGGGCGCTTCCTGAAGCCAGCGCGCCAGGAAGGCCTGCGGATCACGCTCCAGGTCGGCCGTGGCCTGGTCGATCTCCGGCCACAGGGGCGACGTGCCCGGCGCCGGTCCGACCGCCACCTCGGCCCGCCAGTTCTCGCGGTCCTCCCGGAGCGTGGCGAGGAGCTCGGTGCGGGCCGCGTCCGCGACGCTCGGGTTCGCCGAGCCGTGGCGGCGCATCACAGTGGCGAGGTTCGTCTCGCGCAGGTGGCAGGCGTAGGCGACGGCGCGGCGGCGCAGGCGGGCCAGGTCATCCAGCCCCTGGCGGTAATCGGCCTGCAGGGCATCAGGTACGAGCGCGGCGGCCGACGAGCCTTCCGCAAGCGCCGCGGCCCACCGCCCGGCGGCCAGGCGGCATCGGAGCTCGATGTCCTCCAGCATCCACGGTTGCGGCTGACGGTCATCCACCTTCATGAAGACCGAGTGGCGCGTGGAGTCCCAACTGGGCGTAGAGCACTGCTGGCCGTGGAGGTAGGCCGCAGTGAGGGCGTGGTCGACGGAACTGCGGCCGATCTCGCGCACGAACCAGGAGACCTCCCACGGGAAGAGCTCCATCCCCTCTCCGGTGAGCCGCCAGGAGGCGCGGACACCCTCGGACGCGGGGCCGTAGGGCTCGGACAGCAACTTGAGGGCGTCCGGCTCCTGCACGCCGGGGTCGCCGAAGAAGAGCCCCGCCATCCGCAGGTTCGCGTCCTCGTGATCGGGCGCCAGGCCGAAGTACTCCTTGATGCCACAGACCCCGGGCACTGCCGCAATGGCCTTCAGAGCCCGGAGGATCACCAGCGGGAAGCCCAGGTGGTGCAGCGGCTCGGTCTCCTCGCTGCCGCCGCCGATGAAGTACTCGCCCAGCACCGGGATACCTCGCACATAAGCCATACCGGCGGCGTTACGGAACCAGCGGTCGGCCACGATGGTGGTCATGCACTCGGCCACGCCGGCGTGGAGCGAGAGGCCGAAGCCCTCGGGGTCCACGGCTTCGATGCACTGGAGGCTCTGCCCCGCCGACAGCTCCCAGGGCTCCCACCAGAGGCGGCCCGCGGGGTGCGAGGCGCGCCAAGTGGCGGCCAGTCGGTCGAGGAACGGCGTAAGACGCAGGTGGAGCGGGACGCCGGCGCAACGTGGGCAGTCGCCGAACTCGCTGCAGAGCCAGGCATCCTGGTCATACGTGTAGACGAGCAGGTCGTCCACGCCCCGGAAGTCGCGGGCGAACGCCTCAATCAGCAGGGCGTAGCGCTCGGCGACGGCGGGATCCGAGATGCAGTTGGGCGGGTTGTCGCCATATCGAGCGTGGGCGTTGTAGGGTGCGCCGAAGTGGAAGAGGGTCCGTAGCCCGAGGTCGCGGCAGAGGTCGATCCGTGCAGA
>CAJBBX010000170.1 GCA_903951425.1 uncultured Chthonomonas sp.
CGGTTGTGAACGTCTCGTGGGTCGACGCGGCGGCCTACTGCGCCTGGGCGGGCTTGCGACTACCGAGCGAGCTGGAGTGGGAGAAGGGCGCCCGGGGTCTGGACGGTCGCGTCTACCCGTGGGGCGACGACTGGGAAGACGGCAAGCGATGCAGGAACGACAAGAACAGGGGCTCGGAGGAGACCTGCTCCGTCTGGTCGTATCCGGAAGGGATCAGCCCGTGGGGCCTGCGGCAGATGAGCGGGAACGTGTGGGAGTGGTGCGCCGACTGGTACGAGAGCGGCGCCCCGGCCCGCTGGAAGCGCGGCGATACCGCACAGGCGTCTACTGGTACGGCCCGTGTGCTACGCGGCGGGTCGTGGTACTACGGCCGCCCGGGCTACTTCCGGTGTGCCTACCGCTCCTACCGCTACCCGGACGACCGCGGCGTCAGCTTCGGTTTCCGCGGCGCCAGGACTTCCTGATTACGGCTTGCGGCCTTACTGCCTTACCACTTGCCGCCGGGCGGAGCCCGGCGCGCCGTTGACGTTGACGTCCATGGGCGCGAAGCGCCCGAGTTTTCGGCGCAAATCGGTGGATCGGCCGTATGGCCGGGAGATGGAGGACGTGATGCAGGAATCGCCGGGTTGACGACGCCGGAGGCGCCGCGGCGGCCGAGGCGGCACAAGGGCGACGGATCGGAGATGGTGGTGATCACGAAGACCTACGAACTGGTCCTGGAGATCACTGAGCGCGTGCGCGAGTTCCCGCGGGATCTTCGGTTCGCGCTGGGCGACCGCGTTCGACCGGTCAGGGGCGGTGCGGGCGCGAGGGGTTGCCGCTCAAGTATGGGGGATCCTTCGTTTCACTCAGGATGACGGTCAAGGGCCGCAGGATGACGGTCAAGGGCGGCAGGAGGATGCATGGCAGGCGTCTGGTACACCTACATCATGGCCAATCCGGCATCAACGGTGTTGTACATCGGCGTGACAGGGGACCTGGCGCGGCGCGTGGCCGAGCACAAGTCGCGGTGCGGAACCGGGTTCACCGCGACGTACAATGCTACAGCGTTGGTGTTCTACGGGGAGCATTCCTCGCCGCAGGACGCCATCGGCCGCGAGAAACAGCTGAAGGGCTGGCGCCGCGAGCGCAAGATCGCTCTGATCCGTGATGCCAACCCTGACATGCGCGACCTGAGCCTCGAGTGGTGAGCCACTGCCATGACGGTCCGGGGCGGCCCTTGCCGTTGTCCTTGCCGTTGCCCTTGCCGTTGTCCTTGCCTTTGCCTTTGCCTTTGCCTTTGACGTCATCCTGAGCGAAGCGAAGGATCCCCCGTAAGCATCCCTCCGGCGGCGGCGCCCCGGGCGGCTCCGGGCCTTGGCGCCGCGTGCGTGTTCGCGCGTCCTCTCAAGCCTCGGCAGGATTCCCCGCTTCCCCCGCCGAATCAGCCTTGCAGCACCCGATTCCGCCGAGGTCGCCTCATGTCGAAGTGGCTCATCAAGAACGAAAAGGACGGCTCCGTCCTGGCGCTGATTCCGGAGGGTGAGTTCCTCGCGGGTGGTCCAGGCAGCGACGAAGGCAGCGGGGCGCCATTCCCTGTCACCATTCCGGCCTACTACATCGCTGTTACGCCGGTGACGAACGCGCAGTACTCCCGGTTCGTTCGGGAGACGAGACGATCTGGCTGGACCGATCCCGGCGGCAAGGCAGACCACCCGGTTGTGAACGTCTCGTGGGTCGACGCGGCGGCCTACTGCGCCTGGGCGGGCTTGCGACTACCGAGCGAGCTGGAGTGGGAGAAGGGCGCCCGGGGTCTGGACGGCCGCGCCTACCCATGGGGTGACGACTGGGAAGACGGCAAGCGGTGCAGAAACGACAAGAACAGTGGCTCGGAGCAGACCTGCTCGGTCTGGTCGTACCCGGAAGGGATCAGCCCGTGGGGCCTGCGGCAGATGAGCGGGAACGTGTGGGAGTGGTGCGCCGACTGGTACGAGAGCGGCGCCCCGGCCCGCTGGATGCGCGGCGATACCGCACATGCGTCTACTGGTAC
>CAJBBX010000171.1 GCA_903951425.1 uncultured Chthonomonas sp.
CGCACTGCCTGATCACCGCCACCGCCAACAACACCCGCCGCACCACCACGATGACCGTTCGTCCCCTCCGCGTCAAGGTGGTGACGCTCGGCGGCGTGGCCACCGCGAAGTCTGGCTGGTCCGGCGCCGGCAGGCGGCGTGACGATGAACCTGAGCTCCAACGACGCCGCCGTCGAGGTCCCCGCCATGGTCTTCTTCCCGGCGGGCTCCACCAGCGCAACGTTTCCGGTGAAGGCCGGGACGGTCAGCGCCAAGACGCTGGTGACGGTGGCGGCCTCCTCCCGCGTCAACAACGTCTACTCCAAGGTCACAGTTGAGCCGTAAACCGCAGGCCTGAATGCCGTTGCTGGACCAGCCAGGGCCCGGGGAGATCATCCCCAGGGCCCTGACGTCGTTCTCCGCGAACTGCTAATGGAAGCCTAATGGGCGGGCCCTATCATGTCTCCATCGCGCAGGGCGCAATCGAGCGCGGCGCACACGATCTGAGGACAGCCATGAACTTCAAGACCTCCACATACAGCATCAGCCGGGTAGCCGGCCTGGCCGTGGCCCTGATCGGGCTGGCGGGCATCGCGCGAGCCGACAAGATCGACTACAGCAATGGGTTCGCCGGCCAGAACAGCCTGACCCTCACCCAGGCGAGCCCCAACGGCTACACCTGGCAGCCGGTGCAGAGCGGCGCCCTGGTCCTGACCGAGGATCCCGCCCTTCGCCGCAACGCACTGCCGCACCTTCGCTCCTCGGCCTTCTCCACCAAGCAGGTGGCCATCGGCAAGTTCGCCACGGTGTTCCGCTTCCGCATGAGCACCACGGCCATGACCAACCTGGCATACGGCATCACCTTCTGCCTCCAGTCGTCCAGCCCCAACGCCCTGGGCGGGCCGGGATCCGGCCTGGGCTACGGCCCGGACAACGGAGGAGGAGGCAACCAGAGCATCGCCAAGAGCGTCGCTGTCCGCTTCGCCGTGGACAACGTGGCGAGCAGCAAGGGGGTGAGCCTGACGGGCCTGCTTGTGAACGGCGCCTCGGTCGATGGCGGCATCAGCCTGGCGTCCACCGGCATCAACTTCAACTCGGGCAACGTCTACGAAGCCGTGATCGAGTACGAAGCGCTCACGATGAAGGTCAAGGTAACCGACCTGGCGACGAGCGCGTCCTCGACCCGAACCTACACCGTGGATGTCGCCAAGGCGGTCGGAGGCCCCACCGCATACGTCGGCTTCACCGGCGGCGCCGGAGCCTTCACGGCACAGCAGCTGATCGGCTCGTGGAAGTATGAGTCCAGCCTGGCGTCGGCAGCGGTGACGCAGGTCTCGGTGAGCCCGAGCACCGTACTGGGCGGCGACGACGCACTGGGCACGGTCCGGCTGAAGGATCCCGTCGCCACCGACACCGAGGTCAAGCTCACCACCACGTCGGGCACGACCAGCGTTCCGACGACGGTCGTGGTTCCGGCCGGCTCCACCACGCAGACCTTCCCGGTCAGCACCGATCCTGTAGTGGCTACCACCACTACGTCGGTCACCGCCCAGGTGGGCGCCACCAGCACCAAGGGCTCCGTCACGCTGAGCCCGGTGGGCGTGGGCAGCGTGCAGATCGACCATGCCAACGTCTCCATCAACTACCTGCCCGAGGGCAAGAGCGCTGTGGGCACCATCACGCTGCAGGCCGTCGCCAAGGCTGGACCGGTGACCATCACGCTCACCAGCGCCGTGCCGGGCGTCGCCTCCGTGCCCGCCACCGTCACTGTGCCGCAGGGAGCGCAGACGGTCGACTTCCCGATCCTCACCTACCACGTGAACATCAACACGCCCAGCCTGATCACCGCCGTCGCCAACGGATCGCGCCGCACCACCACGCTGACGGTCCGCCCGCTCCGCGTGAACTCGGTGGATGTGACCACGACGACTCTGAAGGGCGGCGCAGGCTCCCCAGCCAGCATCACGCTGGAGGCCCCGGCCCCCGAAGGCGGCGCAACGATGAACCTGAGCTCGAACAACGCCTGCCTGCAGCTGCCGGCCACGATCTTCGTACCAGCAGGCGCAACGACCGCCCAGTTCAGCATCACCACCAGCGCGGTGGCCAAGAGGACGCAGGTCCTGGTGACGGCCTCCTCCCGGGTGAACAACGTCTACGCGAAGATCGTAGTCAATCCGTAAGCCGCAGCCGGACAGCGACCGGAGAGGGCTCGGGGCGATTGCCCCGGGCCCTTTCGGCGTTTGGAGGGGAGCGTTGACGGCTCGGCGGTGGGTGGAGGTCCGCGCTCCGCGCCGGGGGATGAGGCTGCGGCCCCGGAGTCGGGGCCCTGTGTTTCACTCAATGCGACGTCGAAGTCAACGGCGGCTCGGGTCAAGGCCGCCACCTCTGTGGGTTGGAAAGTGGCGGTCTTGGCTGGGGCGATGCCAGAATCCACACCGTCCCGCCGTCAGTGGTGCCAGTCCGGTCAGTAGGGTCCTCCGCGCTTGCATGGGTGGCTCGGACCTCCGTGCCCAAGTCCGCCTCTGCGCCAAACCTGCCACACTGACGGGGTGAGCCTGACCCGTCCGTGGAGGTACCGTCCATGCCCACCGTGCTTCTCATCGGCGCTTGCGCCGTTGCCGCCCTTGCCGGCCTGTCGATGCCCGCCCTGGCCGCGCCCGTCGTGCGCAATGGGACCGATGAGGTGGCCGTCCGCGGCACGGGCTACGAACTGCGCCTCTCGCGCCGGGAGGGCGTCTTCGACCTCCTCACCGCCGACGGCAGGGGCGGCCTGGCCTCCGTGATGCGGCCCGGCGGCGAGATGGGTTGGTACGGCTACAACACTGACGACGGCGGCGGGCGCAGCACGCGGACCGTGAAGCCCACGGTGACGCTTCGCAAGCACGCGCGGGGCGTGACGGTTACCGTGCGATGCGTCATGGACGGCCCCGGCGGCGTGACGCATACGGCCCAGTACGACTGCCTCGACCGGTGCGTCGTCGTCTGCAGCCGATACGCCGCCAAGGCGCCGCCTGCCGGGCTGGCGCTGCTGCGCTGCGGGCCGAAGCTGGATGTGGACATCGAGCGGATGGACCAGATCGCCTTCACCGATGCCTCCGGCAGCCTCCGCACTCGCTCGCTGCGGGGACGGCAGCGCGAGTTCTACGCGGGGCCCTGCGCCTGGGCCGGCGACGACATGGGCGTCGAGCTCGCCTCGGCCAACCCCGCCGTGGCGCTGAGCGGCCCCTCCGGCGGCCGGTTGGCCGTGGTCTACCCGTTCCTGCGGCAGCTCTGGGAGCGCGTGCCCCGCTTCCTGCAGCTCTACACGGACGGCGGCAACTACTGGTACACCGGAGCCGGCAAGGCCTCCGCCTTCAACCGCGATTTCGTGCTATGCCTCGCCGGGGCGTCCGACGTCGACGCTCGGCAGTGCGTGGCCTACGCCGAGGCGGCCGTGGCCGGCGGAGAGATCACGGCGACGATCAAGCCGCTGCCCGGCCCGGCCGACGGCCCGCTCTACCTGGTCAACTACGACCACGCGGTGGGCTTCCCGCGGATCCAGGAGGAGGCGCGCAGGTCGGCCTCGTTCCTCAAGGATTGGCCCGAGCTGCGGGTGGGACTGCAGGCCGAGGGGTTCACCTGGGACTGGCTGGCAAAGAATGACCCGGCCTTCGTTCGCGAGGCGAGGGGCTGGATGTCCGAGTACAAGGGGCGCTGGCTCCCCGGCGGCGGTTCCTATGCTCAGCCCTACTTCACCTTCATCTCGGAGGAGTCCGGCTTCCGGCAGATGCTCTACGGCACCCGCGCCCTCAAGCAGCGCCTGGGCTGGGACAACCGCATCTACATCTACAGCGAGCACGAGACCATGCCGCAGTTGCCGCAGGTGCTGGCGGGCATGGGCTATCGGGGCGCCTTCTTCCGCACGCATATGGACTACGGCGGCGACGGCCCGGCCATGGACGCCGACTGGGTGCGCTGGACCGGCCCCGACGGATCGGCCATCCGCGCCGTGCCGGCCTACACGGGCCGCGAGCACGCGCTGGGCAACGAGTGGCTGCTGATCAACTACAAGCCGGGCATCGAGTGGTACAAGGGCGCGCCCTGCGCATGGCCCGACATGGAGGCCTTCCGCACCGAGATGCTGGCGCGCGGCGTCAGTAAGCCCATCGTCTCGCGGTGCGAGGACTGGTACACCCGGCCCGGCAAGCCCCTGCTGCAGGATGCGCGGGCGCACAAGGCCGACAACGTCCACTGGGCGACCGCCGAGGGGATGTTCACCCTCCTTGAGAAGTCCGGCAAGCCCGCGCCCATCATGCGGAGCGGGCCCAACGACTTCCGGCCCCGCCAGCCCTGGGGCTACACCGGCAACCGCACCTGGACCGCCCCGCGCATGGCCTCCGCCCGAGCGCTGACGGCCGAGGCGCTGACCTCCGCGGCCATCCTGAAGGGCTTCCGCTGGACCACCGAGCACCAGCAGCGGCTGGACCAGGCGTGGAAGGACCTGATGGTCGCTGAGCACCACGACGCCCTGATCTGCGCGCTCTTCAACGAGGGTCGCGACTACACCGAGCCCTCGGTGCGCGCCTCCGACGCCCTGGCCGCCGAGGCCGCAGGCTACCTGGCGGGCAGGCTGAAGGTGGCCGGCCCGGCGGTGTTCGTCTTCAACCCGACCGGCCACGCCCGCACGGAGGCCGTCTTCGTGAAGGACGCGGCGGGCTTCGACGCCGTCATCGGGTCCGACGGCAAGCGGGCGCCCCTGCAGCGCGACGGCGCGGGCGGCTGGTTCACGGCTCGGGCCGTGCCTGCGCTGGGCTACGCCGCCTACCGGCTCGCGCCCGGCGAGGCGCAAGTCGCATCCCGGGCGTCGGGCCTGACGCTGATCGGCGACCGCTTCGCCCTGGAGTTCGGCCGCGACGGCGGCATCGTGCGCCTGCGCGATCGGTCCACGGGCCGCGACCTGGTGGCTCCGGGCGGGGCCTCCGGCAGGCTCCGGGGGCTCATCAACAGCGCATCGGCCGAGTCGCGGGGCGCCGTGGCCGTCACCGCCAACGGCCCCTGCGTGTGGCGCGCCGTGGAGACCGGGCGCATCGCCGAGGTGGGCTACGAGATCATCTACACGCTGGCGGCCGGCTGCCCGAGGGTGGACATCAAGGTGAGGCTGCAGGTACCGAAGGGCACGCGCATCGCCTGCCCGGCCGACACCGGCACGCCGGACTCGCGCCGCAACGCCGGCATGAGCCACCAGAACGCCGGCAAGCTGCGACTGGTGATCGAGACCGCGCTACCCGAGACGGCCGCGGCCGTGCGGCACCAGCCGCTCATCATCGCGGAGATGCCGGGCAAGGCCGAGACTATCGACGCCAACCTCTGGGCGGGCCTCGAGGCCGGCGGCGCGGGCCTTGCCGTCGCCAACCGCGGATCTATGGGCCTCCGGCGCGCGGGCCGCACCCTGGAGCCGATCCTGGCCTACAGCGGCGAGTACGTCTGGGGCGACAACTTCCTGCAGGGCGACTACGAGTTCGACCTCTCGCTGGCGCCCTACGCGGGTCCGGCCGGCCGCGCCGACGCGCATGGGCAGGCCCTGGCCTTCGACCGTCCGCTCTACGCCCTGCCCTTCGCGGGCCGGAGCGGCCAGGAGCCGCCCGCCGGTTCGGCCCTGTCGCTGCCCAACCTGCCGGCCGGGGTGGCGGCGCAGGCCATCTTCCCGCAGGACGGCGCGCTCTTCCTGCGGCTCTGCAACATGGGTCCCACGCCGGTCCGCGCCAAGCTGCCCCCCTGCCGCACGGCCGACGCGGCCCTGCGGATCGGCAAGCCGATCGTCGCACCCGTCACGTTGGCGCCATGGAGGGCGCAGACCTACGCGGTGGGAAACGCCGCGCGGCCGTAAGGCTCGGCCAGGGAGCGAAGGATGATGTGGCCATGGAAGCGGAGCAGGGCGCGCCACGGCGACGTGTGACTGTCGCCATCGCGTACCATGCTATGTATCCGCGGAGCCGGCCCCGATCGGCAGTCATCGGTACGTCGCCCCGCGGCCCGAGGAGGGCGCCATGCGATCTAAGTATCTCTGGCACTGGCCGGCGGCGGTTGCCGCTTGCATCGTCATCGCCCTGTCGCTCGGCCCGTCCACGCGATGGGTGCTCGTGGAGCACCTCCGGCTGCAGACCGGCACGTCGGGCTATATGCAGTCGCTACTGGCACACCTGGGCGTCAGCCAACTCCCGGACGGCTCCACGCCGCGCTCCGGCCGGTCCTACTCAGACGCCCTACGGCGGGCGGCCATGCGGCATCCGGCGGACCCGGGTTCGCGCATCGTCCTGGCCACCCTCAATGCCGGGTCGGAGGGAGCGGGGCTCGGCTCCCGCACTTCCCGCGGCCTGCGCGAGGCTGCTCGCGCGATGCCCGACAGCCCCGAAATCTGGGCGGCAATCCTCCGCTACGACGCGATGGGCTCCGTGTGGCTGGGGCGCGACAAGGAGGTCAGCACGCTCTCGCCGCCGTCGGCCAGGTACTGGAACGCCGGCGACCGCTCAAGCCCAGAGCAACTGGCGGCGTTCGTGGTGGCGGCGGAGGCCGGCTGCAGGGCGGACCCGGGCAACGGCTACCTGCACGCCATGCGAGCGGTCGGCCTCTTCGCGCAGAGGAAGGACGCTGACGCGCTTGCCGCCATGAACGCCTCGGCGAGGTCGCGGGCCTGGGCCGACTTCACCTGGGTCGAGACCGATGCGCGCCTTCGGCTCGACCGCGAGGCGTTCGGGCGGCATGGCGCCTTCTCCGAGATGACGCTCAGCGCGGCCACGCTCTATCCCCATCTGGCCCTGTTGCGCGGCATGGCGCGGATCGCGATCGCCAAGGCGGTCCAGGCCGAGGAGGGAGGGCGGCGATCCGAGGGACTGGCGATCCGGCACGACCTGATGAGCCTGGCCGCCCTGTTGCGCGCCGAGGCCCGAACCGGGCTCGACGCGATGGTCTCGGCCGCCATGGCTCGAATGGCCGTCGTGCGGCCAGGCGGCGCCGCTGCGCCGGACGCGGGGGCCAACGGAGCCAGGCCCAACGCTCGGCAGCTCGAGGCCGAGTACCTGCGGTACCTGGGCTCGATCGGCCGGAGCGACGAGGCCGAGTGGGCGCGGCGCCAGTTCAGTGCGGCTCGCGATGCGGTCTCGATCTTCTCAGAGGGCCTGCCTAGGTCGCCTCTGCTCAGCCCGCCGTCGCGGCTGCTGCTCGCAAGGTGGCAGCTCGGCCTGGCGCTCATGGCCATCGGGCTATGGTGCATCGCCATTGCGGCCGCCTCGTCGCTCTTGGCGCGCACCCGCGGACGGGTGTGGCCTGTGGCGGTCGTCGTCTCGCTCGGCTTGCTCCTTGGTGCGTGGATGACCCTTACGCAGGCGGCTAATGCACGGCTCTTTCCGGTCTATGCGCTGGTCCTGAGCGACCTGAGCGGCTCGGGGTCCGCCACAGGGCCTGAGACGGCGGCCATCGTCCTCATGCAGGCCGTCGTTCCCGGAGCGATCGCGGCGACCGTGGTCATCATCGGCCTGGCCGCGCTGACGGTCGGCCTTGTGGCGCGGAAGCCGTTCGTCCAGGCGCTGTCCGGCATCACGCGCTGGGCGGCGGTCGTGTGCGTTGTGGCCATGGCGCCGCTCGTCGTCGACACGGCTCGACGCGAGGCCGCCCTGTCGGCCACGCTCGCGGACTGCCGCCCGAACGAGTGCGCGTTCTTCGCTAGAGCGGTCGGACGCGCCTGGCCCGTGCGCGAGCCATAGGAGGCGGCGGGGCGTGAAGGCCCGCGATTCGCGCCGGGTACGATGCCGCAGTGCTGGCATCGGGGCCCTTCGTTTCACTCAGGGCGACGCCAAGGGCAACGACCGGCTCGGGTCAAGGCCGCCACTTCGGTGGGTTGGGAAAGTGGCGGTCTTGGATTGGGCTGCCGCCCGCCGGCAGCCGAACCCGCATAGTCGTCGTCAGACCCGCCTCAGACCAGCCACTTCTTCCGATGCGGCGGGCGGATGAAGCGGTCGGCGTCCGGAGCGTTCGTGGCGCGTATCTTCTCGCCGTCCCATGCCAGCGTCTTGCGGGCGCGGAGGGCGACGACGGCCGACAGCCCGATCTCCGTGAGGTGGCCGCCGGTGTCGAAGTCGGAATAGACCCGTCCCTCGCCGCGGCAGGCGGCCAGCCACTCCTGGTCATGCCCCCGCACGCGCGGCAGGCTCTGGGCGATGGGCTTGGTGGCCTCGTGGCTCCAGACGCGGCTCAGCTCGGCCTCGCCGTTCAGCCGGATCAGGCCGTCGGTATTCCAGTGGCTGGTGTGGATGAAGCCCTTCTCGCCGATGAGCATCACGCCGTCGGGCGCGTTGCCGCCGTTCAGCTCGGCCAGCGGCCGGGTGAGTTCGGCCGGCGGCTTCTGGTCGCCCATCCAGTGGAGGACCACCGGGCTGAGCGCGCCTCGGGCGGCGAAGTGCATCTCGACCGCCGCCTGGCCGGGCTCCTGGCTGCCGTCCGGCCTGAGGTGCGGCACGAGCCGGACCGGGTAGCCCAGGTCCAGCGCGCGCATGGGCAGGTTGATGCCGTGGCAGGCAAAGTCGGCGAGCCCGCCGTTGCCGAAATCGAACCAGCCGCGCCAGGTGGCGGGATGGTAGACGTCCTTCTTGAATGGGCGCATGGCGGACGGGCCGACCCAGAGGTCCCAGTTGAAGCCCGCCGGGATCGGGTCCACGCCCTCGGCGTTGCCTTCGCGGGCGCCGACGCCGATGCCCCAGAGGTAGACGTCCCGTACCTGCCCCAGCGCCCCGGCCTTGATGATCTCCACGCAGCGGCGCAGGGAGTCGCTGGCGCTGCCCTGGTTGCCCATCTGCGTTACGACCTTGCTCTTGCGGGCCAGCAGGCGCAGTTCGCGGGCTTCGGCGATGCTGTGCGTCAGGGGCTTCTCGCAGTAGATGTGCTTGCCCGCCTGCATGAAGGCCTTGCAGAGCGGCGCGTGCCAGTGGTCCGGCGTGGCGATGAGGACAGCGTCGTAGCTCGAGGCGTCGTCGAGGAGCCTGCGGTAGTCCTCGTAGCCCTTGGCGGAGGCTCCGCCGCGGTTGCCGGCAACGGCGCGGGCCTTGTCGATCTGGGCGGCGTCGGGATCGCAGAGGGCGACCAGGTTCACCTGCCCCGTCGACAACATGCCGTTCATGTCGCCGCGCCCCTGTCCGCCGCAGCCGACGACCGCCAGGTTCAGCTTGCTGTTCTGCGCCGTCGATGCGGCTCCGGCGCTGAGCGCAAGCGGCCCGCCGATGGCCGCCGCGGTGACGCCCAGCGCCGACGTCTTGATGAACCCCCTGCGCGAAACGCGCGGTTCAGTCTGCTCCATGGTGTCGTCCCCCGTTCTGTCGCGGCCATGCACTCGTCGCCGGCGGCACAGGTGGATCATACCTCGCGCGATGGGATGCGTGGTGGCCTAGCTCAGAGGCTCCCTGGCGTGCCTGTCCGGGGCGGCTCGGTCTACAGCTTGAGCGGCATGGGGCGCGCATGGAGGAGGGTTTATGTCGGACAGGGGCTACGATCAACTCGAGCTGCGAAGGGCGGAGGCGTCGCGTGCGTCGGTTCGGCTGCTGGAGGCTGTGAAACGGTGTGCCGACGGCGGCGACGACATGCTGCGCGATGCGTTGATCCAACGGTTCGAGTTCGCCTTTGAGGCCACATGGAAGGCCATCAAGCCCTACGTCGAGCACCTCGGCCTCGAGGCCGGTAGCCCGCGCCAGGCGATCTGCTCGCTCATCCCCGCCCGCCTGGTGGATGACGAGGACGAGGTCGACGCCTGGCTCGCCATGCTCGAGGACAGGAACCTGACCAGCCACACCTACATCGAGGCGCTGTCGGTGAGCGTGCCGGAGCGCGTTGCTCGGTGGCACGCGCTGCGGCTGTCTGCAATGGCTGAGCGCCTCGGCACACTGGTATGGTGACCTGCGGTTCGGCTGAGGTGGACCTGCGGCCCAAGGACCTCGACATCATCCTGACGATCCTGGCGCGGTTCGGCGAAGTGGATGCCGCCATCCTCTTCGGCTCACGGGTGCAGGGCACGGCGCAGCGTGGATCTGACATCGACCTCGCCATCAGCGCGCCCGGCATGAGCGCCACTCGCTGGTCGGAGCTGGTCGAGACGTTCGAGAAGTCATGCCTCCCCTGGCGGACCGACACCGTGCGGCTGGACCGCTGGGACCCAAGGCCCTTTCATGACCGCATCACTGCCACCGGTGTCGCGCTGCCGCTGCAGGGCTCGACCTAGGGGATGACGGCCGTTGGCGGAGGGCTTACGGGTAAGCTAGTCCCTCAAGCCCGGAACCTCAGGGCCTCTGTGATCTCGCTGTAATACTGCATAGCGCTCAGCCGGTGCGAGCGGGAGTGGTTCAACCCATGGGATTACGGTACACGCTTATAACTGCCGTGAGGCGGCTTGTGCCCCGCAAGCTGCTGGGCGATCTGACGCTCGCGTCTGCCACGGCGTTCGACATCGACCTGCTGCGGCTAGCATACCGACAGCATGGGATCGATCCGGGCACCAAGACGGTCGACGCAGCGGAAGACAGGTTCATTGAGCAGGAGCTGCCTCGCCTGCTCCCGCCGAACCCGGTGATCTTCGATGTCGGGGCCAATGTCGGCGAGTACTCCGCCCGTCTTCGGTGCGCAGTGCCGGCAGCCACGATCTACGCCATCGAGCCCAACCCCCTGACGTTTGCAGCGCTTCAGGATAAGGCGAAGCAGCACGATGTGCGCGCCTTCTGCGTCGGCGTGGGTAGCGCACCGGGCACGGCGACGCTCTATGCACCATCGGACGAGCCGATCTCGGGCCGTGCGACCGTGCTGCCGGGCGTCCTGATTGCCGCGGATCCGAAGTGCATTACAAACAGTGTCGCCATACAACTGACGACGCTGGATGCGTTATGCGCTGAGAACAGCGTGGACCGAATCGATTTCCTCAAGATGGATATCGAGGGCTTCGAGCTCGACGCCCTCAAGGGTGCGTCAAGGCTGCTGTCTGAGGGACGCATCGGCGTCATCCAGTTTGAGTTCAACGTGATGAACATCGACAGCAAGGCCTTCCTCAGGGATTTCTACACGATCCTCGATGGATGGTCGTTCTACCGGCTACGGCGCGGCGGGATGATGCGTCTCGGGAACTACACCACCCGTAACGAGATCTTCGCCTACCAGAACATCGTCGCGGTCCGGCCGCGGTAGTCCGCACCGCCGACGCCGGTCTGCGATATCCTATTGCGGCGGCCGGGGCGCGCATCGGACGGCGCACCGGCGCCGACAGCTAGCGGAGGTAGGGGATGGTCCATGATGCGGTCGCCGTTGTCGATTTCGGCGGGCAGTACGCCCACCTGATCGCCACGAAGGTGCGCAAGCACCGGGTCCTGGCCGAGATCAGGCAGCCCGAGGACCCGATCGAAGCGTTCGCGCCCTACAAGGGGATCATCCTCTCGGGTAGCCCGTCGCTGTCGGCCTTCGGCGAGGATTCGGCGTACAACAAGGGCATCTACGACCTCGACGTTCCCATCATGGGCTTCTGCTTCGGGCACCAGGAAATCGCCAAGCACTACGGGGGCAAGGTGAGCCACGGCCAGCAGGAGTGGGGCCGGGCCGATCTGCACATCACCCGCGAGCACGCGCTCTTCGCGGGCCTCGAGCCTGTTGAGCAGGTCTGGATGAGCCACTTCGACTCGGTAGACGAGATCGGCCCCGAGTTCGTGGAGCTTGCCTCCTCGGTCCTCGGCGCGAACGGCGAACGGCACCGGTACGCCGCTATCGCCTCCGATGCGCTCAGGCGGTACGGCTTCCAGTACCACCCCGAGGTGGACGACACGCTGCACGGCGACGAGATGATCGGCAACTTCGTGCTGGGCATCTGCGGGTGCCGGCCTTCGTGGACCATGGAGCGCTACCTCGATGAGCAGGTCGAACGCGTTCGCCGGCAGGTGGACGGCCGCTCCGTCTTCCTTCTGGCCTCCGGCGGCGTCGACTCGACGGTGGCCGCCTACCTCTTCCGCCGCGCCCTCGCCCCGGAGCAACTCCACCTGCTGCACATCGACAACGGGCTCATGCGCAAGGACGAGAGCGCCGAGGTCGTCAGGATGCTGGCCGAACTGGGGATCGGCGAGAACCTGCACTTCGTGGACGCAGGCGACGACTTCCTGGCCGCACTGGAGCGGCTCGTGGAGCCGGAGCGGAAGCGCAAGGCCATCGGCAACACCTTCATCCAGGTCTTCGAGCGAGAGGCGCGCCGCCTGCACCTGGAGAGCCACCTTCTGGGCCAGGGCACCATCTACCCCGATACCATCGAGACCGGCGGCACCAAGCGGGCCGACACCATCAAGACCCACCACAACCGCGTGCCGATCATCGAGGAGATGATCGCGGCGGGCAAGGTGGTGGAGCCTCTGGTCGACCTCTACAAGGTAGAGGTCCGCGACCTGGGCGAGAAGCTGGGCGTCCCGGCCGACCTGATCGGGCGGCATCCCTTCCCCGGTCCGGGCCTCGGCGTGCGCCTCCTCTGCTCCGACGGGGCGCCGGCCCTCGACGGCGAGGCGCTGGGTGCGGTGCAGTCCCAGGTCGATCCGTTGCTGGAGCAGTACCGGCTCAAGGGCCGTGTGCTGCCGCTGAAGTCGGTGGGCGTCAAGGCCGACCTGCGCTCCTACGAGAGCCCGGTCCTGCTGCACGGCGAGGCGGACTGGGACACGCTCGAGGAGGCCGCGGGGACGCTCTTCAAGTCGGTGTCCGGCATCAACCGGTGCATATGGAGCCTGGCGGGCCCGCTTCCGGAGCGCTTCGAGGTGGTGGCCGCATCGGTCTCGCGCACCCGACTGGACCTCCTCCGCGAGGTCGACGCCATCGTGACCGAGGGCCTCCTCCGGCACGGCCTCTACGGCGAGGTCTGGCAATGCCCTGTGGTGCTGGCGCCGCTGAAGGTGGATGGCCGGGGCGTCGAGTGCTGCATCCTGCGCCCCATCCGCACCGAACGGGGCATGACCGCCACCCCCGCCCGCCTGCCGATGGCGATGCTCGCCGAGGCCGCCGAGGCCATCCTGGCGTTCCCGGCCATCGGGCTCGTAGCGTACGACGTGACCAGCAAGCCGCCGGGCACCATCGAATGGGAGTAGCGCCTGCCCATTCGGCGCCCGATGCGGTCATTGCCCGGCATATGACGTACCATTGAGTGGTACCGATCAGAGCCGAGAGGAAGGGAGACGCACCATGGGAGACAAGGGCGGGAAGAAAGACAAGGACAAGAGCGAGAAGCAGAAGGCGTCGAAGCAGGTCGCCGACAACAAGGCCAAAGAGGACAAGAAGCCGAAGCCGGCGCCGCCCGGTAAGTAACAGGCCGTACGCAGGGCGCCGCGAGGCCGTGGGTGGCGGCGCCCGAGCCAGAGGAGCCCGAGATACCGACACCAGACGCGAGTACCGTGCCGGCGAGCAAGCGCATCGCGCTGATCGCCCACGACAACATGAAGCCGGAGCTCATCGAGTGGGTACGGACCCACCGTGCCGCTCTGGCGCAACACGACCTCACCGCCACGGGCACCACCGGCAGGCTGCTTGAAGAGGCGCTGGGCCTGCCCGTGACCAGGCTCCAGAGCGGCCCGCTCGGCGGCGACCTGCAGATCGGCGCGCGCATCGCCGAGGGCGCCATCGACCTGGTGATCTTCTTCTGGGACCCGCTGGAAGCGCAACCCCACGACCCCGATGTGAAGGCCCTCCTGCGCATCGCGGCGGTCTGGAATGTCCCCGTGGCCTGCAACCTCGCAACCGCCGACTACCTCATCTCGTCGCCGCTCATGGCCTCGGCCCATCCGCGCGTCTTGCCGGACTACGAGGCGCACCGGAACCGGCTGGTCGGCTCCCCGCACCTGCCGTAGCGGCAGTGCCGCCGCCCGCCCCTCTCAGCAGGTATCCCCGCCCTCGCCGCCGAACCTGAGGGGTGAACCCGACTTAACGAGGAGCCGCCGCCATGGCATCGCCCAACGTAACCGTGAACCCCGAGGATCTCCGCATCCTCCGTGAGCTGGCCCGCCGCAAGCTGGACGCCGTGGCGCACCCCGACAACGTGGCCCGGCGCGCGCTCTGGCTGGCCCACGACGCCGGCCGGGGCGAACGTCCGCTGGTGCTGGCCGAGTCGCATGTCTCCTTCGCCGACCTGCCCGCGTCGCAGACCCAGTGCGCCGAGCAGTGGGCTCGCGACCTGGAGTGGGGGCTCCGCTTCGACCTCTGGCAGTTCGAGGTGATGAAGGACGACCACGTGCTGGAGCCGTGGGTCAACACCGGCTGGCGCGTCTCGACCACGGACTACGGTGTGCAGACCAAGACGACGTGGGCCGACCGGGTGAGCGGCAACGTGAGTAGCCGCCACTGGGACCCGCCGCTCACCGACCTGCCCCGCGACCTGGACCTGCTCAAGCCCCGCAGCTTCAGCGTCGACCGCGAGGCCTCGCTGGCCTGGCGCGACCACCTGGCCGAGGTCTTCGACGGCACGCTGGGCGTGCGCATCCGCGGCGGCTTCTGGTGGACCACAGGCCTCACGTGGAGCGCCATCGACCTGATCGGCCTGGAGCAGTTCATGCTCGCCATGGCCATCGACGGCGAGAGCATCCACCGGCTCATGGCCTTCCTCAGCGAGGACCTGATGGAGTACACGAGCTGGCTGGAGGCCGAGGGGCTCTTCACGCTTAACAACGAGAACGACTACATCGGCTCCGGCAGCATGGGCTACACGGCGTCGCTGCCCGCCGAGGGGTACACGCCCGCCGCGCCCGCCCGCCCGCGCGACCTCTGGACGCTCTGCGAGTCGCAGGAGACCGTCTCCGTGAGCCCGTCCATGTTCGAGGAGTTCGTCTTCCAGTACCAGAGGCCCATTGCAGAGAGGTTCGGCGCCTGCTACTACGGATGCTGCGAGCCGGTGAACAACCGCTGGCACGTCATCAAGAAGCTGAAGAACCTGCGCCGCGTCTCGGTCTCGCCATGGTGCGATGAGGCGTTCATGGCCGAGGCGCTGGGTCGGGGGATCGCCTTCTCGCGGAAGCCCAACCCGGCCCTGGTAAGCACCGAGCGCTGGGACGAGGAGGCCATCGTGGAGGACCTGCGCACCACGCTGCAGGCGGCGGCGGGGTGCAGCCTGGAGCTCATCATGAAGGACGTCCACACGCTGGCCGGCGAGCCCATGCGCCTGGCCCGCTGGGTCGAGCTGGCCAAGCAGGGCATCGACCGCTGGTGGGCTCGATGAGGGCGCCGGCCATGGCCGCCGTGATCCTGCTGGCCGCCGCCGTCCACGCGGCCCCGCTGGAGGTGAAGATCGAGGCCGCGCAAGGCCGCGTCGGCATGGGCCTGCCGGTCACGGTCCGCGCCCAGGCCACGCTGGGAGGCAAGCCCGCGGCCGGAGCGCTGCTGCTCCCCTACGTCAACGGCAAGCGGTGGGGCAGCCATGAGGTCGCCGACGCCCAGGGCCGCGCCACCTTCATCATGCCCATGCCCAACCCCGGCCCGCAGGAGGTCCTGGTCGAGGGCCGCGCGGCTCCGCTCAAGCCCTCCGAGCGATGGATATGGGCGCCCACCACGTCGGACGCGCAGCCGGTCTGGCTCCAGTGTGCTTTCGCGCTGAAGAAGGCCGAGTCCGGCGCGAGCCTCTGGGTGGCTGTGGACGACGGCGGCGACGTCTTCGTCAACGGCAAGCGCCTCTATCAGGGCGGCGGCTGGACCGACTGCCGGCCGCTGGCTGTGCCGCAGGGACTGCTCCGGGCGGGCCAGAACGTGCTCTCGGCCGCGTGCCGCAACGGCGCGGGACCGGCGGGCTTCGCGGCGCTCCTGCTGGCCGCCGACGGCCGTACTGTGCTGGCTCGCTCCGGTCCGGGTTGGCGCAGCTTCGCCTCGGAGCCCGCCGGCTGGCCCGGTGCCGCGTCGGGCGGCGACCCCGCGCGGATGCTGGACCGCATCGACCAGGGCCTCTGGGCGGCGGGCATCACGCGGTGGCCAACGGTCCTCAACAAGTCCGGCCTCATCGCCGGGACGCTGCTGCCGAAGCGCGCCTCGGTCTCGAACACGCTGCAGGTGCAGGTCGATCGCCGCGCGCTGCGGCCCATCCCAAGCGACCCCAAGCACCTCGTCGGTATGCAGTGGGAGCCCTGGTTCACCCCGAAGAACGCCAACTGGACCACCGCGCAGGTGGCGCCGCTCATGGGCTTCTACTGGTCGTGGAACGCCGACGTCACGCGGCAGCACATGCTCTGGTTCGCCGAGAGCGGCATCGACTTCCTGGTGGTCGACTGGACCAACCACATCTGGGACAAGAAGCACTGGTCCGAGCGGCCCGAGGGGACCAACGAGATCATCCACAGCACGCAGCTGGGCCTGGAGTCCGCCGCCATGCTCCGCGACGAGGGCATCCAGCCGCCGAAGTTCGTACTGCTCGTAGGGCTGAACAACGGACCCTACACCACCGTGGAGGCCGTGAACGAGGAGATGGCCTGGGCCTACGACGCCTACGTCCGCAACCCGCGCTTCAAGGACCTCTTCGTCATGGTGGAGGGCAAGCCTCTGATCCTGGTCTTCAACGGCGGCGGGCCGGGCTGGCTGGAGGGCCGCGCCGAGCACCCCATCGACGAGAGCCAGTGGACCGTGCGCTGGTGCTCCTCGCAGCACCAGGGGAGCAAGGACAACGAGAAGGGCTTCTGGTCCTGGATGGACGGCACGCTGAAGCAGCCCGTGACCCGGCGCGACGGCAAGGCCGAGGCGCTCACGGTCTCGGCGGGCTTCTTCGCCGGCGGAGGCTGGCTGGCGAAGGACGCCTACGGCCACCGCAACGGCTGGACCTACGTCGAGTCGTTCCGCGGAGCGCTGAAACATCGGCCGAGCTTCATCCAGCTCCACCAGTTCCAGGAGTACGCCGGCCAGCCTGAAGGCCAGGGCTACGGACCCAACCACGATATCTATGTGGATAGCTACAGCGCCGAGCTGAGCGACGACATCGAGCCCGTCTCGCTCACAACGCCCGCCTACCGGGGCAACGGCGGCTGGGGCTACCTGATGCAGAACCTCACCAAGGCGCTGGTCGACCTCTACCGGCAGCCGGAGCCCGTCACCACCGTGGTGGCCATCGGCGCGCCGCTTCGGGGTGACACGGTTCGCGGCGATTCGCTCGACGTGATGTGGACGTCGCTGGGCAAGGAGCCTGCCTCCTACACCGTGCTGCTCAACGGCAAGCCGGTGGCGAAGGGCCTCAAGGCCACGCGTGCTCAGCTGGACCTGCGCGGCGTGCCCGCCGGCCCGGTGACCCTGCGCGTGCGGGCCGAGGGCGCCGTCATGCGCTACCTGCCCGCGTACACCGACGACAGCCTGCGCCTGCCCCGGCCCGTGCCCGCGTGGGCCGAGCTCACCTTCCAGCGCGCGCGCCCGTAAACCCGTCCAAGGAGAGAGACCCATGAGCCTCGCCGCCCTGCTCGCCCTCAGCGGCTTGACCGCACTGGCAGCCGCATCAGCGTCCCCGTCCCAAGCCGCGCCGGTGCAGAAGATCATCCTCGATACCGACATCGGCGGCGACGTGGATGACGCCTACGCCCTGGCCCTCTTCGCGGCGCTGCCCAACGTGAAGCTCATGGCCGTCACCACCGCCTACGGAGAGACCCAAAAGCGAGTGCCTCTGGCCGCCAAGCTGCTGAAGGTCATGGGCCTGCCCGGCGTACCGGTGGCCGCGGGCCGCTCGGGCGAGGCCAAGGTCGGCCCGCAGTGCGACTGGGCGGCGGGCTTCCGGTCGCGCTCCATGGT
This sequence comes from uncultured Chthonomonas sp., assembly GCA_903951425.1. GTDB lineage: Bacteria > Armatimonadota > Chthonomonadetes > Chthonomonadales > CAJBBX01 > CAJBBX01. Next base: position 17,746 of record CAJBBX010000171.1, read on the forward strand.
GAAGAAGAGCGCCGTTGAGCTGATGCGGGAGATCATCAAGGCCAACCCGGGCGAGGTGACCATTGTCGCCATCGGCGCTCTCACCAACGTGGCGGACCTGATCACCCAGCACCCCGACGTGAAGCCCCAGATCAAGAGCCTGGTCATCATGGGTGGAGCAGCTCGGGTGGGATACAACAACCAGCCGCCCGCAGTGCCCGAGTGCAACATCGTCTGCGACCCCGCCGCCGCACGCATCGTCTTTGCCGCCGGCCTCCCGCTCCGCGTGGCCGCGCTGGACGCCACCACGATGATGCAGCTCGACCTCGACCGCCAGAAGCGCCTCTTCGCCTACGGCACTCCGGTCACCGACGCGCTGGCCGCCCTCACCGTGATCTGGGGCAACACCATCCCCACCCTCTTCGACCCGGTGGCCGTAGCCGATGCCGCGGGCATCTCCTTCTGGCAGACCGAGCCCCTGCGCCTGGGCATCCGCGACGACGCAGTCACCACCATCGAGCAGGGCGCCCCCAACTGCACCTTCCTGATCAACCCGGACAAGGCGGGCTTCCTGGACTGGTATGTGGAGACGGTTGGCAAGGGGACGGCGGGTAGGTAGCGTGTGGCCGGTATTGGACACGTCGGCTTCCGCTACTTGCGATCGTTGCGGAGGTCGCGGACGGTCAGCGCCACGTTCAGCAGGACCGCGGAGCCGAATGCTAGGCCGGTGATCCAGTCCATCGTGACCGAGCCAATCTCGAGGCCCGTCAGGTGGCGTATCAGGAACTGAGTATACGAGCCCTCGGGATCGGCGAAGCCCATGGCGCGTCGGACTTGCCAGTGCCAGTCGGTGCATATACAGTAGCCCCAGCCGAACCATGCGCCGAGCCCGAGCCACGAAAAGGCCGTGATGCCGAGGGTGATCGAGTTGAGGCGACGCGTGCGTCGCCACGCCCAACCTGTCAGGTTGAACACGAGCAACACGGTGTGGAAGATGATGAACGCACCATTCAAGAGTGCAAGCATGCCATTCGACGTCCGAGGTCCTGTTCGGCAGGGCGCGCTCGAACTCCTGCACGGTGGCGCCATGCTCCGTGCCGCGGTGGTTCGCCGTCGAAGGCGTCGGCGTTCGTTCGGCCTACGGGGGTGATCCGCCATGCAACCCGTCCTGATCGGCTACTTCCCCAAGAGGACTGTGCATCGGCCGGAGTGGCTGAAGGCCGCGCCGATCGACGAGGTCTGCAGCGTCAGCGAGTGCATCTCGGAGGGCCCTGAGGGATGGATCGACGCGTGGAAGCACAACGCCTGTTGGGTGTACGACACACCTGAGCTGGCCGCGTCCATGGTCCCTGCCGGTGAGGAGGGGCTCGAGATCTACGCATACCGGCAGCTCCCGATCTGCGTGGCCGATGGGGAGGTCCGCGACGAGCCCATCGAGCCGGTGGATGCCGCTCCGCTGCCGGACGACTACGAGAAGCTCGGGTTCGACGCGGTCAGCCGGTCCATCTCGCCGATGTTCGAGTGCTCGCCGCTATCCTGCTGCGGGGCGGCCGAGAGCATGCCTGTGAACCGCCATTGCCTGTTCGAGACGCTGGAGAAGGCCATCGACGGAGCGAAGGCGTTCAGCTCAGGGCCGTGGGAGCCGGGCCCGTACTATGTGCTGGAGGTCTACCGGAGGAGGCGCGCCTGATGTCTGTACGCAGTGCAGTGGTTGGTTTCACAGGCGTAGCGGTGGCCCTCCTTGCCTCCCTCTCGACTGCCCTCGCCCAGGCTCCCGTCGACCTGCGCCTCGGCGCCTTGCGCGGGGAGCGCATCGAGGCCCGCTCCGGCGCCGATGTGGGCCGCATCGCGATGCGCGCCGACCGGGGCGCGAAGGTCCGGCTCACCGGCGACGGCGGCATCGTCTTCTCCGGGCACCAGTACTCCGAGACGCTGGCGACCCTCGCGCCGAAGACGGAGATTGACCCCGCCGGATTCGTGTTCCAGACGCGCTTCGCCCTGGCCCAGCCGCCCGGGTTCTACGGGCACCTGCTCATCCTCTCGCCGCGCGTGGGCGACGGCCCGGACGCGCCCGCCTATCGCGTCTCGTACCGGTTCGTCGGCGCCTGCCCGCTGGCCTGGAACAACACCGGGTTCTACCTGACCAACACGGCCGGCGAGGCCTACCGCAAGGATCCGCTGAGCTGCACTCCGATCGCGGGCTCGCCCTATCGGCTGGTCTACGGCCGCACTTACATTGCGACGACGGCGATCCGCGACACACCCGCCGGCGTGAGCATTCGCTTCTACCTGCACGATACGACGCGCCAGGGCGACGATGAGAAGCCGCTGTTCGAGTTCACCGACGCCGACAGCGGGAGGCTCACCGGCGGGACGCTGAGGGTGCAGCTCGGGAGCGGCGGCCTGGTCTATCCGGCGGCGCCGGTCTGGTTCGGCGGCATACGCCTGCTCCCATTGGCGCAGATCGATGCGGCGCTCCGCGATCGGACCCGGGGGCCCGAGCCAGCCGTCTCGGACCTGGCGGCGCCCGTCCCGGCCCAGGGCACCGCGCTGCCCAACCTCTTTACCGACGGCATGGTGCTGCAGCGCGGCAAGCCCATCCGGGTCTGGGGCCGGGGCATCGATGGGGACCGGGTGACCGTGCGCCTCGCGGGCAGGTCCGCCGGCGCCCTGGTCGCTGGCGGGCGATGGCGCGTGGACCTGAAGCCGCTGCCGGCGGGCGGTCCGCACACGCTCACCGTGGCGGGCCGCGACCGAACCATCACCGTCCAGGATGTGCTGATCGGCGAGGTGTGGGTGCTCGGAGGCCAGTCGAATATGGGCTGGCCGCTCAGCGCGACCACGGAAGCGGACACCGAACTGCCGCGCGCCGACTTCCCCAGCATCCGAATCTTTGGCGGCTGGCATCCCAGCGCCGATGAGCCGCAGTTCGACCTCGGCGGCGGGACGTGGAAGAGGGTATCGCCCGCTCTGAACGGGTACTACTCGGCGGTCGGCTACTACTTCGCCAGGGCGCTCCACCAGAAGCTCGGAGTGCCGATAGGCCTGCTCGACACCTCCACCCCGGCCACCGGCATCGAGTGCTGGATGAGCGCCGCGGCCGCCGCGGAGGTCTGGGGGCCTGCGGTCTCGCAGCCGGTGGGCCGCTTCCCGGTCGGCATGCAGGACCCGGCCTGCTACTACAACGGCAAGGTGGCCCCGGTGATGCCGGCCGGTATCGCGGGCATGATCTGGTACCAGGGCGACGGCAGTTCACCGGAGACGGGCGCCGCCTACCGACGGACCATCCCGGCGCTCATCCGCGACTGGCGCAGAGGCTTCGCGCAGGGCGACCTGCCCTTCCTCGTGGTCCAGATACCGCGCTTCGAGGGCTGTTCGCCGGAGATGCGCGAGTCGCAGGCGCTGGCCGTGCTGGGCGCCCCGAAAGCCGGCCTCGCGGTGACGCTCGACACCGGTGATGCAAAGGACATCCATCCTCGGAACAAGCGGCCGGTGGGCGAGCGCCTGGCGCTGCTGGCCCGCGCGTTGGCGTACGGCGAGCGCATCGAGGCCGCGGGACCGGTCTATCGCTCAATGGTCGTGAAGGGCGGCAGGGCTCTGCTCACGTTCGGCCATGCCGGGCGGGGGCTACGCCTGGACGGCGCCCAGGGGTTCGAGGTGCGCGGCGCTACCGGAGGCTACGTGCCGGCCCGGGCCGAGGTGATCGGCAAGGATCGGCTGGCCGTCTGGAGTGACGCGGTCCCACAGCCCGTGGCCGTTCGCTACGCTTGGGCGCCCGTTCCCGAGGTGAGCCTCACCAACCTCGCCGGCATCCTCGCCGGCCCCTTCCGCACCCGGCCCGACTGACGCAGGGCTGAGGACGGGACAACGGGTTCCCATCCTTGAGACCTGTGCAGTCATCGCTCAGAATTCACGGATACGGAGATCCCGCGTCCGTCACCTTCCCCCGCCCAGCGCCTCCTCTACCGCGCCGGGCGGCGTGGCCATGCTCCGACGCAGGCCGAAGGGGCTGAGGCAGGCGGTCACGGCGGCGCGGCCCGGCGGGCGGACATCGAGCTCCGGTTGGGGGTTGAGCGGCTGGCCGAAGAAGGCGGCCGTGGCTCGGAGCGATCCGCCGGTCACGAGCATCGTGCCGAACTGGCAGAAGCTCGCCAGATCGATGGTGAGAGCGCCGCCATACACCGCTGCCGAGTGCGGCGGCGAGCCCCAGAGCGTGGTGTTGATCATCCGCACCTCGGATCGAAGCCCGGCGCCGCACCGTACGTACGCCTTGTCCAGCGAGAACGGCAGCCCGGCGCAGTCCATGCTCACAAGCTGAGAGTTCACCACGTCGATCCCGCCGGGCGCCGCGCCGTCGAACTGCATGGAGATCAACGATCCGTCGGTGCCGTGCCCCAGGATGAGCCCGCCCGGCCCGGCGCCGTTCTCCGATAGACAGCGCAGTCCGATCCGCGAGCCGAAGACCGTGTTCTGGTACTGGAACTCGTCCAAGCAGCTCCCCAGCACGAACGCCTCGAGGTGGCCATACTGGTACTGCCATGCCGGGTTGCCTTTGCCCGGGGCGACGCCGGGGCAGTCGGGCAGCGGCGACCAGGCCCAGTAGTGCGAGTTGAACTGCACGCTCCGCACCTGTCCGCCGCGCGAGCCGCCGCCCACGGCGATGCCCACGCGGAGCGGCGCGCCCGCTGCATACTGCACGGTGTGCCGGTCGCACCGGTAGGTGGCCAGGTCGATGAACCGGTACGGGTTCACGCCGGTGACGTTGACGATGTAGACGCCGGCGCCGCGCCCCTGAACCAGGTAGGGGTAGGGCGTCACGGCCTCGAACCGCTGCTCCGGGTAGTAGAACGCGAGGCCCCGAAGGCCCGCGCCCGCCTGCAGCACGACGGCGGGCCGCGCTTTCTCGTCGCCGCGCCCGGCGAACACGCGCACCAGGCTGCCCCAACCCTTGGTATGGTGCTGCACGTCGTAGACGCCGCGCAGCTCCACGCCGGTCGGCACCGTCAGGCCGCCACGCAGCGAGTAGATGCCCGCCGGCAGCAGCACCGCGCCGCCGCCCGCCGCCCGCGCTTGGTCGAGGGCCGCCTGGATGGCCGCGGTGTCGTCTCCCGGAAGGCCCTGCTTCGGACCGCGCGGGCGCGCTTTGACCACGAAGAGGAGGGGCCGCGACGGCTGCAGGCGCCGATCTTCGGGCATGGCGATATCGGGCGCGGGCGTGGACGCCGCGGCCTCGTCGGAGAGCGTCACCCGGCCCGACGCGCACTCATTGACGATGCGCGCGGGCTCGCGGTAGGTCGTCCCGGCGACCTTCACCGTGGCGGCCTCGCGGCCTAGCCGCAGGTGCTCGCCGGACGAACTGAGGGTGCATCCGAGCATCACCAGGTCACCCCGTACGCGCTCGACGCCGCCGGTGAGGGCGCACTTCTGCATGAGGATGCTCTGGTTCGCGATGCCGTCGAGCAGCGCGGCACGGCGTCCGCCGGTCAGCGTGCAGGTGTGGAGGAGCAGGCGCGAGTTGAAGGTGGGGCGCGTCACGATCCCGAACTCATCGCCGGAGAGCGTGCATCGAGTGAACGAAAGGCCCGCGAAGTTGGCGTTCAGCACGTCCACGCCGATGCCGCACCGCTCCACGCGGACTTTGTACATCTGGCCGTTCGTCTCGCCGAACGTGTCCGAGTTCACCATGCGGATGCCCGTCTGGTAGCCGCGCAGGTTCACGAACGCGCTGTAGATCCACTCGTACCGCCGGAAGAGCATCCCGGTCCCGTTGGCGCGCATCCACGCCGCGTGAGGTCCGCCGTGCGCCGGCGATCCGGGCAGGCCGGAAGCGCTCCAGAGCTCGGGACCGAAGTCGACCTCGTCCACGCGTCCCGTGTCGCTGACGAAGTCGATCTCAAGGCCGATGGAGAGCGGGCTGCCGTAGATGCCGTGGAAGAAGTGCAGGTACGAGCCGTAGTTGGTGCGGATGCCCTGGTAGGCGTTGACCAGCGTGACGTGCTCCACCGAAGCGCTGGCCGAGCCCATCTGCTCGATGCAGAACGGATAGGGGACGATGCGGGCCGGGCTCTGCTCGGGGTACCAGATGGCCAGGTCGCGCAGGCCCGTACACTGCCGCAGCGCGATGAAGGGCCGCCCGTCGGCCTCGCCCCGGCCGGGGTAGGCCATCAGCACCGTGCCGCGCACGGGCGCGCCGGGTCGGGGCCGCTCCCACTCGCCGCGCAGCGTCACGCCCGTGGGCACGCGCAAGTCGCCGCGCAGCACGTAGCGGCCCGACGGTACGAAGACGGTCCCGCCTCCGGCCCGCGACGTGGCGCCCATGGCGGCCTGGAACGCCGCCGTGTCATCCGTGACGCCGTCGCCCATCGCGCCCGCGTCCCGCACCGTGCAGCGCGCGACCACGAGGTCGGCCGTGGCGAAGCGCGGCTTCACCACCCGCCACCGCCCGGCCACCCTGGGCGCGGGCCGGATCGACGCCGAGCGTGACGCGGCCTCCCGCCGGACCTCCGTGGGCGACCAGGCGCGATGGGTGATCTCCACCGTATCGATGAGGCCGTCGAAGTGGCCGTTCCAGGTATGGGCGTGGCCCACGCGGAGCGGCGTGTCGTTGCTGGTATCACCGATGAGGATGCCCTCGTACCGCTTGTCCGGCTTGCCGTTCTTGTACCAGGTCACGGCTCTGGCGGCGGGATCGCAGGTCACCGCCCAGTGCTGCCAGACATCCTCGTCCACGTCCGAGGCGCTGGTCAGCATGGCGTGGCCCCCGGCGGTCCCGGCGATCCTCAGGGTGATCTTCGTGGGCACGGCGCCGTCGCCGTAGATCACGTAGCCCGGTGTGGCGTCCGAGCGTTTCTTGCTCACCACGCCGGCGGAGTACTGGTCGGACCAGGAGGCAGGGTTAATCCAGAACGCGATGGTGAAGGCCCCGCTGATGTTGGCTGCCGCCGCATCGAGCGCCTCGAGGTAGTCCGTCCGCCCGTTCAGTTCCGCCGCCGGACCCGCGACGCCGCGAACCCACTTGCCGCCCGCCATGGTCAGGCCGCAGCCGCCCGATGCCTCCCGAACGACGCTCCCGCTTCCCTCGCGGAAGAGCCAGCGCATCGGCGGCGCGCCGGCCCTGGCGGCGATCGGCAGGGCCGGCAGGCAAAGGAGAAGGGCCCAGAGGCGTGCGGCGCGGTTTCGTGGCATCATGCCCGTAGGTTACCACCGCGCCGGGAGGCGATCCGCTCCGCCGCGGCGAACCTTGGCGGTGTCACCACAGGCGCGGCACAGGCGCCGACCGTGCGAGGGAATGCATATGCTGATGGTCGCCACATGGGGTCTCGTCGCCTTGCTTTCGGTGGGCCCGACCGTTCGGACCCTCACGCCCAGGACTACCGCCGACTACGGCTCGGGCGCCACGGCGCAGACCGACTGGTACAGCCCCGGCGGGCCGGGGCCGAAGGTCGGCGTCTTCGTGGGACACCCGAACAGCCTGGCGCGCGGCGACCGGGCGCTGGTGCGCTTCGACCTGGCGCCCTACCTGTTGCCGCCGGTCGCCGACGCCCCGGTCCGCGCCGCCTCCCTCACCTTCCGCGTGGAAGCCGTGGCAGGCAAGGCCGCCGCCCGCCGCATCGAGGTAAGCCACCTCCGGTACGACGCCTCCTCGCTGGGCGGCATCGACACCGTCAACAAGGAGGCCAATGTGGTCGGGACCATCACCGTCCGGCGCGACGCAACCCAGCCCTGCCGCCTAGATGTCACTGCCTGCGTGAAGGCCGACCTCTGGAAGGGCAACCGCTACAGCACGTACCGCTTCCGCGATATCGACGCCGAGGCCGCGGGCAATCCGGAGATGCAGCCGACCGGGGTGGTGATCTACCTGAACGGCGCACTGCCTGCGCTGGAGGTTGAGGAGGGGGAGCTGCAAGTCGAAAGTCGAAAGGGGAAAGTCGAAAGTGACAGGTGAGCGACGATTACCCCTTGGGGCGCTGGCGGCATTGGTCGTGCTGGCTCCGGCCTGTTCCACTGCGGCCGTTCTGGTGCGCGATGGTCGGCCTGCGGCCACGATCGTGCTGGCCGTCTCGGCGCCGGACAGCGTGCGCTACGCCGCCGACGAGCTGCAGCGCTACCTGGAGAAGGTGAGCGGGGCCCGGCTACCGATCCGCACCGCCGCCTCCCCCGGCGCGTGCCTCTATGTCGGCGAGAGCGCGTGGACCCGGAAGCTGGGGCTGAGCGTGCGGGGCCTCAGGCCGGACGGCTTCCGCATCGCCTCGGGGCCCAACTGGGTGGCCGTCGTGGGGCGCGACACCGCGGGTCCGCCGATCTCCGGCATTCGCAACCCCTGGCGGGCCGTCGAAGTGATCAACAGCCGGCTGAAGCTTGGCGCGTTCGGCGAGGCGGGCACGCTCTATGGCGTCTACCGGCTGCTGGAGGATGTGTGCGGCATCCGCTGGTACATGCCCGGCGACCTGGGCACGGTGATCCCGACGCGCCGCACGATCGACACCGGCCAGATCAGCCTGAGCGTCTCCCCCGACTTCGAGTACCGGTACCCCTGGTTCTGCAACTTCGCCGACTCCGAGGACGACGCCCGGTGGTTCCGCATGGCCGGGTTCGGCGCCCCGGCGCCGGCCCAGTGCATCGACTCGTTCGCTATGTTCCTGAAGCATAAGGAGGCGCACCCGGAGTACTTCGCCCTCATCGGTGGGCAGCGCGACTTCACCAACCTCTCCTGCATCACCGGGGGCGGCAACCTCTGCCTCTCGAACCCCGGCCTGGTGGCGCAGTGCGTCGCCGACATCCGCGACTACTTCCGCGCCAACCCCGGCCAGTCGACCTTCCCGCTCTCGCCCAACGACGGCATGACGAAGGTATGCGAATGCCCCGACTGCCGGAAGCAGGTGGACCCCGGCCAGGGCGAGGCGGGCAAGTTCTCCAACCTCGTCTGGACGTTCGTCGACAAGGTCGCCCGCGGCGTGGCGAAGGCCTGCCCCGGCAAGTTCGTCGGCGCCATCGCCTACGAGCGCTACAACGCGCCGCCCACGCGGCTGGCCCGGCTGAGCCCCAACGTCGCGGTCATGATCTGCCAGAGCCGCAGCTCCTTCGTCGACCCCAAGCGGCGGGCAGAGGCTCGGAAGGCCATCGACGGCTGGCGCACTCGGGCGAGCCGCATCTACCTCTGGGAGTACTACCTCTTCAGCTGGCCTCCCATGCGCGGCTTCCCGGTCTTCTTCCCGCACCTGCTGGCGCGTGACATGGCGAGCCTGAAGGGCATCAGCCGGGGCGAGTTCATCGAGGCCGAGAGCGGCGTCGGCGGCACGACCCGGATGGATTGCCCCGGCATGGCGCACCTGAACCTCTACCTGACCGCCCGCCTCATGTGGCGGGCCGACCAGAGCGTCGATGCGCTGCTGGAGGAGTACTACTCCGCGTTCTACGGCCCCGCGCGGAAGCCCATGAAGGCCTTCTGGACCGCGGCTGAGGAGGCCTGGACGGCCCGCGGCGCGTCGGGCAACCCGATCAACATCTACACGCGCGGCGACCTGGCCCGCCTCGCCTCCTGCCTCGACCAGGCCGTCGCAGCCACCGCCGAGGGATCCGACTACCGGAAGCGCGTGGACCTGATCCGCGACGAGTTCACGCCCGCCCGGCGCAAGCTTTCGCACGCGCTCGTCGTCAACCCGCCCCGGCTGTCGCTGAAGGGCCCAGGCCCTGCCGTGCGGATCGACGGACGGCTGGACGACGAGGCATGGAAGGACGCGGAGCCCTTCGCGTTCGTCACCAACGACGGCGAGGCCGCCCCGTACAAGACCTGGAGCTACGCCGCGTGGGATGCGGAGAACCTCGTTCTCGCCTTCTCGAACTACGACCCGGAGATGGGCAAGCTGACCGCCCGCGCCGTCCGCCGCGACCAGGACTACGCGCCCGGCATGTGGGACGACGACTCCATCGAGATCTTCCTCTCGCCCGACCCGGCCAAGCGCGGCAACTACCGCCAGTTCATCATCAACGCCGACGGGCTCATATGGGACGCCCGGACCCGCGACGGCGCGCCCGGCATGGAGCTGGCCTGGAACGGCGGCGCCGCCGCCGTCACGAGGCGCGAGCCCAACCGCTGGGTGCTGGAGGTGAGCATCCCCTTCCGCGACCTCGGGCTGTCGGGCCCCATGGAGGGCAAGGCCATCGCCGCCAACTTCTACCGCAACCGCTACTGCGGCGGCCCGGCGGTCTATAGCTGCTGGTCGCCGACGCTGACCATCCAGCACGCCAACCCGGACCGGTTCGGGATGATCGAGTTCGGGAAGCGGTAGCGGCGCACACGCCATGGCCACCCAGATAGCCCGCATCGCCCTGCTCTCGCTGGCCGTCGCCGCGCAGGCCGGCGCGGGGCCGCGCATCGAGCGGATCGCGCCGCCGGAGCAGGGCTTCTTCGGCAAGCGGCTCGTGGCCCGGGGCATCGTCGTCAAGGCCCACGAGTGCGTGGCCGACGCAGCCCTGCGCGAAGCGGCGAGGCGCATCGGAGCCATGCTCGCCCGCCTGCCCGATGCCGCTTCCCGCATGGCGAGCGCCGGAGTGGAGCTGCACGTCATCGGCCGCGACCAGGTCACCTCCGACCTGCCCGACCACCGGGCCTGGCGCGGCAAGCCCTTCGACGGCGCGCTGACCATCGACGAGCGGACCCGAGGGGTGGGCGGGCTCCACGCCTCGTGCGGCGAGGAGAACCTGCTGCGCCTGCCCGGCGACCGGTATGCCGGCCGCGACATCTGCAGCCACGAGTTCGCACACACGCTGATGGAGTACGGGCTCACACCCGAAGGCCGCGAGCGCATCCGCGACGCCTGGCGGCATGCCCGCGACGCAGGCCTCTGGCCCGGCGCCTATGCGCTCACCAACGCGGGCGAGTACTTCGCCGAACTCACCATGTGGCGCTTCGGCGCCCGAGGCGATCCGGGCCGCATCGAGCCCCGACCGCGGCCCGGACCCGCCTGGCTCAAGGGTTACGACCCCGAGGGCTGGGCCGCGCTGGAGGCCGTCTACGTCCCCGAGCGACGCCGCTCGGCGCCTCGGCGGTCCGAGGGCCATTGACACGCCCGCGCGTCGCCGGTAGTATGCCGGGTATGTGACCGGTTCGCCGCAGCCCCGGTCGCCAGACTGGACCGCACATGCTCCAGCCAATGTGGCAAATGCAACTGCTCGGGGACGTCCGGGTCTACGGTCCCGGCGGCCGCGTCATCACGAAGTTCCTCACGAGCAAGCACGCACTCCTGCTCGCCTACCTGACCTACAAGCCGGGCGCGGTCCATGCCCGCGATGTGCTGATCGACCTGCTCTGGCCGGGCTCCAGGCCCGACGCGGGCAAGTCCAACCTGCGCGCCGTGCTCACCTCGTTGCGCAAGCAGCTGGAGCCCGCCGACCTGGGCGTTGCCGTCATCGACGCGGACAGGCTCGTGGCACGGGTCATCCCCGGCGCCATCGGGTCGGACGCCGCCCTGTTCGACGCCGAGCTTGCGGCCGCTGCCGGCGCCGGCTCGGCCGCCGAGCGGATGGCCTGCCTGGAGCGCGCCGCCGCGGCATACCAGGGCGAGCTGATGCCCTGGCACTACCACGACTGGGTGATCCGCGAGCGTGAGAGGCTGGCCGACAGGTACGTCAAGGCGCTGGCCCAGCTCGCCGACCTGAAGCACAAGGCGGGCGCCATCGGAGACGCGATCCACTGGGCGAAGAGGGCCGTCGAAGTGGACCCCTCGATCGAGGACCTCCAGTGCCGACTCATCCGCCTCTACCGGCAGGCGGGCCGCAACGCCGACGCCGCGCGCCAGGGCGCCGCCATGCGCCACGCTGTGGAAGGCGAGCTGGAGGTTCCGCTGGGCAAGGCCGCCCTCGAACTGCTGGAGCAGTTGCCGCCGACGCCGGGCCGACGCCCGGAGCCCGCGGCGCCCAGGCGCGTCCGAGCGCGGGCGAAGCCCGCCCTGCAGCCGGAGCCGCCCGCAGCAGCCTCGACGGCCAACCGGCTCCCGGCGCCCAGCACCAGCTTCATCGCCCGCGAGGAAGAGATCAACGCCCTGCTCGCCCTGCTGGAAGCGGATCTGCCCCGGCTGATCACGCTTACAGGCGGTCCGGGGGCGGGCAAGACGCGGCTGGCGCAGGAGTGCGGCCGGCGCGTGGCCCAGCTTGGGGCGCGCTCGGTCTGGTGGGCGCCGCTTGCCGGGGTCACCGATCCGGGCTCCGTGGTCGAAGCTGTGGCTCGCGCCGTCAGCCCCAAGCCGCCGACGGGCCCCGACTTCGTGCCCGGCATCGCCTCGGCCCTGGGCGGCGGCCCGAGCCTGCTGATCCTCGACAACGCGGAGCATGTGATCGACGCCTGCGCCGACCTGGTCGGCGCCCTGCTCGCCGAGTGCCCTTCCCTCACCTGCATGGTCACCTCCAGGCAACGGCTCGCGTTGAGCGGCGAACAGGAGATCCCCGTGGCGCCGCTGGAGGTCCCGGCCTGGGACGCGGCCCTGGACGATCTGGCCCTGTGCCCGAGCGTCCGGCTCTTTATGGATCGCGCCCGCCTTGTGCGGCCCGACTTCGCGCTGGCCGCCGGCAACGCTCAGGACGTGGCGGACCTCTGCGCCCGGCTGGAGGGCGTGCCGCTGGCGATCGAGCTTGCGGCGCCGCTGGTCCGGTCGCTCTCCGCGCGCCAAATCCTGTCGGGCGTCACCACCAGCCTGGGCCTACCGGAGAGCGGCAGCCGCGACGTGGCGCCCCGCCACCGCAGCGTGCGCGCCGCGATCCAGTGGAGCTACGACCTTCTGCCGCCCCCACCCCAGCGCTTCCTCGCGGCCATGTCGGTCTTCCGCGGAGGCTGGACCGGCGATGCCGTGGGCTCCCTCTGGACCGATGCCGCCGCCTATCCCCTGCTGGACAGCCTTGTGGAGCGGTCGCTGATCACCGCCCATGACGTCGACGGCGAGATGCGCTACGGTCTGCTGGAGGCCGTGCGCGACTTCGCCGCCGGCAAGGTGACTGACGCCGACGCCCCGGTCCTGGCCACGCGGCATTCGAACCACTTCGCATCGCTGGCCGAGCAGGCCGGCGCGGGCATGAAGTCCGGCGATCAGGCCCACTGGGTCCGCCGCCTCGATGCCGAGCGCGACAACCTGGCCGCGGCGCTGGAGTGGGCCACCGGCGCCGAGCCCGCCGCCGCGCTCCGCATGGCGGCGGCGTTGGCCCAGTTCTGGTTCGTCCGGGGCTACCTCACCGAAGGCCGCGCCGGCCTGCGGCGCGCCCTGGCCGCAAGCCGAGCCACCAGCGCCGACCCGGAGCTGCAGGCGCGTGGCCTCAGCGCCATGGCGGTCCTGGCAGCCGCGCAGGGCGACACGGGCGCCGCTCTCGCCGGCGCCCGCGAGGCCGTCGACCTCATACGCGGTTTGGGCGACACGGAGGCGCTCGCCGCCGCCGTCAACAACCTCGCGGTGGCGGCCACGTCGGCGGAGGAGTTCCAGCAGGCCGAGGCCGGGTTCCGCGAGGCGCTTGCGCTCTTCCGCCGGCGTGGCGCGGTCGGCCATGCCGCCACGGCGCTGGGCAACCTGGGCAGCATCTTGCTCTACCAGGGCCGCCCCCAGGAAGCGCGGGCGCTCCTGGAAGAGAGCCTGCGCAGCAAGGAGCGCCTGGGCCAGAGCCGCAGCGTTGCCGTATCGCTGCACAACATGGCCGAGGCCGCGCGCGTCTGTGGCGATCCGGTCGAGGCCCAGGAGCTGCTGCGGACCAGCCTGAAGGTGCGCTGGGCGGTTGGCGAGCGCGTCGAGATCCCCGCCTCGCTGCTGCTCCTCGCCGGCGTCACGCTGCAGCTCGGAGCGCCGGAACGGGCCGCCACCCTGCTGGGAGCGGCCGATGCCGTGCGGCACGCCGTGGGCGCCGAGATGCTGCCCGCCGACGTCTCCGAGGACGAGAAGGTGCGCGACCTCGTGCGGCGCGCCCTGCCCTCGGGCGCCTACCTTCGGCGCACCGCCGACGGGCGCTCCATGCCGCCGGCGGAGTGCGTCGGCTACGCCCTGGGCAGCGCCATCCTCCCCTCCAGACGACGCGCCATCGCCGCCGTCCCGCCGCAGCCGGCCGCCCCTACCCCGACCGCCGAAGCGTAGGCCCGCCCCCGGGGCCCGGTCGACCGAACCAGTTCGGCCCAGCGCGAAAAAACCGACGGACTATTTACAGCGCTGCACTCCCCTGTCCCTTTCCAAGCACGAACCATGCAGCGGTGATGCAGCGGTGAGCACGGACAATGTCGCCATCGAAGCGCGGAGCCGGGGCACCATCGCCCCGATCGGCCGCGCCGAAGAGGGGACAAGGAACATGAGCGACGTACGCACTCTCCGGGCCGGCCGACATCCGCTCCGAATGCTCTTCATGATCCTGGCGACGATGGCGGCGCTGGCCTGCGCCGCGAACGACAACGTGCCGCACCCCCTTGTCGAGCCCATTTTCTGCAACACCAGCACACCCGCCGTGGTCGGAGGCCAGGCTGCCGCGTTCAGCGTCGGCTCAGGCGCCCCCGCCGTCCAGGATACGACCTACACCGTTACCACCGACCATCCTGAGCTGTTCGTCAACATGCCCTCCAGCGTCCTCGTGCCGCAGGGCTGCCTCTCCGCCGGCTGGTCGGCCACCACCACTTCGGTCACGGAATCCATCACCGTGACGATCACCATGTCCAGGCCCGACGGAGCGACCTCGGTCTGCAGCGTCACCATTAACCCGTAGCTCCCCAATGGTTGTCTGTCTCGTTGCGCCGTCCGAAGGCCCCGCGGCCCGCTGGACGGCGCCCTTCCTGCGCTCAGAAAGGCCTTAGCAACATGGTAGCGATGGACCGGCCACGACCCGCCCCTGAGGCGGCACAACCGATGACGGCAATGGTACAGCGGCTATATGAGCACCCGCACCACCGGGGCTCGCTGCCGCTGGCCGACGCGGTCGGGCGAGTCGGCGTGCCGGACGCCGGGCAGTTTGTGACTGTCTATCTGCAACTAGACGGTCGCTGCATCTCGGACGCCTGGTTCGAGACGCACAACTGCCCGGTAGCCGTGGCGTGCGGGAGCTTCGTGACGGCGTGGGCGACCGGCCGCAACATCGCCCACGTCCACGCCCTGGGCCCCGAGGACCTCGCCGGGGCGCTGGGCAAGCTCCCGTTCGACAAAGAGCACTGCCCCCGGATGGCCGTGGCGGCCCTGCACGCGGCGGCCCGCGAGGCGGCGCGCTCAGCCCCGCGCAACCACGACACGCGCCCCACCGCGGATATGTGCGAGTGACGGCGACGCCTGCCGAACGCAGGGCGCTGGAGGCGGTGGTGCGTTGCGGTTCCGTGCGCGGCGCCGCCGAGAGCCTGAGCCTCTCGCCGCACACGGTGGACGAGACCCTGGACCGGCTCAGGCGGCGAACCGGCCTGCACACAACGCCCCAGCTCGCTGCATGGGCGGCGCAGGAGGGCTGGCTGCGGGTTGAGCCG
>CAJBBX010000172.1 GCA_903951425.1 uncultured Chthonomonas sp.
CTGAGTCTACCCGCAGGGGTGAGGAGGTGAGGAGGTGAGGAGGTGAGGAGGTGAGGAGGTGAACGGGTGACGGGGGTGAACGGAATGAGCAGATTGGCGGGGTGATAGGTATTCGTCGCAGGGACCCAAGCCGTCGGTCGAGTGACGGACCGCCGCCAGGCGGGCCGTCGTATCGAGACCACGGCCGCACCGCGCCGCCGTTGCCCCCTTCTTCCCTTCTCCCCTTCTCCCGTTCACCCCTTCGGTGCCCCTCACGGCGTCACGGTCAGCACCCCGCTGCTTCCGTTCGCCAGGTAGGTGGCGTCGCCCCCGAAGGTGGCTACCATGGTGTGGCCGCCCAGGGCCATGCCGGCGGGCGCGTTGTAGAGCAGGGAGGCGCAGCCGGAGGCGTCGGTGGTCGCGGAACCCAGGGCCACGCCGTCGAGCTAGTAGCTCACCGGCTTTCCGGGCAGCCAGACGTAGTCGGGCAGGCGCCGCAGGTAGGAGCGCAGGTAGGCCGCTCCGCCCTACTTGATGGTCCGCGAGGCGAGCCAGAGGTAGGACGGGGCGCGGGAGATCCAGAGCGCCGCCGAGCCGCTGGAGGCCAGGTAGCCGCTGGTCAGCCAGGGCCCCGCGAGTGTCCTCCATCATCGTTCAGTCCCTCCCAACGCAAAAACGCCCCGCCACAGGCAGAGCCCGGCCGTTTCGGCCAAGCATCATGCCCGTAGCGGAGCGTGGAAAAGGGCTCCTTAGGAGGCGTTCCCGATATTCAGTTCCTCACGTACCCAGACAGACTACTCCCTCGCGTCCCCGGTGTCAACCCCACCAGACTCGTCTATGGCGTCTTCTCGCCGCGGTCCACCGGGTAGACTGCTCCTGTTAAGGCTACCCGTGCGGCTGATCCGGTTGGCACCCGCTGACATGCCCGGGACGGCTACGTCCGAGGTGATCTCCATGAACCAGTTGCGTCTGTTTCAGCTGCCACTTCTGCCTCTCACCCCGCCGGGGGTAGCGGCTGGCGCGGTCTTCACGAGGCCTTGGGTCGTGAGTCTCATCCTTGACCTCGTCGGCTACACGGTAGATCAGGACCTCGCGGGTAAGCTGATCATTGAGCCGTCGGCGGGGCATGGTGCGTTCCTCGGCGAGATCGTGAGGCGGCTCTTGGCGTCCTGCGCCCGCCGCGGCCTGGACGTGACGGTGGCGGCCAACGCCATCCTTGCCTGTGAGCTTGACGCCCGATCAGCGGCATCGGCGCGGAGCTTGGCCACTGGGCTAGTGGCAGCATCAGGATCGTCTCAGACCGACGCTCTGGAGTTAGGCGCCGCATGGGTGAAGACGTGTGACTACCTTCTGGAGTGCGACCCGCCAGCTCCGGCTGACTTCGTGGTTGGCAACCCGCCGTATATCCGGCTCGAAGACATGGAGGAGCGGGCGGCGCGCTACAGGTCGGAGTACCCGACCATGGTGGGCCGGGCTGACATCTATGTGGCCTTCCTCGAAGCGGGCCTGCGGCAGCTCGCTCCCGGCGGCAAACTGGGCTTCATCTGCGCAGACCGCTGGATGCGCAATCAGTACGGTGCAGGCATCCGTCGCTTCGTGACGTCGGGATTCGCAGTGAACGCCATCGTGGAGATGCACAACGCCGTTGCCTTTGATGACGATGTCAGCGCCTACCCTGCGGTAGTCAGCTTGGAGCGAAGCGCCCAAGGCCCCGCAGTTGTGGCATGGGCTCAGGCAGGCGTTGAGGTCACAGGCGGGGCGCGCATTGCGC
The DNA here is from genome assembly GCA_903951425.1 of uncultured Chthonomonas sp. Lineage (GTDB taxonomy): Bacteria > Armatimonadota > Chthonomonadetes > Chthonomonadales > CAJBBX01 > CAJBBX01. The sequence continues at coordinate 1,751 of CAJBBX010000172.1, forward strand.
GGCATCTGCAAGCGGTGCGCGAGCATACGTCCGTCCCGCCCTTGGAGGGCATCAGCGCTGCCCGTATTGACCAGTGGTTCACGGGTGACGACCCTTGGCCGTTAGTGGAACCGCAAAGGCTGGCCCTGCTCAGGCGGTTGGAACGGGCATTCCCTAGCATCGAAGCGTCCGGAGCGGTGGTCGGCATCGGCGTCGCCACCGGTGCGGACGGCGTCTTTGTTACCAAGGACACCCAGGCGGTTGAGGCAGACCGCTTGCTGCCCCTGGCCATGGCCAAAGACGCCCGAGGGGATGCGTTCGCTTGGTCGGGCCACTACCTCGTCAACCCTTGGGCTGACCACGGTCTGGCCGATCTGAATGCGTTTCCGCGGCTCCGCGCCTACTTCGAGCGGCATGCATGTGTGTTACGCGCCCGACACGTGGCGAGGAAGGGCGGCGGCTGGTTTCGCACTATAGACCGTGTGGATACCCGACTAACCTCGCGGTCCAAGCTCTACCTGCCAGATTTCGCCGCTAGATCGTCGCCCATGTTGGATCCAGGTGGAACCTATCCCCACCACAATGTCTACTTTATCTGCTCCGACGTGTGGGACTTGCAGGTCCTCGGCGGATTGCTGCTCTCGGATATAGCGCAGATGTACCTCGAGGCGTTCTGCGTCCGCATGCGTGGCGGCTATCTTCGTTTCCAGGCGCAGTACCTGCGGCGGCTCCGCGTGCCAAGGCCTGAGGCCCTCTCCGAGGCCCTGCGTGGCTCGCTGCGTGAGGCGTTCGTCAAGCGTGATACACGGCTAGCTACCCAGGTTGCGTTCGAGGCCTACGGCCTATCAGAGGAGGACCGCCATGCCGTCGGATCTGTCTGCACGCTTTGAGGCTGCCGTCCAGAGCTTCTGGGCGACCCGCGATGCGCAATCGGACAAGCAGGCAGCCGGCGGCAAGCCCGATGCAGGCTCCAGAGGCTCCGTGACCGCCGGCGAGCACATGAATGGACTTGTGCACCTGGTAGTAGATATCCTCAAAGGCGCGGGCATCGAGGACTGCTGCATCCAGACAAAGGCCCATCTCGCGTTGCCCGGCTACTTCCGACCAGAAAAGAAGTGGGATCTGATCGTCGTCAAACACACGCAGTTGCTCTTCGCCATCGAGTTAAAAAGTCAGGTTGGTAGTGTCGCCAAAAACCTCAACAACCGGGCCGAGGAGGCAATTGGTAGCGCTGTGGACCTCTGGACCGCGTACCGCGAGGGACGCTTTGGCCAAGGGGCGCCGGCACCCTTCCTTGGCTATTTCTTCCTGCTTGAGGACTGCGAAGAGGTCCACAAACCGGTGAAGAGTATGGAGCCACACTTCGCAGTCGATCGCGTCTTCAAGGGCGCGAGCTACAGCCAGCGGTATGAGTGCCTGTGTCGTCGCCTAGTGCTGGAGCGGAAGTATAGCGCTGCGTGCCTTACACTCGCCACGAACGGCACACCCGCCCGCATCTCACACCCGTGCGAGGACCTTTCGTTTGGGCGATTCGTCGCTGAACTTCGCGGTGCGGCGGCCCGGTTTGCCGAAATCGGTAACCCGAGTACACCAGCCTAAGCCGCCACTGGTCGGCCAAGTCCGGCCATTACAGCCTCGCCATCGCTCACGCGCCAACCTGCGGCGACACCCGCAGCCAGGCGACGCCCGGCACGTGCGTCTCTCGCTCAGCCCACAGGGTCGCCTAATCGTACTGGGTCTCGCTCAGGAATGTGGTGTACATGCGCCGCAGCAGCATCAGGACGGCGAACACGAACATGGTCGCGCTCGCGTACAGAATGGCTGACACTCTGGCCAGGGCCACCTGCGCCCCCGCCACACCCGCCGCCACACAGACCAGACCAACCGCCCAGAGCATTCGTCGAAGCATCTCAGCGACCTCCGTAGGTATCGGCTTTCGGTCAAGGCATGGAGGTTAGCGAGCCCATGCCCTCTCGCCACATTACCCTACTATGCCGGCGACCCCGGAAACGGAAGGCGCCCCCGGTGAATCTCTGCGGAATGCGCGGGAGGCCCACGGCGCCGGGCAAGCCACCCCGTCGAGGGAGTCGGGGTCCTTCACTTCGTTCAGGACGACGTCAACGGCGCCGTGTCCCCCGCCACTCCCTACTCGCCACTCGCTACTCCTTGGAACACCAGGCCGCCCTCTGCCCGAAGGACCCCCTGTGCCTGGTGCTGCGAACAAGTCGCAATTGACCTGGCGGGTCGCGCTGGGGTAGACTACCGGTTGTGAATGCAACTGAGTCGCAACTGAGAGTGCAGCCATGGCCTTAGCCGCCCGGGGATCGCTGGCCGAGGCGCTTAGCCTTCGCGGCATCCGGCTGACGCGCCAGCGGCGCCTCCTGCTGGAGGTGCTTGACAACGCCCCCGGCCACCTCAACGCTCGGGAGCTCCTCCAGGCCGCGCGTCGCACCGATCCCACCATCGACCGCGCCACCGTCTACCGCACCCTCCACCTGCTGAAGACCAGCGGCCTCGTCGACGAACTGGACCTCCTCCACCTGGAGGGCGAGGAGCACTACTACGAGCGCCGCCGCACCGGCGACCATGTACACCTCGGTTGCCCCCAATGCGGAACCATCAGCGAGTTCGAAACGGACCTTGTCTTGAAGCTCGCGCAGGAAGTGGCCCGGCGCGAGGGCTTCACGGCCACGGGTATCCGCATCGAGGTCCGCGGCATCTGCAAGGCGTGCAGCGAGGCACAGGTTCGATGAGCATGGGGCGTTACCTTGTGCTTGGATTTGCGACTGAGTCGCAACGGGAGGGCGGTCGACCATGACGGTGACGCGAACTCAGGAGGCGCAGGCGCCTGGCCGCGACTTCCTGGCACGGGCCGGCGGCTGGGTTGCGAACACCCTCCGCTCGGCCGGCCGCACCGGCATCCGCGACGAGAAGGAGGCCGATCCCGGCGGCCGCAAGCGCGTCCTCATCGTCGGTAGCCCCAACGTGGGCAAGAGCGTCCTCTTCAACCGCCTGACGGGCCGCTACGTCGTCGTCTCCAACTACCCAGGCACCACGGTCGAGGTCTCCCGTAGCCGCATGACGCTGGACGGCGAGGAGGTCGACGTCGTCGATACGCCGGGCATGTACTCCCTCCGGCCCATCTCCGACGAGGAGCGCGTGGGCCGGCGGCTGCTCCTGAACGAGCCCGCCGACGTGGTCCTGCACGTCGTCGACGCCAAGAACCTGACCCGGATGCTCCCCTTCACGCTGCAGCTCATCGAGTGTGGACTACCCGTAGCGCTCGTGGTGAACATGCTCGACGAAGCGGAGCGGCTGGGCATCACCGTTGACCTGAAGCGCCTGCGGGACGCGCTGGGCATCCCGGTGGCGGGCATCTCGGCCCTGCGCAATGCAGGGATGGACCAGGTGCGCGCCCTCATCCGCGCGCCTCGGTCCACGCCCACGCAGGCGGCGCCGGTGACCTATGACGACGCCGTTGAGGCCGCTGTGGGCGCGGTGGCCGGCGCGCTTCCCGGGGGAGACCCCATCGCGCCGCGAGGCCTGGCGCTGCTCCTGCTGCAGGACGACCCTGAGCTGGCGCAGAGCCGCGCCACCGACGGCGGCGCCGGGCGCGCGCTGGCGGCGGGCCGCGATGCGCTGGGCGATGGCGTGGAGACCACGGTGGCGCTGCGCCGCCACGCCGCGGCCAGGGAGCTGGCGGAGTCCGCCATGCACCTCGCGGGATCGGGCAAGGTGGGCCTCGCCGAGCGCCTCAGCAGGCTCTGCACGTCGCCGGTGACCGGCGTGCCCGTGCTGGCGCTGGTGGTCTGGTTCGGGCTGTACCAGTTCGTCGGCGTCTTCGGCGGCGGGACGCTGGTGGGTCTGCTGGAGAAGAGCCTCTTCCAAGGGGTCATCAATCCGTGGGTCGAGGCGCACGTCCGCCAGTGGGTGCCCTGGCCATGGCTGGCGAGCCTCTTCGTGGGCGACTACGGGATCTGGACGCTGGGCGTGACGTACGCCGTCGCGCTGGTCTTCCCCATCGTCGGCACCTTCTTCCTGGCCTTCTCCGTGCTGGAGGATAGCGGCTACCTGCCCCGGCTGGCCATGCTGGTGGACCGGCTCTTCAAGTCCATCGGCATGAGCGGCAAGGCCGTGATCCCCATCGTGCTGGGCTTTGGGTGCGACACCATGGCCACGCTAGTGACGCGCATCCTGGAGACGCGGCGGGAGAGGGTCATCGCTACGTTCCTGCTCTCGCTGGCGATCCCCTGCTCCGCGCAACTGGGCGTGATGACGGCCCTGCTGGCGGGCCACTCGCTGGCGTTCGGGCTCTGGACCGGCATCATGGTCGGCATCTTCATGCTGGTGGGTTACCTATCGGCGCGGCTCATGCCCGGCGAGGCGGCCCAGTTCGCCATCGAACTGCCTCCGCTCCGCCTTCCGAGCCCGGCCAACGTGGCCATCAAGACCCTCTCGCGGATGCACTGGTACTTCCTCGAGGTGCTGCCCCTGTTCGTCATCGCCAGCGTCGGCATCTGGCTGGCGCAGATGGCGGGCCTATTCGACCTGGTGATCCGGGGCTTGCATCCGGTGGTCCACCTGCTCGGCCTGCCGCCGGCTTCCGCCGAGGCCTTCCTGTTCGGCTTCTTCCGCCGCGACTACGGCGCTGCGGGCCTCTACCGCCTGCACCAGTCCGGCGGTCTCGACGGGCGGCAGCTACTGGTGAGCGTGGTGGCGCTGACCATCTTCCTGCCCTGCGTCGCCCAGTTCCTGATGGTCAAGAAGGAGCGGGGGGCGCGCGCCGCGCTGGGGATGTCGGCCTTCATCTTCCCCTTCGCCGTGGGCGTCGGAGCGCTGCTGAACTGGGTGCTGACGACCCTGAGGATCGCGCTATGACACCCGTGATGACCACCTGCGCCTTCTGCGGCCATCCCTTCACGGAGGAGGAGGGCGCCACCTCCTGCGGGGCCTGCGCCGCGTTCGGCGGATGCCGCAAGGTGAAGTGCCCCGGCTGCGGCTACGAGACGCCCCAGACCTCGCCGCTGGTGCGGTGGCTCATGGCGCTCAAGGCGGGACGGAAGGCGGCGTAGGGCAGTGCGGGGCGGGCCGCCCACCCAGTCGCGGCGGGCATCAGCGCCATGATCGGCCATCATGCTGCCCCGCGTATATGTTGAAATAACCGTGGTCAGCTATCTGGTCGCTTCGCAGGTAGTGCTGGAGGAGGCGTCCCAGGGCGACGCTGAGGCCGTCGAAGGCCGCCTTGCCGTGCTGGCAGCGATCCCCATGCTGGTTGCCGCAGAGGCAGTGCCGATGTTGGCGCGCGACCTGGCCGCCGCCGCAGCAACCCCAGCCAATGCTGTTCGAGACGCCCTGCATATTGCCATCGCCGCTGTGAGCAGGGTCGATTACCGGGTCACGTGGAACTGCAAGCACCTGGCTATCGCGACGTTGCGGGTCCGCATAGGGGAGGCGTGTCGGTCTGCCGGTTTAGAGCCTCGGATCATCTGCACACCGTATGAGCTAATGGCGGGCGACGCCAATGATTGACGATCCGATTGTCGCCGAGGTCCGCGCCATCCGTGCGAGGCTGGCAGGGAAGTATGACTACGATCCATTCAGGATATTCGCTGATATCAAGCGACAAGAACGTGAGAGCGGCCGTGAATACACCACCTTGCCCCCGCGCAAGGCATGCGGTGACACTGACCAGATGACCCCGCCCACGCCGCGCCCCTGACGCCTGCCCGCCGCGCCAGGGGTAGCATAACGTCATCCCACCACGGAGGCGGCGATGATGCGTGTGGCATGGTTGGCCGGGTTGGCTCTTCTGGTCGCGGCGGGGCAGGCGGTGGCCCGTTCTCTGACGCCCGAGCGCATGGCCGGGTGGTCCATCGTCTGCAGCCCGTCGGCGTCGCCGGCCGAGCGGCATGCGGCGGAGGAGTTCCAGGCCCACTTCCGGGGCCTCGCCGGCCTGACGCTGCCGATCCGAGCCGAGGCGAAGACGCGGGCCGTCTTCATCGGCCCCGACGCTGTGGCCGCCGCAGGCATCGCGCCGGAAGACGGCGCCATGGGCGACGAGGAGCTCCGCATCACGGTCCGCGCTGGTGCGATCGGCATCGACGGCGGGCGGCCGCGCGGGACGCTCTACGGCGTCTACGAGTTCCTCGAGGAGCTGTGCGGCGTCCGCTTCCTCACCTTCGACCATACCTACTACCCGCCCGATGGCCGAGTCCGCGCCCTGCTGCCCGGTACGCGGCGCTTCAAGCCGACCTTCGACTTCCGCTGGTCCTACTACGGCGAGACGAGCCGCCGGCCCGAGTTCGCGGCGCGGCTGCGGACCAACACCGTATCCGACGACCCGGCTCTGGGCGGTCGCACGGGCTACCGGCTGGTCATGCACAACGTGGCCAACCTGGCGCCGCCTTCGGTCTACGGCGCGACGCATCCCGAGTACTTCGCACTGGTGGGCGGCGAGCGCAAGCTCGGACCCGAGGGCGGCGGCCCGCAGCTCTGCCTGACCAACCCGGCGGTTCTCGACATCGTCACGCAGGCCGTGCGCGCCGAGATCCGCCAGAACCCGACCGCGCGGAACATCAACATCGCGCAGATGGACAACGGCAACTACTGCACCTGCCCGGCCTGCGCGGAGCTGGACCGGCGCGAGGGCTCACACGCCGGCACCATGCTGGCGTTCGTCAACGCCGTCGCCGAGCGCATCGAGAGGGACCACCCCGATGTGCTCCTCAGCACTTTCGCCTACTGGTACACCCGCAAGCCGCCGAAAACGCTGCGCGCCCGCCGGAACGTGCTGATCCAGCTCTGCAGCATTGAGTGCTGCGACCTGCATGCCATCGACGACCCTTCTTGCGCACTCAACCGCACCTTCTGCCACGACATGGCGGTCTGGAAGACGCGGTGCGACCAGCTCCTCATCTGGCACTACAACACCAACTTCTCATGCTATATGCTCCCATTCCCGAACCTCAAGGGCATCGGCCGGAGCGTGGCCTTCTTCGCGCGCAACAACGGCCGCGGCGTCTTCATGCAGGCCGCGGGCAACGGCTTCTCCACCGAGATGAGCGACCTGCGGAACTACGTGATGTCGCGGTGCCTCTGGAAGCCGGGCCGCGATAGCTGGAAGGAGGCAGAGGAGTTTTGTCGGCTCCACTACGCCGAGGCCGCCGGGCCCATCCTGAGGTACCTGCGTGGCTATCACCGAGGCGTCGAGGAGGCGGGTGTCCACCCGACCTGCTTCGCCACCGAGTCGGCGCTGGGCGTGACGCCGGAGAGTGCGCGCGTAGCCTACGGCGCCTTCCGCGATGCGATGGGCCTGGCCCGCTCCGATGCCGTCCGGACCCGCGTGGAGAAGGCCTCGCTCTGCGCCTACCGCGCCGCCCTGAGCGCCTCCAGCACCCAGTTGAGCGTGAAGGATGGCGTCTGCCGGCCCGACCTGTCGGGCTTCGAGCCGAACCTGCTGGACCGCTATGCCGAACTGGCGAGCCGCTACGGCGTGACCATGGAGAGCGAGATGACGCCGGCGACGGCCTACGTTGAGACGCTGCGGCGGCTCTTTGCGGGCCTGCCGGCAATCACGCTGCAGGATAGGACCTGGCGCGTGGTGGTCCTGCCCGAGAGCAACGGCAAGGTGGTTGAGATGCGCCACAAGCCCTCCGGCCGCAACGTCATCCAGCAGCATCGGGCCTTCAACCGGTTCCGGTACGAGGACTGGGTGCGGAGCGGGCCCGGCCCCGGAGCCAACAGCATCCTCGCCTACCGCGTGGTCGATGCTCGACCGGACCGGCTGGAGATGGCCATGACCGCACCCGATGGCGCCGAGTTCACCCGGACCATCTCGCTGGCACGAGGCGCGGTGCGGTTCGACGCATCCGTCACCGCCGCCGCCGAGGCCAGGCCGCTGGACCTCTGGCTCCACCCCGAGTACGATGCCGCGACGACCTCGGGCGACCCCCGCACCTTGGGCATCTACGTCAAGGCGCCGGACTGGGTGCAGGCCAACAGGGGCTGGCGCGACGGCAAGCCGGCTTCGGGCCATGCCGACGTAGTCGCGGCCGGCGCTCCAGGCGGCGCCTTCGCCTACTACAATCACAAGGAGCGCTTCGGTGTGGAGCAGAGCTACGACCCGGCCCAGATCGCCGGCCTGGGCCTCTACTGGGAGCCGTCGCGGCTACAGGTGAACCTGGAGATGACGCCCAGGGCCACAGCCCTGCGAGCAGGCGAGACCACCCGGTACGCCTACGAGGTCCGGTACCTGGCCGAGCCGCCGGTGAGGTAGCGACGCGGGCAGGCATCGGGCGTACACATCCTCGCCCGATGCCCTGTTCCGCCCTCGCCCCGGCTCCCTACCTGATGACCGCCAGTTCGCGACCCGCCGTGGTCACTACGGTCACGCTGCAGCCGGCCGTGTCGGCCATCATGCCCTCCGACCAGTGGATGTGGACGTTGGCCAGCGCCGTGGTCACGCGCTGGGCCTGGTCCGCGGGGAGGACCGCCGCGCTCGCCGGCTGCGGCGCCATGTCGCAGCCCTGCGGGCTCATGCCGGCGAAGTAGAAGGCGCCGCTCGGCGCGTCAAAGCGCACATGGCACTGGGCGTCCGGCGGCGCCTCGTCCAGCCGCGTCGTGGTGCAGAGCGTGATGGGCTCCACGTTCAGGTAGGGGTAGTCGCGCGGGCAACCGCCCCAGACTCAGTCGGCGTACTCGGCGTCGCACTGGAGGAACGGCGGGGCCTCCATGTCGCCTCGCGGTAGACTCACGCCGGCGCGGCCGATCGGCCCTGCGCCGGGAGGTGGCGATGTCCCTGACGAACCTGGGTCTGGCGCTTGCGGCGCTTGTGGTCGCATCGGCTGCGGCAATGGCCGCGCCGCAGGACGACGCGGCGCGGACCGAGCAACTCATCAGCGATGCCTGGCGCCTCAAGGAGAAGCTCCGGAGCGACCCGCACAGGCCCCGGTACCACTTCCTGCCGCCCATGGGCTGGCTCAACGACATCAATGGCGCCATCCACTGGAAGGGCCGCTACCACATCTTCTACCAGCACAACCCGGATGGCGGCTACTGGAACCGCATGCAGTGGGGCCATGCATCGAGCGTCGACCTGATCCACTGGGTCCACCACCCCATCGCCCTCACGCCGACGCCCGGCGGCCCCGACCGCGACGGATGCTTCAGCGGCGGCGCGTTCCTGAGCAAGGAGGGCGTGCCCACATTCATCTACCACGGCGTGCCGGATGGGACCTGCCTGGCCACGAGCACGGACGACCTGCTGATCCACTGGACCAAGCACCCGGCCAACCCCGTGATCCGGGTCCCGCGCCCAGGCGACCCGGGGTTCGGCGTCTACAGTGTCTTCGACCCCTGCGCGTGGTGGAGCGACGGGCGCTACTACGCCGTGGAGGCCAACACCCCGTTCGCCACGCCGCAGTTCGGGCTTACCTCGACCAACGAGCATCGGGACCCGCTGGGCCGCATCCTGAAGCCCGAGGAGCTGGGCGACACGCTCTACCTGTTCCGGTCCGACGACCTGGTCCACTGGAGCTACGTCGCGCCGTTCTACCGGGCCAGGCCCAGGCCCACGGAGGACGACGAGGATTGCGCCGTGCCGGACTTCTTCCCGCTCGGCAACAAGCATATGCTCCTGTTCGCCAGCCACCTCGCCGGCACGCAGTACTACCTGGGCCGCCTGGAGGGCGAGCGCTTCCTCCCTGAGACGCACGGGCGAATGAACTGGCAGGGAGGCCTCCTCTCCGGTGCGCGAACGCTGCTTGATCGGCGGGGCCGCCGTGTGCTGTTCGACTGGATCGGCGAGCACCGCGGGGTGCCGTGGGAGCGCGAGTCGGGCTGGTCGGGCGTAATGACGCTGCCCAAGCTCCTCTCGCTGAGCCCCCGCGGCGATCTCCGCATCGAGCCCGCGCCGGAGCTGAACGCACTACGGTACAACCACCGGCGCCTTCAGGGCATCACCGCCGCCGATGCCGAGACCGTACTGAAGCAAGTGCGCGGCGACAGCCTGGAGCTCAGCCTCACCATCGACACAGGTAGCGCCGGGCAGTGCGGGCTGAAGCTGCGCCGCTCGCCGGATGGGGCCGAGCAGACGGAGGTTCTCTTCGACCGGGCCGCCGCCACGCTCACCGTGGTGACTCGGAGGTCGGGCCACGACGCGCGCGTGACCTATCCGGCCTACCGGTTCGACGGCGCACTGGCCCGGCTCCCGGAGGCGAAGCGCTTCCCCGGCGCCCAGGTGGCCCCGCTCAAGCTGGCACGTGGCGAGGCGCTGAGGCTGCGGGTCTACCTCGATCGCTCCGTGCTGGAGGTCTTCGCCAACGGTCGCCAGTGCATCACCCAGCGCATCTACCCAACCCGCCCCGACAGCCTCGGAGTGGCCTTCTTCGCCACCGACGGCGCCGCCCGCATCCGGACGATGGACGCCTGGGACATGGGACCGACGAACAGCGAGTGAGCGGGGAGCGACGGCCGCCGCGCACTGGAGTACACTCGATGCACGCATCCATCCCACCGCCTCGGGAGACCCAATGAGATCTGTGATCTGCCTCGCCGCCTTTGCCCTTGCCTGCCTGCCTGCGTTCGGCGGCGTCGAGACCGGCGTGAATGGGCACCCGTTGTCGCAGGAGGGCTACCTGCAGGCGCCCATCGCCGGGCAGCTTGACCTGGTGAAGCGGCTGGGGGCTCGGTGGTACCGGACCGACTGGGGCTCCGACGCGCCCGCCAGCGGGGCCGGCCGGGCCGAGATGCTGGTGCGCGAGGCGGCCAGGCGGGGACTGCAGGTGCTGCCGGTGATCTTCCCGCCGGTGGACATGGCCAAGGACACGGAGGCGTCAATCCGACAGGCGGCCCGCGACTATGCCCGCGCGCTGGCGATCCGTTTCAAGGGCCGCGTCACCGTATGGGAACTGCACAACGAGCTGGACAGCTACGCCATGATCCGCAAAGGCGAGAAGAACGCACGGGGCGAGGTCTGGCAGTGGGGCGACGCCGACGGGCAGCTGGCCGAGCACTTCGAGGAGGGGCGCTACGCCCGGGCCAGGGCCGTGCTACTCGGCCTGGCTGAGGGCATCCGCGAGGGCGATCCGACCGCACGACGGCTCATCAACAGCTCGGGCTGGCTCCACTTCGGCTTCATCCAGCGGCTGGTGGCCGACGGCGTGCCGTTCGAGATTCTCGGCTGGCACTGGTACTCCGAGATGGGCGACATCACGTCGGCAGCAGGCGTCAACGCGCTGGCGAGGATCACCGCGTTCGGCAAGCCGATCTGGATCAACGAGTACAACCGGCGAGGCGGGAACGGCGGCGACAAGGGCGAGGCCGAACAGGCGACCGTGCTGGCGGCCATGACGCAGCAGTTCGCGGCGCTCTCGGCCACGTACCCGATCCGCGCGCTGATGGCCTACGAACTGCTCGACGAACCCTACTTCGGGCCCGACAACCCCGAGTCGCACTACGGCCTCGTGGGTCTTCGCAAGGACGCCGCCGGCCGGTGGGAGCCTGCCGCCGAGCATCCGGTGTTCGCCGCGTTGGCGAAGGAGTACAGAGCGCTTCAGAGCGGCAAGGCCAACGGCGCGGCGCAGAATCCGAGCATCGACGTACCCCTACGCCGCAGCTCCAACGCCATCCCTGCATCGCCGTTCGCCACGCTCACCTCCTTCGAGGTGCATGGCGAGGATGAGGACGCGGGCGTGGTGGCCTCCATGCGCGCGCTGGGCGTGAAGTGGGTGATGATGCACAACATCCACGGCAGCCTGCCCGACCCGGCCGACCGTCGGCTCAACAACTGGCTGCGCATGTGCAAGGAGGCCGGCATCGGCGTCCGCTGCATCCTGGCGTCGCGCGATCTGGAGCTCTGGCGCAACGCCGTGCGGAACTACGGCGACCGGATCACAGCGTGGCACTTCCTGAACGAGCCCAACGCGCCCACCGACAACGACCACACGAGGCCGAACGTGGCTCCCGAGGCCTACGTGGCCGAGGCCCGGGCCGTGCGCGACATCCTGCGCGCCGAGCGTCCGGGCACGCGCCTCTTTGGGCCCGAGACGGCCATGCTCCAGTGCATGGAGGAGCAACCCTACCCCTGGCTCAGGAAGGCGTTTGAAGCGGGCCTGGCCAACGCGGTGGATGGTTTCTCGATCCACCCCTACCGGCAGGCCTACAGCCCATCCAACATCCCCGAGAACCCCAGCACCTTCGAGGGGCGGCCGGGCACGGGCTACCGAACCTACGAGGAGCAGGTGGCGGCCCTGCGCCGCATGGCGCCCGGCAAGCCCATCGCGGTGACCGAGGTGGGGTGGTCCACTGCGCCGTTGGGCCGGCTGAACGGCTCCACCCGCGAGCGCATCTCCGAACTGACGCAGGCCAAGTTCGCGCTACGGCAGCAGATTCAGGACTTCGCGATGGGCGTGGAGGTCGCCACCTACTTCCTGCTCCGCGAGCGGCACGACAACGCTCCGTTCCAGCCCGGCCACATTGAGAACCAGTTCGGCATCGTCCACCCGGACAACAGGCCCAAGCCCGCCTGCACGGCCCTCCAGACGCTCTACGCCCAGCTCGACAGCCGCTGCAAGCGGGATACCAGGACCCCGGTGAAGCTCGGCACGCCGGGCGTGAAGTGGTACCTGTTCGAGGATCGATCCGGCCGGGTCCCGACGCGCAAGCTGGTCTACTGGCAGCCCATCGCGGCCAGGGACGACTGCCCAGTACTCCGCACCAGCGTGACGCTGGCCGGCGTGCAGGTGCGAGGCGTGCCGCTGAGCGACGCCCCGCGCATCCTCCGGCTGCACCAGATCAAGAGCCGCTGGACAAGCCCCTGCGTGGTCGACCTGATGGCGCAGAGGGTGGAGTGGCTATACCGGACAGAAGCCGGGCGACGGAAGCGAGGCCTGGCGCGGTTCGCAAGCCTGCTTCGGGCACGCCACCGGGGGTGTGGGGGCGATGTCGGTCAGGCTTGCCGCACCTGATCTGTCTGGCTGCTCGTTATATCCGAGCGCCTGCCGTCGCGCAGTTGGTACCGGTCGCTCGGATCGACACGCATCGCTGTCAGGCACCAATCGACCAGGGTCCGAAGGCTTGCGCAGGTAGACGCGTCGGCCAGGATGCGATCCAGGCAAAGGGCCTTCACGAGCTCCTTGCCGTCGGCGACCTCATCGAACCCGGGATACAGCTGCTTCATGCGGCCTTTGGGGTTCCTGATCTGCTCCACGTCACCAGCGTGTTTCGCCAGGCTGGTTCCGAGAGTGGCGTTGACGGCCTCCGGATCGGCGAGGTAGTACGCCTCAAGCATCATCACGAGGAAGTGGACCGATGCGTGAGCGGTGAGGCCCGTCGAGCCGCTGCCGAGGACCGAGTCCAAGGCTGCGCGGTACCGACCGTAGACCTCCGCAGCCTGGTCGGAACGTCCATACTCCAGGTCATCGACCAGGATTACGTAGTCGCCGCCCTCTTGCTGGAGAAACCGGTACGCCGCCAGGCCGATCTGCTCTGTGTCCTTGTCCGGAACCCGCCCCTGACCGCCGACGACTCGTAACTCCACGCGATGGCCCTTTCGTGGGCTCCGTTGGCCGACTTGCCGTATGACGGTGAACTCACACAGTGCGTCCGTGTGCAGGGAGCGGAAGAGGCCAACCAGGAAGCCACGCTCGCCTTCGCCGGTGACGATCAGCCCAAACCTCCATGGGGTCTGCATCGGTCTGTCGGCTTGTCAGATGACCGATGCCGCCGGTGCGCCCAAGCTGGCTCCTGCGCTCTGGGGTCCGAGGACTTCAGCCATATAGAGGGAGCCTGCCGCGTAGTCGGCCAGCAGGCCGGCGACCTCGGGAATCTCACTTACCCTTGTAAGGGCTGTCCGGCCATCGCGGAGTTCCGTTACCACCGACTCCTCCGGTGCGAACTGGCTGATCAGCACGGGCGAATGGGTTGCCAGCAGCACCTGCCGCCCGAAGTCATGCGTTGCATACCGCACGGCCTCGGCCAGGACCGCCAGCGCCCACGGGTGGAGGGAGGTCTCCGGCTCGTCAAGCAGGAGGAGCGGCTCGCGGTCCCTGGGTTCCGCGAACAGGCTCGTCAGCAGCAGGAGCATCTGCAGATGTCCATCTGAGACTCCGGATGCCCGGATGGGGTCCCGTCTCATGGTGTCGATGAAGCTGCAATAGACGGTGGTTGGACTGGTCTGCTCCATCTCAAGTCCATCAAAGCAGGGGAACGCACGCCGCATCAACCTGTCGATCATGCCATACCTGTCGTCACGCCCCGAGCGGTCCTTCAGGTTCCTCAGCACCGAGAAGAGGTTCTCGCCTCGGTCATACAGCCATGTCTCATGGCCCACCTCGGAGCCGAACTGCCCCAGGCGATGCAAGAGGAAGCCGCGGCAGTTGTACCTATGCACCGCGCGCAGTGCATGGTCCATACCGAGGGCAACGGCAGGGGGCGTCCCCATGTCCAGGTAGCGTTCCAAGCTCAGCCTTGTCGGGTCGCGCAGGTCAACGTCAATCCGCTTGCCCTGATCCGCCGACCAGACCGACGCGTTGGCACGACCGACAGGGCGCTGCAACAGCGGGGTTGGCCACCCGACCGCAGTCAGTCTCTCGCCGGGGTAGCTCTCGATGCGCCCGGATGATAGGCCGAACTCCAACCGGTACTCGGCGTCGACCGTAGCCAGAGTGATCTCCAGATTGTCTTCAGCTCCGGCTCCATCGAATAGAAGCCCTATGCCGTGGCTTCGTTGGCTGGAGGCCACGTCGACGCCGCGAATCGCACAGTCGCGCACGAACCAGACGGTGTCGAGGATTGATGACTTACCGGAACCATTCGGGCCAAACAGAGCCGTGATCGGGCCAAGCGGCAATGAGACATCCGCCAAAGCCCGGTAGTTGCGTATTCGGATGCTCGTGAACCCGGCGGACATACTCACCTCCGGCCCGGCGTTGCGCTCTGCAGCCGCCGGCCGCACACCAAGCAGTGTACCAGTGTGCCGTCAGCCCTACTCCACCGCCTCGTAGACCAGTAGCTCGCTGGTCAGCGCGCCGTCGAGCCGCACCGTGAGGCCCTGGTCGGCCAAGTGCAAGCCCTCCACCTCGCACGCCTGGCCGCTGTTGTCGAAGGTGACCCGGTAGCGCTTCGAGCGGTCGATGCCACGGAGGCGGAGGAGGTACTCGGGCGGGGCCTGGCCCGCTAGCCGGAAGAGGCCGCAGATGCCCCGCAAGCCGTCGGCCGCGTCGAGTTCCAGCACGCCCCAGCCGCGCGGCTCGGGGTCGAGCACCTCGGGCGTGTGGTGGTACATGCGCCCTGTGGCCATGAAGGGCCGGACGAAGCCCTTGTAGAGGCCGATCCAGTGCTTCATGCGGGCCAGCATGTGCGGGTTCCACTGTGCGCCGCGGGGCTTGGGGAAGCCGATGGTGGGCCGCACGAAGAGCAGTTGCCGCGCCTGGAAGTCAAAATCCGCCGCCAGGTAGCCGCTCTGCCCGCCGATCAGCCGATCCACGTATTCGGGCGGCAGCGCCATGGTCATGCCGTTGGTGATGGCGAAGGAGCGCGGCGCGATCTGCCAGTCGGTCACCCAGCTGTGGCTGAACCGGCTCACCATGCCCACGTCGGTGCGGCCGCCGCCACCGGCGCAGCTCTCGAAGATGACCTCCGGGAAGCGGGCCCGCAACCGGTCGTAGATGCCGTAGAGCGTGTCGTAGTATCGCCAGAAGCCGTTCTCGGCGAACCCGTCGCGCAGCGTCCGGGCGCCCATGCCCATGCCGCCCACGTTGTAGTCGAGGCGGAAGAACTCCAGCTGGTTCTCCTCGATGACCCGGGCGATCTGCCCTTCCATCCATCCCGCCACCTCGGGGTTCGTCAGGTCCAGCTGGCCTCCGAATGAACGCCGGCCGTCGTAGGCCGCCGCCTCCCAGTCGGGATGGGCCCTGGCGGGCCCGCTCTCGGAACCGCTCCTCTCGGCGTCCATCCAGAGCCCGAAGAGCATGCCGCGCTCGTGGGCGCGCCACCGGAACGGGTCCAGCCCCTCGGGGAAGCGCGTCAGATCCACCGTCCACTCGCCCACGGTGGACCACCAGTTGCTCTTCGGCGGGGCGTACCAGCTCGCGTCGATGAAGAAGACCTCGCAGCCCATGTCGGCGGCGCAGTCGATGGCGTGGACCACCTCGTCGGCTGTGATCTCGATCTCCGGCCCGATGCCCGACTCGACCCAGCCGCCGCGCCCGCGGGCCTGGGGCGTCATCACGCTGCGGCGCAGGTGGTCATGCATGGCCTGGACGCCGGTGTCGAGGTCGCCGAAGGTGAGGCCCAGGTGCATCTCGGGCGGGCTGACGGTCTCGCCGGGCGCGAGCACGCGTTGCGGGGCGGGTGCGTCGGGGCCAGCGCGGAAGAAGAGGCGGGCGTCGGCGTCGGAGGCGTCGGCGCTCAGGTCGAACTCGAAGCCGTAGCCGCCCGACCAGGCAAGCTGGCCCACGAGCATCTCACCCGTGGCGTTGTTGCGCAACGCGAACCACGGATGGCGGTGCCGGTCGCGGCGGTAGCGTCCGTCGACCCGATAGCCCGCCGCCGGCAGGTCATGCCAGCGGAAGCTGCCCTCGTGGCCCCAGTGCGGGTTCTCGGCATAGCCCAGCGAGAAGAGGGGCCCGGCCTCCTCGGGCAGCACGTCCCGCCAGCGGCGCACGGTCTGCAGCACGCCGCTCCATGAGCCGCACGCCGCAAGCGCGGCGGGGCGGTCGCCGGTGTTGGTGATCTCGAGCCACCGCGTGATGACCGGGGTCCCGTCCAGCAGCGTGTGGACCTTCAGGCTCACGGGCCGCACCGTATGCCGCAGGCTCACGATGACGTGCTTGCCGCGGGTCTCGTCGGTCACCTCGGCGCCCATCCACTCCCAGTCCGAAGCGAGGAGCTGGCCGTCGATCTCCAGCCAGAAGGCCTGCGGCATGGGATGCACCGAGGGGTCCATGCGGCCGTCGTAGTAGCTGACGTAGCCCGAGCCGTTCCACGCACGGCCCACGTAGCGGCCCAGCGTCAGCGACTCCTCGTAGACCACCATGCCGGTGCGGTAGACGACGACGGGCTCCGCGCCATCGGTGATGAGTACGTCGGACCAGTTTCGATCGACGGCTTCGGGTTGCGCTTCCATATCCCTCTCCTGCGGCTTGCCTATCTGGCTCTTCGATAGCTGATGACGACGGCGCCCGGCTGTCCCGCGATGGTGACCAGCAGGCCCTTCTCCATGAGCTGCTTGCCCGTGAACCGCCGGGCCTTGCCCTGGTCCAGGTCGGTCACCTCGTAGCGTGCGGTGGGAACCAGCCCGCGGAGCTTCAGGCGGCCGGTCTCGAAGATGCACTTCTCGCGGCGGAAGGCCTGCACCATCCCCTCGCCGGTGTCCGGGCGGTCGAACTGCCACGCCATCCAGGTATCCGTAGCGGTGCTGTAGCTGGTCAGCGGGTAGTAGTCGCCGGTGTAGCATGGGGTGATCTTGCGCCACTGGCCCACAAGCTTGCGCAGCAGGTTGTAGTCCAGCTTGGTGGTCCGGATGTCGAACAGGGCGTTGGTGAACGGCACCATATTGCTGCGGAAGGTGTAGGGGTCCGCATCGGCGGCGCCTGTGCCCGATAGCGGGATCCAGAGCGAGATGCCGTAGCTGGCCGACTGCGTGCCGATGGCGTCGCAGCGCCAGTCGGTGCGCCAGAGCGGGATGGCCCGGCGCATGGTCTCCAGGTCGTTTCGGCGGCCGCCGGACGCGCAGGAGTCGATGAACATGCCCGGGTGGCGCTTGAGAAGCTCGTC
Source organism: uncultured Chthonomonas sp. (assembly GCA_903951425.1). Taxonomy (GTDB): domain Bacteria; phylum Armatimonadota; class Chthonomonadetes; order Chthonomonadales; family CAJBBX01; genus CAJBBX01. Next base: position 19,505 of record CAJBBX010000172.1, read on the forward strand.
CCAGTAGGCCAGGTAGCCCTCGACGTGGCGGATCTCGGTGATGCCCTGGCGGTCCGGCGCATCGGCCTTGCGCCAGTAGTCGAGCGGGTCCATGTTGAAGTCCTGGCGGTAGAGGTCGATGCCCTGGGCCGTCATCAGCCGGTCAACGTGGTCGGTGAGCCACTCACGCGCCTCGGCGTTGCCCAGGTCCAGCAGGCCGCCGGCCGCGCCGCCGTGGATCCACTCCGGGTGGTTCTTGGTGAGCCAGGTATCGGGGTGGACGCGCTCGGGCTCGAACCAGAGGATGGTCTTGACGCCCTTGTCGTGGGCATGGTCGCTGATGGCGCGGAGGCCGTTGGGGAAGCGCTTGGCGTCCACCTCCCAGGTGCCGGTCTTGGGCCAGCCCACCGGCGCGAAGGGGTACCAGCCCGCGTCCATCCACCACCGGTCGATGCGGAGGCCCTCGGCCAGGTAGCGGTCGATGCAGGCCTTCTGGTTCTCCTCGTTGGCCTGCTCCATCTCGCTGAAGATGTGCGAGCTGCAGCCGAACATCTCGGGCTCGGGCAGCTTGCCGCCGGGCCGCGGGACGTTATGGGCCAGCATCCAGCTACGCCAGACGTTCTGCGCGCCGATCCAGTCACCGTTCCAGAACTGCAGGACCACCAGCGGCGAGCGCACCTCTTCGCCGGGCAGTAGGCGGAAGTGGGTTAGCTCCTGGCCTGCCTGCACGTGCAGCCCCGTGCCGGCGTCGCGGGTCCATGTGGAGGACCATTGGCCCGGCCAGCCGACCACCATGATGACGCCGTGGCCCGTGGCCGTCTCCAGGTTGAAATAGGACATATCGGAGTTGGTGGGCCGCCCGCCGGTGGCGCCGATCCGCTTCACGGTGGAGGGCGCCAGCGCGGTCTCCAGCGGGCCGTAGTCGTTCTGGGCGCAGGGGCTCCCCACGGCGTGATGCAGCAGGAACTCGCCGTAGTGGCCGCGCTGCAGCCGCAGGTCCAGCGCCTGGATGCCCTGGATGATGGGCGTCGCCGCCGATCCGGTGTTGCGGAAATGGAGCGTCCACTCTACGGTCGGGAAGCTCTTGTACGCGACGCCGGCCATTCGGACCACCAGGCCCGTCGCCGGGTCAGTCCAGGTGAGGGTCTGCTCGGTCCGCTGGTCATCGAGCCGCCGCGACGAGCGCGCCTGCTTCCACGATGGGAGCAACTCGTACGACGGCTTTCCGTCGTACGTGAATGAGATCGGCGGGCTTGCGGGCTCAGCGATGGCTGGGCCGCCGGCGCTGGGCAGGTCGGAGAGCCAGATGCGCTTGCCGTCGGCCAGCGTGATGCGCGCATCCGCCCAGTCCGCCTGGTCGCAGGTGATGCCGTCGCCGCCGTCGCCGACGATGAGCTCGAACTCGGTGGCGCCCGCCAGGTCCACCTTCACGGCCATCGGGTCCATGCCCTCTGACAGGTTGCCGGAGCGGAACAGGTCGCGGAGGCCGACCTTCACGGTGAAGGTCACGCTGCCCCGGCCACCCACGGTCTGGTCATTGCTGTCGACGCCGATCAGCGCGTCGAACCGCTTGCCGGGGCCGGGCAACCGGACGATGATGCGGCTGGGCGCGTGGCAGAATAGGCCCTTCGAGTAGGTCGCGCCGGCCAGCTTCAGGGGCTTCCCGAAGCGGCCGTCCTTCTGCACCATGTCGTAGTTCGTCGCCACCTCGATGCCGGGGTTGGGCGCCGGCGCGGCGATGCCCTCGAACAGGGCGGCGGCAAACCGGCGCGCCTCGGCCATCGAATCGGGGGAGGGGGTCATGGCTCGCACTCCTTGGCCGGCGATCAGGATGCCCAGGCCCGCCAGGGCGCAGAGGCTTCGCACGGGGTTTCGGCTCGATTGGGGCATGGGTGGCACCTCGCTGAATGCCGCCCGAGTGACAACGCCGGTTCGGCGCCCTCACCTTCGACGGCGCGGCGGCAGATACCTGCGCGGTGGCCGAATCCCGCATTTCGGTTCAACGACGCTACTGTGTTCCCGGCACGTCACAGGCGGCGCGGCGCTCGACCCATGGAGGGTGGCTCAGCGGCGGGTCGGCCCGACCCGCTCCCGCAGGGCGACCAGCAGATGGGTGAGGAGCGCGGCGTGGGCGGGCAGGCGACGGGCGATCTGCTCGGCGATGGCCTCAACGTACGTGTGGGAGGTCAGGTGGCGGTCGCGGCTCAGGCCCAGGAGGCGCTCGGCATCTTCCGGCGACACGAGGCCTACCCGCAACGCCTCGCGGAAGCGCTGGTTGGGCGATGCGGCAGCGACCCCCTCCATATCGGCGAGGTAGGCCTTGAGCGCCTTCCAGCAGACTTCGTAGGTGTACTCGAACCGCTGGATCGAGGCATCGCGGACCACGACGCTCGAGGGCATGGTCAGTGCTTCGTTGAGGGTACCCAGAACCCTCTCCGCCGAGGCCAGCTGAGCCGTTACTCGGTCCATAGGACGATGCCCTCCCGTAGGGCCTTGGCGCGGAATTCGGCGTCGGCCACAGCCAAGTCGACCAGGTCCACCATGAACGGGATGGTAGATGTCTCAAGCGCACCCATGGCGCGGCGGATCTGCCTCTCGATGCCCTGCTCGGAATCGAGCGCGATGTCGTAATCCGATCCTATCCGCGCCCTGCCCGTGGCGCGCGAACCGAAGAGGAAGGCGCGCGACGGCGTGCCGCCCATGGCCTCCCGCACTGTGGCGACGATGCGCGGGAGGTAAGTATCCGATGCAAGGTGCGGCGGCAGGTCGATCATGCCGACATGATGCGCCTGGACGCGGCGGGCGTCAACCGGGCGGCGTGCCGCATGCGCTACTCTGGCTGCTTGGCCGAAGACCTCGGCTTGGCCGCTCGGGCTTCGTTCTCGGCCAGGCGGGCCAGCACGATCGACCGGACCGCCTCCGGGGGCAGCGGCTTCTCCGGCGTGAAGCGGATCGTACCGGGGCTGCAGTCGAAGCCCGCCAGCTCGGCCTCATGTTCGGCTACGGTGCGGGCGCTCATGGGATAGAGCGCGCAATGGCCGGCCCAGGCGGCGAAGCCCACCAGCAGCTTGCCGCGGCGGAACGCGGGCATCTGCCAGGCGATGCACTCCACGGCGTCCGGCACGGCGTCCAGGATGGCCTCGCGCAGGGCCTGGAGCGCTGCGCGCTGCTCTGGGCTGACGCCGTCGAGGTACTCGTCAATTGTCGTGAACGTTGCCGGCATAGCGCTCCTCCCATGGGTGCGATCACCCATTATGACTGACACGCCGACCCCGCGATCCTGTCCGTGCGGCCCATCACGGGTCGGTATGCGCCATCTGGTAGCGGTAACTTAGCAGACATACTATGCTGATGCCATGAAGTGGGAGGCACTGCTCAACCTGATCGGCAACGAACCCGTGTTCCACTCCTCGCTCCTGCTTGCAGGCAAGGCGTCGGTCTCCCAGACTCGTGTGCAGCTTCCGAGATGGGTGGCAACGGGCCGGCGGCTGCAGATTCGGCGCGGCCTCTACGCTCCGGCGCCTTACTGGCGCAAGGTCGTACCGCATCCGTCGTACGTTCTCGCCGTCAAGGTGGAGGTCTATACCAGCCCACCTGCGGGAGGTGTGACTACGGCGACATTGGTTCGGAAGCATGTGACGCTGAACCTATGCCACCATAATCTGTCCTCACTCCTCGCCGGCAAGCTGCACGCGCTGCTCAGTCGGCTGTTGATCAAAGGGCGCGACCTCCACGAGCTGATCTGGCGCCTCTCCGGCCGGGCCTGGCCGGAGCCGAGCTCCGCGATGCTCAACAACGCCCTCGCCCGGACCCAGTGGCCGGGTCCGCCAATGGAAAGCGCCAACCGGCGGCAGGAGCTGCTCCGTCATCCGGCAGCAGTGGACTGGGCTGCCGCGCGTGCAGACCTTCGTCCCTTCTTGGCGAGGGTACAGGGACCTTGACCTGCTGAACTACGATGTCCTGAGGAACCTACCGGCATAGGATCGTGGCTCGGCTACCCACGGTCGTGTTCGGGGCACGCGCCCGGTGACGCTACCCGCCGCTGTCTGATCGTCGGGCCGCTTACTCGTCAGCGCCCGCCTCGCCCGACCAGATAGCCTGTGCCGTGACTGCCGCGTCAGCGCACATGCGATCCGTGAAGTCGGCCGGGGTCTCCTGGCCGCGCCAGAGCGGGAACGGGCCGAGACCGTGCGCCGCGCACACGAGCCCCTTGGGGAGCGGCGAGGCGGCGAGCAGGCCGGGCGGTATGGGCTTGGCGGCCCAGAACGCCTGAGCGTCGCAAGGCAGTGGCTCCTCCGGGTCGGTGGCGGCCTCGGTCTCCGCGGCCGCGCCGGCGCCGGCGGCCGGGGCGATCCGATGCAGGATGCCCTGCCGGTCCATGCCGCGTAGCTGCAGCAGGACGAACGGGTCGCGGTGGAGCTCCTCGGCGATCAGGTAGCAGACAGCCGCTGAGTGCTTGCAGGGGTTCTCCCAGTCGGGGCACGAGCAGGCGGTGGCCAGGTCGTTTGACGCGGGAAAGAGCGCGGCGCCCTCCTCGGCGAACAGGGGCTCCAGGCTGTCCGGGAGGTCGCCGGCCATCATGCGGGCCACGATGCCGATGTCGCCCTCCAGCCGTGCGAGGAGGCGGTCCCACACCTCCGGCGGGTTCACCTTCAGGCGGAGCGTAACCCGGTACGGCGTCGGACGACTGCCCTGAACGTCGGACTGCACCTGCCCGGATGCCACATTGATGGAAAGCACCTGGCCGCTTCGGGCGTAGGTTCGGCCGCGCGTGAGCCGAGAGCCCAGTCCGACCTGCTGGAGCGCCTCCAGCCAGCGCTTCGCCCACCAGTTCATCCGGTGTACCGTCGTCTGGGACTTGATGCCGTCGGCCACGCGGATCCTGCTGCGTTTCTCGAATTCCGAGTAGCTCATCGCAGGCGCCCTCTCACTCCATGACCGCCTTCGGGTCCAGCGCGAAGAGCGTGCGCAACTCGTTGCCGGATAGCTCGGTCAGCCACTGCTCGCCTGTGCCGACCACCGCGCCGGCGATCTCGAGCTTGGACTCGATCAGCCCGTCGATGCGCTCCTCAACGGTGCCGGAGCAGATCATCTTATGCACCTGCACGTTCTTCGTCTGGCCTATCCGGAACGCACGGTCGGTCGCCTGGTTCTCGACGGCCGGGTTCCACCAGCGGTCGAAATGGAACACATGGTTCGCCGCCGTGAGGTTGAGGCCCACGCCCCCGGCCTTGAGGGAGAGCACGAAGACGGCGGCGTCGGGGTCCTCCTGGAACTGCTGAACCATAGCGTCGCGGCGCGCCTTGGGCACGCCTCCGTGCAGAAGCAGCACGTCGCGGCCGATGACGGACCGCAGGTAGCCCTGCAGCATTTCGCCCATCTCAGCGAACTGGGTGAAGACCAACGCCTTGTCGCCGGCCGCCACCGCCTCTGCCAGCATCTCGCAGAGCCGCTCGGTCTTCCCGGATCGGTTGGGCATCTCGGAGTTGTCGCCGAGATAGTGCGCCGGATGGTTGCAGACCTGCTTCAGCCGGGTAAGGGCTGCCAGAACCGCGCCGCGCCGTTCGATCCCGTCAGCCTTGTCGATGATCTGGGTTGAATCGCGAACCACCGCCTCGTAGAGCGTTGCCTGCTCTCGGGTCAGGTTGCAGAAGACCTTCATTTCCAGCTTGTCCGGGAGGTCATTGATGATGGATCTGTCTGTCTTAAGCCTGCGCATGATGAAGGGCGCGGTGACCTTCCGCAGCCCCTCGGCGGCCTCCATGTTCCGGTCGAGCTGGATGGGGAGGTAGTACTGCTTTCGAAAGCGGTCCCGCGTGCCGAGGAAGCCGGGGTTCAGGAACTGCATGAGAGACCAGAGCTCGCCGATGTGGTTCTCCACAGGCGTGCCCGTCATGGCCACACGCGAACGGGTCTGGAGGGCTCGCGCGGCGAGCGCCTGCCGGGTCGCCGCGTTCTTGATGTTCTGCGCCTCGTCCAGGGCGACCACCGCCCACTCGATCCCCGTGAGGAGATCGGCGTCCCGCTGCATCAGCGAATAGCTGGTGACCACGAGGTCGTGCCGGTCGGCGGCAAACGCCAGGGCGTCGCCCCTTGCCCTGCCCGGGCCGTGGTGTACCAAGACGCGGAGCTCCGGCGCGAAGCGGGCCGCCTCGCGTTGCCAGTTCCCGACGACCGAGGTCGGGCATACCACCAGCGCCGGACCCTCGCTGCGACGGGCATGGACCGAAGCAAGGAACTGGACCGTCTTGCCGAGGCCCATATCGTCGGCCAGGCACGCGCCAAGGCCCATGGAGCGCATGAAGTTGAGCCAGGCGAGGCCCCGGCGCTGGTAGGGACGCAGATCGCACACGAAGCCCGGACCGAGATCGGGCTCCACCACGGGCTCCTTGCCGAGTAGCCGGGCGAGAGCAGTGCCCAACGCGCCTTCGGCGTCGATCCTGTCGACTGGTAGCCCGCCGGGCCCGCTTCCCAGGCCGATCGCCAGGCGCATCAGCTCATCGGCCGCCACCTTCGGGACCTTGCGTGTCTTCCAGAACTTCACCGCGGCGGCAATCTCGTCGGGCGTCAGGTGGACCCACTGCCCGCGGATGCGCACCAGCGCCGACTTCTCGCTGGCCAGCCGCTCGAGCTCCGCCCTGTCCAAGGCTGTGTCGCCCAAGACGACCGACCACTCCACCGATGCCAGCACGTCGAGCCCCGGCGCGCCGGTCGGGCCGGTGGTGGATTTCACGGCGCCGCGAAGCGCCAGCTTGGCGCGCGGTCCTTTCCGCGCCCACCAGGCCGGCAGCAGCACATTGAAACCCATCTGCCGGAGCGCCGCCGCGCGCTCAGACAGGAACTCGAGGGCCTGAGGCGTTGCCAGGGAATGCCCCTCCGTTGCGGCGGACACGCGGAGCGCCCCATCGATCTCTGGGCACACGCGGGCGGCACGACCCAGCGAAGTGAGCACATGCTGCCTCGGTTGGTAGCCGGGCCTCGCAAGGAGCCGGGCGTCCCTCTGGCGGTTCGACCAGGCCCGGGAAGCCTCAATCAGCAGGCTCGGGTCGGTGACGGAACGGAGCAGGTAGCGGACGAACCACGGCGCGTCCTCGCCGTCACCGACCGGGTCCTCCAGGCGGAACGTGAGCCGGAAGGGCGCCCCGGAGGTCGTCGCCATCGGTCGCTGCCATTCGCGCACGGTGGATACAAACTCGCCGGCCTCAGTCGCCGTGGCGTCGCAGGCGACGTCCGGTGTACGGAGTGCGGCCAGCCACCGATCCGCGATGGGCAGCCGAACTCGTCGGCGAGAAGCCGGTTCCAGGTTCGGGAGGCGCACCAGCAGGTCGGTCAGCGCCGCTACGAACTCGGTCAGCACGGCTGCGGGACGGCGCGCAGGACACGCCGCATCGATGTCACCGAGCGCCCGGCAGGCTGCCGGCATGCACTCAGCCAGTTCAATCAGGACATCGGCGTCGTCGCCGGCGATCACAGGCCTCCACCGCGCGGCGAGGCCCGCCTCGCCCAGCTCCGCCGACGGGACCACAAGCCTCCTGGCCACCAGGGACGCGGCCAGTCTGGTTGCGCTCGCCCAGAACGCCAGCGTGGCCCCGCATCGGTACTCGCTGGTCTGCTCGCCTTCGGCCAGAGCCGCAGACAGGCATGCGACCAGAGCGGCGCCGTCCGCGCATACGGCAGCGATCCGGTAGGGCGCAAGCGCCGCCTCGCCGCTCGGCTGCGGTGGCGCCGCAAGGAGAGGGGCTCCCGCGACCGTGGGCAGCCAGACAGCGAGGTCCCGGCGAACAACCGCCGAACTCCTGCCTGCCGGGATGCCGGGCATCTCGGGGCAGGCGGCGATAGCCTTGGTGAGATCAGCGCCCGAGGCGGCTTCCGGAAGGCGCGGAATCTGTGATGCGTCGGAAGCCCGCCGGCGCGACGGGGCGGGCGCGTCACTGCGGGCGATCCCCCAGAACCAGAGCGAGCCGCCGTGCAGGCTTGCGTGCAGAATCACATTCGACCTCTGCTGGAGCGCCGTGACAGGCACAGTCGTGCCGGCCAAGCGTGCGCGGTTAGGTGCATTATAGCCGCGGGGGCGCACAGGCTGGGACGGGCCCAGCAGGCTGCAGCAGCCTTTCCGGCCATCTACTTGACCATGCCGGCAGGTGAACGAGTATGCTGAACCGATCCGCCATCTTCCCTGAGGTGCGCCCGTGGACCAGCCATCCGAGGAGCCGACCGAGCAGCCCCGCCCGGCAACGCTGGATGTGATCATAACCGATCCCGACATCGTCGAACGACGAGCCACCGATCTGACCGACCAGACCATGCGCTTCCGGTCATGGATCAAGAGCGAGTGCATGATGCCGGACGACGAGCTGGACGGCCTCGTGGCCGCCACGGCCCGGTACATGGCCGGCGTGATCGACTGCCGGAAGTGCGGACGCTGCTGCACGCTCCCCTCGATCGGCGTGAACGAAGCCGACTCTGCAAGGCTGGCCCGGCGGCTCGGGATGAGCCAGGCCGCCTTCGGCCGGAAGTACGTCACCGTCTACGAGGCCGAAGAGGGCATCACCGGACCGTGCCCCTTCCTCAAGGATCTGAGCTGCAAGGTCTACGAAGACCGGCCCGACACCTGCCGCGGCTTCCCCTACCTCGAGGCGCCTGGCTTCCGCCGGCGGATGCTGATGCTCCTGAGCGCCTCGTTCTACTGCCCGCTGGTCTTCAACACGCTGGAGGCCCTGAAGCGAAGGCTCCCCTGGCGCGCCAAGCGAAGGCGCAGCAGGTAGCGACGGTCTTGATCGGGATGGCTTCGGCCGTTGACGTCATCCTGAGGCGGCCGTGCGCAGGCGCGACGACGGACGACCCTGATCTGCTCGCGCTACGTGAGGCTCTGGTGCGGATGGGTCTCCACGGCCGCATCGGCGCGGAGGAGTACCTCTCGGACGTCGAGCAGCTCCATGCGCTGGTGCCCCCGCTCTGTGCAAGGGAGGCGCTCACAGGTGTGCTACGGCCGCGCAACTTCGCGCCGCTGCTCTTCGGCCGGAACCCGCAGCGGTTCATACCGGGCTCCTTTGCCTACCTGTCGCGCTATCCGGGGCGCGACCGGACTGCCGACTTCGCGGAGCGGCACGAGCTGACGGGCCCGCTTACGCAACAGGCCGACACGCTGCGTCGCCTGGTGGCGGAGCAGGCGCCGCTGATGATGGACAAGACGGACTCGGACCGGCCCAACAACCTCCGGTACCCCGTGAGGGCACTGCAGGAGGCCCTCGGCAACGTTCTCGCCCACCGCGACTATGGCCTGCACGATCCCACGCGCATCACGGTCTTCGCCGGTCGAATCGAGTTCCATTCGCCGGGCGCCCTGCCGACCGGCAGTACCTTGGCCGGTCTGCGCCGAGGCGATCTGGCGCCCCGCTGGCGAAACCAGACGCTGGCGTGGGTCTTCATGAAGCTCGGTCTGGCACAGGGCGAAGGACAGGGGCTTGCCACGATCCGCGAGCAGATGCGCCTCGCGGGGTGCCCACAACCCCAATACATCGCCGACGAGGTAAGTGTGACCTGTACGCTGAGGGCCCATCCCTCAACGTCCAAGGGCGACGGTACCCCGGCCCGCTACCGCACCGCCACCGTCCCCTCCACCCCATACAGCCGCAGCCCAACGCCGCCGGGGATGTCCGCCGTGCCCTGCACCTCGTGGAACGGCTCGGCAGGCTTGCCCTCGTCATCGAGCCTGGCAACACGGTGGGCGCCGGGCCCGAGGGCAAGGCGGCAGGTGTCGGTGGTCTCCACCAGGATGTGCGTTCGCCCGTTGCCGCCGGGGTAGATGAAGGCGCGGCCGTTCACGGTGACGCCCCCGACCGCCCGAAGGCGGTCCGTGCGCACGAAGAGGCGATCGGCCGCACGGACCACCGTCACCGGCGAGCCGCCCACCAGCGTGCGCGACTGCGTGACGCCGGGGGCGGTCGCCACAAAGCCGTGCGGCGCGAGGAGCGCGCCCGAGCCGGGCATCCGGTAGGGCGCCTTCCCGTAGTTCACCGTGACGCGGCCGCCGCCGGCGAAGCGGGTCTCCTGCACCATGCCGTCCTGCGTCAGGAAGCGGTGCGAGGTCATCTTGGCGAAGCCGATCTGCTTGTGGAGGCTGGAAGCGAGCCAGTAGCTCTCCAGCAGTCGCGCCCGGTGCCGGTCCCAGCCGTAGCCAAGGTGGTTCACCCAGAAGAGCGGAACCGCGCCGTAGAGCATGGCGCTCAGGTCTTGGAACTCGTCCAGCTCCGGCGCGACGTCGGTGTAGTATCCGCTGCAGTCGCCCCAGTACCAGGTGTTTACCATGCAGTCATGGAACGCCAGGTCCCAGAGCGGGATGCGGGCGGCGGGGTTGACGCCCCAGCGTAGGTAGTTGGTCTTGATGTCGGCGCGGGTCTTGGGCGCCTTCAGGTAGCCGGCGGGCATTTCCCACCAGAAGGGGCCGCTCAGCTTGCCCTCGGCGTAGTCCACCACCGGAAGAGACCAGGCCTTGGCGTGTTCGCCGCCCACCACCAGCCCCAGCGAGCTGATGTAGCCGTAGAGCTGCAGGCGGTTGCGCAGGTCGCCGCGCTTGTCGTAGCCCTGCGTGGGGCTGTAGTCCTCCATCAGATCCACGGTGCAGGTGACGTCGAGGAAGCGCGCCGAGAAGGGCCGGCGCCTGAGCATGGCCGGAACGACCTCGCGCGCCACGCCGGTGACGACCGAGGTCGAGCGGCGGTACATCTGCGAGCCGTCCTCGTTGACCCATCCCGTGGCCTTGGCGCCGCCCTGAAGGCGGAGGGCGTGATTCTCAACCGGACCGGACGTGATGCCGATGGGTCCTTCGCGCACGTCGTCGTAGTTGTCGTACTCGCCGGTAAGGAACCCCATGGCGTTGAGCGCAGGGATCGCGGCATCGGGCACGTCCATGGCCAGGTTCAGGAGTGCCGGGAAGAGCCCGTGGGCCTTCATCTGGGCGGCCATGCGGACGGCGGGGATGGGATCGCCCATGCCGCCGGGGAGGCCCCAGATGCTGGCAGAGCCCAGAAGCTCGGACACACGCGGGCGGGCGGCGGCCTTCTGCGCCAGTGTCCGCGTGAGGCCCGTGGCGTCGGTGTAGCGCCGGTAGAGCTGCGCCTGGGCCGCGTAGCCGCCCGACGGCGTGAAGCGGTAGGAGGCCGCCCGGGTGTAGGCGAAGGCGCCTTTGGCGGGCGACCAGTGCGCCTGCGGCCACATGCGCCCGTGCGGGTCGCGCTCGAAGGAGACGAAGGCGTCGCAGGGCGTCTCAAGCAGCAGCATGGCGCCGTCGCCTCGCGCGCGGTCCACCACGCCCACCCAGGGCATATCGAGGCCCAGGTTGCCGTAGCTCCCCAGCGCAGCCACCGGGTAGTCGGTGACGCCCTGGCCCACGAGTTGGCCGCAGGAGCGGTTGGTGAAGACGAGCGCCCCGTCGGTCAGCTCGGAGCGGAGCGCCGGCGGGAAGGAGAAGCGGGTGAATGCGGCGCGCCGATCAGCTGCCTTCAGGGCGAAGCGCACGGAGCCGTCGTCGGCGGCCTGGATGCTGCAGCCGGCGGCGAGGCCGGACGAGATGTCGCGCAATGCGACCTCCATGGCCGATGCGCCGAGCTACCGTGCCGACGTGACCGCCAGGCCGCGGAAGCGGTCCGAGCGCCACAGGCGGCGGGTGCGGGCATCGCGCACCGAGAGGGTGCGGCCGCGCGGGTCCAGCGTCACGGAGATGGGGCCTGCAGCCACCGTGACCGGCTTCGCCGCGCCGCCCAAGGTTCCGGTGGGTTCGGCCACGCGGAGGGGCTCCACGGCAACCCAGTCGAACTCGGTGGCGCCCGCGGCCTTGCCGGGGTCGATCCGGATTTGGGTGATGACGCCGTCCACGTCCACGGGCACGGTGACCTCGCGCCACTGGTTGTCGTGCGCCACATCGAAGTAGACCACGGCGTTCTCGCCCCAGGCAGAGGAGACCAGCGAGGGCTGCAGCACGGTCCAGTAGAGCCGAGCCTGCCCGGCCGTGGCGAAGCGCACCCGCATCCGCACCTGCACGGGGCCCTGAACGCGCATTGCCGGGGAGTAGACCCACGGGTCGGGCCCGGTGGAGGTGACGCGCAACGAGCCGTCCGAGGCGGCCAGGCTGCACTCATGGCCCGACGTCCAGCCATCGACGCCGGCATTGAAGTCCCAGCGGAGTGGCGGCGCCGCCGAGGCCCGCAGCCCCAGCCAGAACGTCAGCACAAGTACGAGGGTGTTTGCGCGCATAGGACCTCCTAACGGCGTTAGGCATCGCCCTCCCCGGTGAAGGCCGCGAGCGAGCAGACATAGTCTACGCGATGTCGGCGGGGCAACATGACCGGCACACCCGGCATGACGGTCGGTCGTCGTATATACTGGTACAGAATGCGACCTTGCAGTCTGAGCCGGCATCGATGGAGCGCCACTCGAGCCTATGAACGACGAGCACCCGCGCATACGCGAAGGCGTACTGCGTGACCCGCAGTACCCGGTCAGCAGGATAGCCGACGACCTGCTGCCCTACCTGCGCGTCCTCGTCGATCAGTTCTCCCCGCGTCAGGTGATCCTCTTCGGCTCATACGCCTATGGCAACCCCGACCGTCACAGCGACGTGGACCTGCTCGTCGTGAAAGATCTCACGGTATCACCGTGCCGTGAGGCAACGCGTATCCGCAGATCGTGGCGACCCGTCCGGGCTGTCGGTGCCAACCTGGGCGTCGACCTGCTGGTGGAGTGCCCGGCCGGCCACGAGCAGCGCCTGGCCGATGGCGGCGCCTACTACCGCGAGATCACATCGCGGGGGATACGGCTCGTATGAGGACAAGCGAGACCAATCCCGCCGACTGGTTCATGCTCGCTGATGATCGGTTGAAGGTTGCCGATGCATCGTACGAGGGCGCTGGGGCCACGTACACCGGTGTCGAGCTCCTTCAGGAAGCGGCGGAGCGGTATCTGAAGGGCTACCTGATCGGCCGCGGCTGGGACCTCAAGCGGACACACGACCTCTCCGAGCTAGTCCGTGAGGCGATGCGGCAAGATGCCAGGTTCGCCGACTTCGAGGACCTCGCGGAGGACCTGACCGACCAGTTCTGGGCGCAGCACTACCCGGGCGGCGACCTGACTGACGTTGGCGGGAACTACGCCGACTTGCGTGCAGGCATTCAGCACCTCGCGATCCCTGTGAGGTCAGACCCCGAACAGGCAGGAGGCCCGATCGGCTCTGTAACGGGTTAGCCGCGGCGTTCGGCGCAGGCTTGGTCCACCGTCGCGAGATGGGGTCCGATAGTGGACGCCGGTGGCGAGGCGCAGGCTAAACTGACGCGAAGCTTGCGCAACGATGTTGAGCCATCGCGCCGGACAAGGAGCGACCATGGTCATGCTGGCGTTGAGCCTTCTTGCGGCGACGGCGATGGAGCCGCGAGCCGCTGGACCCGCGCTGTCGCGGTCGGACGTGGTGTTCATGTACCAGGCCGACCGGAAGACCTATGCGGACTACGGCGCCACTGTGCTGGCATGGGGCGGCAAGCCCGACGCCAAGGCGCTGGCCGAGGCCAAGGGCGTGCGGTGGCTCGGCAGCGTCGGCATGGTCACCGAGTTCAATCGCTACCATGACCGCTTCCCGGAGACCTACGCCGAGGCGCTCTGCCGGGACATCGACGGCAAGCCCGTCAAGGTGCCGTGGCTAACCGACCACCAGCACAAGGGCATCCCCTACTGGTGGTGCTGCACCAACCAGCCGCAGTTTCGCACCTACCTCCGCGAGCGCGTCATCGAGACCATCAAGGCCGGAGCCGAGGGTCTCCACGTCGATGACCACATGGGCACGTCCGGCGGGCTCTGGCTGGGCGTCTGCTTCTGCGACCGGTGCGTGGCGGGCTTCCGGGGCCACCTCGCCGCGCAGCCGCCGGATCGCCGGGGCGCGCTCGCGAAGGCCGACGCCGCCACGTACGACTTCCGAGCCGATGTGCGGGCCTGGCTGGCCGCGGCGCCCGGCAGACAGCCCTCGCAGCATCCCGCCTGGCCGGTCTGGACCGCCTACCAGTGCAAGGCCGCCGCCGCCCTCATGGCCGAGCTCCGCGCGACAGCCGAGGCGGCCGCCGGCAAGCCGGTGCCCGTCGGCGCCAACGCCGGGCTCCTCTGGCCGCTCCACCTGGCCGACTACAAGGTGCTTGATCTCTTCAGCGCCGAGACCGACCACCATGCCGCCGGCGGCAGACCCAGTGACGCGCCAATCCTTGCCTACCGCCTGGCCGACGCGGTGGGCCGCCCCTATGCCGCCACGGCAAGCGGCGGGGACTGGGCCTACGTCCAGGAGAAGCAGCTACACGGCTTGGTGCGCCACTGGATCGCGCTGGGCTATGCGGCGGGCCATCGCCTGATGGCGCCGCACCGCCAGTGGTGCTACACGCCCGAGAAGGGCACCCACTGGTACCAGGGCCCGGCGGAGCGGTTCGCGCCGCTCTACCGGTTCGTGCGCGAGAACGCCTGGCTGTTCGACGGCTACGAGGCCTATGCCGACGTGGACCTGCTCATGCCGCACCGCTCCTTCCGCAACGGTCCGCAGCCATGGATCGACGCGGCGTCCCGGCTGGCCGCGGCCAACGTCGCGTTCCGGCTCGTGCTGGCGGGCGACGAGATTGTGCACAAGCCGTTGGCAACCGGCGAGCTATCCACGAGGCGTCCGCTGGTCGCGCCGGACCGCGACAAGCTCGACCCGGCGGACGCCCGCCTGCTGGAGCGTCGAGCCACGCGCGGAGGGGTCTACGACACGGTGGATGCCGCCATGGCCACGCTGCATCCCGCAGTCAAGGCGGTCGCGCCGGGCGCCGTGCGAGCGTTCTCGAGGGTGAAGCGCGGCTCAGCCGTGGTACACCTGCTGAACTACGCCTACGACGACAAGGCCGATGACGTGACGCCCCAAGCCAACGTGACGCTGACGCTCGACCTGAAGGCGCTGGGAGTTCCCGCCGCCCGTGAGGCCCGGGTCTACGCGCCGGGACGCGAGCCGCAGACACTGCCGGTCCGCGACGGTCGCGTGGTAGTGCCAACCCTCGGGCTATGGGCCATCGTGGCGCTGGGCAAGCCGTGATGGGTGGATGGGGCACACCACAAGGTGGAGTATCTGATGACCCACGAACTCAGCCGCCGTGAACTGGCCGCTTCCGCCGTCGTTGCTGCGGCGGGGCTGTCGGGCTCGGCCGACGGCCTGGGCGATGCTCCGATGAAGCTGGGGCTCGGCCCGCACCTGCTGCTGGACGATGTGCTGATCGAGACCTCGCAGGGCCTTGAGCGCGTCGTGACGCCGCCGGATCGGTTGCCGGAGCCGGTGGTGACCGGGCCGGAGGATAAGTGCTTCCAGCCCTACGTCACCGTGCTGCGCGAGCCCGGCGGACGCTTCCGCATCTGGTACGGCGTACCCGAGAGCGCTTCGCAGTCGCATCTGGCCACCATGGCCTCGGACGACGGCGTCCATTGGGAGCGGCCACACCGCGTGCTGCCGGACCCGGGGCACATCCAGTTCGGCGTCAGTATCCTCGACGACGGCGCACGCGAGCGCGACCCGGCGCGGCGCTTCAAGTACGGGTACTGGGACGACGGCGGCCTACAGATCGCCACGTCGCCCGATGGCCTCGACTGGACGCGCGTGGCTGGTGGGCCCGTGATCCGCCACGACCACGATATCAACAGCATCCACTGGGACCCCATCCGGAAGCGATACCTGGCCCTGGTCTCCAGCTACACGACAGGGCCCACCTGGACCGGGCAGCGCCGCATCCCCATGCAGAGCGTCAGTGATGACCTGGTCCATTGGCGCGAGCCATGGCGGGTCATCACGCCAGAGGCCGACGACCCCGGCGAGATGCAGTTCTACTGCATGTCAGGAGTGCTGGCGCGGGGCGGGCTCCTCATCGGCCTCGTCAAGGTGTTGCGCGACGACCTGAAGGTGGAGAACGCGCCGCCGGGCGGCTACGGGCTCGGCTACACCACGCTGGCATGGAGCCGCGACGGTGAACGCTGGACCCGCGACCGGACGCCCTTCATGGACCGCAACCCGCGCGTAGGCGCTTGGGATCATGCCATGGCATGGGGCGACTGCCAACTGCTCGTAGGCGACCGCGCCTACATCTATTATGGGGGCTACGCCCGCGGGCACAAGGTCGAGCGCTTCATGGAGCGGCAGATCGGCCTGGCGCGAATGCCCCGAGACCGCTATGTGGCCCGGCGCGCCGGCGAGGACGCAGGCACGCTCCGAACGCCACTGCTGCTGCCGTCCGGCACGTCCCTGACCGTCAATGCCGCCGTCGCGGGCGAACTCACCGTGTGCCTGCTGGACGCGGCGGGCAAGCCACTCCCCGGCTACACCCATGCGGAGTGCGTCGCGGTGCGCGGCGACGGCATATCCCTGCCCCTCCGCTGGCGCCGCCGTCCGCGCCTTCCGGCCGGCAAGCCGGCGCGGCTGGAGGTGCGTCTGCGGCAGGGGAGCCTCTGGGCGCTGGACTTGGCCTGAGGACCGGCCCAGCGCCCATCGCTTGACGCTACGGCACGGTGACCCGCACGCTGACCGGGCCGATCAGGCCCGACGGGCGGAGGTCGCCGTAGCTGTTGTTGGCCAGGTTGGCCACGCGGACTCCCAGCACGTTGGCGCCGGGGCGGGCCGCGTCGGTGATGTCGACGGTGTGCGGGGCCCAGATGCGGGCGCCGCAGGGCTTGCCGTTCACCGTGACGGCCGCCACGTGGTGTACCGTGCCCAGGTCCAGCGTCAGGCGCATGCCCGGCTGGGCATTGAGTTTCACCGTGGTGCGGTAGGTGAGCACGCCGCTGAAGCGGGCCGACATCCAGCGTGACCAATCCTCCAGCGGCTTCTCCACCCCCGAGGCGAACTCGGCCGGCGCGGCCACGGGATCATCGACCACGGGCTGCAGGCCGGGCTCGCAGCGGACGGTCCACGGACCCGTTACCGGCACGACGCCTGCCACGCCCGGGCTACGCTCGGTGGCCACGGCCGCCCGCTTCGGGTCAAAGGCGAGCCAGAAGCCCTCGTAGGGGCCGAAGCGAAGCGAGACCCGGCTCCCGGTGGCGTCGCGTCTCGAGGCCACGAGCCGCGTGGCGCCGGTCTCGGCGTCCCAAAGCTCGGCCGCCCCGCGGGCTCCGGCCAGGTGGAGGCGGCACTCCTGCGCCTTGCCGGTGTTGTTGGCCAGCCAGTAGAGATCGCGGCCGTCCACGTTCATGCGCCGCTGCAGCATGGCGAAGCCGCCCTGCTCGAAGCGGACCGGACTGGTCAGGCCGGGTGCGCCGGCGGCCAGGAGCGGCGCCAGCCCGAACCCGGCGGAGCCCTCGACGATGGCGCCGGGGCCATACTCCCAGCGCGACCGGGTGGCGGCAGGCTCGGCGGGGCATTGCGTGAAGGTGCGTGCGGCCGCCAGGCGGGCCATGAGCGCAGCCATCTCCGGGTCGGCCACCCCGCGCTCGGCCGAGGCGCGCGGCAGCTCGCCCAGCGCGTAGACCCGCCCGCCTGCCTCGGCGAAGGCCGCCAGCTTCCGGGCCACCGCCAGCGGCAACACCTCCAGCGGCGGCAGGGCCACGGCGCCGAACGCGAAGGGCCCGGTCACCAGCTTGCCGCCGCGGACCTGCATCCCGCCCAGGTAGTGGCGGTCGCCGATGAGGAACTCCACGCGGGCGTCGGTCAGGTCCTGCATGGCCTTGCTGTAGGCGCGGTCGATGGCGTTGGCGCGGCGCCCGTTGGCGTTGTCCTCGGGCCAGGTCCAGACGAGGCCCGGCAGGTTGCGCTGGGCATGGAGCAGGTTGTGGTCGGCCAGCGTCCAGAGGCTCTCCAGCGGGTTGTAGAGCAGCACGTCGGGCACGGCATGGCCGTGGCTGTTGACGTAGCTGGTGCGCCGCACGAAGTCGTTCCAGACCCGCAGCCAGGGGAACATGGGGTTCGACTCGTAGAAGTCGGGCATCCAGGGGTTGCCGGTGAGCTTGCGCTGGGCGAAGACGGCATGGGGGATGACGTGCCCCATGCCCCACGCGGTGCAGGCGTTGAT
The DNA here is from genome assembly GCA_903951425.1 of uncultured Chthonomonas sp. Taxonomy (GTDB): domain Bacteria; phylum Armatimonadota; class Chthonomonadetes; order Chthonomonadales; family CAJBBX01; genus CAJBBX01. The sequence continues at coordinate 37,534 of CAJBBX010000172.1, forward strand.
CGACTGCTTCAGGAACCCGGGGGTCATGACGCCCCAGCCGCCGGCGCCCATGAGCTCGGTGACCGCTCGCCGCCCGCCGAACTCGGCCACGGAGGCGACCTCCTTGAAGTCGTGCACCAGCACGGCCTTGGTCCCCAGGCAGTCCTGGCCCGGCATGGTGAGCGACCGGAGCAGCCGCATGTGGTCGCCCACGGCGTAGGCCTGGGCCGGCAGGCTCTCCTCCCAGACGTGGGCCGTGGTGTACATGCCCCGCTTCTCATGCCAGGCGGTGACCTGGGCGAACTGGCCCGAGTAGAGCTCCGAGACGAGGTCGTACCAGCGCCAGCGGAGCGCCGGGTAGAAGCCCTCGGCGTCGACGTCGGCCATGAGGGGCAGCAGGGCCCGCAGGTCGGCGCCATAGCGGGACTTGTACCGGGCCGCCAGGGCGTCAGACCAGGCCAGCCGCCAACCGTACGCGCCTTCGTGGTCGATGAAGTCGCCCGGAATGCCCTTGCCCATCTTCCCGGCCATGCGCCGGGCGTAGGGCTCCAGCGCGATCTGGATGAAGGCCGGCGCCAGCTTCGGATCGAGGCAGTTCACCTGGCCGCCGTCCACGCCCGCATGGTCGTAGAGGGTGAACGCGTAGACGCGCCAATCGGAGCCCGCCGGCGCGGTCCAGCGGAAGGGCTTGCCGCCGCCGATGACGCGGAGCGAGGCCGACCGGATCGTCGCGGGCACGTGCAGATCGGCCGGCCCGGGCGAGAGGTTCCAGGGCGCCGCGCCCGCCTCGGCGATGACCGCCGCGCCGCGCCAGCCGCTGTCATCGAACCCCGGCTCCGACCAGCCCGGCGCCGCCTGCAGGCTGGTGCGCCAGCTGCCATCGGTGAGGATGAGCTGCGATCGACCGCCTCCGAAGTCCAGCAGCACCCCCGCGGTGAGGCCGAAGCCGCCGTCCACGTTCCGCGCCTCCACGGCCACCGTGTGCGGGCCCGGCGCCATGCGGGCGGTGATATCGACCTCCTGCACCACGTGCCAGTCGTCGGACGCCGCCGCCTCGCGGCCGTCGATGAAGAGGCGGAATGCGTTGTCGGCGGTGATGCGCACGGCGGCCCGGCGCAATGGACGGTCGGCCGGCACGTCCACGCGCTTGCGGAACCAGCAGCGATGCTCGATGGGCTGGGCCTCGGGGTGCCAGATCCAGCGGCCGAGGCGGGTCTCGGCGGGTGTCTCGCCGGCGTCCGGCGCGGGCTCAAGCCGCTTGGCCGCGCTGACGAACAGGGAGGACGGGGCCGTGAGCGCGGCGCCGCCCTTCACGTCGTAGCACTTCCAGGCCAGCGACACGGCCTTCAGCCCGGGATGCTGGTTCAGCACGCGGCCGTTTGCCTGGAAGCTGGGCCACCAGTACTCGTCGCAGTAGCCCAGGTAGGCGCCGCGCTTCTCGGCCTCGCCCAGCGCCGCGCCGAAGGTCTTGAACCAGAGGTCGCCCAGCCACTGCTCGCCGGGCAGCGGCGGCGTGCCGACCATGGACATGCGGGCGTGCGCGTAGCCGGGGTTCATGCCCCCCTCGGCCATGCGGGCGGCCATGCGGGTCATCTTGGCGGCCTGGATGGGCTCATCCCAGAACCAGAAGGCGAAGGGCGCATAGAGCATGTCCGGCTGCGCGAAGCCGCCGCGGAGCGCCTCGAAGCTGATGGGCCGCTTGTACCCGGGGTTCGCGGGCCGGGCTGGGGCGGCCAGTGCGGCCATCGGTGCGGCAAGGGCCAGCACGGCCAGGGCCCTGTGTACGAGCGTCATGGGTGGCGATCCGCCTGCGTGGGGGATGGCCGCCGCTGGGCGGCCTCGGGGCAGAGAGTTCACCGCGGCGGGTCGCGCTTCCTGCCCCGCGCGGAGGCGCCTCGCCGGCGGGCGCCGCCGCTCTGAGCAACGCGAAGGGCCTCGACGCCGGCGCCGCGCCCATGCGCCCCGACGGACGATCTGCCCCGGCATTCACGCGGCCTCGGGGGGCAAGCTCGCGGAGCGCCCGATTTGCCCCTTGACAAGCCAGATGCAACCCGCTATCATGTGCGTGCGTCAAGTACTTAAAGTCTTCAGCAGGTCAGTGACGGGCTGGTTCGTGGTTCTCGTGGGATGAGCAGAGATGCAAACGGCACGGTTAGTTCTCATGCCGGCGCTTGCCGGCGCGGCACAGTCAGGCGGATGCAGCCAACCGCCCTCCTCCACGCCTGCCTTCGCCACCCCCGCCCGCGCCGCCTTTGCCGTCGCCCTGAGCAACGCGAAGGGCCCCGACTCCATCGGCGCACCC
>CAJBBX010000173.1 GCA_903951425.1 uncultured Chthonomonas sp.
GCTGTAGACCGCCCGTGTGGTGGCCAGTTTGGAGATGGTCACCTTACCCGTGGCCACATCCACATCAAACCGAGCCACCCCCTGCGTCGTCGGCGCAGGGGGTGTCGGCGATTTCGCACCGCCGCCCCAACCGCCCAGCCCAATCGACACCGTCAGTGCCGCCAAAGCCCAACCGAACCGCTGCATCAATGCCTCCTGGGAGTGGAAGGCGATCACCCATGCAGTGGGCGACCTGCCGGAGCCCCACTCAGCAAGCCATACGAGGGATCGGGGCGTTCTGTGGCGAGGCGAGGCCGCGGCGAAGGAAGCCGCAGCAAGGGAGCATGGTCCCGGGCAAGGACGGGCATCTGCCCGGGACCGAGTCGACCGATCCGCGACTACAGCGGCGTGCTGTTCACCACCCGCTGCAAGCAACGGATCGAACGGCTGCTTCGGTCGCAGAAGAGCAGCGTGCCGCTCTCCTCCAGCGAGACCGAGGAGACCACGCCCAGGGCGCCGGGGCTTCCGTCAGCGAACCCGGCTGTGCCGGCCAGCAGCGTCAGCACGGCAGCCGGACTACACCGTTCGATGCGTGACGGTGAGCCCACGTAGAGGTCTCCCGCGGCGTTGGGCGTCAGGCAGTACGGCGAGTCGATGAGCGTTGCCAGGGTCGTGACAGTCATCGTCGACAGCCCGGCGGACCGCAGCACGCGGATTGAGTTGTTCCAAGTGTCTGCCACAAAGACCGCGCCAAACCGATCGACGGTCACAGCGAGAGGCATGTTGAACCTGGCGGCGGAACCCACGCCATCAACGGTACCTGACTGGCCGGCGCTACCAGCCACGGTATCGACCCGGTACGACGACGACGAGTTCCGGTCGCCGGACACATAGCGGACGCGCCGCACTGTGTGGTCCATACCCACCACGTAGGCTTGGCCGCCACTGTCAACGGCCACACCCACCGGGTGGTTGAGGGTGGCGGCATTTCCGGCCCCGTCGGCTGAACCCATGACGCCTGAGCCTGCCACGGTCGTGACGACGCCGTTAGGCAGGATGCGGCGAATTCGGTGGTTCATCTCGTCGGCAACCCAGAGGGCGCCCGCCGAGTCGATCGCAAGGCCGACCGGCTCGGCGAACCGCGCCGCCTCGCCTACGCCGTCCGCATAGCCCATCACGCCGCCGGCAAAGGTGCCTACCTGACCGGCGGTGTCGACATACCGCACGGCCTCGGCCAGCCTGTCGACCACGAACGCCCGGATGGGACGACCGGTGCCCGAGCGGTAGGCGGAGCGAAGCGCCTCAGGCACGCCTACGATAGAGCAGGGGTCCATGAAGTCCGCGATGCTGCCCTCGCCGTCGCGGTACCCCTGGCGCCCGGTGCCGGCGATGGTCGTGATGGCGCTGAATCCTGATGCCGGCAGGTTCACCACTCCGGACTCTGCCTCGATGGTCGCCAGAAACGAAAAACCGGAGACGCCGGACGGGACCTGGAACTGGAGCTCGGCGGCGTAGGAACCGTCGAGTTTGGTCATCTGGCTGACATACGCCGCCCTGTTGGGCGCGGGCCTGTCGTAGTTCAGCATCGCCACCGCATCGGGGCTGGCGCCGCCGGAAGAGCCCGAGTGGAACGCGCCGGACGGGACCGAGACCGACCGGATCTTCTGGGCGGCGTAGTCGGCCACGTAGACCATCGTCGACGGACCGACCTGCGTGTTGACCACCACCTGCTGCGGTGAGCCGAACCCGGCCGTCAGGCCGGTACCATCGTTGCCGGAGGCGGTTAGCTGGCCCGCCACGGTGTCGACCCGGTAACTGCCCTTCTGGCCCGGGTCGCCACCCGCAGTGTAGTGGACCACGCGCAACCGCGGGAACTCGCCTACATAGAGGTCGAGGCTACCGTCGGCGCCCTGCACAGCATCGACGCCGCTCGGGTTGCTCAGCCGTGCCGACGACGCAGGGCCGTCGAGAACGCCCTGGACCCCGTCACCGGCACAGGTTGTCACCGTGGCGGCGCCCGCCGGCTGCGCGATCCGACGGAGGGCCTGATTGCTGTGGTCGGCGACGAAGAGCGTCTCAACACCGGCAGCATCAGTGACCAGGGCGATCCCACTGGGAGCGTAGAACCGCGCATCCAGCGCCGAGCCATCGACGAGGCCGGAGGTTACGGCGCCGGCCACCGTGGAGACGGTGTAAGAAGATGCTTGGTCGCGGCGGATCCCGGTGAAGGCTACCAAGCGTACATTGTGCCCGGTGCGGTTCGCCACGTATATCCGGTTCCCATCGGCGCTGGCGACGAGGCCGTTCGGTCCGCTGAACGACGCTCCGTCGCCTTGGCCATTGGTCGATCCTATGGCGCCGCTGCCCGCGATCGTCGTTACCTGCCCCAGGGGTGTGACCCGCCTGATGCGCCTATTCCCCTGATCGGACACAAAAAGGTTGCCGTTACCGTCAGTCGCCAGCGCCACAGGCCCGTTGAAGCGGGCCTCGGCGCCCGTGCCGTCGGCAAACCCCGCAAGGCCGGCCGAACCGGCCACAGTGGTGACCATGCCGTCGGCCTCAATGCGCCTGATCGTCTGGCCGGAGTAGTCAGCGGCGAACAGGGCGCCCTTGCCGGGCCCTTTGCCGACCACGACCCCGAAGGGCTGCCACAGGCTGGCGGCGGCGCCCATGCCATCAGCCTCGGAAGCGCTTCCGTTCCCGGCGATGGTCGAGACCCGCACATTCTCCCGAACGCGAGCGGCGTCGGCAGTCGCCACATTGGCGACAACCAGGTTCACCGCTGAGGCGTCCCAGGATTCCCCGGAGTTGTTCACTGCTGAAACGCGGATCAGCCGCTTACCGGCATCGCCGCCGACCGAGAGCAGATCAGAGCTGGTGAACGAGACCGCGCTCCCGCTGTAGACCGCCCGTGTGGTGTCCAGTTTGGAGATGGTCACCTTACCCGTGGCCACATCCACATCAAACCGAGCCACCCCCTGCGTCGTCAACGCAGGGGGTGTCGGCGAGTTCGTACCGCCGCCACAACCGCCCAGCCCGACCGACACCGTCAGTGCCGCCA
>CAJBBX010000174.1 GCA_903951425.1 uncultured Chthonomonas sp.
CTGCTCGAACGCCTCCGAATGAGGCTGCCGGAGCAGCTAAGAATCACCGAGGATGTAGTGTAGACTTCGCACAGACATCTGTCGCCTAGTTAAGATCACAGGACCACCGGATTCGGGGCCTAACTGCGGAAGCCGGGCTAGGTGCTTCAAGCGACGATCGGCGCAGTCGAAGTACTCCGGGTTCACCCGCTCGAACTTGGTGGACTCGTAAGGGAGGCCGCCCTCATTCGCGAGACGAGGTTCCAGAAACCCCTCGTCGGGGTACGGGCCGCACACGATCTGTACCACGTTGAAGCCCTTGGCCCTGCGGTCCGCGGTCAACTGACGAAAGCCCTCCCACGTCATCCGCTCGCAGAGGTTCTTCCACCAGGTGTCGCCCAGCCATAGGAACGGCGTGCCGTCCTCGTGCTCGAAGTGGCGCCGGTCGGTGCTCACGCGGATGAAGCCGTGCCGGAGGAGCGGGTTGTTGCCGGTGTGCGCGGTGACATGCAGGGGTTGGGGAGCCCGGCTCACCATCCGGTTCGCGGGGTCCGAGCACCTCGCCTCGAAGGTGTAGTCGCCCTGAACCGGCGGCGCGAAGCGAACCGTCCACCGGTCGCCACCTGCCCAGAAGGCAGGGACCACCCACTGCTGGTCGCCGTTGCGGAAGACGACATCGACCTGCACCTCGAGGAACGGGTTGGCGTACTTCCGCGTGGATGTGAAGGAGGTCTCGTAGACAGCCCACTGCTCGGCGCTCAGGGCCGACGCGGGAATGCAGACGGCAAGGGCGAGGCTGAAGAGCATCAGAGCCACGTTCGATAGTCCTTTCGCGACGCCGGTGCCTGCGCGCCAGATAATGCTGCTCAGACTGATCGGCAGTGCGAGCACAGAGCAGTAGGTTGCCCCGGGGTGCAAGGTCCGCGCGCGGCGCACTGGCCACGGACACCACCAGGCTGCGGCGCAGCATCCCGTCTTCGCTCCGGCCTGCCCCGGGGCTGCCGATCGGCGTTCCTGCGGCGCGGTTCACGGTCCGCCAACCACGATCCTGACCGGTCCCAGCAGACCGGACGGAAGTAGCGGCGACCTGCGCCGTACGGATTCGCGGTGCCGAAGGTGTAACGGCCGGTCATGGGCTCTTCCCCCGTGAGGAGGCCTTGCGGGGGTGCGACGTTACGCGCCCTTCCGTGGGCCGGCTGCTTGGCGGCGATCACGCGGTTCGGCCAGCGGTTGAGCGGCGGCCTGCCGGACAGGCGCCAGCTGCATCAGCACGCGGCGGATCGCCACCACGGCAGCCAGCATGTCATCCCAGTGCCTGTGTACTCGCCCGCAAAACCACAGACCCCCGCATGCTCAAGGGACCTCCACGTGTTTGATCTTTTCGATCTTGGCTTTCGGCTTCGGGTTTGGCGAGTTCTGCCTGGGCGCACCGCGTAGGTTGATCGCATCGACGCCGATCGCGGCGACGTTGAAACCCTTCACCTTGATGCGGCCATTCAGCACCCTGATCGCATCGACGTTAATGCTGCCGTTGCCCTGGCAAACGAGCTTCAGCGCATGATCCCCTGCCGGCAAACCGGTCGCTGTGTAGACGACCTGCTGGGTGCCGCTGCCCTTCAGACTGACGGTCTTCGCGGGCCCGTTATCGAGCGTGACCATGACGTTCCCGAAATCCGCGCCCTTCTCCGCGATGTACTCGATCCCGGTTCCGCTGAACGCCAATCGGCACATGTCGCCGGCCGCACTGGTGTGGTTCCAGTCGTTGTTGAAGGCGCCCGGCCTTCCCACCTCGTGCTCCCATCCATGAAAGAAGATCCCGCTGTCGTCGTCGTTGGTCCAGGTCTTGCCATGGGTGATCCTGAATGCGTAGACCTTGATGTCGGCAATGGCGGGTTCCGTTCTCGGGAGCGTGACGGTGAGCGCGGCAACGTCCTGGGCAAAGGTGCACGAGATCGGCCGAGGGCCGGCCAGCAGCTCGACCTTGCTCACGGCGCCGATGGTGCCGCTATCTCTACTGCAGCCCGGCAGCACCAGCTTGCTCCCCGGCCATTTCGAAGCGAACGCATAGACGCGGCCGACGGTTCTCGTATAGTAGACCTTGTCCTCGCCGATCGTCTCGCACATGACGGCATAGGGCCGCGCCGAGTAGATGCCTTCGCCATTGATCTTGAGCCACTCCCCGATCTTCTTGAAGATCGGCAGGGCCTCGGTGTACATGTCTCCCTGCGCGCGGATCGGGATACCCACCACGAGATTGCCGTTGGCCGCCGAACACCGCACCAGCAACTGCATGAGGCTGGTGGGGTCGCTGTGGTAGCCGAGCGGGTTCGAGGCATCGAAATGCCACGGCCCCATGCTGTTCAGGCATTGCCAGGGGTAAGGCTGGATCTGCTCGGTAGAGGCGTCCTCCCAAACGGTCATGATGGAGGCATTGGCCTCTTTGGGGGAGATGCCGTTGATGCTCAAGGCGCCCGACTTCCCCGCGGCGGCCATCCTGTTGAAGTAGTTCGCCGTCAAGTGCAGCGCCATTGTGTCGCCGAGGCCAAGATAGACGTTCCCCAGATCGCCCGCGTAGTTGATCGTGTCGTCAAACCAGAGGATGTCGGGCTTGTGCTTGGTGATGAGGTCGTCCACTCTCCACAGGAACTGCTGCGAGAAGGGATGGGCGACGTCCGCCTTGAACTCCTCCGTGGCGTAGTTGGTGTGCACCGGACCGTTGAGGTCCACGGGGTCCAGGCCCTCCCACCATTTGCCCACCCCATCGGCCTTGGTCAGCCAGCCGTCCATCTTCCTGCCGTTCTCGTCGAGGCCGTACCTAACCGGCATGAACTCTCCCCATGTTCGCGCCGGGGTTGTGTGAATGGAGACCCCCACAGGGAGTCCGTATCTCCTGGCGGCGACGGCCCAGGTGCCCACGACGTCCTTCTTCGGGCCGACATTCATCGAGTTCCATGGTTGATAGCGGGAATCCCAGCAGTCGAAGTTGTCGTGGTGATTGCCAAGGGCCCAGAAGTACCTTGAGCCGGAGGCCACGCACAGCTTCATCACCGCGTCCGGATCCCATTCTTCGCCTTTCCAGAGGTTGCATATGTCCTTGTAGCCGTACTCGTTCAGGTTCCCGAACTGATCGACTGTCCACTTGTACTGGTTGGCTCCGGGGGTGTACATGTGCATGGCGAACCAGTCACCGCTCTCCGGAACGGTCTGCGGATCCCAGTGCGCCCAGTAGCCAAACTTCACGTCGCGGTACCAGTGCGGCGTCCGGTACTTCGTCACCGACGTCCAGGTCGTTCGATACGGCCCACTGGCAGGCTTGAAGGTCGGCAGTTTCCAGATGTCCGGTCTGGCTCCCGGCTCCGCGGCAGGGCTGCTTATCCCCAGCGACAGCGCAGTCAGGATCGTTGCGATGTTCGCACACTTCTTCAAGGCTTCGGCTTCCTTCCTGGTGGATATCTCAACGGACCCGCGGACATCGTCTACTCCCCTGCCATCAGCCGCACCGGCCCCAGCAGACCGGACGGGAGCAGAGGCGACTCTGCGCCGTACGGATCAGATGTGCTGAAGGTGTAGCGGCCGCTTCCGAACTCATCCCCGGCGAGGAATCCCTCCGGTGATCTCACGGTACGCGCATTCGCGTCGGCAGGCTGCTTGTCACCGATCATGCGGTTTGCCCAGCGGTTGACAACTTCGACCTCAAGCTGGTTCGCGCCCGCCTTGATGGCGCCGGTGACCTCGACCCGCCACGGCGCGCACCACACCACGCCGAGGCCCTTGCCGTTCAGTTTGACCCGGACCATGTCGTGGACGGTGCCGAGATCCAGGTAGGTTCTGCCCCCCGGCACCCGGGCTAGGGTGAACGTTGTCCGGTACGTGGCGATGCCGGAGTAGTATCTGATCCCCGGTTCCGGTCGGGTCGTCCAATCCTGCAGGGCGTCGAGGACGACCTTCTCCGGCCCGCCCCACTTCGGGTCGAACGCTACGTTCCAGGGGCCGGAGAGCGTCTGGCCGCTCCTCAAGCCCGGGAAGTTCGTGCCCGCTGCCCGTGCGGGCTGGCCGTCCTTGCCGCCGAACACGACGAAGAAGCTCTGATAGGCATCGAATGCCATGGGGACGCGCGTCAGACCGCCGGCCCGCACGAACTGCACCAGCGGCCGCCGCTCACCGGTCACCGGATCCCAGAGCTGCGGGCTGCCCCGGCCGACCCGGAAGCTGCAGTCCGCCTTGATTGGCGCGCCGGTCCGATTGGAGACAAAGTAGATGTCCCGCTCGTTGGTGCGCCTGTGGCCGTAGCGCATGGGGCCGGTTGCGGTGAAGTCCTCGGCCACGCCCATGCCCGCCAGCACGGCGGCTGTGAGATCGTAGGAGGGATAGAGCGGCGGGAGGCCATGGTTCTCCCCGGCGCGGTTCCAGGGCGCCATGCCATACGCTCCCAGAACCAGAGCGTCCTTCCAGTCCGCGGGCCGCGCGGCCGCCTGCTGCCAACCAGGCCGGGCGAATATCCCGGCCGACCACTCGCCGTCTGTCCTCACGACCTCGCGGGATCCGTCCGCGTAGGCCAGGTCGAACGCGCCTATCCATCCGGCGGGATTGGGCGAGCGGTCCGTGTTCACGACGGCAACGGCGACGACGTTGTCACCTGGCCGCAGGAAGCGCGCGATCGATGTCGTGACCGTGACGCGGAAGCTGTCGCCCTCGCTGACCTTCTTTCCGTTGATCCAGAGAGTGAACTCATTGTCCGCACTCACCCCGGCGATGGCGGAGGCCAGGACCTTCGTCGGATCGACCTTGATGGTCCGCTTGAAGTACCTGGCGCCCACCGGTGCGCTCTGGGCCGGACTCCCTTCGGGGTACCAGATCCACTCACACTGCGCAACAGAGTTGCGCTGAGTGGCCAGCGCGGGTGGCGACAGCTCTCCGCCCCAGTAGACAAGGCCCTTGCCATGGCGGCGCTTGGTCGCCGTCTTTGGCGCCTTCAGACTCCCCCAGAGGTCTCTGGCGAGTGACTGCACTCTGGAGTCGCACGCGGGATAGCCCGAGAGGCTTGGGGACTTAACCGGTGGCGTGCCGACCATCGTTGCCCCGGCCTTGACCAGATCCCGGACCTTGGCGAGCAGGCCCGGGGTCATCGTGTCGACCTGCGGCAGCACCAGCAGGCGGTAAGAGCTTCCGCCCGGGAAAACGATCCGCCCGTTCTTCACCTGGGCCCTGGCCATCAGGACCTTCGGCGAGCAGCCGTCGAAGCCATAGCCCTTCTTGTCCGCCAGTGGGCCGCTCCCCTCCAGTGCGCTGGGCGGCGGCAGGAACACGTGGGGCGCTCCTTCGGGTGTCAGATAGAGCACATCGGACACCGTGACCCCCTGCCGCAGCAGATGCGAGCAGCGGGCGAGGTAGCGATGGTAGGCCCCCACCATGGGCCACCAGGTCTGGTTTCGGTGCCAGTGCACGCCGTAGGGGCCAAAGCTCATTCCGGGCTTGTAGGCGTCGCCCAGCGTCTGGTGCGCCCAGGTGTGGAACACGATCCGGTTGATGCCCGTGCAGAACGCCCAGTCGCCCTGGTTCTTTAGCGACCACGGATGGGCCTCCAGATTGCCTTCGGAGGTGAACGACTCGGCTGAGACTACAGGCCGCCCCATGACATGCGCGATCGACGCTGCTTCGGTACAACTGTAGGACGAGTCCAAACTGGTGTTCCAGAACTCCCCCATCGGGACGTCCGCTACCGCACCCAGGTCGAGATCACCGGCGGGATTCATGTCGTAGGGTTCGATGGACAGCGAGAGCCCCTGTTCCCGACCGTATTCCTTCACGGTCCCTGCATGCTTCTCTAGGACCAGTTCCTGGCCGGTCAGGCGGAGGTCCCAGAGGAAGCGCTCCGACTTCTCCAGGCTTTCGACCGCGCGTCCGGTATACGCCAGGAGCCACGGCCGTGCATCATAGCCGCGCCGCTTCCTGAACTCGTCGAGGAACGTCGGCGTCCAGTTCTGCGCGCCGGATTCCCAGCTGTCCATGTGCAGCGCTGTCAATCCATGCTCCCGGGCGCGCTGTCCTATCTTCCGGAGGAGCGTCCCGACATACTGGTCCAGGTGGAACTCCGTCGCCTTTGCGTCGAACTTGTCGCACTCCAGTCCCGCTGCCGCCGCCGGCGCGGGCCGGGTGTTCGCGCCCGTGACGCGCCGCCCCATTCGGACGATGGTCCAGTCTCCGGCGGGCACGATCCAGTCGAGGGCCCCGTCGGGCTTGAGCCGGTTCGTGAGGTCCACGATCTGGCTCGGTCGAATGACGCCCGCCGGCCCTGGCTCGGCAAAGCGGGCCGAAGTCGGCAGATATGGCTTCACGCCGGGCATGCTGGAGATCGGGCTCCTCTCGTAGAGCGCCTTCTCATTGATGCTGTCAATGATAGGCTTGCGGCTGGGGAAGGCGAGGACCGCCACATCCTCGTAGTACGGGCTGGCCATCGAGTGCCACGGGGTCGAGCGTTGCGCCGGCACAGGCAGCACCGCAGAGTAGCTCTGCGGCCCACTGACCTCGACCGAGCTGAAGACGAGGTGCTGCATGGACTGCTCCGGCTGGACCCAGGGCCCGCCGCTGCCGCACCAGCCCGGCCCAATTCCGAGCGTGATGTCAATGCCCAGGCGCTCCGCGTCGCGGACTGCCAGCACAAACAGGTCCTGCCACTGCGGCGTCATCCACCTGACCGGTCCCTTGGGGATGCCGACGTCCACCTCCAGGAAGACGAGGTTGCCGAGCCCCGCGGCCTTCATGGCCTTCAGGTCGGCCGTCATCTCCTTGCCGTTCAGGTTGCCATCCATGAAGTACCAGTACACGCCCGGGCGTGCGGAGTCGGGCGGATTGGCGAAGCTCCGTTCCAGATCGTCGTCGGCCGGGGCAGGGGCGCACAGGGCACATGAGGCCAGTGCCATCATAGCAACCTGGAACAAGCGGGTCGCGCCCCCGCTGCAGAGCGCGGCGACGGTCGAGGCCAGGAATGTCCCCTCTCTCATCGTTCCGATCCTCCTCGTCGCGTTGTGATCCCTGACCCGGACGCCGCCGCCGGCCTCTTGGCCGGTGGGCCTGACGTCAGGCGAACAACCTGAGACATGTGCAATGTCACCGGCCCGAGCAGCCCGCTCGGCTGCAGCGAGGCGCGGCTGTCCACAGTCTGGGCGGTCAGGAAGGTTAACCGCTTGTCGGCAGGCAGCGCGGCATCGCCAACCAGCCGGTTGTTCCAGGTGTTCACCACATCGATTTCGAGGGTGTTGCGGCCGGGCTTCGCGGCGGCCGTGATGTCCACCTGCCAGGGCGCGAGCCAGAGAGTGTCAAGCTCGCGGCCGTTCACGCGCACCGTCGCCAGGTTGCGGACGTCGCCTAGATCCAGTAGGAGACTCGATCCCGCCCTGCCAACCCAGGCGACCGGCAGCTCGAACGTCTTCCTATAGGTTGCGCGGCCGGAGTAGTGCCTGATGCCGGCCTCCGGGCGCTTGGAGCAGTCTTCGAGTGTCTCGAACGTCACCTTCTCAGGGCTGCCCCACCGGCGATCGAAGGCGACGTGCCACGGGCCGTCGATCTCCATGGGCATCGGCATCGGCGGAACCTGGGCGCGAAGCTTCCGGCCGGCTGCGGTCTTCACCTCGTACCGGCCCGGCTCTGCCACTTCGAGGGAGATGCCACCGTTGGCGTCACGGCACACGCGCGCCGTGCTGCCGGCAGGCGAGGCGTGGAGGGTGATCGTGTCCGGGTCCTGGCCAGACGCCCGGAGCGCCTTGCCGCCGATCCAGAAATCGACCGTGAGTGTCTTGACGACGCCGAAGGCCGGATCCGCGCCTTCAGCCAGGCGGCCCACCTGGAACGCGAATACGCCGTCGTCTACCAGCGTCTGCACCTTCTTCCGCACGTCGCGCGTGCGGCTCGCATCGCCCGGAACCCCGTAGGTGGCGCTCTCGATGGCGATGCTCCGTCGCGCCGCGGACGACGGGGCGACGGATCTGCCGTTGCGGGCTACGGCCGCCACCGGATCGAACGCGACCGTACCGGGGCGGACGACGACGAACACCGAAGCGTTGGGCCCGAGAGAGAGCGGCAGGCGCAACCGGTCGCCGGTCTGATGAAAGAGGGCCGGCCGTTCCGTCCGACCGGAGTCCGGCCACCACAGCTCCGGCGCCCGTCCGCCGGCTCGGAACGTGGCCACGGTCGTCACGGGAGCGGCGTCGGGGTTGGCTACGAAGTAGATATCGGTCCCGCCCTGGCGCCGGTGCTTGAACCGAAGCCTTACCGGGCTCGCGAAGTCCGGCCTTGACCCGCGCGCGGCAAGGACCTCGTCCAGGCTCTTGCCCCAGATCACGCGCCCCTTGCCGAGCCGGTGCTCGCCCGACGGACTTGGGGGTCCGCCTCCCCAGACATCGCGCGCGATCTGCCGGACCTCGTCGTCGCACTTCGGGTACCCCTCGAGGCTTGGCGAGCGCGACGGCGGCCTGCCGACGACGGCGGCGCCGGCCTTCACCAGGTCCCGGATGCGGCGCAGGAGGGGCGGGCGCATGGTGGCGGAGCTCGGCAGCACCAGGACGCGGTAGGTAACGCCGTGCGGCAGCGTCAGCACACCGTTCCGCACCGTGAGATCCTTCTGGATCACCTCGGCATTGATGAAGTCGAAGTCACGCCCCGCCGGCAGCTCCGGGCTGCAGAGGCCGGTCATCTTTGGGGCGTCCTCGCTGATGAAGTATGCCACATCGGCAACCGGCTGGCCGGCCTGGAGCATCACACTGCACCGGCGCAGATAGTCGATCCAGGTCTTCGACTGCTCGAACCACGTGTTGTGCCGGTTGAACTCGGTGCCGAACCCAGCGTTGATGCCCGGCGCCTTGTCCTCCCAGGGCTGGTGGATGTACACGTGCAGCACAAACTGGTTGATGCCCTCGCAGAGCGCCCAATCACCCCTCGCCTTGAGGTCGCCGGGCGCATTCCGGAACGCTGGGCCGCCGGTGAAGGCCTCCGCCCACACCACAGGCTTGCCGTACGTGTGCGCCGCGGAGGCCGCATCTCGCAGCTCTACCGAGCCCAGCCCGCCGTCCACCCAGAACTCTCCGCCAATCTCGTCGCTAGCGCCGCCGTACTGCAGGAACTCGGCCGGGAAGCCCCAGTGGCCGTAGTTCTCCAGCCACATCTTCAGCCCATGCTCGTGGCACAGGTCGCGCAAGCCGCCGACGTAGTCGCACGCGACCCGGTCCGCCACCAGGCGCCGCAGATCCCACAGGAACCGGTCGGACTGATCCGCACTGCTCACGATGCGCCCCGCCAGCACCGGCAGCCACGGCAGAGGATGGTAGCCGTACCGCGTCCGGAAGTCCTCCGCGAAGCCGTCCGTCCAGTTCTGCGGCCCCATCTCGTAACTGTCGGCCACCACGTGCTTGAGGGCTTTGCGGGCAGCCTCTGGCATGCGCTTGAGCAGCCCCCCGAGATAGGCGTCGAAGTGCGCCTTGAGCGCGGCGCGGCTCATCTTGTCCACTTCCAGCCCCGTTGCTTCGGCGGGGGCGGGCCCGTTCTGGGTACCAGTCGGAGACATGGCGAGCCGCAGTACGACCCAGTCCCCCGGCGGCACGTCCCATGTGAGCGTGGCGTTCCCGCCAAGGCGGACCATCTCACCATCGGTGCCTCCGGCCTGCAGCGGACGCCCGTCCAGGGCGTAGTCTATGGTCAACGTCTTCACAACCCCGAAGGCGGGATCGCCGCTCTGGGTGATACGGTCGACCAGGAATTCGGACGAGCCGTTGTCCACCAGGGACTGCACCACGGCACGCACGTCGCGCGTGCGCGTCGGGTCACCGGGTACTCCGTACGAGGCCCCTTGCACGACGATCCGCTCCCGAGACGGACGCGAGACGTGCTGGCTGATGTCCACCACTGAGCCCGGCTGCAGCATCGTTGCGGCGGAGTCCGGTTCGGCAGACGACGGCCAGGTGTAGTAGTCAAACGGCGGGAGGGGATCCTGAAACACCTTGAGCAGCGACTTCTCGGCTGCCCGTTCCACGCGCGCCGCGGGCGAGAGTTGGATGTCGCCAAGACTGCAGGCTGACGACAGCTTGAGCTGGAAAATCCGCGCGGTGGTGGCTGTGAAAGTCTCGACCACCGGAGCCAGCGGCACGGGCCCAACATTGACCGCGAGGTTATACCGGGACACTGTGAACTGCTTCACTGTGCGGAAGCTCTTCCCATCGTCGGAGGCGAGCAACTCCGCCGCGACGTTCACGGGTTCCACCAGATGCACCGTGATGCTCCGGGCTGTGAACGGCGTGGCCGCCTCGAAGCGGACGAGGGTCGGCGTGCGTGCCGTGATCGGCGCGAACGCACCTTCGCCAGCCGGCGCCTGGAACGCCAGCACGGCGATATCCTGGGCCTCGCCCGGCGGGGCCAGCATCTCGCCCTGGAACCTCTGCGGCCCGCGCAGACGCAGTTCCGTCAGGGCGACATACCGCATCGCCTGACCGGGCTTCACCCACGGGCCGCCCGACTGGCTCCAGCCTGGTGAGTTGAACAGGCCGATGTCAACACCGAGGCGGCCACCTTCGCGTATGGCGTGTTCGATATGGCCCCACCAATCCTGGGTGAACGCCTTGGCACCGGCGCTCGCCGGGGTGCCGGCCTGCCCGCTGATGATGCCGATGTACCCTTCGCCGATGCCGACGCGCTTCATCGCCTCGAGGTCGCGCGTGATGCCTTCCCGCGTCACCTGGCCGTCCATCCAGTACCAGTAGCAGCGCGGCCTGGTGGACGCCGGCGGAGTGCGGAAACGGGCCTCCAGCTCGTCGCCCGCCACAGGCGATGTGGCCAGGGGCAAGGAACTGAGGGCGAGAAAGGCGATGGCAGCAAGTCTCATTCGTTCATGGTCCGATCTGCGGAAGCGTGGAGTTGAAACGGTAGGTGCCGGAGCCGACCGCATACACGGCGGCGCCGTCTCGCATTGCCACATACCTCACGCCTTTGGCCTTGCCGGCGACGTCTCCACCTTCGGTCACGGCGCGCGCGTCCCTGGCCGGGACGTACACGGTGGCAGTTGTGTTGGCCGGGATGGTCACGTCCATCGTGAGCCTGTCGCCGTCGCGCTTCCAGTTGCTGACGATGCGGCCGTAAGACGAGTCGTGATGGCATCTCACCCATGCCAGGTCGCCGCCGACGGCAGGCTTGATGATCACCTGCCTGAAACCCGGCCCGGCCGGGCCGGGTCGGATGCCGGCAAGGCCCCGGTAGAGCCAGTTGTCGGCGGAGGCGAAGCAGGAGTGGATCTGTGACCAGAAGCCATTCCATTGCTCCCAGAGAGTGGTGGCTCCTTGCTCGACCATGTAGCCCCAACCGGGGTAGTCCTTCTTCCGGTACATCGACAGCACGAGATCGTCGCGACCTGCGTCGCTGAGGAACCGGAGCAGGAACATCGTCCCGAGCATGCCCGTGTCGAGGTGGCCCTTGTTCTTCCCCACGATGCACTTCACCAGGTTCGCCATCACCGCGGGCCGCTCGCCTTCCGGCACCACTCCGGTGAGCAGCGGCATGGCGTAGTAGATCTGTTCGTCGATCACGTAGCGTTGGTTGGCGGGGTCGTAGAACGCGGCATGCACAGCGGGGCGGATGGCTTCCACGCGGCGGCGGGCATGCTCGGCCTCGTCGGTACGCCCAAGCGCCGCGGCCATATGTTCCACCATCTGCCAGAGGTAGACGCGGTAGCAGTTGCAGAACAGCTCGGCCATCTGGCTCGTGGGCCAGTTGTCGGTGTCCATCCCCCGACCCGGCGGCACCCAGTCGCCGAGGAAATCGATGCCGCCGCTCCAGTTTCGCAGCACCTCATTGGTGGAACGCGAGTCGAGGTACTCAGCGTATCGGCGGGCGGCGGCGATGTTGTCCTCAAGCACCCGAGGGTCGCCGTAATGGAGGTAGTGCTGCCACGGCAGCGCCGCGATCACGCCGGCCCAGGGCGGGCCCCCTCCGCCTGCGGTGAAGGGCGGCGCTATATTGGGCATCGCCCCGTCCCGGGGGCTCTGTGCCATCCGCCAGTCGCGCGCCCACTTCTCGTAGAAGCGGGAGGCGTCGAAGTTCATCATCATGCCTTCCAGGGAGACCTGGCCATCGCCGTAGCCCATGCGCTCGCGGTGCGGGCAGTCCACCATGTAGCCTCCAAGGTTCAGGCAGCGCAGCGTCCAGCGGTTCGCCTGGTGAATCCGGTTGATCAGCGGATCCGAGCACTCGAAGGCGCCGGCGTCTGGCAGCGCGCTCTCGACCAGGAGCGCAGTCGCGTCCTCCTTGCGCGGCGCGGCGTCCAGCCCCTCGACCACGACATATCGGAATCCGGCATAGTTGAACCTGTGACGGAACTCCTCGCCGGCGCCCCCCGCGGAGACGAACTCGCTGGTCTGGTGATACGTCTGGTAGAGGTTGTGGCCGCCACCGACGCGGGGAAACGAGACGCCGCTGCCGCCGACGGCGATGTTGCCGATGGGCGAGGTGTGGACGCCATCGGCAAACACGCGGTCGGCAAAGTGCATCCTAACCACCTGTCCGGGCCTCAGCCTCGCGAACCTCAGACGCAACCAGCCGGTGAGGTCGGTGCCGAAGTCGATCTCATAGCGCCCGTCGCCCAGCGCGGCGACACTCCGCGCTGGAATGCGCGCGCCGATGCGGTTGAGAGGGGCGATCTGGTTTGCTGGCGCCCCCTGCGGTGCAGGCGACTCCACAGCGTTCGCCCACGAGCTGGTGTCGAGGCCCGGCCGACACCAGCCGGCAACGTGGGCGGCGGCGTCGACGCGTTCGCCGCCGAAGTCGTTCCACGCCCAGTTGCCGATGTGGCTGTAGCCGCTCGGGCGGGTCTTCCACTGCGGGCCGGTGCCGAAGGTGACCTTCCCGCCCGCCACCACTGCGTCGAGTTCGGCGCGCACGGCAACACCTTCGGCCCAGCCCTTCGCGGTCCACAGTCCCAGGCAGTTCCTCCCTGCCCTAAGCAGCCGCGCCACGTCGTAGGTGACGGTGAACGTGCCGGCGTCGGCCACCGAGACGGCAGGCGTGAGCACGTCGTCTCCGGCCTTTGCGCCGTTGACGTACAGCTCGAAGTAGGAATGGGAGTGCACCGTCACCAGCGCGGACTCAGGCTTCGCAGCCAGATCGAACTCGCCGCGGAACCATGGCGAGGGAAGGCCGACGGGGCCGTTGGGGATGTTCAGGCGGCCGAAGTCCTGCGCGCTCGACACTTCGGGCTTGCCGTGGCGGGCGTACTCCACCACCAGTTCCTTGACGACGTTCGGCGCGGGATCGCCGCCAAGATCATCGGGATGAACGTTGAAGGGGATGCGGCGGTCGTCGAGCGCCTTCTTCAGAATGGGCGTGACGTCGACCGCGGTCCTGCCGTCGAGTGTGCGATACGTGGCACGCCGAATCAGGACGCCCTCGAGGTCGGTGCCGGGTGTGGACGGCGGCTCGCCGATCCAGCGGGCCGACCAGTCCTCGGGCCCTAGCTTGCCCATCGTCCACCACGCTGGGGCGCTCCACGAGGAGCATTTGCCCGCGCCATCCCAGACCCGCACGCGCCAGTGGTAGGTATGTCCGGACCTGAGGGCCGGGCCGCCGTAGGCGACGGCGACCGAGCGGCCCGACGCCACCTTGCCGCTGTCCCAGATCCTGTCCGGCCCCGATGTCACCGCGACCTGGTACGCCGACTGCCGCCAGCCGCGCTCAGCGGAGCGGTTTATCCAACTCAGGCGCGGTCGCGCCGCGTCCACGCCCAGAGGGCCCACCTGGGACTCGCAGCGCAGGCGCGTCGGTGTCGCCGCACTCGGGGACACTGCGAGAAGCAGCGGCACGGCGAGGAGAAAGTGCCATCCAAGACACTGCTGTCTCACGTTGTCCCCCAACTCGCCGGCTCGCGGGCGCCGGCGAGACCCGCGTCCTGTGACTCACGGAGGGCGTATGACTGCCCGGCCACGGTCGGGAACTGCCAGGCCCGGTCACCGCAGACGACCCGGCAGGGCAGGCCGGATCTGGACCTGATCACCGTACGGGACATCCGACCGTTCGCCCACTCCATATCCACTTCGAACCCTCCCCTGGCGCAGAGACCGGTGACCTTGCCGGCCGGCCACGCGGCCGGCAGCGCCGGCAGCAGGTGGATACCGCCCGCATGGCTCTGCAGAAGCATCTCGCAGAAGCCCGCCGTGGCGCCGAGGTTGCCGTCGATCTGGAACGGTGGGTGGGCGTCGAACAGGTTCGGATAGACGCCGGCGCCGCTCTCGCCGTAGATGGTCCGTGTCTCCCTGACAACGTTGAGCAGGCTGCGGAGCATGGTGTAGGCGTGATCCCCGTCCCATAGCCTCGCCCAGAAGTTCATCTTCCAGGCTCTGCTCCAACCGGTGCTCTTGTCGCCGCGGGCCTTCAGGGAGACCTGGGCCGCCTCGGCCAGGTCGGGCGTCTCGGCCCGGGTGATCTGGCGTCCCGGGTGCAGGGCGAAGAGATGCGAGACATGGCGATGGTCGTCCTTGGGATCGTCCTTGTCGACTTCCCACTCCTGGAGTTGCCCCCAGCATCCGATCTTGGGTTTCAGCAGCCTCTCGCGAAGGCCGGCAATGTAGTCGCGAAACTCCCCGTCATCGCCCAGCACATCGGCGGCCTCGATCGTGTTGGCGAACAGATCGTAGATGATCTCCTGATCGTATGTGACGCCCTCTTCCGGCTCGTACTTGTACTGCTCGGGCGACCAGCCGTCGGGGGTGACGAGCGTGCCGTCGGGCCGCTGCGTAAGGCGATCGACCCAGAACTGACACACCTCCTTGAGGACGGGGTAGGCGGTCGTCCGGAGGTAGTCTGCATCGCGGCCGAAGGCGAAGTGCTCCCACAGGTGCTGCGCGTACCACGCGCTCCCCGGCGGATTCCACTTCCAGGCCGATACGCCGCAGGCGTTGTTCATGGTCTGGACCGTCCAACCCGTGACCTCGCCGTACTTCCTCTGCGTGTTCCTCGCGCTCACCTCGCGAACGCTCATCACGTAGTCGATGAACGGCCGGTGGCACTCGGCTAGATTGGCCGGTTCGGCCGGCCAGTAGTTCATCTCAATGTTGATGTTTGAATGGTAGTCGCCGCACCACACGGGCTCGTTGCTGTCGTTCCAGACGCCCTGCAGGTTGGCCGGCAGTGACCCTGGGCGCGAACAACTGGTGAGCAGGTAGCGGCCGTACTGACAGAACAGGGCCTCCAGCTCTGGGTCCGTCGACGCCTCTCGAGCGTAGGCTTCCAGACGAGCCAACGTGGTCTGTTTGCTCAGGTTAGGCTCCGTGCTGCCAAGGTCGATCGAGAAGCGGCCGAACAGGTGCCGGTAGTCCTCCATGTGCCGCGCCAGCAGCGTCCTGACGCTCTGTTCGGCGGCCGAGTCGACGCGCGCCGTCACGGCGGCGTGGGGATGGGGGCCCAGCCACTCCGTGGCGTGGTCCTGGACGAAGCTCGTGCCGGCCCCCAAGATCAGGGTCAGATTGTCACACCCGTCGAAGGCCAGGCCGGCGCGAGGAACAGAGATGCTCCAGGGGTTCCCCACGAACGCGCCGTCATCGCTCGCCGCGACAGTACCGTTCCCGCTCAGCACGAGCAACTGGGCCTCATACTCGATCCCGTTGTCCAGCTTGCCGACCGAGCGGAGCCTGTTCCCGTAGGCGGCGATACGGGCGCCGTGCATATCCGCGAGGTGCACGCGCCCGGTGTGCGCGGCAGGCTTGTCCGCCGTCAGGTTAACCACGATGACCCCGTCCGTGTGGCTGGCTAAGGCGGTGCGTTCATAGTGCACGCCGTCGCATTCGTAGGTCACCCAATGGACGGCCCGATCGATGTCGAGTCCACGGCGGTAGTTGGTCACACGGGCGAAGTCGTGGCCGAGATGGATGAGGATGTCCCCGAACGCCTGATGAGCCCCCATGTCCTGCCCATCGTCATCGAGGCCCTCGACGGCCATACGGCTGCCACTCCAGAGGCTGATCTCGTTGAACTGGAGCCGCTCGACCGAGGTGCCGCCAAAGAGCATCGCGCCCATGGGGCCGTTGCCAATGGGTAGGGCTTCCGTCATCCACACGTCAGCCGGCCGGTCCGACCACAGGCGGAGTGCGCCCAGTGCCTCGTCCCGTGCAGCCCCTGACTTCATGTTCGCCTCCTTGCGCGCCGGACCGCCCCGGCCATCGCCAACCAGACGCAGGCGATGGCGCTGCGCCCAGGCGCCGCGTCTGTCGCTGTGGAGGACACCGTTCTCAACCCGGTGACCCCGAGCTGCGCGCCGCCGTCCCGGTACTCGCCTTCATCACAGGCGCGAGCTGCACCATCAGTACGCCCACGAGGATCAGGACGCAGCCGACGATCGCGCGGCCCGTCAGGGCCTGATGGAGCACGAGGTATCCGGCGAGGGCGGCGAAGACTGCTTCGAGGCTCATGATGATCGAGGCGGGCGCCGGAGGACAGTGCTTCTGGCAGACCACCTGCAGCGTGAAGGCGATACCCACCGACATGAGCCCAGCATAGGCAACCGCGCCGGATGCCGCCCAGACCTGGCCCAGCGTGCATGACTCGAAGAGCAGGCCGCACAGCCCGCTCAAGACAGCACATACCGCGAACTGGATGCAGGCAATCTGGATCGGGTCCCCTCTGCCGGCCGCGTGGTCTATGACCAGGATCTGGCACGCCCACAACGCGGCGCACGCCAGAGTCAGCCAGTCGCCCTTCGAAACCACGAAGTCACCGGTAACGCTCAGCAGATAGAAGCCGATGAGACACATCAGGATGGGTGCCCATAGGCCCTTCGGCACCTTATGTCCCACGAACCTGCCCAGGAGCGGGACAAAGAGGATGTAGAACCCAGTGATGAACCCGGAGTGGGCGCTCGAGGTGTACTGCAAGCCGATCTGTTGAAAGGCGGCGGCACCAAATAGGAACAGCCCGGCGCACATACTGGCTGCCAAGGGCAGCTTGGTCGCCCGCTCCGCGGAGGCCAGGGCCCTCTTCCGCCAGATGATCGCCGGCACAAGCGAGAACCAGCCAAGGGCGAAGCGCAACCCGTTGAACGTCATCGGGCCAAGGCCCTTCTGCATGCCGATCTGCTGGGCGACGAACGCGAACCCCCAGATCATGGACACCAGCAAGAGGAGCAGTTCGTACTTGAGGGCTCCTGTGCCCCCGATCCTCGATTCGCCCGCGGTGCTCAACGTGCACAAGACCTCTCGCGTCGGTCACATGGGACATGCTCTGCACCCCCATGCCCGGTATATGGGTGACACTCCACC
This sequence comes from uncultured Chthonomonas sp., assembly GCA_903951425.1. GTDB lineage: Bacteria > Armatimonadota > Chthonomonadetes > Chthonomonadales > CAJBBX01 > CAJBBX01. Next base: position 17,259 of record CAJBBX010000174.1, read on the forward strand.
TGCCGGACGCTGCGTTTCGGCCAACCCATTCCGGGTGGAACCCGTCCGCACGAGCCCGGCGCCATCGCACCTGTCGTATCACTCGCCAGGTGCACACCCGCTCACCTGAAGCGGAAACCAACTCGCCGATTCGCGATGTCCCAGACGTGAGCCTGAATGAAGAAGTAGATGCTGTTGCCGAGGTTCAGCCGGTTGGTCGGGGTCTCGGGGCCTTCGCCCCACGGGATGCCTGCTGTCCAGTCGCCCACGATCATACCGTTGGGAACGTAGCGCCCCTTGGGATCACGGATGGTCCACCGGTAGGACGAAGTCTGGCCCGAACTGCCCGTAAACGACACCTCGACAGTGACACCGTCACCGGCCACTCGGCACTTATCCTTGCTGTACCAAGAGGGTCCGTTGTCGTTGAAGTACTGCTTGTAGGGTTCTTTCCTGTGTGGGTCGTCGTTCCCCAGCCGCAGTGTGAGGTCCGGCGCCCCCGTGTCGATGGTGGCTATCTGGTTGGGGACGACAATGTCGGGGATCCGCTTGCCGTTCACCTTGGGGAAACTGAGCCTCACCGTCCAGCCGGGGAGGTTGACAACCTGGAGCTCGATCTGGCCCGGAAACCACGGAGTGTAGTTGTGCCAATTGAGCTTGCCGGCCACCGAAGAGTCTATTCCGATCTTAAGATAGGCTCTGAAGGCATCCCAGTTGGCTGCCAACTCTCCCGTTTGGTTCTCACACACGATGCCGTAGACGAAGCCGCTCTTGCAGTACTTCCTGGCCAGCGCGTAAGTGAAGGCCTCCGGGCACGGGTAGGCGCCCATGATCGCGCTGTTCATCGGTGCATCCGCGTCCGCGGGCAAGTCACTTCCGTCTTCGTTCTCCATGGCGTAGAAGACATAGTCATCGACGACGTAGGTGGTCCTGCCGTCACGGCTGGTGATGCCGATCTGCCCCTTGACCTTGTCTGCCCTGGTCCCCCAGCAGTCCCTGACGCTCTCTTCCAGGACAGTGAGCTTGGACTTGTCGAGGCAGCCGTACGGGAGGCACAACTGCGAGCTGCCCGTATCGAAGTTTACTTCATAGGGGGCAGGGCCACGAATGGCGCTTCCGGTGAGTGAAGCGGTAAACATGTTCTTCCGGTGCTTGGCGTCCCGCAACGGGATCGCGTCGGAGGTGTCGATCACCAGGGCCCTCCTGCTCGTGGCGCCCTGCGCCGACTTCGCTGACCGCGCGGGTTGAACATCCTGACCCCAAGCTGCGTCGCGCTGTTCGGCCGCGTAGGCGACCGCCTGTGCACTTCCCGCGCCCATCATGCCGGGGATGGTGGCAGCAACCGCTGCCCATGCTGTCAGTGCAACGCGCATCACTGCACTCCGTGATGACCACTCGACGTTGCCGATGCGATGGCCTCGCGTGCTCCTGTCCCCGGATCGCTGTGGACCTCCACGCCCAGCCCCGGCCCATCGGGCACGGGCAGGCATCCATCCTCCAGCGGAAGCGCTAGCCGTGTGTCCCACGGAGGCTTCAGCAGGTTCGCATGCAGCGACAACTCGGTGAACTCGACGGCGTCGGTCACCAGTTCCGTTGCCGCAAACAGGTGCGCCTTGGCGGCGACCTCCAGTCCGAGGCCGAAACCGGTGCCCAGGACGCACTTCAGCCCCGCCGCTTCGGCGAGGGCCGCGATCTTCATGGCGCCCGAGAAGCCGCCCGCCTTGCCGAGCTTGATGTTCAGCACGTCGGCGGCCTCATGGCGGATGATCGCCAGCGCATCCTGCGGTGTGAAGCAGCTCTCATCGGCCTCGATGAGCGTCTCCACCGACCGGCGCACGAAGGCCATGCCGGGCAGGTCATGCACGGCGACCGGCTGCTCTAGCAGCTCCAGACCCACTCCGTGCCGCTCGCAGATGCGGCAGAGCCGGATCGCCTCCTTGGGGCTGTAGCCCTGGTTGGCGTCGGCGCGGATCGAAGCGTCCGGTCCCACGGCCTCTCGGATCGCTCGGAGGCGGTCGGCATCGGAATCGGGGTCGCCGCCGACTTTGGGCTTGAATGCGCGGACCCCCTGGGTCATCAGATCGACGCACGCCTGCGCCATGGCGTCGGGCTTCCCGCCTGCGACCTCGACGGCGACCGGTACGTGCGTTCGCCGGCGCCCGCCCAGCAGCACGCTCACGGGCACGCCCATGGCTTTGCCCGCGAGGTCATGCAGGGCCATGCTGATGCTCGACTTGGCGCAGCCGTTGCCTCGGTAGTCGATGACGCCCTGCAGGTACTCGCGGTCCATGGGGTCCTTGCTGATCAGCTGCGGACCCATATAGTCGGCGACGGCGGCTCGGACCTGCTCTACCGTCTCGCCAAAGAAGCCGATATCGGCCTGTGCTTCGCCCCAGCCGGTGACGCCCTCATCGGTCTCGACGCGCACGAGCACATACTCGAGCATCGGCGTGGGCCTCAGCGGCGTGAAGCGGCTCCGCTTGCCCCATTCGATCTTGGTGCCGGCGCCCACGCCCGGATAGAGCGGGTAGGGAATGGACAGTCGGACCGGCGTCGCCGTGACAGCGGTGATCTTCACGCGACGTCCTCGGCCAGTTCGTGGGCATGTTCGACAAACGCGGCCAGGAGCCGGATCGTCGCCTCGATGTCGTCCAGATGGCACAGCTGGACCGTTGAATGCATGTAGCGGACCGGCGCGCCGATGGTCGTCGTGCGGCAGCCGAGCCGCGTGCGCTGCAGGGCTGAGGCGTCGGTGCCGCCGCCGATGTTGCGCTGGAAGGGGATGCCCTCCCGCTCGCACAGGTCGCACAGGAAGCTCACCAGGCGCCGGTCGCCGATAGTCAGGTTGTCCATCAGGTAGATGCCCGCGCCCTTGCCCATGTCGCAGGTGACGGAGTGGGGCTTGACATGCGCGGCGCGTACGAGGCTGCCGTCGATGGCGAGGCCCAGATCCGGCTCGATGGCGAAGGCCGCCACGGGCATGCCGCGGACGCCGACCTCCTCCTGCACGGTGCTGACGAAGTAGGCGTCCACCTGGGCGTCGCCCACCCGCTTCATGGCCTCCAGCAGGCAGTAGACGCCGATCCGGTCGTCGAAGTTGCGGCCCATCACTACCTTGTCGTTCAGTTGCACCAACTCCTGCGCGAACGTGATGGGGTCGCCGAGCTGGACCAGCTCCTCTACGGTCTCCCTGGGCAGGCCGAGGTCGATCAGCAGGTCGTCGGGCGAGGGGATCATGTCGCCCTCGCGCAGGTTGAAGTCTGGCGCAATCACGCCCTTGAGCGGCTCGCGGCCGTGCACGATGACCATCTGCGACTGGAGGGTCTGGGAGTAGAGGCCGCCAACGCGCTGGAGCCGGAGGTACCCGTCGCCGTCGATGTGCTTCACGATCGCGCCGATCTCGTCAACGTGGGCCGCCAGGGCCACACGCGTCGTCCGTCCGGTTCCCGGCGCCCACGCGGCCTTCCTGAGGCCGATCACATTGCCGAGGCGGTCGCGACGGACCTCGTCGCATACGGCGCGCATCTCGGCGCCGACGACCTCCTGGACTGCCTCCTCGCAACCGGAGATGCCCGGCGTGTTCACGACGCGGGTGAGCAGGTCGAAATCCATGGTGTCTCCTTGTCGCAGTCCGAGTATCGGGGCGCCGCCGCTCTGAAGCTTATTGGGGCGATTGTACCAGTCCGGGCGACGCGCCGCCCGGGGCGGCCTGTGTCATCATAGGGCGCAACGCCGGGCGGCGGGGCCGTCCGTCAGCGCCCGAGCCCCGCACGAAGGAGTTCCCACGCTATGGCCGCTTCGATCCCTGCAGCCGTCAATCCGGCTCGCATCTGGTCCTGGTTCACGCCGGCGGAGTTCGCCGCGCGGCGCGCGCGCCTGTACGTCGACATCGGCGACGCCGTGGCAGTGCTTCAGGGCGCGGGCCCCCTGCGTGCGTTCGAGCTGTTCCGCCAGAGCAATGAGCTCCTCTACCTCACCGGCCTCGAAGCTCCCCAGGCCTACCTCCTCCTGGACGGCGCCACGCAGAGGGCCACCGTCTACCTTCCCAGCCGGCCCGAAGGCAGGCAGGGCGAGGAGACATGCGTGTATGCCGAAGATGCTGACCGCATCTGCGCCCTGACCGGCATCGATGCCGTCTACGCCTGGTCGGCGCTCGAGCAGCATCTGGCTGGACGCAAGGTGGCCTACACGCCGTTTGCGCCCGCCGAGGGCCGCATGTCGTCGCGAGACGTGTTGGTCCACGCGGCGCGGCTCGAGGCAGGCGACCCGTGGGATGGAGGCGGCACGCGGCAGGACCGCTTCATCGCGCGGCTGCGCGAGGCCATGGCCGACGGCGAAGTGCGCGACCTTTCGCCGATGCTCGATGCCATGCGCATCCTGAAGAGCCCGCAGGAGGTCGCCGTCATGAGGCGCGCCGGTGAGCTTTCGGCTCGCGCGGTCATTGAGGCCATGGCGATGACGCGGCCCGGTCTGCGCGAGAACGACCTCCATGCCGCGATGCACCGCGAATTCATCGCGGGAGGCGCCCGAGGCGAGGGCTACAGGGCGATCATCCCCGCCGGGCAGGAGAACGCCTGGGACGGTCACTACTGCAAGAATGACGGCCCGCTGGTCGAGGGCGACCTCGTCCTGATGGACTGCGCGCCGGACCTCTGCAGCTACACGAGCGACATCGGCCGCATGTGGCCCGTCAGCGGCCGCTACACGCAGGAGCAGCGCGACCTGTACGGCTTCATCGTTCGGTTCCACCGGGCGCTCATGGAGCGTGTGCGGCCCGGCGCCTTGCCGCGCGAGATCATGCGCGGGGTCGCGGCGGAACTGCGGGCCTCCGTCGACGCCACGGACTGGGCGTGGCCGACGCACGCCGAGGCGGTCCGCAAGGCTCTGGAGTGGACCGGCCACTGCTCCCACCCGGTGGGGATGGCGGTACACGACGTGGGAAGCTACTTCGAGAAGCCGCTCCAGCCGGGCCTCGTGCTCAGCCTGGACCCCTCGCTTTGGGTGCCGGAAGAGCGGCTCTACATCCGGGTCGAAGACACCGGCGTGGTCACCGAGGGCGGTTTCGAGTCGTTCACGGGCCTCGCGCCGCTGGACCTCGACGAAGTGGAGGGCCTGGTGGGCCGGTCGGTGTAGTCCACTCGCGAACGCCTCGGCGCGGCGTGTCGATTCAGAGCATGGCCTCGGTCCCGAGCCCCATCTGCTCGGCCCGGTCCAGTGCCAGGGCGGCCGCGGCCAGGTCCATGACGGCTACGCCGACCGACTTGTAGACCGTGATCTCATTGCGGGTCGCGCGGCCGGGCTTCGCTCCCAGGAGCACGTCGCCGATCTCGGCATGGACGCGGTCAGCGGAGAAGACGCCCTCGCCGATGGGAATGAGCAGGTCGCCGGTCTCGTCGAGCGCCGAGGCGAGGTGGTCCACGACGACGCGCGCGCGGGCCATGGTGGCTGAGGGTATCTCCTGGACGTGGGGCTTGTAGGATCCGATCGCGTTCACGTGGGCGCCGGGCTGCAGGTCGGCATCGGCGAAGACCGGCGTCACGGCGACCGTCGCCGCGCAGACGATGCTCGCCTCGCGCAGGGCCTCCGAGGCATCGGCGGCGACGTGAACCGGCACGCCGAGGCGCGCGCTCATCTCTGCTGCGAAGCCCTCCGCCGCCGGGCGGACCGGGTCTACCACCCAGACGCGTCGCACCGGGCGCACACAGCAGACGGCCTCCAACTGCGTCCGGGCCTGGTTGCCGGCGCCGAGGATGGCCACCGAGTCGGCATCGGGACGGGCCAGGAGGTCGGTGGCGACGCCCGAGCCGGCTCCGGTCCGCAGCGCCGTCAGCGTGCCGGCGTCCATGACCGCCAGCGGCGTGCCGTTCCCGGCATCGAGGACCAGCATCACGGCCTGGATGCGCGGCAGCCCGATGGCGGGGTTGCCGTCGAAGAGCGTGATGGCCTTGACGCCCATGCGCCCCGTGCGGGGAAGCAGCGACGGCATGAACAGCGCGACGCCCCGGTGATCGGCCACGTCGATGTGCGCGCGCGGCGGCACGGTGGCTTCGCCGCGCTGCATCTGGGTGAACGCTTCGCGCGCCGCTCCGATAGCCTCGGCCATGGGGAGCGCCGCCCGCACGTCCTCGGCGCTCAGTATTCTGATCTTGGCCAACGGTCACTCCTCAGGGCATCGTAAGGTGGGTCCGACACAGGCCGATGCCTACTCGTGGCCGCCGTGCTTGCGGATGGTGTCCGCCAGTTCCTGGTTCTCCGCCTTCGCGGCCACCTTCAGGGGCGTTTCGCCGCTGTCGTTCTTCACGTTGGCCAGGTTGGGCTTGGCGGAGAGGAGCCGATCCACGATGGTGGCGTCGCCCTCCTGCACCGCGGCGAAGAACTCAGTGCGCTCCTGCTCCGAGGGCGGTGGCGGAGCGGAGCGCTTGCATCCGACCAGTGATGGCATCGAGCCGAGGACGAGGACCGGAACCAACCACGCAAACCGCCTGCTGATCATCGAAGCCTCCTTGCAGCCGCCTCAGGTGGCGCTGCACGTAGCCGAGCGTGGCGCCGCACCACCTGCAGGTGGGAGGCAGCCGGCACATATTAGCATTGAGTCGGCGCCATAGCGCGGTTCCGAGCCGAGGCTCACGGGCCGGCCGCCTACCTCCACCCGGCTATATCCGCGCGAGGGTCACCTGGGCGCCCACTCGTAGACCCAGGTCACCATCCCGGCGCCGCCGTAGCCGCTGATACCTATGTCCAGGCTGAAGTCCTTGCCGGCGCCGGGAATCTTCAGCGTGATCTCGCGGCTGTCCGACAAGGAGTCGCCGCCGCTGACGCGCCCAAGCCAGAGTTGCGCGCAGTCGGCCGCAGACCGGTTCCCGCGGCGCGGCTCAGCGTTCTTCACAGAGACGCCGCCGGTGTACCCCAGCACGGGATAGGCGGCGTTGTACCCGCCGCCGTCCTTGCCGTAGGACCAGGAGCCGCGTAGCGTGAACGTCGTCTCCTCGCCGGCTTCGTAGCTGACCTTGCCCAGGCCCGAGTAGTCCACTTGGATGGTGAAGCTGTGGGTGACCGCCTTGGTGCTCCCGTGCAGTGCGGCCCAATCCAGGGAGATCGACGAGCCACTCGCACTCAGATCGGCGCGCATGTTGGACTGGTTGAGCGACGCGCACTCCTCCTTGGCCTTGATCCTGGGGTACCCCTCCTTCAGCCGCCAGTATCCCGGTGCCTTGGCGCCGCCGGGCGGCGTGGTCGGCTTAGGGCTACCTCCGCGGGCTGCTTCCAGTTTTCGCGCGACGAAGCGCCTCTCGGCCCGCAGGTTCTCGATTTCCTTCTTGAGCAGCACGGCCAGCACCTTCGACATCTGACCGACGAACTGCCCGTAGCGTGCGGCGTGGCTCGGCGCGATCTCGCCCATAATGACGCGGCGGGCGATGTCGTTGGCGATCACCTCGCGCGGGACGGCAACGATCATGCCACGCAACCTGCTTGCCTTGAACATGGCGCGGATCATCTCGATGATGGTCCCGGCGCCGAGCAGAGCCTCGTCTGCATCGCTGTACGCCGCGAGCACCAGGACGGTGTCGGGTGAGGCCGACTCGTCGAGTGTGGCCTGCTGGTCCTTGATCGTACGGTCCAGGACGGTGAGCTGCTGCTGTAGCGCGGCGGCATCGTCAGCGGCACGTGCTTGGAGCGCAGGGCAGAGCAGGAGGGAACAGAAGCAGAGGGCCGCGGCGAGCGAGGAGGTGAGACGATGGTGGATCATCGGATTACCTTTCCCGGGCGCGAATCCGCGACGAGAGTTCGGTCCTCGTCGGTCACGGCGCTATTCGACGCGGAGGCGCTATTCCCTTCTACATGAGCCTGGCTTGAGCTGCTCTGGCACTGAGGCATCATTCGGTCCGGCCGGTGGCCGCCGGCCGCGGATCGGGGACGCTGCCGAACCCGATCGACCGATCGTAGCCGGCTGGATCACCATCGAGGCGGGTCGACCGTGCCGTGTGGGCAAACACTAGCGGCGGGGGTTGGGAACCTCGACCGGCAGGCCCCCGCACTTTGCAGCCGAGTTCAGGTCGATATCACTGGAGACGATGGCAGTCGGGCGTAGTCCCGCGCGCGCTACGGGCCAGTGAATTTCGGCTGTAGGTACGAGTTGGGCGGCGTCATGGCCCCGCAGGCCATGGCGCTCAGGTAACCGCATCGCCTCTTCAGCAACCGGCTGCCCAGGCTCCGCGTTCTGGTATGCTGGGCGTCAGCCACGGCACGGACACATCGGCAGCCCACATTGCGGACCGCCCGATGGCGCCGGACGACGAGATTGCGGCCTCCGACCGCCACCAGTCGCGCTGCTCTGACGGCGGTCAGCGGGGCAGAAGGATGACACCGATGATCGCGGAACTCGCCTTGGCCCTGCTTGGGGCTTCGCCGGTAGTTACGGTGACGGCGGACGAGCCGACCGTCGTGCGAGAGACACCCAGTGGGTGGGAGCGCATGGTTACCTTGTCTGTAACCAATCCGGGCTCTCAGCCGCTCCGTGGCTTGCGGCTGGACGCCATGTCGCGCTCACGCGAGCTTCTGGATGTGCCGCCCGGAGGCGCCTGCGACACGCTATGGGTCCGCTTGCCTGCCCCGGCGCAGCTTCGCGCCCGGCTCGTTCAGGGCAACCGTGTTCTCTGGGACGGTAGCCTCGACCTACCACCGGCTCGGTCGGCGGTCCGCATCCCGCGCTCGCCCTGCGTCCGCCTGTCAGATCTGAGACCACTGATGCTCCGCGGCACCAACTACTACCCGCGCGCTCAGCCCTGGCCGGGCATCTGGCGCGCCATGGATCGGGACGCCTTCGAGGCCGAGTTCCGCGAGATGGACGCGCTCCACATCAACTGGGTCCGCACGTTCTACAACCTCGACACCGATGCGGGCCTGCATCGCCCCGACGGCAGCTTCACCGGCAAGCTTCTGGCGCGGGTGGACACGCTTCTCGGGGTAGCGGCACGGCATCGCGTCAAGGTCATGCTCACGATCGGACTCTGGGGCAAGCCGGACGACCTCGCGATGCAGCAGCGCTTCTTCCGAACGGGTGTCGAACCGTTTGCGTACGACGGCCGGATCCTCATGTGGGACCTGATCAACGAGCCCGGCGGCTCCGACGGCCCCAAAGCGACCCCGGAACTCGCGAGCTGGATTCAGACCATGTGGGCGTACCTGGCGGCATTGGATAACCGGCATCTCGCAACAGTGGGCCTCTGCTGGCAGTTCGACCAACTCTGGGCCCTCGGCGTGAAGCCGCCGGTGGGCCAGTACCACAACTACTCCGGAGCCGTGGGTGTGCAGCCCAAGGGGCAGGTCCCCGTCCGAAATGTGGCTGACGATCTGCGCGCGATCGCCAAACAGATCGACAGCCGACCCGTGATCATCGGCGAGTTCGGCTACGCGAGCGTGCCCGATGCTGCCAGGAAGGACGCGACCGAAGCGCGGCAGGATGCTATCACCAGGGGGGTGCTCGAAGGGGTCGAGGCCGCGGTCGATGGTGGCGTCAAGGTCGCAGGCGTCGCTAACTGGTGTGCCTTCGCCTTCCTGCCAGACTGGATGGGCAAGGGAGAGCAGTCGTTCGGTTCGATCCGCCTTGACGGCAGCCTTAAGCCGGCTGGCATCTCGCTCCGTGACACCTATGCGCGCTGGCGCAAGAAGTGCCGCGCCCCGTGGGAAGGCGGGCGCTGATGAAGTGCGCGGTTCGTACGCTCAGCGCGGCGTTCTCTCACCAACACCACGGTAGCCGGTAATCCGCAACAGGCTCCCGCGGAAGAGGGTGGGCTTGACCTACTTCGTGTAGCAGTGGATGGCGAGGAACCAGTCCTGGCCCTCGACCTCGTACGGACTTGACCGAGGCCATTGCCGTCGCCCTTCGGCATCTGAGGGTTACCGCCTGCCAGGAGTACCGGCTCTTCCATGTCTCGCGACGGCTACGCTGCGGCGCCGCTGCTCGGCTTGGCGCCTGAGGACGTGTTCAGCGCTACGGCAGCGCGAATGAGCACCCGGAGCGCTTCTTCGTCGATCTGGTCGCGCTCGTGTACATCGATGGCACGCCTTGCATTACCTTCGAGGCTGGAGTTGAGGAGGCCGGCGGGGTCCGGTAGTGAGGCGCCCTTGGCGAAAGTCATCTTCACTGCGCTCTGGCTATCTCGCCGGTGCAGATGGTCCCGGCGTGAGACCAGACCGGAACGCCGCCAGGACTCGACGGCTTCCTCCACTTCACCTCCTCGACTGCGTCGGGGTCGGCCTGCTTGATGAGGGCCCTGACGCGGACGAGCGTCTCGCCCCGCCAGTCGCCCAACTCGCGTATCCTTGCGCCAATCAGCTGAGACGGGGTCTCTTCACCCATGCTCTCTGGCGCGTTGCTCGTCTCGTTCGCCATGGTTGCTGTCGCCTTCCTTGCTTGGGTTGGCGCGAGCGCCCCGCCGGACTATCGATAGACAGCACTTGGCCCAGGCGCATCCCGCTTCCAATAAGATGGCCGGTCCCGAACCGTCTAAGTCCGGCGGCCGCACTGCGGTTGCCGATACACCGTGCAGTACGGACGTGGCATGGTTGGTGGTAGTGGGCGCCGCCTGGTGGAGTGATTGATCGCTGACGTTCTCGGCTGCTGCCGATGCAGGCTTCGCAGAGCGCCTCGGAGTTCGGCGCACGGCACCAGCCGAGCCTACGGGGCGTACAGCCGATCAGGACGTTTTACGTCCAGGTAGCGAACTATGGCGGGGCTTCCAGTTCTGGGTGCAGGGTTGGTCGGGCGTGCGCTCGTGACGCCAGTTGCACGAATCGATCCGTCGTCAAGACGTAGTCGTAGCCTGTCGCCAGGATGTTCGGCAGCCGCCTGGACTGAGCTGCGTCGTCTGTGGCGTCCTCGACACACAGAGTCCGGTATCCGAGCCGCTTCGCGCTGGACGCAGTCTTGCCCAGGCACGCGCCCGTATGGCCGCCAACGAAGACGATGCTCCGGACGTCCAGGTTCTGAAGGATGAACTCGATGTTGGACGATTCAAAGGCATCCTGAGCCGACTTGGCCAATACGTACTCGCCGTCCCTGACCCCTAGCTCATCCGCAGGACGGGAATCCGAGGACCCGATGTAGTGGGGCCAGCGGCCGTAATCGCTGCCGAACTGCTTCAGAAAGAGAGAGCGGACCGGAGGTGCCAGATCCATGCCGTCGCGACATCGGTACCCCCAGTGCACGAAGACCATCGGCAGGCGGATCGCGCGGCACGCATCCGCGACTCTGCGCGCATTGGGCAGGCAAATGCTGCGGTGGTAGTCCAGAGCGGCATTGGCGTCGTCAAGGGTGATACCTTGCCGGCTCCACTCCTCGGGCACGGTACCCAGAGGAGCAGCCGAGTTGGGCTGGAAATCCACGCACACGTACGCGCAGCGCTCGAGGAAGCCGGTGTCCACCATCTGGCCAATCACTCCCTTCGGATCGGGCACGGCGAGCACTGCCGGTCCGATAGACCGGCAAGCGCAAACGATGTCTACGGTTCCGGCCGGCGCCCATAATGCGCGTGTTTGCGGTGGCTCCAACGCGGCGCAGGAGTATGGTACGCCATACTACGTCGTCGATCGATGCAGTCTGCCTGAGGCGGCCTTGCGGAACTAGAGATCGAGCCGAAGGAACCATGTCGCGGAGGAGGCATCACCAATGCTCAAGCCTGACTACAGGCTGGACCCTGTTCGGCGAATGGTCGTTATGGGCGAATCGAACGCCTATGGCATGTGTGCAGGCGATCCGCTGAACGAATGGGTCCAGGCGTTGGCGTTCCTCATCCGGCGCTTCCAGGACGGTCCACTTCGTGTCTTCAACAACTCGATCCCGGCGAATGTAGTGAGCCCGCGGGCGCCCGGCTACGGCGCGTTCCTCGGTTGCGGCACCGCGCCCTCCGCTCTGGAACGCTTCGACCAAGACATGATCAGCTACAAGCCGGACCTGGCGGTTTACGCATACGGCTTGAACGACTCGCGCTGCGGCCACGCGCTGGACAGCTTCATCGCCGATTACGGGACGATCATTGCCCGGACCAGGGAGTGCCTACCGGACGCGCTGCTGGTTCTGGTCGGTCCTTACTGGAACACTCAGTACGAGGTCGCCGAATGGACGAGGCATGAGTACGACTCAGTACGTGAAGGCTTCGGCCCGTTCGCGGTAGGGGGCAGCGACCTCGTTCTCAGCTACAACAAGTCGATCGCCAATCTGGCTGCGCGACATAGGGCGCTGTTCGTGGATGTCTATTCGGTCACCGAGAGGGCTGCGTGGCTCCTCAACGGCGACCAGTGCCACTTCAACGACGTCGGGCAGTGGCTCATTGGGCAGACCGTCTTCGGAGCCATCGCCGCGAACTGCTCGTTCATCGGGCGCAAGAGCGCAGATGCGGCCGCTGAAGCCGGCCTCACGATCCATACCACCGGTGGCACGAACGCCCTTCCCGATGTGATAGAAGCGTGGCGGCCGTCGAACTGTGGCCCGGCTGGCGCCTAACTCATGTGCGGACTCGGGCGAGGTGGCGGCAGGAGCGAGCGAATGGCCTCGAATAGGGGCTGGCAATGAGCCCGATCCTGTGGCACGAACCCAGGGCGTACCTGCGGGCGGTCTACTACGACAACGAGCGTGTTCGTCCGCTCGACTCCGCCAGGCTCGCGGCCGCTGTGTTCGCATTCATGCTGGGTATGCGATTCGTCGTCGGCCTGCGGCAGGTTCCGGACGCCCGCCTGTTGGGCTGGCCGGCCATGGTCTGGCTGGCTGCCGGCGTGGCCCTATTCGTCGCGTACGGACTTCTGGCGATCATCTCCATGGTGGCGCCCTCCATCGTGATCTTCTCGGATAAGGGCGTCAACAACAATCGGTTCCTCGGCGTCGGGTGGCGCATCAGGTTCTGGGCATGGGATCGCATCGGCATGATCGGCGTCGGCACCGAGGCTCTCGCTGACCAGCTGTTCCGCGTCGTCGTGCTACTCGACCACGACGGCGGCTTCCTTGCGAGGTTGGCCCTGGCGGACAACGTGACGCCCGGCGACCTGGACCGCTTCGCTGCCGAGCACGGAGTCGAGGTGGCAGGCAAGGAGCGCCCGTAGGGGCAGCCACGCGGATCGGCAGCCCTACCGCAGCAGCTCTGCTCCTATGGCCCGGAACTCGCTGTCGGTGGGCAGTCGACCGTTCTCCTTGAAGAAGGCGGCCACGCGCCGTTTGCCTTCGCGATTGGACTGCGCGTGCAGGTCGTAGACCGGCTGCGTCTCACCCTTGTCGTTGATCATCCGGAAGCCTAGTGCTTGCCGTCGGGCTTCTCGTTGCAGTACACCCCCGCTAGAGGGCGAAGCGGCAGCCCCACTCCAAGGCGGCGCTGTAGTAGTCGATCCGGCACGTCAGGTACACCACCATGCCGAGGATGACGACGAGGCCCACGGAGCCGATCGTCGCGTGCGCAACCGAACGCGAGGTCCGCAGGATCGGCCGTATCGGTCTGTCGCCCGTCCAGGACGCGACGGCTCCCGCACTGCGCCGGTTCAGCTCCTTGTCACGGTGACCACGCCGAGCTTGTAGCGCCGGCGCCCGTCATCGCCGGCCAGCGGAAGCGCGATCCGCGGCGTGCCGTCGCGGTCGCCCACAGAAACGCGGACCTCACAGATGCCTGCCGGGAGGTCTGACGGGAGCGCGAACTGCCGCGCCCGCGTCACGGCCCTCGCCTGCCCCGGCGGGCCCACTGGCAGATCGCGCACATCCGTCGCGTCATCCACCAGTGTGGCCAGCAACTGCCCCTTGTCGCCGAACAGCCAGTAGGTCGGGCAGCCTCCCGGCAGGCACGGCGCGACGCCGGTGTTGCGCCAGGATGCGGAGACCGCCAGACCGTCGGCGGACGCCACACTCTCGGGCCACGAAGCCTCCGCAAGCGATAGTCGGTAGCCGATCCGCTGGTTCATGCGCCGGATCAGGTCGCCGTTCTCCGCGAGGAACTCGTGCGGGTCCGCGTGGATGGACACGTAGCTCGCGTGGTAGTCCTCCACTGCCTTCAGGTACTCGCTGCCGTCGCCCCACGCCTTGACCTGCTTGGCGTAACCGTAGTGCCCCGACTCGATGATCACCGGCGCGCTCGGCCAGAACTCCTTGGCCAGCCAGTCGCTGAAGTAGGCCCTCGGGGCAGCCTCCACCAGGATGCTGTCGTCGCGAAGCGTGCACCCCACCGACCGTGCATACTGGAGCGACGCGGTGTCGCAGTTCATGTTCCAACCAGCGAACGCGATTTTCGCGTCCCGGTCGAAGTGCATGAACGGTGTCACCGCAGGGGGCGGCGTCACGCGCACATCCCAAGTGGCATCGATCTGCCAGCGCCTCCCGGCGCGGGAGAGGCCGCCCACTCGGACCGCATACTCGCCGCCGGGTCGTTCCTGCGCCCGAACGGGCACGAAGGTCGGCGTGCCGTCTGTCGCGACCGTCAGTCTGCCCGCTGCCACGCGCCGGTCCGGCTTGCCGACCGCGGGCGCAAGCCGAGCGTCCGGACGTGTCGTGTCGCCCGGTGACCAGAGGCCGACGAACACATTATATTGCTTACCGGCTGCATCATCCGGCAGCGTGAACGCCATGGGCGCGCGCGTCGTGCCGGGCCTGTGGAGGTCGCCGTCCGCGAACCAGGTGGTGAAGTCGTCCTGGGCGGCCAGAACGGTGCGAGGAAAGCACCTGCGGTGGATATCGATGTGCCGCTTGACAGTCGCCAGGCCGTATTGCCTCGCGATCGGATGGCCCTCCCCCCAGATCCCGAGCGTTCCCACGTCCACGAACGCCACGTTCGGGTTCCCGTCGTAGCGCGCCCCGGCGGCCTTCAGGAAGCGCTCGAGCTTCGCCAGGAAGACCGGGTCGTCGTAGTCCGGCTCCCAGCACGCCTTCTCCTGTACATGACCCTTGGCGCCGGCCTGGCGCACCCACTCCGGCGTGGCGTAGCGCCCGTTCGGCGTGTTCGGGTCTCCCTCGTAGCAAGTGAGGCGGATCGCGATCTTCTTCCCTGCGGCGATGTATCGTTGGGCCGGCGTGTCCACCACCGACCAGCGGAAGCGGCCCTCCTCGGGCTCGAGATAGGACCACGCCAGCCTTAGATACGCCACCGTAAGCCCTGGGAACTCGCTGCCAGTGTAGGTTGGCCCCAGCGGCGCCCCGTAGCCCGCGATGGTGTTGTCGTAGTGGTGGAACACCCAGCCCATGCCGGGATTGTCGAGAGCGACACACGTATCAACCGGTCGCACGGTGACGGACGGCGCCGTCCGACGGACCGTGTCCGAGTGCGCCAATCCTGCCCACCCGCACAGCACCCCCGCGCACAGCGCCAGGCCGACCCTGAACCGTTGTCGCATCGTATCGCCTCTCAATCCAATGCCCCGCGCGGCCCAGTGGGGCAGGGCGCCCCAGGGCGATCCACGGTTGCATGGCCAAAGTCTAGCATGACCCAACAGGCGCCGGCGGCTATGCCGGCGAGATCATCCACCTCCCGGACCCGGTGGTTGTTCCACGTCCCATGAACCATCACCCCGCCTGAGCGAAGCAAGTACGCCTCTTGGCGAATATGGAATAGAATCGGCGTACGGCCTCCCGTGACGCCAGTCGGTCTCCTCCTGTACTGCACTGGATGTTGGGCGGTGGGAGTGCGCCACGCGAGCGGCGTCCGCATCGGGGGCCAAGTCCGGAGGTTCATCATGTGCGCCTGTGTTCGGCTTCGTCCGTGGTTGGGTGTTCTGGCCCTGGCGGCCGGTCCATCGATCGGCCTTGCGGAAGGAGAGCCTGCTTCGCCGCGGATCCCTCCGGTAGCATTCGAGCGACACACAGGCCTTCACGGTGGCGGGGCCGAGTTCGTGGTGCGCACCGGTAGGAGAACGATCCTCGTCTCGGGCGGCGCAGCGACGCTGTTCCTACCGGGCGATGGCGCCGGCAACCGAGCGCATGCCGTCCATGTCACGGTGGCCGGCGCCAGCCCGCGCGCCACGGCGGTGGGACTGGATAGGCAGCCTGGCGTGGTGAACTACCTCACGGGCGGAGACCGGAGCGGATGGCGCGTTCATGTTCCGATCTTCAGCCAGGTGAAGATTGCGAATGTTTACCGCGGCATCGACATGGTCTATGCCGGTGCACGTAGGCCCAACGCACAGGCTTCGGCTCTGGAGTTCGACTTTGTGGTGCGTCCCGGCGGCGATGCCTCGCGCATCGGGCTGCGGTTCAAGGGAGCGCGAGCTCGTGTGGCTCCCGGCGGCGACCTGGTCCTTACGGCCGGCGCCGAATCGGTTCGGTTCCGCCGGCCTGTAGCCTTCCAGGTGCGGCGCGGGCGCAGGCAGGAGGTGGCGTGCGCCTTCACCGCCGCGGCAGGGCACGCAGGCTTTCGTCTCGGTCGGTACGACATCCGCCGAACGCTGGTTATCGACCCGGTGGTCGAGTTTTCCACCCTCCTACCCGGCGGCGCAGCTGATATCGCGGGCGGCGTCTGCGTGGACGCCCAGGGCAACTCCTACATCGCGGGTGCCACCGCCTCCACCGACTTCCTGACCAGCGCCGGGGCGTTCCAGCGCACAGCGCCGTCCGGTGGCAATGCGTTCATCACGAAGCTTTCGCCCGCTGGAAGCCTGATCTACTCGACCTACCTGGGGGGGTCCGGCGATGACTCCGCCGCCGCAATCCGCGTGGACTCCGCGGGATGCGCCTATGTCACCGGGGGCACCGCCTCGACGGACTTCCCTGTGACCCCGGGCGCGCCAGGACCCGTGGCGCACGGCCCGGGGCCGGACGCCTTTGTGACCAAGCTGAGCGCCGACGGCGCCTCCGTCGTCTATTCGACCTACCTGGGCGGTGTGGGCGATGACAAGGGCACAGGCATCGCTCTGGGCGCCGACGGCAGCGCCTACGTCGGGGGATCCACCGCATCCCCGGACTTCCCGACTGTCGCAGGGTCGTTCCAAACCGCGCATGCCGACGCCGGATGCGTTCGATCGGCCGATGGCGGCGCATCGTGGACGCCCGCCGCGAACGGGATCGACACCTCCACCCTCTCCGTGCTTGCGATGGACCCCACGGCAGCGGGAACGCTCTATGCGGCCACTCAGGTCGGCGTGTTCAGAAGCGCCGATGCGGGCGCGACCTGGGCGGCGCTTGGATCCCAGCCGCCCGGGACCGTGACGGCATTGGCAGTCCACCCGCAGACCCCTACCACGCTCTATGCGGGAACCCAGTCCAACGGGCTCTACCGCAGCACGAACAGCGGCGTGACGTGGACGTCCGTCACCTACACTACAGTCCTGATGCCTGCGGCGAGCATCACCGCCATCGCGATCTCGCGGCAGTCGCCGGCTTCGGTCTACATCATACATAACGGTGACTTCACCCGCAGCACGGACAACGGCATGACCTGGCAACTGAAGAGTTACGTCAGCCCTACCACTGCCTTGGGGCTCCACCCGAGCCTGCCCGCGACCGTGTACGCCATCTCATCCGGGATTCTCTTTGCCACAACCGATGGAGCCACCTCGTGGTCGCAATATGGCATGACCCAGGGCAAGGTCCAGGCGTTCAGCATCGCACCCTCTGATCCCAGCGTCTGGTATCTCGTAGCAGTTTCGTCAGTCCTCTCACCTGCCGCCATGGCTGTGAGCACCGATTCCGGCGTCCATTGGCAGACACGCGCCACCGGACTTCCGGCGGCGTCCACCGTACGCGCCATCGCCGTCGATCCGGTGAACCCGGCCGTCGCCACCGTGGGGCTTGACGTCGGCATGTATCGGACGGTCGACTTCGGCATGAACTGGACTGTCGCCGGCGGCGGGGTTGCACCCAGTGTGAAGGCGCTGGTGGCCGTGCCTGCCGATCCGCCCACGCTGGTGGCCGGGGTCGTGGCCGGGGCCGATGCCTTCGCCGCCAAGATCGCCCCCGGCGGTACGGCTCTTGCCTTCAGCACGCTCCTGGGCGGGCCTGGCGACGACGCCGGCGCGGGTGTGGCTGTAGATAGCGCGGGTTCCATGGTCGTCGTCGGAACCACACTGTCAGCGCTCTTCCCGACCACGGTGGGCGCGCTCCAGCCGGTCCGCATCGGGAACGGAACGGGCGACGCCTTCGTGACCAAGCTGAGCCCGGACGGCGCCGGCCTTGCCTACTCCACCTACCTCAACGGGTCGGCCGGCAGCGACGGGGTTGCCGTCGCGGTGGGCCATGACGGCACGGCGTACGTCTGCGGCAGCACCGACTCCGTGGACTTCCCTGCTACCCCGGGAGCCGCTCAACCGGTGAAGGCAGGCGGCCGCGACGCATTCATCGCTAAGTTAACCGCCGACGGCGCATCCCTCGCCTATGCCACGCTGTTGGGCGGCTGGTACGACGATCGGTGCCAGGCTATCGCCGTCGATCATGCCGGCGATGCCTTCGTGGCGGGCTCGACCTGTTCGGGCGACTTCCCTGCGACGCTGGGAGCTTACCGCGAAGCCCTGGGCAACAGCCCCCTGTACAAGTCAGCGGATGCCGGTGTGTCGTGGGCGCCTGCCAACCGTGGCCTGGGCGTGGACTGGGTGAAGGCGATTGCCATGGACCCCCAGCATCCTGCCACGCTCTATGCCGTGGGAGGTTTACAGGTTCAGGGCGTCTACAAGACCTTCGATGGCGGCTCAACCTGGTTCCCGGCCTCCGCCGGGATCCCGCCCACGGCGACATTGCGCAGCATCGCGGTGGATCCCATCACACCATCGACCCTGTACGTTGCGGCGTGGACCGGTTGCTACAAGTCCACCGACGCTGGAGCATCGTGGACGCTCCTGAAGGAGGGCTTGGCGAGAAACCCCTACCTTAACTCCATTGCCATCGATGCACAAGACAGGCAGACGGTCTACGCCGCGGACTCCGCAGGAGTGTACAAATCGACCGATGGCGGTCTGCACTGGGCGTCCTCAAAGTCCGGCATGCCCACCTACCCAAACCTGGCGTTCGTCGCGACCCACCCGGCCATGGCGGACCGGGTCTTTGCCGGCGGCTATGATGCGCTCTACGTCTCAGTGAACGGCGCCCAGACGTGGACGGCGGATACCGGCGCCAAGTGGTGCTACGGTTTGGCCTTCGATCCCAGCAATCCGGCCATCGTCTACGGCGCCCCGGGCACCGATGGCGGCATGAACAAGGTCTACAAGAGCACGAACTACGGCTCCGGCTGGTCCAGCGCCAGCTTTGGACTGCCGATCACGCAGTATGCCCAGGCCGTGGTGCTAGACCCGGTGACACCGTCGAACGTCTACATCGGCACCTCCGGCGGCGCGCGCCTGTACAGGAGTGTGAACAGCGGAGCCGCCTGGGCTGCTCCCTCCGCCGGGCCCGCGCTCGACAAGGTGGTCGCACTGGCCATTGACCCATCCCACCCCGCAACTCTCTACGCAGGCGGGTCGGTCGCCAAGGTTTGGGATGCGTTCGCGGCGCGCATCACGCCCGGCGGCACGCGGGTCACCTATGCCACGTTCATCGGCGGCATCGGGGATGACCGTGGCGCAGGCATCGCTGTTGACGCCGAGGGCGTTGCTGTCGTGACGGGTCAGGCAGCCTCAACAGACTTCCCGACCACGCCGGGCGCCATCAGCCGGACGCGCCACGGGGCCAGCGATGTATTCGTGACGCGGCTGCCGCTCGGTCCGTCGTCCACGGCCGACCTTGCTGCCTTCGATGCGTCAGGCTCACTGGGCCAGACCATCTCCATCACGGCCAGGCTGACCGGCACAGAGGGCGTCGCTCTCCCGGGGCGATCGGTCACAGTTCGGGTGGCGGGCTATGACGCCGGCTCGGCAGTCACCGGCGCCGACGGCGCCTGCGCAGTTGCGTTCACCGTCCCGGACGAACTGGGCTTCGGCGACCACGCCGTGACCGCCGAGTTCGCCGGCGATAGCTGCTACTTCCCTGCCACGGCTTCGGCCACGCTGCGTGTAGCCGGGATTGTCACGGGTTTGTCAACTGAAGCAGTCATCGGCCGGCCCGGCGCCTCGGTCCAGCTGTCGGCCCGCCTCGTCCGCCCCTCCACCGGCGAGGGCCTGCAGGGACAGACGCTGGGATTGCTGGTCGAGGGAACCTCGATCGGCGCTGCCGCTACCGACGCCACAGGCACGGCGGTCGCCCAGTATTCGATCCCGGTCTATCCGACGGTCTCACCCATGGCCATCGAGGCGGCATTCGCGGGCAGCGCCCCCTACAACCCAAGCGCCGCCACGGCCGCCCTCACCATCGACCGCTACGCTACGGCGATGTCCGCGCCCGATCGCTCAGGCATCATCACCAATACGGTGGCGCTGAAGGCATTCCTGTGGCGCCTGCCCGGCAGCGTGTTCGTGGCCGGAAGGCCGGTTGGCTTCAAAATCGCGGGCACGGCCGTCGGTCAGGCTGTCACGGATGCGCAGGGCATGGCCATGCTGCTCTGGCCCATCTCGGCGGGGACTGCCACCCGGACGATCACTGCCACGTTCGCGGGCGATGCCGGCTATGCGGCCTCATCGGCTGCCGCCACGCTGACGTCTCGAACCGTCTCCACGAAGGTGTACGTGGTTGACCGAACCGCCAAGGTGAAGTCCTATGTGGTCCTCAAAGCCTATCTGTTTCTAACCAACAACGCCCTGGTCGTGGGTAAGCCGGTGACGGTGAAGGTGGACGGGACGCCGGTAGGTACGGCGAATACGAACCCATCCGGCTGCACGCAGTTCGGCTACACCGTGCCCGATGGCGCTGGTGCAGGTTCGCGGGTGATTCGCGGTGAGTTCGCGGGCGATCCGGGTTACATGGCCTCGGCGAGCAATGGCACGCTCACGGTCACCAAGGGCAACCTGTACATCTGGCCGTACGTCCGATCAGGCAGGGCCGGCACGGCCCATCCCCTCCGCGCCTACGTGCGCAGCTTGCCGGACTATCTGGTCCAGACGGACAAGAGCCTGGCGTTCAGCGTGAACGGCACGGTTATCGGAACGGCAGCGACTGGGGCTGATGGCTGGGTCTCCGTGGTCTGGGCCATCCCGGCTGGTGAGGCGGTCGGTGCACACGACGCGCTGGCCGAGTTTGCTGGGGATGCATCGTACCTGCCGGTATCAGCGACCACCACCTTCAATGTGGTTCCTTAGGTGGTCCATCAGGACCGGGACGAGCAGGCGACCACCGTGAGGATCCGGCATGCAACGAGACTTCAAGGCTGACCCTCGAGGCTGCGGTCTGGCCCGTATTGGCACGCGCTTCCTGGCGGCGCTGGTTCTGCTGGTCGCCATGGCGCCGGTACAGGCCTTGCCGAGGTCCGCCCCGCCGCAGGACCCGACCTACCTGACGATCCTCGGGCAACCCGAGGAGTTCGCGAAGGAGTTCCCGGTCGCGCCTCCCGCGAGCAGCAGGCAGATCGGCTTCGGCATCGTCCTCTACACGCTGAACACGGCGGCGGCGGAGCTGCGGCGGCAGACGGAGGAGGCGCTGGACAAGGCTGAGCGGACCGGCTATCCCGTCCTGATCCACATGGATGACTGGAACTTCCCGGCGGCGTCGCAGGACCCGGCCATGGCGGAATGGTCCGCGTTCCCGCGGCCGG
Source organism: uncultured Chthonomonas sp. (assembly GCA_903951425.1). Classification (GTDB taxonomy): domain Bacteria; phylum Armatimonadota; class Chthonomonadetes; order Chthonomonadales; family CAJBBX01; genus CAJBBX01. The sequence goes on from CAJBBX010000174.1 coordinate 38,807, forward strand.
GAGAGAAGCGTGGCCCGGTGATTCGCCGGCGCTGGATCAACTGGGGCTCATGGATCGTCGCCGGAGCGCCGCCGAACACCGAGAGCCCCGCCTTCCGCGCCGACATGCGCTTGCGCGTCCGATCGGTCGCCGACCCGGTCGCCGGACGCCTCAAGCGGTGGCGGGCCGAGGGCAAGGCGCACCTCCTGGCCGGTCTGGTCGTGGGATGGGAGTCGGGCTATTACACCATGGACGACTTCCGCCCGGGCGAGCGTCCGCGGGCAGGGGCCGAAGTCCTGGGCGACGACGAGATCGGCCGCGCGGGATACGCCGCCCTGACGGCCCGGCGCCAGAGCGCGGCCACCGTCCGGAAGCTGGCGGCGAGGACCAGGCGCTCGGAGCCGGAGGTGATCCACGACCTGATGGTCGGCGTCGTGCATGACTACACGGCGTTCCTGTGCGGGGTCTGCCGGGCGGCAGGCGTGCCGCGTGAGCGCATTTACACGCACTACACGGGCATCGGCGCCCTTGCCCCGGACGCCGTGCCGGGTCCGCTCCGGGCCGATGGCCGCAACATGCCGCTGCGAGCCGCCGTCAACGGGGCGTCGCGGCCGGGCATCACCGCCACGCTGCCCTGGACCGACGTTCCGCGCGCCGCCGCCGCGTTTCGGGCGGAGCGCCGCCGCGAGTGGGGCGCCGTGGAGATCGAGTTCACAGATGTCACGCGCGGCGAGGAGCCCGCGCTCAAGTTCCTGGAGTCGCTGAGCGGGAGCGGCGCTCGGGTGATGTGCATCTACGGCTGGTGGGAAGCTCCGGAGCACACCTTCGGCGTGCGCGGCAGCGGAGCCGTGCCGGCGATGAAGAGGTGGCTCTCCGGCGGGCCAGACCCGAACCGGCCAAACCGGTAACGAGTTCCAGCAGCCGATAAGTCCTTTGTCGCCCACGGGCGATGTCTGCTCAAGCGGCTTCGCATCGTTCGGTACGTCAGCGGCATAGGCACAGTCGACGGCTGTGAACATCAAGCAGACAGCCAGCAAGGCCGCCGTATAGGTGACACAGTGTAGTTCCCATCTCGTCAGTACCCGGCCATCCGTGGCTCTTCGAGGTGACCAGCCCGATCAGGCCGGACGAGTCCAGCGGCAGCTGCACATCTGCGTGGATCATGCATGCTGTAAGTGCTGCGTTCCGTCTGGAACGGTCCTCCGCCAAGGAAGCCGGGAGGGCACTCCACCGTGCGTGCGGTTGCATCGACCGGCTGGCTGTCGTCGGCCACGCGGTTACCCCGCGGTCACCGACTTCGGTCTCCGGTTGGTCGTCACCGCCGCTGCACGGTTGCGCTACAGCGTCTCGCCGGTGTAATCCTGCGCGCGGAACAGCTTCCCATACGTCCCGTCGTCGATCAACGCAGGGACGAGGGCGCCGGGCATCACAGTTTCGACCGCGTTGGGTGCGCTCGGCCCGCCGAGGTCGGTGCGGAGCCAGCCAGGGTCCAGCAGGTTCATCAGCACGCCATCGGCGGCAAGCCGGCCGGCGGTGTCGAGCACGAACTTGTCAACGGCGGCCTTCGAGGCTGCGTAGGCGTTCATCTCGGGCTGGTCCTTGACGCCGGACGTCACGTTGACGATTCGCCCCCACTTGCGCTCGACCATGCCCGGGCCGAAGGCGAGGCAGATGCGGATCAGAGAGATCGTGTTAACCTCGAAGCTGGCCCTAAAGTCCTCTGCCGGGATCGTCATCCAGTCGTGGCGGTACGGTGTCATGACGGCTGCGTTGTTGTAGAGGATGTCGATGCCGGGTGTTTCGGTAAGAGCCTTCGAGATCAGAGCGTCGACCTGCGTCTGGTCAGAGAGCTCCGCGCCGATCTGAAGCACGTTCACGCCCTTCGCCGACAGCTCTGCCGCAAGCGCCGACGTGTGATCGACGTGTCGGCCGTGCAGAACGACGCTGCAGCCGCAGTCGGCCAACCCCAGGCTGGTCTGCCGCCCTACTCCCCGGCTTGCGCCGGTGACGAGCGCCCACTTCCCCTTAATGGTTGTCCTGTCCATGACGTGACCTCCAGGTGTTGCCGGCTTCCGATCTCGGCTGCAGCCATGGTACCCCGGCTGGGATGACGGTCGTGTCGCTGCCTCGGACGCGGTAGCATAACTCGTGCGGGCACACCGACCGCGTTTCCCGCCGGGTTCCGTCATCGCAGGAGCGGCCGAGCGGTCACAGGAGATGCGGGCATGCGACGACAATTGGCGTCTGTCCCTCGAACCTACGGTCTGGCCAGTTCGGGCGCGCGCCCCGTGGTGGCGCTCCTTCTGCTGGTCTGTACGGCAGTTGCACTGTCCCTGCCGCGGTCCGGTGCACCGCAGGACTCGACCTGCCTGACGATCCCCGGACAGCCCGAAGAGTTCTCCAACGCGTTCCGGCCGCGCCCCCGGCCAGCAGCAGGCAGATCGGGTTCGGCATCATGCTTTCTACGCTGAACACGCCGGTCGCTGATCCGGTCGCGAGGCGTCCGAATGCAGGGCAACGGCAATGCAGCCACTCGACATCGACCGATGGCGAGAACGTGCTTCGAGGCCCTCACGCGGGCCGCATCTCGGCCGGCGCCCTTCGGGTCCTACACGTCGCCGGCCCTGTGGACCATCCGCACATTTCGGCCCAAATGCTGCAGTGCCACCTGGACCCAAGCCACGATTGGGCGTCCTTTCCGTCGGATCACGTTGACCGGTGCGTCAGTCGGATGGCGTCGCACTTCCGGGTTGGCGCTCGGACGCGGATCTGCGACTTCGGATGCGGTCCTGGCCTGTGGACAACCCGGTGGGCCCGGCTCGGTGCCGCCGTGACCGGGATTGACCTGTCGGAGCGCTCCATCGACTACGCGGTCAGCCGCGCCGAAGAACAGCGTCTACCGATAAGGTACATTGTCGCAGACTACTTGGAGATCCAGCTGGCGGGTCCCTTCGATGTAGTGACGATGTTCCATGGCGACTTCTCTGTGCTCAGCCCCGATCAGCGTGCTCGGATGCTCAGGACGTTCCGGCAGGTGCTGGCTCCCGGTGGCCGCGTCATCCTGGATGTGGACTCGATGGCTCGAATGGCGCCGCCGCCCATCAGGACGTTACGGTCCTCGCAGTTCAGGAAGTCGCACCGCTCGATGGCAACCGGAACGCCTAGGCTGACGTCGATAGCGCCACCGCTGGCGAGACCGTAACCGTTGGACCATACCTCGTTAACCCCGTTGCGAATCGTGAGGTCGCGTACTGTCACGGAGGACAAGAAGAAGCGAAGGACGCTCTGCCGGCACCACCGCCACGTGTTCTGCACCTGTCCCGTCTCGTCGTAATCCGCCGCAAATCCATCGCCGCCGACCTGTGAGCCGTCGATGACGGTGGAGCCCCGCCCGGCGCCTTCGATCGTCAGATCCCTCTTGCTCCGCACGTGCGCGGTGGCAGTCGGGGTGTAGACGCCGCCGGCGAGATGGATGGTGTCGCCCGTGGCGGCAAGGTCGACCGCCCTCTGGAGGGTGGCAAACGGGGCGCCGAGGCTGCCGTTGCCCGCAGTGTCTGACCCGTTCGTGGCTACGTAGAGGTCGGCCGCGAGGACCGGGCAGGCGAACAGCAGGAGGAGGGCCATGCCTGCCGCCGCCGGGAGTGCGTGATGAAGGTCTCTTCTGGTCATAGCGCAGTCACTCCGAGTAGTGGGATGGCCGGCGCCGACGGTGGTCGCGCCGATGGATGCGCACGTGCAAGTGCGTCTAACGACACTGTAGAACGCGACTCCGACCAAACTCCGATCAAATCCAGCCAGAGCCCTGCCCACGGCTCAGGGTGTGCGCCGCAAGGTAGAATCGCTTCCGGCGCACGATCTTAACCGCCCACTGCGGGCGTGATGGCCAACGGCCTTCCGCCCGCGCGCGTTCTCCGGATGACCATGGACCCACGCTGTCACATAGTTCTATTCGGACCAGTGCGTCTGCGGAGCGCGGATAGGGCGGTCGCCCACTTCCGCTACCGGAAGGCAGCGCACTTGCTCGCCTGCCTGGCCCTCCTTCCCGGCCGAAGCTACACGCGGGAGGCCTTGGTCGACCGCTTCTGGCCCGAGATGGAGATCGATGCCGGCCGCGATAACCTGAGCAAAGCGCTCTCGTCGCTGCGGCGGGAGCTGGAGCAGGAGCCCATTGCGCCTGGTGCGGTGCTGGTTGCCGACCGGGTGAGCGTGAGCCTGAGCCCGGGTATGGTCTCCACCGACGTGCAGGAGTGCGACGAGCTGCTTCGGCAGGCGCACCTGACGTCCGACCCGGCAGCGCGCTCTGAGCTGTTGGGCCGAGCCGTGGGCCTCTGCCAGGGCGATCTGGTGTCCGACTGCTATGACGAGTGGATCGAGCCGGACCGGCGTCGATGGGCGGAACGGCGCATGGATGCCCACGTTGCGTGGGCGCATGCGCTGGTGGAGGCGGGCGACCTGCCAGGGGCGCTCGATGTCGCCGCCGATGCAGCGGCGATCGACCCGTTGCGAGAGGACGCATGCGTGCTTCGCATGCAGATCTACTCCGCCCTTCGAAGGCCCGGAGATGTCATCGCGTGCCTTCGCGAGTACGAGCACAGGCTCGCCGAAGAGGCAGGCTCCGAGCTGCCGTTCGCCCTGCTGGAGCGGGCCCAGGCGCTGGCGGCCAGCGGCGACGCGGGGATGCCCGCAAATCCCGCCGCCGCCGGCGAGATCGAGCAGCCGCCTGCCCCGTTGGCGCCCTCCTCCATGCGGTATCCCCACAGCGCCGCGCCGCGCCTGCCGGCCCCTCCCGTCGCCGTGGACCGCTACTTCGGCCGTCGCCGGGAGCTCGAGTCGCTCACTAGATGGCTGTCGGTCGATGCCGACGACGCTGACCGTGCGCGGCTGGTGACCCTGACGGGTTCAGGCGGGACGGGGAAGACCCGCCTGGCGCTGGAGGCAGCCAGGCTCCTATCGACACCATATCAGGGGCGCGTGGCGTTCGTGCCACTGGAGAACGTAGACGATCCGGCGCGTTTCGGTGTGGCCGTCGCTCGCGGGCTGGGGGTCGGTTGCGGACCGTCCGATGACCCGCTGGAGGCGATTGCCGTCATGCTTGGCGCGACGCCGGCCCTGCTCGTCTTGGACAATCTGGAGCAGCTTCTGGGCGAGTCGCCTCAGGGAGACGTGCGCGGCGGGGTCAGCCGCCTGCTTGAACTGATGCCGGGCACACGCGTGCTCGCCACGTCGCGTCAGTCGCTCGCACTGAGGGGAGAGCGCGAGATGCGCCTGTTGCCGCTGGCGACGCCTGCCGGCGCGGGCGCCGACTGCGAGAGCGTCGCTCTCTTCGTGGATCGTGCGCGTGGCGTAGTGCCGACCTTCGAGGTGAATGCGCAAAACCGCGAGGATGTGGCCGCGCTGTGCGACTATCTGGAGGGATCGCCGCTCGCCATAGAGATGGCGGCGGCTTGGGTCCGCATTCTTCCGCCGCCGACGTTGCTGGAGCGCCTGCAGCGTAGCGCCGACGGTCTGTTCGACCGCCGCAAGGACATCCCCCGGCGTCACCGGACCCTCCGCGCCACGCTGGACTGGAGCCACCACCTGCTGGCGCCCGACCTTCGCGAGGCATTCGCCGCCCTCTCCGTCTTCCGCGGCGGCTGGTCCCTTCAAGCCGCGGAGGCCGTGATCGGGGACGCGGCCCTTGTCGCGCTGGCCGAGCTGGAAGAGCGATCGCTCGTGGTGGCGAACAGGGATACGGGACGGTTCCGGTACCTGGAGACCGTGCGCCAGTATGCGTCTGAGCGGCTGCGGGATGCCGGCGCCAACCGGGCTCGCGAGCGGCATGCGCGCTACTTCGTACGGAAGTTCGAGTGCGTGTCCGTGGCGTCGCCGGCGTTGCAGCGGCCCGGATGGAACTCCCTCAGGCACGACTACCCAAACTTGATTGTGGCGCTGGAGTGGCTGGCCGAGAGCGGGCAGACCGAGGATCTCGCCCGCGCGTTCGCGTCCCTGGAGGGGCTGTGGCGGAGCGAGGGGCATCACCTGAGGGACGGGGACCACTGGGCGGACCGGGTCACCACGCTGCACCTCAGGCGCGATTCTGCGCGGGCGGCCGCGCTTCTGACTGCCGGCTCCGTCGCCACCGCACTGGGTCGATGGGAGCTGGGCCGCCGCAGGTACCGGGAGGCCGTGTCCATCGCTAACCGGCATGGCGACCGCGGCGCCGTCGTATCCGGCGCATTTCGGATGGCTGGAGCCTGCGCCGCTGGAGGCGACCCCGTTCGCGCTCGGCGCCTCGCCGAGTACGGCCGGACGCTGCTTGGGGACCTCGAGGGCGACGCCCCCAGAGCAGATGCGCTCTTGATGCTGGGCAACGTCCTGGGTGCGACGGGAGACACGTCGGCGAGAGAAGGGGCGCTGCGCGAGTGCGCCGCCGTGGCACGCAGGGCCGGCCTCAGGTCTCCGCTGGCGCACGCGCTCTACGGCCTGTCCGCGCTTGCCCGGGAGCGGAACGACCTGGACGCCGCGGCGGTCCTGCTGAAGGAGTGCCTGGCGGCCGACGAGATGGACGGGGTGCAGGGAGGCGCAGCTATCTGGGCACTGGGCCAGATCGCCGAGCAGCGCGGCGAGGCGGCGTTGGCCGGACGCTGGTACCGCCGCTTCCTTCGAGAGAGCCTGCAGGCTCTCAACCCGTGCGGCGTGTTGGAGGGGCTCTACTGCATGGCTCTCGACGCCCTGCGGAGGAAGGAGATGGACCGGGCAGCGCGGCTGATGGGCGCTCTCCTCAGGCTGGAGGACGAGACCGACTTACAGCAGAGACCGGCTCACCGCAAGTCGGTCGACGGTGCGCTGGCGCAGCTACGCGAGCGCCTCGGGGCGGACACCTGCGATGCGCTGCTGGAGGCCGGTTGGCAGATGCCGGTCGAGGCCACCATCGATCTGGCGCTGGAGCATCTGCAGCCGAACCAAGGCTGACGGTGGCGGTTAGGTGTTCCGCACGAACCAGTCGAGCAGGGCGTCCGCTTCGGCTTGTGATGCGGCCCAAGTGTGGTACTGGGCCCTGTCGGGCCGAAGCTCACGGTGGATGAGTTTCACCTCCTCCTGCGGTCCCCAGACCTGCACGGCCTTGCCGCCGGCTTGCACCCGCTTGAAGAGGTCAATGTACGCCGAATGCCCGCCGCGTCCGTCGCCGGGGACGTACGAGAGCGTGTGGAGCCCCTTGCTCGCGATGAGGTCGGCGGTATGCACCAGTGCGCCGGGCCCGTCCCAGTGGTAGACCACGTTCCCGACGATGGCGGCCTCCTCCTCCAACGCCGGCAGCACCCACCGCCGGAACATGGGCGGGCTCATCATGCAGCAGAAGTCGCACTGCAGCGTGGTGTACGGTGCATAGCCCACTTCCGACAACCGTCCGGCACGCCAGACGGCGTCCCAGAGGGCAGGGAAGGCCGCACGAGCCTGCCGCATGGCGCGGTCGATGGCCTCGGGCTCGTCGATCAGGTCCATGCAGAGCCGCTGCGGTCCGCGGAGGCCCGAGACCAGGTCCATGTTGGTGTGCAGGTCCAGCATCCCCATGGTCGCCTTGCCTTGGGCCGCATCGGCGGCGGCGGCATAGAGCTCGAGGATCCGTGTGTAGAGCGGGTTGGCCGGGTCCAGGGCGATGGGCGGCGCGAAGCTCCAATCGTCAATACAGGGGATTGACCAGTTGGTGTCGCCCGAGCCGTCGCTCCATCCAAGCTCCGCCCCGCAGAAGACGGCCGCCTCGTCGGGACCGAAGCTGAGCCAGACCGACGGCATCGCCTCGCCGCCGTAGTATGTGCCCTCTACGGCCCGCACCTGGCGGCGCGCGATCTCGGCGAGGTCGAGATGGACGCGGCCATAGTAGTTCGTGCCCACCGGCCCGTCCGAAGGCTGCGCATCCTGCCGCGGCGCCGTCACGCAGACGATCGGCCGGTCGATGATCTCGCCTGCAAAGTAGGCATCCCACCGCCTGGCCGCATCTGCCAGGTCGGACTTCAGCGCCATTGGCGTGATGGGCGTCTTGGTTACCGGCGGATAGGCTGCTGTAACGCGTAGGTCCTGCTCCATGGCGAGGTTGCTCCTTGGGTGCATCAGGTCATATCTCGCGCCGCGATCGGCGTCGGGCAGTCGTAGAGCTACTGCGTCCGCCTGGCCCGGGCTGAAGCGATGCCGGCTGATTCGGCGCGGCCGTGCGTGAGTCCTGCTCCGGCTCCCAGTCCGACGCCAGCCTTGCCGCTCAGGGAGCGCCGGTCGGACGGCGCTCGTAAGCGTGAATGGTACGTTCGGACCGCGCGGCAGTGTGAAGGGGTTCCGTGCGCGCGATCCGGCTGCCCGTGCCGCGACGTGGCGGGTTGCGAAGCATGATGGATTGTGTGGCGGTTTCGCAGTATCTACTTTGTTATCTAGAGGCACACTGTATGGGTCGGATTCTCGCCGGCAGGCCAGGCACTCGCGGTGCTTGCCCTGATCACGCTATCCTCCAGTCGTACATCGATGCAGGCATCCAGCACGTGGCGTCGGTGCCCTGCTCCATCACGGACACGTGGCAATGCCTTGCGGCGCTAGCGTCGCGCCGTGGGGATCTGCGCCTGACCATGTCGACCCACGAGGGCAACCTGGTCGGCATCGCCGTGGGCTCCTACTTCGCCACCGGCAAGCCTGCCCTCGTCCATATGCAGAACTCGGGCCTGATGAACGCAGCCGATGGGTTCATCTCATGCGCCAACGCGCCGATCTACCGCATCCCGATGGCCGTGATGATCACGTACCGCGGCGCCGGGCCGGACGATACCAGTGAGCCCCATCAGGAGATCGGGTGTCGCACTGAGCCCCTCATCGACGCGGTTTTCGGCGACGGCGCGGGCGTCTTCGGTACGCGATGCGGGGCGGGCATCCAGCGCGACCTGGAGCAGTCGATAGTGACGGCGCTGTCGGGCCGCATCGGGGTGCTGAAGCTCGCACCGGACGCGATCGAGAGGACGACCGACCTCCCGGCCCCGGCCCCGCACACGCTTCCCGGCGCCGCCGATCCTGATGCTCTACGGGTGCGCCACGGAGCCCCATCCATGCCGTCCGCCATCGCAGGTAGACGCCTGTGGACGCGCGATGACGCGATCGTGGCCATCGCGGAGAACCACCCCGACGCCGCGCTGCTCTTCTGCAACGGCTTCACGTCGAGGGCGGCGAGGAGCCTGGTCGACAGGCCCGGCAACCTGTACAACGTGGGGTACATGGGCGGCACGTCGGCGATCGGCTGGGCGCTGGCGAGGGAACGCCCGGGCCTTGAGGTCGTGGTGGTGGACGGCGACCAGAACGCCCTGATGAGCACGATGAAGGACCACCTGCTGGTCGACTACCCGCCGAACCTGTCCTGGTACATCCTGAACAACCGGATCGGCGCTTCGGTTGGCGCGGCGGCCAGCCTGCCCCTGGGCGACCTCTACTCGACGCTCGCCCGCGTTGTGGAGACTGTGCCCGACCGCCCCGGTGAGTTCGCCCATCCCCGTGTCAGCGCCCAGGGCGCCGTGTTTGATAGCGTTCCACCCGACGACATCCAAGGGAAGCTGGCGAGTCTCTCCTTCAGGTTCAGAACCTGGGTCAGCCGCCACGCGCAAGGAGGCCCACATGCCGACCGATGAGCCGCGCCCAATCCACCCCACCGAGCCGCAGCCGCGCATCCTGCCGCGCGATATGGCGGAGATGCGCGACGAGTGGCTTCAGATCCTGGCCCGCATACCCGGCGACGGGCTTAAGGGCAAGGGGTTCCCGCGCAACGTGCTGGGCTCCATCATGCACAACCCGGCGACCTTCGGCCCGTTCCTCGACTACTGGGTGACCTGCAAGTCCAAGATGGGCCTGACCGTCCGCGAGCAGGAACTCGTGATCCTGCGCATGGCTCGTCTCTATGGCAGCGACTATGTCTGGAAGCACCACGTGCCTGTGGCCACGGAGTTCGGCGTTTCGTGCGAGGAAGTGGCGGCGGTGTCCGAAGGCGCGCACGAGCGCTTCGCATCCAGCCGCGAGAAGGCCCTGCTTCTGCTCACCGACGAACTGGTCGAACAGAGGTCGGTCAGTCCGCAGACATGGGCGCACCACGCCTCGCCGCTACCGGCGGGTGACGTGGTTGACCTGATCGCGCTGGTCTCGCAGTACACCTTCTTCGCGCTCATGAACAATGTGCTGCAGGTGCCCGTGGAGGACGCATTGGCTGACGTGCCCGGCCTCGCCGAGCTCGTGTAGGGACTGAACGCTGTTTGGCGTCGGCAAAATGCTAACCGTACATGACACCTCGCCCCAACATGGCCAGTACGGTTACCACTTAGCACCGTTCGGCGTGAATAGTACGCCATATGCACCGCACACCGCAACTGGCTCGTCTGCCCGTACGAAGGTGAGCCATGGACCCGGCGGTGGGGCGATGTTAGCGTCACCGTGGCATCGACGCAGGGCCTGGCCGACGGACTGGGCGCCTGAGCCATCTCGGCGTCAGTGACCACCCCGCCCCACCCCTCGACTGCTACAATGCTCGCAGTAGCGGAACCAAGGGTCGGCGAGGAGGCAGGGATGATCGAACTGGCGGCGCGCTTGGCGGTGGTGGGTCTGGCGGTGGCGGCGTTGCTCTGCGCTTCGATGGCTGAGGCGCGGCCCGCCGCGTGGGTTATCCGCGATGGGCGCTTCTTCGTGAACGGGCGGCGCGTCTTCCTCAAGATCGGCAAGCCGCTCCGCAACTTCGCCGTGGCCGCCGAGTGCGACAAGCTGATCGCCGACCTGCCTGTGCTGAAGGCGAAGCAGTACAGCGCCATTGAGATCAACTGCTACTGGCACCAGTTCGACCCGAACGGCGATGGGACGCCCGATGCTTCGACGGCGCCGCTCAGGCGACTGGTGGACGCGATCTACGCGGCGGGCATGTACCCCTGCCTCTCGGTGGAGACCTACGGCGTGGGCGGCGGCGCGCTGCCGGCCGGGTTCTGGCAGAAGCACCCGGACGCCGTGGCCGTGAACGCGCAGGGCCACAAGGTGAACGATACCGAGTACGGCTTCGGCTCCATCGTCCCCACCATCCACTCGCCGCAGTACCGCCGCGTCGTCCATGCGTACATCCAGGCCATCGTGCGGGCCGTGGACCACAAGAAGGTTCTCTGGTTCGAGACCACCGTCGAGCCGCAGTACATCGGCAACCAGTCCATCGACTACAGCGACCACGCCCGCACGACCTACGCGGCGTGGCTGAAGCGCAATCGCCTCCCCGGCCCCGCCTTCCCGGATCTCCTACCGGCGCCCGAGTCATTCGTGAAGGACGCCACCTGGAACCGGTTCCGGGCAGAGGCGCTGGCCGCGTGGGTAAGCGACGACGCAGCCGCGTTCCGCTCCGTGGCCGGTCCCGACGCCTACGTTGCGGCCGATTACCTGGAGACGGCGGGGCCAGAAATGCCGAACCGCAACGGCGACTCGCGGACCTTCCTCGAGCGGCTCCGTGGCATCAACGTGATCCAGGTGAACTGGCACTGGCACCTCGGCACGCGGCGCACCAACGAGGTGGCCTATCGGAAGGTCCGGGAGGCCATGGCCGAGGGCGGCCAGCCTTGGGCGATCGCGGAGCATATGACGCTCAACGGCTCCGACTTCCGGCCCGACGAGGTCCCCGCCCTGCTCCGGAGCACGCTGCGCAACGGCACGGGGCTGGGCTGGGAGTTCCTCAACGTGGCCCCCAGCTCCGCCGATCCTTTCAGCGTCTATAGCGACGACTGGTCGCCCAAGCCGCTCATCGCCGAGGTGGAGAACCACTGGGCGGAGTGGATGCGCGAGGTAGACGCCCTCCCCGCGCCTGGCAAGCGGTAGGGACCGGGCGATCAAGGAGGTGCGGCATGCGCGGTTGGGCCTTCATGGCGCTGTTTCCGGCTGTGGCGCTCCTCGGCTCGGGCCGTGCGGCGGCGCAGGTGAACCTGGTGGCCAACGGCGACTTCCGGCAGGCGCTCGCCGGCAAGCCTGCCGCTTGGGAGATGTCTGGCGACGCGCGCAGCGTGAGCCAGGCTCTCACGGTAGGCGCCGTGGGCGGCCGTGCGTCTGCGCGCCTGACGTGTAGCCGGTTCTCTCCGGAAGGCCCCGCGAGCCATGCCATGGTCGCGCAGGTGGGCCACGTCCGGCTGACCGAGGGCACGGCCTACGAGTTCTCGTGCCGCGCCCGGCAGCAGGGCATCCGCGGGCGCAGCATCTCGGTCGCCATCAGCGACATGTCGGACTGGTCCAACTGCGGCCTCTCCAAGAGCGTCCAGGTGGGCTCGGAGTGGCGGACCTACCGCATCGTCTTCAGGGCCACGCGCGCCGTAGATCGTTCGAGCAGGCTCCAGATCTGGTTCACCGAGACCGGTGCGCTGGACCTGGCCGACGTCGCCATCGTTGAGGCCGCCTCGGCCTCCATCGCCTTCACCGACACGACGCCGCCCGCCCGAGGCCGCAACCTCCTGCCAAACGGATCGTTCGAGCTGGGCGGGACGCGCTGGAGCTCCTACGGCGTCTCGGCGGGATGGGGCAACCTGGCGCACCTGCACGGGAGCGTCGTCACCGGTCCTGAGCCCGGCCACCAGCACTACCTGCGCATCCCCATGGGCCCGGGCATTACGCCCAGGCTGGCGTTCGACTACTTCCGCCCAACGTCGGCGCCGCAGACGCGCCTCCTGGCCTGCAGCATCGGCTGGATCCCGGTGAGGGCCGGGCAGACCTACACCCTCTCCTGCGACATGCGCGCCACCGTTTCGGGCACGCAGGCCAGGCTGGGGTACATCGGGCTCGACCCGACCGGCTCGCAGTGGGACACGCGGCAGGACGGACGGCAGGTCCGGCTCACCACCGCCTGGGCGCGCTACACCTTTACCTTCCCTGCCCAGAAGAGCCACTTGTTCGTGCTGGCTGGGCCCGACCTGGCTCAGGACGTCCGCGTCGATGTCGACCTCGACAACCTGCAGCTCGAGGCCGGCCCGGATGCCACGCGCCCCGAGGCCTTCTCAGCCGTGCAGGCGGCTCTCGAACCGGCCCGGCCCATGGGTGTCTTCAGTGTCGGCGAGCCCGTGGCCCTGACGGCGCGGCTGGCCGGCAGTGGAGTGGCGCCCGGCGGCGTGCGGCTCTCGCTCAAGGCGGTGGACGCCTTCGGCCAGACCATCGCGCTGCCTTCCGTCGTGCTTAAGCCCGGCGTCCCTGTGCGCGTTTCGCTGCCCAAACTCGGCACCGGCTGGTATCGGATCATTGCCACGGCGCCTCCAGGCGTCGTCCTGCTGACCCCTTCGGTGCGGATCGCCGTCGTGCCGCGGCTCGGCAATCAGGAGACCCTCTTCGGCCTCAACCACGCCTTCCCGGACGCGAATCTCATCGACCAGGCGAGCCTCTGCGGCGTCTCCTGGTACCGCGACTGGTCGCTGAAGTGGGACCACATCGAGCCGTCGCCGGGCTTCTACCGGTGGGAGATAGCCGATGAGCAGATCGGCCGCGTCCTCCAGCGTGGGCCCAGGCTCATGGCGCTCCTGCCGCCCTTCCCGTCGGCCGAATGGTCCTCCGAGGCGCCTGAGGCCCTCCGCAAGCCCGGCTATCCCGGTGAGCGGGCGCGGCAGGCCTACGCGCCGCGTGATCCCGCGTTGCTGGCCGCCTTCGCAGGCCGGGCTGTGGCGCGATACAAGGACCGGATCCGCATCTGGGAGTTCCTGAACGAGCCGATCTACACCGATTACTCGCTACCGCGCGGGGCCTACAAGCCGGCCGACTACGTGGACCTGCTCAAGCCCGTGGCGGCCGCGGCGCGCAAGGCCGATCCCACCTGCCGCCTCATGGGCGGCGCCGGCGCAGGGCCGGGAGGCGTCACGAGCCAGATGATACAGGCGGGGCTACTGGAGCAGATCGACATCCTGAACCTGCACGTCTACCCCGGCGCACGGGCGCCGGAGGGCTTCATCGACGAGATGGACCAGCTACTGGCAGAGATGGACCGGCACGGAGGCCGCAAGCCCATCTGGATCACCGAGTTCTCCTACTACGGCGCCGACGACCTGCCGCGGAAGCCCTTCGTGCCCACCGGCGGCGACTGGGCCGAGGAGCGCCTACTAACCGACGAGCGCGAGTGCGCCGAGTACACCGTGCGCTTCGCGGCGGTGATGCTTGCCCGCGGCGTGGAGAAGGTCTTCATCCACTCGGGGTCAAGCGGGGCGGCCAACATGCCCGGCTTCGAGTGCTGCCTCTTCGGGCAGGGCGGCGCTCCACGCAAGGCGGCCGCCGCCGTGGCGGCCATGGCGGCGGCCCTGGGCCCGAAACCGAAACCGCAGAGGATGCCTGCGCTACCCGAAGGCGTCTACGCCGCGGCGTTTGAGACAGGCTCCGCGTCGGTGGTGATGGCGTGGGCCACCCAAGGCGCTCGCTCGGTCAAGGTCCCGCCCGGCGTCCGCTGCATCAACATGGTCGGCGCTGTCGTGACCCAACCCATGGTGAGGCTCACCGGCTCGCCCATCTACCTGATCGGGAAGCCGGGCAGCCACGCGCATCTGGCGCAAGCCGTCGCCAAGGCGGCGGCCCGGTAGTGCGCGGGCCGGCAGGCTAGCCTCGCCCTCAGTGGTCCCAGTGGAGGCGTACGCGGCGCCTGCCGTCGTGCATGTCGCACCGCACGCTATCGGCTTGCCTTCTCACCAGATATCCCGCGATGGCAGCGAAGTCGGGCTCGGCTTCCAGGCTGTGCAACGCCTGAGGTGGCGCGTCGGGTAAGGTGACCTCGGGCCCGTCGTACTCGTAGTCGATGTCCAGGTTCAGTTCGTCGAACCGGGCAGAGACAGTGGCCTGTCCTGCGCCCGCCAACATAGACTGCTCCATCAGCTCGGAGACCGCGCCTGCCGCCCGATGCACCACCTCGGCCCGGGCGCCCCAGGCCTTGCCCTGCTCCTCCAAGAATGCCCACAGGGCCGTCGCCGCCTCCGGTCCCAAGGGCATGTCAAGCCGCGCCGACCGAGAGACGCCCAGGCGGAGCAGCAGGTTCAGGAGGATGGCGCTGACGGTCGCGGCCGTGAGGATCGACGTAAAGACCGGCTGGAGCCACCCCGGCAGGTCGCGGAACGCGCCGGGCAGGAACCCCGCGCCAAGCCCCACAGCGAAGGAGAGGCCCACCACGAACGTGCGACGGACGTCCATCATGCGCGACATGATGATCTGCAACCCCGCCACGATCATGAAGCTGACGCAGAAGAGGAGTTGTGCGCCCATGACCGGGGCAGGCATGATGGCGAACGCCGCCGCCAGTTTGGGGCAGCAGGAGAGCAGCACGCAGATGCCGCCGACGTAGAGGGCCACGCGCTTGCTGGTGACCCCGGTGGCCACCGACAGGCCCACGTTGGCCGAGTAGCTGGCCGGGCCGTAGCCGCCCATCACGCCGCCCAGGAAGGTGGACACGCCGTCAGCGAGGATGCCGCCCCGCACGGTGACCATGTCCGTCCGCTTCCAGCCGGCGTCATTGATCCGTTGGCACGTGGTGATGTCGCCGATATTCTTCAGCATCGAGCAGGTGATGGCGATAGCGAACGGCAGGACCAGGTCGAGGCTGAAGCTCCACGAGAGGCCCGGCATCACCGGCAGGGCGGCGAAGGGCGCCCGCGCCACCTCGCGCAGTTGGTCGGCGCCCAGGAGGCCCGCCGCACCGGCGCACGCGAAGCCGACGCCGATCCCGATCAGGATGCTGTACCGGCGTAGCGAGCCCCGGCTCCAGACGTTGGTCCCCACCATGGCGCAGAGGGCCGCCAATCCCACCAGCAGATGCCCGACCTGAAGGGGAGAGCCGCCGGACCCCGCTCCGCCGGCCGGCACGCCGAGCAGGTTGGCCAGCGCCGACGGCACCACGGCGATCCCGACCATGGCGACCACCACACCGGTCACCTCCACCGGAAAGACCGACCGGAGCCGGTACATAACGGGCGCCATGATGCCCTCGAAGGCGCCCGCCAGAGCGGTCATGCCGAAGACCAGCGGCAGTCCGCCCCTGGCGCCGGCCAGCAGGCAGGCGGGCAGGAACGAGGGATCGGGGCCCTCGGGGCAGAGGAATCCCGAGCCGAGCGGTCCGCGCCGGATCGACTGCAGCAACGTGCCGATGCCGGCCGCGAGCATAGAGACCCGCACCAGGCTCTCGGTCTGGCCGTGGCTCAGTCCGATGGCCCGGCCGAGCAGCACAGGGAACGTCATCCCCACCGCGATGATGATGACGTGCTGCACCGCCACCGTGAGGCAGAGCCACGGCGGCGGCGATTCGTCCACGTCGTAGGTCAGGTTGGCGGGCTTTATCCTGCGCACCACGCCCTGCGTACCCGGCACGGAGGCGCCTCCTGCGCTCGGCCCGCTCAGACCGTGATCCATTCGCCCCCTGCGGCCAGCGAAGTGTTGGCCGCTTCGAGGACCTTCACCAGCATCACGGCCTCGCCGATCTCCATGGGCGCCTCTCCCGTGCGGCAGAACGCCACGCACCGGGCGATGAGGTTGGCGTAGAAGCCGTCGAAGTTCGTCACGGTCCGGGCCACGTAGGCGTCGCCTACCCGCACGCCGAAGTTCCAGCCGAAGAGGTCCCACTCGTTGGCCGCCGTGGTCACCGCCACCTGCGCCCGCCGGCCGCCGCCGAAGTCCAGCGTAACGCAGCGGGCCGTGGCAGTGCCGGTATCGATGACGCGCTGCACGCCGGCGCCCATAAATCGCAGCACGGGCGAGAGCGTATGGCAGGCGTAGAGGTCCCATGAGGCCAACCCGCGCGAGTAGCACTCGGCGATGGCCTGTCCCTCGATCTGCGGCCAAACCTCCTCGAGCTCCATCGAGAACCGCAGCGACGATGACGAGAAGATGGGCGTTCCGTGCTTGGCGGCGCAGGCGACGATGGCCTCGGCGTCAACCGCGTTGGGCGCCAGGAACTTATCGATGACGGTAGGCTTGCCTGCGGGCAACACCTGCTCGGACAACTCGCGGTGGGCGTACACGTCGTCGGGGGCCAGAACGAAGAGGGCGTCGGCGGCATCTACGGCCTCGGCAAGCGTCACGCAGCGCGTCACGCCGTTCTTCGCGCACCAGTCATCGCCGGTGGGATGGGTCTCGTAGGCGCCTACAAGCTCCGCCTCGCCGGCGTGGTTGGCTCGAAGCAGGCTCAGGAACTTGTCGGCGTGGAAGTTGTTCAGGTGGTGGTCGATGAACGCGATGCGCACGGTGGGCTCTCCTTGGGTGGTTGCGGCGCCGCGGCGCCGGCATCACATTCGGCGCGGAGGCCCCGGCCTCCTGCCGCCGGACGCAAGGAGAGTGACGAGGAGTAGATCGTAGCTCGACGGCCGGCTACCGCAAGACGCGCTCCACAAGGCGCCAGACGCCCCAAGCGGCGAGGAGCCCAAGAGCGATCACACCCGTATGGGCGAGTGTCAATGCCAGCAGTGTGGTCAGCCTGTCCTTGCCATCATTCATGGCGCATGCCCCCGAGTGGTCATGAAGCAAAGGCCCCCGTCCGTTGGATGCCATTATACGGGTCTATCGTGAAAGCATCGTGAGAGAGTCTGGGCTGGGAGCAAGGGGCCGTCGCACCGGGGCTGTCGTCTCGAGGATCAACGGGGAGCCTGATGCCTGAACGCCCTCCGCCCGGCCAGCATGCCGAGCGCCGGGGCAGCGAGGGCTCCGATGATGAAGACGACGTAGGCGCCGCCCTTAGCGCCTGTGGCTCCGGCCCAGGCGTAGCCCACGGAGACCGCCAGGTTGGCGACCGTGGTCACGAGCGCGAAGGGGAGCGGCGGCACGCCGGACATCCCGGCCCAGAAGACGGTGGCCTCGGCCAGCACGGGTACGCCTCGGAAGAGGCCCAGCGCCCAGATGCCCTGGCTTGCGCCGGCTTCCGCCGCCCTTGCGAGCTCGGCTTCGCCCATCCAGGCCCGGCCCACGCCCGCCCGGGCGCGCGCACCCAGCCAGTAGCCCAGCCACGTGCTCACGGTCATGCCGAGCCAGGAGGCCACGGCGCCGCGCGTCAGGCCCAACAGGGCGCCGGCTGCCGTACTTACGAGGCTGGACGGGATGGGAGCCAGGATGTCGACCCCCAGCAGGCCCACCACCAGCCCGGCCGTCGCACCCGGCGCTGTACCCGGTGAGAGGGCGTGGGCGGCCCAGGCTTCGATGCGGTCGCCCCAGAGGGCGAACGGGACCAGGATGACGGCCAGAGCCACGGCCCATAGGACTGCCCATCGGGCGCGGGTCCGCCGAGGCTCAGACACCTACTTCAGCCCCTCCATGAGAGGCAGCTGCTGCGGAACGCCCACGGCCCGGTTCAGCTGCGCCTTGGCCACCTCCACTGCGGTCACCGCGTTGACGCGGCTCGTCTCTGCGCCCACCAACGCGGCCTGGGCGTCCGCCACATCGACGAACGTGCCGACGCCGGCGCGGTAGCGGCCCTGGGCCAGTCGCACGGCCTCGGTTGCGCTGGTCACGGCGCTCTCGGCGGCGCCCACGCGTCTCTCGGCCATGGTGAGCGCCACCCAGGCCTGCGCCACTTCCGACGTGACGGCGATGCGCGCGGCCTCGACCTGCGCCTTGGCCACGTCGACCGAGGACCGCGCCTCGCTCACACGGCCCGCCGTGAGACCGGAGTCGAAGGGCGACCACTGCAACGCCAGTCCGGCCGCCAGGGTGTCGCTGCCGGGCGGGAAGTCGGAGCCGCGCGTACCCAGGATGACCGATGCCGCAATGGACGGCGCCTGCCCGGTGCGAGCCGCGGAGAGGCCGTGGCTGGCCGCCTCGGCATTGGCCTCCGCCTGGCGCACCTCGGGACGCGCGGAGAGCGCCCGCTGGATAAGCCTGGCGACGTCGAGCTTGGGCGGCTCGGGCTCGGCGCCGTCGCCGGGACGAATGTCGACGCGGCCGTCCAGCCCCATCACCGCCGCCAGCCGCACCCGCGCCTGCACGGCTTCGGCCTGTGCGCTATTCAGCTGCAGCATGGCGTCGGCCTCGGCGGCCTCAGCGCGCACCACGTCGTACGGGATGCCCAGGCCCGACTTCAGCCGCGCCCGGGCAAGCTCGGCGTGGCTGCGGCGCGCGGTCAGGTTGGCCTCGCCCACGCCGACGAGCCGTTCCGCCTGCACCAGGGCGTGGAAGGCCTGCCGAACCTGCAGCGCCAGGTCTGCCACGGTCCTGTCCATGGCCAGCTTGGCGGCATCGCGCAGGGACTCGGCCTGGCGGACGGCTTCGTCGGTGCGGCGCGAGTCGGCGACGAGTTGCTTGAGGGTGATCGAACCGGTGTAGCCCGCGCCGGAACTGCTGGAGGCGGCCCCGGCGAGCTGGTTGACATGCGTGTAGCCGCCGGTGGCGCTGACCTGCGGTAGCTGGCCCGAGCGCGCCTGACGCCAGCGCGCCGTGGCGCCCTGCCATTGGGCGTCGGCTGCCGCGGCTGTGGGGCTGTTGACCAGCGCGAGCAGGACCGCCTCGCCCACGGAGATCGGCCGGTCGGGCAGGCCCTTGGGCCGGCTCGCCGGGGCGCCCAGCTTGGGCGGAGCCGCGGAGGGCTCCTGCGCCAGGGATGCCCCGGCCGGCATCGCAACCAGCGCGACGCCCAGCGCGGCTCGCAGTGCGTGGGTGCGTGTCATGCGGCGCTCCTTCGTCGGGTGATGAACCTGCCCAGGTCGTCGAACAGCGTGTAGACGATGGGCACCACGTAGAGCGTCAGCATCGTGGAGGTGAGCAGCCCGCCGATGACCGCGGTGGCCATGGGCGCCTGCGTCTCCGAGCCCTCGCCCAGGCCGATGGCGATGGGCAGCATTCCCAAGATCGCCGCGCACGAGGTCATCAGGATCGGCCGGAGCCGCGTCGGCCCGGCGGTCAATACGGCCTCGTCGCGCTCCATCCCGCGCCTCCGCAGCGCGTTGGTGTAGTCGACCAGCAGGATGCCGTTCTTCACCACGATGCCCACCAGCATCAGCAGGCCCACGAAGGCCGTCAGCCCGAAGGCCCTCCCGGTGAGGAAGAGAGCGAGGGCCACGCCGATGGCAGACAGCGGCACCGACGTCAGCACCACGAGCGGGTAGATGAAGGACTCAAACTGCGACGCCAGCAGCATGTAGATGAGCGCGATGGCCAGGAAGACGGCGAGGCCCATGCCTGCGAACTCCTCGCCGCGCCGCTTCTGGCTGGTACCCCAGTCCCAGTAGTAGCCCGGCGGCAAGTCCAGCCCTGCCAGCGCCTTCTCCACATCGGCTTGCACCTCGCTCTGCGGTCGCCCCTGGGGCTGGCCCTGCACGGAGATGTAGCGGCGGCGGTCCTGCCGGGTTACCTGGCTCGGTCCCACGTCCTCGACCGGAGTGGCCACCTGGCTCAAAAGCACGTCTCGCGAGACGCCGCTTTCGCCGATGATACTCCGAATGGGGATCGATCCCATGGTGTCGATGGTCTTCCGCTCGGACTCGGGAAGCTGCACGATGATGGGGTACTGGAAGCCGCCCTGCTGGTAGTAGCTGGCGATGGTGCCGTTGGTGGCCGTGCTGATGGCGCCTGCCACGTCGGAGAAGGAGACGCCCATCTGCAGCGCCTTGCGGCGGTCCACGCGCCACTGAATCTCCGGCATGGCATCCTGCCAGCTCACGTCCACGTTCTCGAGGCCGGGCACCGACCGCACCCGCTGCATCACCTCCTTGGAGAGGCGCGCCAGCGTCGGCAGGTCATCGCCGAAGATGTCGATGGAGACGTTCTGCCCGCCGCCGGTCATGATCTGGGTCACCACGTCTACCTGGTTCGGCATGGCGCGGACGGCAGGTAGCGCGCCAAGCGCCTTCCGCATGTCGGCCATGATCTCCAGCGTGCTCTTCTTGCGTTCGCGCTTGCAGCGGACCGTGAGCGAGCCCTGGTAGGGCGTCAGCGAGGTCGTGGTGCCGCGTGTGCTCAGCGTGGTGCCCGAGGCGCTGAAGACGGTCTCCACGTCGGGGTGCTTCCGGGCGATGGCGTCGGCCTGCTGCACCATGCGGTCGGTCACCGAGAGCGCCGTGCCGACGGGCAGCTTGAGCGTCACCGTGAAGTCGCCGCTGTCCGAAGGCGGCATCATCTCCGATCCGATCATCGGGGCCAGCAGCAGGCTCGCAGCTGAGGCCGCTGCAGCCGCCGTCAGCACGAGCCAGCGCCGGTGCAGCGTCCAGGTCAGTCCGCGGCGGTAGGCGCTGTCCAGGGCGTCGAGCCACCCGCCGAAGAGGCTAAAGAGCCGAGCCGTGATGCCGTCGCCCTTGTGCGCCTCGCGGTGTGCGTCGCCCTGGATAAGCCGCGACGCCAGCATGGGCACCACGGTGACGGCGTCCAGCAGCGATACGCCGATGGAGAAGATGACCACCAGCGCGAACTGCGTGAACATCTGCCCGGCCTGACCCTTGATGAGCAGCAGCGGCAGGAAGACGACCATGACCGTCATGGTGCTGGCCACCACCGCTGACATGATCTCGTCGGCGCCGCTGACGGCCGCCTCGCGGGCGTCCTTCTTGTCGCGCTCGATGTGCCGGAAGATGTTCTCCAGCACCACCACGGCGTCATCCACGATGAGGCCTGTGGCCAGCGCCAATCCTCCCAGCGACATGGTGTTCAGCGAGAAACCGCACATGTAGAGCAGGGCGAAGGTGGAGACGATGGAGGTGGGGATCGACAGCGCCACCACCAGCGTGCTGCGGATGTTGCGCAGGAAGAAGAGCAGGATCAGAACCGCCAGCAGGCCTCCGATGGCAGCGCTCGTCTGCACGTCGGTGATGGAGTTAGAGATGAACTTGGCCTGGTCGTAGGCCACGTCGAACTTGAGGTTCGGGTAGAGCTTCACCGCCTGGGCGATCTTCTCCCGCACCGACGCTGCGGTGGTGACCGTGTTGGCTCCGCTCTGCTTACTGATCACCATGCCCACGGCGGGCTCGCCGTTGAGCCGTGTGTTGAGCCTGACCTCCTGGGCGGCGTCGGTCACCGTCGCGACCTCGGAGAGGGCGATCAGGCGGCCGTTGGACGTCCCCACGGGGATGGCGCCGATCTCCTCCGGGCTCTGTAGCCAGCCGAGGCTTCGGATGGTGTACTCGGTGTTCCCCTGCTTGGCGATGCCCGCCGGCAGGTTCAGGTTCTCCTGCGCGATCCTTCGGCTCACGTCGGTCAGGGAGAGCCGGTGCGCGCGGAGCCGCTCGGGGTCCACATTGACGATGATCGACCGCGCCAGCCCTCCGGTGATGGAGGCAGAGGCCACTCCATCTGCCGACTCGATGATGGGCGAGACCTGGTTGTCCAGCAACTGGCGGAGCTTGACCGGATCCTTCTCGCCTCGCACGCCGAAGACCAGGATGGGGAACTGGGTTGGGTCGAACTTGTAGACCAGCGGCGTCTGCAGCGTGGGGTCTGTGGGGAACCTCTGGGCCGCTCGTTGCACCAGCTGC
Source organism: uncultured Chthonomonas sp. (assembly GCA_903951425.1). Lineage (GTDB taxonomy): Bacteria > Armatimonadota > Chthonomonadetes > Chthonomonadales > CAJBBX01 > CAJBBX01. The sequence continues at coordinate 61,192 of CAJBBX010000174.1, forward strand.
AGCGTATCGACGGCCGCCTGGCCGATGTCCGTGCCCCACTGGAACTGGATGCGAACCATGCTGGAGCCTTCGGACGTGCTCGACTGCACCTGGTAGAGGCCCGGCGCTGCCGACACGGCCTGCTCCATGGGCCGCGTGATCTGCGTCTCAAGCTCTTCCGGGCCCACGTTGGGCCACCGGGTGACCACGGCGATGGTGGGCAGCGTCACCTTCGGCAAGAGGTCTACGGGCAGGCGCGTGGCGCAGATGGCCCCCAGGAGGACCAGCGACGCGATCCGCATGGTGACGGCTACGGGCCGCTGGACCGATGCACGGGCGATGCTCATCGAGCGCCGCCCTTGGCCGGCCGCTTGCCGCCCAGTCGTACCGTCTGTCCATCCTTAATGGGTCCGCCGGCCATGGTGACAACCTTGTCGCCAGCGGCCACGTCGCCTTTCACCTCGATGCCCGCCGCGTCGGCCGCGCCGGTCTGCACGGGGACCATCCGCACATGCATCTCCTGGCCGACCACGGCCAGCGCCGGGCCGGCCTTGGTGCGCTGGAGGGCCTCTCGCGGCGCCACGATCACCTGCGTAAGCCGCTGGGTGACCAGTTTAACCTTCGCGAACATCCCCGCCTGCAGCGCCCCGTCGGCGTTGTCCAGCGCCACTCGCACCGTGACCTGCCGGCTGGCGATGTCGCTGGCGGCGTTCACCTGCGTTACCTGGCCCTTGAAATCGCGCCCCGGCCAGGCGTCCACGGTCACCGCGCCGGGCTGGCCGGGCCGGATGCGCACGGCGGCCTCCTCGGGCACGGCGGCTGTGGCCCAGACGGTCTTCACCGCCTGTATCTCTAGGATCGGCGCGCCCACCGTCGCCATGGAGCCGGGGTCCATCAGCTTGGCGGTGATCCTGCCGCTGACAGGCGCCACGAGCACGGAGTTGGCCAGCATGGCGCGCGCGTTGCGCAGGCCCGCTTCGTCGGCTGCAAGGGCGGCTCGGGCCGCCTCCACGCTCCGGCGGTAGGCCGTGGGAAGCGCCTTGTTGGCCCGTGCGGTATCGAGCATCGCTGTGGCCTGCTGCAACTTGGCGTCTGAGGCGGCGATGTCGGCCTGCCCCTTGCCGGCGACGATCTCGGCGTTCTGCTTGGCCGACTCCGCAATGGCGTGTGCCGAGCGCAGTTGGGCTCGGGCGACGTTGAGCTGGCCCGTGGCGACCTCCACCGCGCCGGACTGCACATCCTGCGTGGTCCGGGCATCGTCCACGTCCTGCGCCGCGATGAAGCCCTGCTTGAAGAGGTCTGCCACGCGGCTGTGGCGCGTCCTGGCGTTGGCCAGGTTCGCCTGGGCGCTGCGGACACCGGCTTCGGCCCCGCCGAGTGCGGCAGTGGCGTTGTCGATCTTGGCCTGGGCGTCGCTCAGGGAGGCCTGCGCGGCGGCGGTCTGGGCCTGCACGGTCTTCCGCACCTGCTCGTTGTCCGCCCGGGCGCTCGCCACAGCCGCCTCCTGCTGGCGAACCGAGCTGCCGGCGGAGACGTCGGCGGGGTTCTGCCCGAGTTCCGCTTGGGCGAGCTTGGCCCGGCTCTCGGCCACCTGGGCAAGCTGGCTGCGGACCTGAGCCTCCAGTTCGGGGGCGTCCAGCCGGACCAGCACCTGGCCGGCGGCTACGTGGTCGCCCTCCTCCACCGTCAGCATGGCGATGCGGCCGCTGACCTTGGCCGCCAGCTTCACATGCGTCGGCGCCTCGATGGTGCCCACGCCCTCGAAGCTCTTCACGATATCGCGCCGTTCCACCTTGCCTACGGCGACGCTGGGGGCGCTGGATGAGCGCGCCTTCCGCTGCTCTGCCTGGGCGGTCGCCTCGGCGCCCTTCGCTCGGACACGCCACGCCACGGCTCCTCCGACCAGAACAAGCAGGGCAGCGAGGATTGCGAAAGCTCTCATGGGTGCGCGACTCCGTTCCTGAGCGTGTTTGCTCCAACAGGTTATAGACCGCTACGGGCCATTACCGGCAACCGAAGCGCAATACGGCTTGACCGGCGCCGCCGCGACCGCTAGAATGCAGTGGCTCGCGGTGATGCGGCCGAAAGGGGCGAAGGCCATGGTTTCGGGGTTGTGGGGATTGGCGGCTGCAGCGTTGTTGGGCCTGGCGGTGGCGGCGACGGCGCAGCCGACCGGCCATATCGTGCGGATCCAGAGCCGTCCGGAGCACGGCATCGTCATGCTGCCCGCGCCGCCGTCGGTGGAGCGGGCGCTGTCCGGGCGCGAGGTCTGGCTCACGGCGCCGAACTCCGGCAAGCGCATGGCTGCCCAGTACGTGTCGCCCATGTCGCCGGGACGCCCGGGGTCCATCGTCTGCCGGGTTGATGAGGGCGCGGCCGGCGACCTGCGGCTGGCGATGGGCGGCGCCGTCACGCCGGTTGGCGGCCTGCCGGACCTCGTCCAGACGGCGCAGGCGGTCATCGGCCTGGGCGGCGCCTACCCGGCCCCCGGGAGCATCGGATTGCCGGGCATGGGCGAGGCGCTGGAGAAGTTCACCTGGAATGATCGCGTCTACACGACGGCCCTGGGCGGCTGGAACCTGCGCTTCGATCCCAAGCCGCTGGCCCAGGTCGTCTCGACTGGCCCGGTCTGCACGGTGGTCCGCGTCTCGGCGCGCTACTGCCGCGAGGATGGGACGCCTGCGCCCGGCGGCGCCCGAGCGGTGTACGACTGGTACTACTTCCGCGACCGTCCGCTCTGCTGGGTGAATGCCGAGGTGCGGCAGGACGGCAACCAGCGGTGGGACGAGCTCCACTTCCTGGAGTTTAACTTTGCGGACAGGCGGTTCACCGATTGGTCCGGCGGCAACCCGCGCCAGTCGGGGGCCATCACCGGCTCCGCGAAGGGGTTCACGATGACTGGCTGGGGCGCTGTGCGGGCGGGCAAGTCCGGCGTGGCCCTCATCGGCCCCGACGTGCGCGTCTATGACGGCGCCGGCGGCTACGGTAGCTACCTTCATGCGAACTGGCAAAGCCTCACAGGCCCGGTCGAGCGCTTCTCCTGCTGGCTCTGGCTCGGCGGGGCCGACGATCCCTTCGCCGAGGCCGAGGAATGGGCAGGGCGTCTGGGCCGGAGCGCCTCCGCTTACCTGACGCTCGCATCGACGCGCGCCGCAGTGGGCAAGGCCCAGGCCTCGGCCGACCGCCTGCGCGGCGCGGCGCGAGCCTCAGCCCAATGGCGTGCCGCCGCCGCCGCCCGTCTCGAGCAGTCCGGCAGATGGCAAGAGGCCACCCGCGTCGCCGCGGGGACGCAACTGCCGGCCGGCTGGACCGCGGCCGACGCGGGCGCCATGCGGCTCGCCGTGGCGCGGACGGCCGGTGGTTTGGAACTGGCCTCGCTTGATGACATGGAGCGCTCCCGCGCCCTTCTGGCGCCCGAGGCGCCGCCTCTCTTCTCCATCGCCCTCCGCAAGCCCGGCTCCGACGCCGATGTGGTGGTAACTTCGGAAGCCGGCTGGCGGAAGGCCTCGTGCGTGGCGAAGAAGGGCGTGCTCACCCTCGCCTGGTCGGGCCACACCGATCCGGCGCTCAAGGGCGTCAGCGCCATGGCGACCGCCGCCCCCGTGCCAGGGCAGGCAGGTTTCGACTGGCGCCTGACCGTGGCGACCACGGGCACCCCCTGGGCCGTGCGTCAGGTGGCCTTCCCGCAGGTCCGCGTGGCCCGTCCGGGAACTGATCCACGTGCGCTATTTCCCACCGGGCCGGGAGTGGAGCTCAAGGATGCCTGGGAGCACGCCCAGGTGCGCCGCTCCATGTACCCCAACGGCTGGTGCTCCATGCAGCTGCTGGCGGCCTACGGCTCCGGCCCCGGCGGCTCGGGCCTCTACTTCGCCATGCACGATCCCGGCGCCTCCACCAAGGAGATCGTCTTGGACGCACTGCCCCAGAAGGGCGTGCTGTTGACCTACGATCACCCGGCGCCGAACCCCACGACGGCGGGGAACGGCTACCGCCTGCCCGGAGTGGCCGCCTGGCGGCTGCTTCGCGGCGACTGGTTCGACGCCTCGCGGATCTATCGCCGATGGGTCAGCGGACACGCACCCTGGTGGCCCAAGCTGGGCCGCGATGGACGCGACGACACGCCGCTCTGGCTCCGTGAGCTGCCCGGCTGGGCGCTAGCCAGCGGCTCTGCGTCTGACGTCGTGCCCGGCGTCACCCGTATGCGCGAGGAACTCGGTGTCGATATCGGTTTCCACTGGTACAGCTGGCACGTGATCCCGTTCGACAACGATTACCCGCACTACTTCCCCACGCGGCCCGGCATGGCCGAGGGCGTTGCCCAGCTCACCAAGGTGGGCGTCCATACTATGCCCTACATCAACGGCCGTCTCTGGGACACCCGCGACCGGGGCGCCGAGGACTTCGAGTTCACCAAGCGGGCCCTGCCCTCGGTGACCAAGGACGAGACGGGCAAGCCGATCACGGAGACCTACGGGAGCAAAGAGGCTGACGGCTCGCCCGTGGTCCTGGGCGTCATGTGCCCCACCGCGCCGCTCTGGCGGGAGACGGTGCGCGACATCGTCCTGCGACTGGTTCGCGAGGTGGGCGTCCACGGCGTCTACATCGACCAGATTGCCGCCGCGTCGCCCGCGCTCTGCATGGACCCGACCCACGGCCACGCCCTGGGCGGTGGCGACTGGTGGTGTGCCAAGGGCTACTGGCCGCTCCTGACCAAGCTGCAGGCCGAGCTGCCCGCGGACAAGATGATTACCACCGAGTGCAACGCCGAGCCCTACGTGAAGTGGATGGACGGCTACCTAACCTGGCACTGGCAGTTCCCGGACATGGTCCCGGTCTTCCCGGCGGTCTACGCAGGAGCCGTGCAGCTCTTCAGCCGCGCCTATAACGCCGGCGCGGGCACCCGCCTCGATGCCCTCTGCGCCAAGATGGCCCAGCAGCTGGTCTACGGCGAGCAGATTGGCTGGCTCGATCCCGCGGTGGCGCAGGAGGCGGTGGCCGGTCCCTTCCTGCGCGAGACGATCAGGCTGCGGAGCCGGTTCGCGCGCCACTTCTACGCCGGACGCATGGCCCGCCCGGTAATGCTGGTGGGTGATGTGCCCGCCATCCGCTCCGACTGGGCCTGGTACGGCGAGACCTGGATCACCACACCTGCCGTGCAGACCGGCTCGTGGCTACTACCGGGCGAGCGCAAGTTGCTCATCCTCTTCGCCAACAGCAGTGCAAAGCCCGTGGCGGCACAGGCGGCGCTGGACCTGAAGGGCTGTGGCATCCCTGCGTCCGGCGCAAAGCTCAGCCGGGTGGTCGGAGCCGATGGCGACCCGACGCCGGCGGCGTTGCCGGCGTCGGGTCGGTTGCCACTCGAGCTACCCGGTCGCTCGGTTGAGGCCTGGGTGGTCAGCTGGTAGCAGGTATTCGCGACCAGACTGCCGAAATGCTCTCGTGCTCAGGGGCCGTTTCCATCGGCCCGTCGAAAGGAGTCAGACTTCGTGGATAGCACCAACAAGCCCATTCGCGTCCTTATCTGGGATGAGAACCCGCCGCACGCCCCCAAGGCCCTCTACCCCAAGAGCCTGAACGGCGCCCTGGCCGACGGCATCGGCGCCCTGGCCGGAGCCGATATGCAGATCACCTGCGCCAACTTGGACGACCCCGAGCAGGGCTGCAGTCAGGCCGCGCTGGACAACGCCGACGTCCTGCTCTGGTGGGGCCACGCACGGCACGGCGAGGTCACAGAGGATACCGCCCGCCGCGTCATGGAGCGAGTACACAAGGGCGGCATGGGCTTCATCGCCCTCCACAGCGCCCACTACGCCAAGACCTTCCAGTGGGTCATGGCCTGCCCCGGCCACCTCAAGGGCGGTTGGCGCGAGATGAACCCCATGGAGCCCGAGCAGATCCGCGTCTGCGCCCCGTGGCATCCCATCGCCGAGGGCGTCGAGGACTTCACGCTGGATGGCGAGGAGATGTACGGCTCTCCGTTTGACGTGCCCCCGGCCTTGACCCTGGTCCTGCAGTCGCACTTCCCGTACGACGGCAAGACCTTCCCCAGCGGCATCGCCTGGACCGTGGGCGACGGCAAGGACCCCGAGTTCACCTCCGGGCCCGGCCAGGGCGTGGGCGAGGGCTTCGGCGCCGGGCGCGTCTTCTACTTCCGCCCCGGACACGAGACCTGCCCGACCTACCACAACCCCATCATCCACAAGATCCTGGCCAACGCCGTGCGCTGGTGCGCCAAGCGATCCTAGCGAGGGACGCCGAACGATGAACCTGGACCGCCTGAACGAGTTGCTCGCCCGCCTGCCCGGCATCTCTATCGCGGTGGTGGGCGACTTTTTCCTCGACAAGTACATGGTCACCGACCCTGCGCTCTCCGAGGTCTCCATCGAGACCGGCCTGGAGGCTCGCCAGGTGGTCCAGGTGCGGTGCAGCCCCGGCGCGGCCGGCACCGTGACGAACAACGTCTCGGCCCTGGGCGTGGGGCGCATCGAGGCCGTGGGCGTCATCGGCAGCGACGGCGAGGCCTACGAGCTGGCTCGTGGCCTCCGACGCACCCGTGTGGGCTGCCGGAGGCTCCGCCGTTCTCCCAGCCGATTCACGCCCACCTACACCAAACCCATGCGCCTCACTCCCGGCGGCGAGGTGGAGATAGAGCGGCTGGACATCAAGAACCGCCGAAGGCTTGCCGCCGCAGACGAGGTGCGCATCCTGGCCGCGCTGAAGTCCCTCGCCGGCCCGTCCTCGCCCGAGCGCGTGGACGGCATTATCGTGGCCGACCAGGTCGAAGAGCGCAACTGTGGCGTGGTGACCGACGCCGTGCGCGGCTTGCTGGCAGAGATCGGCCGGGCGCACCCCGAAATGCCGATCCTGGCCGACTCCCGGGTGCGGATCGGCGAGTTCGAGGGCGTCACGGTGAAGCCCAACCATCTCGAGGCCGCCCGGGCGTGTGGGGACGAACCGGGCGAGATCGCAGACGTCGAGGCCGCCATGGGGCACGGGCGCACACTGGCCGCGCGGGCCGGTCGCCCCGTCTTCGTCACGCTCGGAAAGCTGGGCGTCGCCGCCTGCACGGCCGACGGCGCCAAACGCGCACCGGCTCCCCCCGTGCGCGGGCCGATCGACATTTGCGGGGCGGGGGACAGCGTGGCCGCGGGCATCGTGGCGGCCCTCTGTGCCGGTGCAGATCCGCTGGAGGCCGCCCAGTTCGGCAACCTATGCGCCTCGGTCACCATCCACAAGCTGGGCACTACCGGCACGGCGTCGCCCGACGAGCTTCGGCGTGCGTTGACGGGCTGATGGCTCCGTCCATCTGCCGCACGCGTCTATGGTTGTAGGAGGGCTTAAGCGATGACACTGGCAAGGATCGGCGCACTGGCGGCCGCATTGGCGGTCTCCGGCGTAGCGCAGGAGCGCAAGGAGCCCGGCCGGGCCCCGTTGGCGCTACTGCCCACCGGCTCCCGCATCGCGGTGGTGGCGCTCAACTCCTCGGGCGGCGCCCCGGTGGACCGCGTGGTGGGCGATATGCTCACCGGCGCCCTCCGAAGGGCCGGCGTCCGGGTCTACGAGCGGCAGGACCTCGACGTCGTCCTGCGCGAGCAGCGCTTGGGCCGCGAGGGCGTGCTCGACGCCAAGAGCGCCCCCGAACTCGGCCGAGTCCTCGGCGTTACCCATATGCTGGCCGTGAAGGCGACGGAGTTCGGTATCAAGGACAGCCGCATCGGCGGGCTGCTGGGCTCGGGCGTCATCGGCGGCGTGCAGCTCCGCTCCAGCACTGCCAAGGTGACGCTGGACGTGCGGCTGATCGACTCCGTCACCGGCGAGGTTCTGGTCACCGACGTGGCCAAGGGCTCCGAGACCACACCCGGCGCCACGCTGGGCGCTGGGACCATCCGCAACGGGGATATTGCACTGGGCGGCATCGACTTCGGCAGTAAGGAGTGGTCCGAGAGCTCCCTAGGCCGCGCGGCCCGCCGGGCGGTGGACGGCCTCGTCAAGCGGCTGGCGGGAGCATCGCCCGCGGCCGAGGGGCGCGTTCTGGCCGTACTTCCCGACGGCGGATGCGTAGTAAGCATCGGAGCCTTCGACAACGCCTCCGTCGGCATGGAGCTGACCGTCATCCGCACCGAGGACGTCCGAGACAGCCAGGGCGTCGTGGTCTGGAGCGACGAGCGCCAGGCGGGCCGCGTTCGGATCACCGAGGTTCGGGGCGACCGCGCCAAGGCCGAGACGATCGGCGATCCGCTGAAGCTGACCGAGGGCGACATCGTCCGCGCTCTCAGCACACCAGGGGGAAAAGAGAAACGCTAATGGCTGATACCCAACCGCAGGGCCCTTCCACACGCCCGATGGGCGCCCATATGCCAACCGTCGGCGGCCTCCACAACGCGCTCACGTCCGGCCGTGACATCGGTTGCACCGCAGTCCAGCTATTCACCGGCAACCCGCGCCAGTGGCAGCCGCCGGCCCTCACCGACGACGCCGTGGCCCAGTTTCGCCAGACCCTGGCAGACACAGCCATGCCCTTCGTGGTGGCGCACGACAGCTACCTGATCAACCTGGCCGCACCGGATCCCAAGGTGATGGGCGCCTCGCGCCGGGCCATGAGGGATGAGCTGGTGCGGGCCGACGCCCTGGGCATCGGCTGGGTGGTCACCCACATGGGCGCGCACCTGAACACCGGCGAAGAGGCGGGGCTTGAGGCACTGATCGGCAGCGTTCGCCGCCTGCTGGAGGAGACCGACGGGCTCGCGTCGGGTATCGCCATGGAGACTACCGCCGGGCAGGGCACGGGCCTGGGCTACCTGTTCGAGCATCTGGCCACCGTCATCGAAGGCTCCGGCGGCAGTCCGCGTCTGGGCGTATGCCTCGACACCTGCCACATCTTCGCCGCCGGCTACGACATTCGCGACGCCGACTGCTTCAAGGAGACGCTGGACCGCTTCGACGCGACCATCGGATTGGACCGGCTGAAGGCGATCCACGTGAACGACGCCAAGAAGCCACTGGGTAGCCGCGTGGACCGGCACGAGCACCTGGGCAAGGGGGAGGTGGGCGAGGAGGCCTTCCGACTACTCGTTAACGAGCCGAGGCTGGCGGCGATCCCGCTGGTTCTGGAGACGCCCGAGTCCGAGACCATGCACAAGGTGAACCTGGAGTACCTCCGAGGCTTGCAGGCGACCTGACCGGAGGCGCGGAGATGCGGCTACTGGGTGTAGCGGCGGGCCTCGCGGTCGTCGCGGCGGCGCTCTGGCTGGCGATGGGGCGTCGTGAGGCCCCGAAGCGGTCGCCTGCCCCCGTGCCTGCCGTCAGGGCGCCCGCCGTCACGGAGCCGCAGCCCGTGCCGGTGCCCCTGACCCCATACGAGGAGCGCCGCTCCGACCTCATCGAGAAGCGCTCGGCTCTGGTACGCCGCCTGCAGGAGACTGCTGCGGGGCCCGTCTCCTGCTCCTGGCCCGAGGAGCTAGACACCCTGGACCTGACGCCGCACGGCGATCCCGAAGCGGTCGTCCCGGCCCTGGTGAGCGGCGTCATCGCTCCCGAAGCCTACGCCTACGGCATCCGGCGGGTCCGCTGGTTCGTTCGTGCGGACCCGCCGCCTGTCAAGACCTTCCGGCTGGTGGCCGAGAGTACCCGAGATGCGGATGGCTCGTGGCGCACCTTCTGGAAGTGACCGGTCAGTCGTCCACGGCGTCGTCCGGCAGGCCCAAAGGCAGCATGGCCGGGCGGCTGCAGGTGCTGGCAGCTTCGTAGTGCGCGCCGTTGGCCGAGGCGTCGATGAAGCCCTCCATGACGTCCAGCACATGGTAGGCCAGCTCGCCGCAGGCGCGGTGCGGCCGGCCCGAGCGGATTGCCGCGGCCATATCCGCCACCGCCACACCGCGGCGGTTGTTGGTGAACCCGTGCGTCAGCGGCGCCTCGCGCCACTCGGCGTCGGACTTGGTGCGGATCATCACCGGGCCACCGAAGCCGTTCGGGTCCGGGACGAGCAGCGAGCCCTCCGTACCGTAGACCTCGATGCGCGGTAGCGTGGAGTGCCAGACGTCGAAGGTGGTGAGGATCGTGCCGACGGCCCCGGAGGCGAAGTCCATGATGCCCGCGATGTGCGTGGGCGTCTCAACGGTCACCACCTTGCCCGCCTTGGGCTGGCTGGTGATGAGCCGCTCGGGAAAGGTGATGCGGGTCGAGCCGGTGATGCGTCGAATGGGTCCCAGCATGTTCACCAGCGCGGTCAGGTAGTAGGGCCCCATGTCCATCATGGGCCCGCCGCCGACCTCGTAGTAGAACTCGGGGCTCGGGTGCCAGGTCTCGTGGCCGTGGCAGAGCATGAAGGCGGTTGCGCCTACGGGCTCGCCGATGGCCCCGTCGTCGATCAGCTTGCGGCAGGTCTGGTGGCCGCCGCCCATGAACGTGTCCGGCGCGCAACCCACGCGGAGGCCCTTCTCAGCGGCCGCGGCCATGAGGCGTGCGCCATCGGCGCGGCAAGTGGCCAAGGGCTTCTCGGCATGGACATGCTTGCCAGCGGCCACGGCCTGCAGGCTCACCTCGGCGTGGGCCTTGGGCACGGTGAGGTTCACGACGATATCGATGCTCGGGTCCGCAAGAAGCTCCTCGACGGTGCACGACCTGGCCACGCCATACTCGGCGGCCTTGGCGGCGGCCCGCTCGGGCAGCACATCGGCGCAAGCGGCTATCTCCAGGTTGCGGTAGCTCTGCCCGCCCTGCAGGTAGGCGCCGCTGATGTTGCCGCACCCGATGATTCCCACACGTGTTCGCTCCACTGCGCTCTCCTTGGGCCGCCGGATCTTGGGGCGGCGTGGGCTATTCTACCGAACGTGCGTTCCAGGCGTCACGCCGGGGCCCGGGATGCGTAGACGTTATTGTGCGGCGCCGGGGTTGCCGGCCGCCGGGGGAGGTCCATGCCATGAAGATGAGCGTTTGGGTGCGAGGTTGGGCGGTGGCCGCCCTGGGCGGGTTGCTCGCAGCGTCGCTGACAGGCTGCGGCGGAGGAGGCAGGACGCCGGGGAGCGGCACCGAGGTCTCCGGTGTGGTGACGGATGTCGACGGGAAGTCAGTGGCCGGCGCGCGCGTTTCCGGCGGCGGGGTCACGACGACCTCGCTGAGCAACGGAGCGTTTGTGCTGACCGATACCCGGTCGGGCCTCCAGACCATCAGCGCCACGATCACCATCAACGGCCGGCCTTGGTCCGCCGAAAGCCGCATGGATGTGGTCGCCGCCGAGCAGAACCGGGGCGTCAACCTCGTGGTCTGCGATGACGGCTACCAGGGCGGGATCGAGGGGCGCGTGATAGGTCCCGGCGGCGGTTCGCTGTCCGGCGCCAAGGTCTTCGTGGCCGGTCCCATCGCCTCCACGATGGCCGTCACCGACTCCGCGGGCGACTACCGCATAAGCCGCCTCACCTCCGGCGTCACCTACACCGTCACCTGCTCCCTGGCGGGCTACGTGAACCACTCGCAGACGGTGAAGATCGAGCGCAACGTGATCAAGTCGGTCTCCTTCGCCCTGGGCTCCGGCTTGCCGCAGGGAGCGCTGCCCGCGCCCCAGAACGTCGCCTCGCTGACCTGGACCGTGGCTGATTCGGTTTCCAGGGCGCCGTCGCAGGCCGCTGGTCTGTTGGAGTGGATCAAGCGCAACTACCGGGCTCGCGCCGGGTTCGCGCGCTCGGCCCAGGCGCAGCAGGTCGTGAGCCTCCAGCCGCCCACTCGCTCCACTCCTGCGGGTTCCGTGGTTGAGGTCGACCTCTTCTGGGACTACCAGAACTGGGATGACCTCTTCGGCGCCGTGATCCACCGGGGACAGGCGGCCAAGCCGCAGTTCGAGATCGCGCTGCTCCGCGACCCGCTGGCCTCCATGTTCGTGGACACCGACTACGCCCTCACGCCCGACACGACCTACTACTACAACGTGGCCCTGGTCGACACGCTGAAGTTCCCCGAGACCGGAGCCAAGGGCGTCGCCAGCGCGGATGTGACCGCCAATCCGTTCCGACCCACCTACATCGTGGCCCCGCGCGCCGGCGCCGCGGTCTCAGGCGACCCGACGTTCGAGTGGGCGCCTGTCTCCGGCGCGGCCGACTACCAGATCATGGTCTGGAACCGCTTCCCGGATCTGCAGAACACCGCCGACATTGACGGAGCCGTGCCGATCTGGCCCGCCAACCCCAACGCGCCGGGCGACAGCCTGGTGCCGGCAGGGCGGACGAGCCAGCGCTACACCGGCACCGTGCTGGTGCGCGGCAAGACCTACTACTGGCTCGTGGTGGCCTCGGATGCAGACGCGAAGACCTACTCCGTCACCGAGATTGGCAAGTTCGTAGCGCAGTAGGCGCCGAACGTACTGAGGGCCGGCCCACCAGTTGGCGGACCGGCCCCCTGAAGAACGGCGAAGGGTGGCCGTTCATGACCCGTAGGCTAAAACGGCTAGCCCCCCGCGTCCCTCCGTTGACTATGATCCATGCCTAGTCACCACCCCCTTTCCTAGTCTGATCACATTATCGCGTGGCGACCACGGACTGTCAAGCGGTTCGGCGAGGTTTTTGCCCGGTTGTTTGGCGATTTGCGCACCAAGCGGCTCATTGGCCTTGACACCTGCTCGCTCTTGCCCTACACTTGATGGCAGGGGCACGACGCACCCACACCGGATATCGGCTCGGCACCAGCGGGGGCTGCTTGATGGGACTTGGCTACGTAGATCGCTCCTCTCATTTTGCCGGCATGAGCGACGAAGACATAGTGACCATGGCCCAGCGCGGGTGCGCCAGCGCTGCCGAGTACATGGTTATCCGGTACCGCAATCTCGTGGAGAGCAAAGGGCGCACGTACTTCCTGCCCGGCGCCGACCACGACGATGTGGTCCAGGAAGGCATGATCGGCCTCTACAAGGCCATCCGTGACTTCCGGGGCGACCGGTTCGTCCGATTTCGGGCGTTTGCGGATGTCTGCGTCACCCGCCAGATCATCACCGCCATCAAGGCCGCCGGTCGCCTGAAGCACAGCCCACTGAATAACTACATCTCGTTCAGCCAGTCCTCGCCCGAGGCTGACGCCGAGATTGACCTGCTTGATCGCATCCCCGATGACCGCGCCAAGGACCCTTCGTGCTGCATTGACGAGCCGCGCGACGCTCGTGCGGTCTGCACGGCCATGGGCGGCGCCCTCTCGGATCTGGAGTCCGCCGTGCTGGGGTACTATCTGGAGGGTTGGTCGTACCGGGAGATCTCGCGCTCGCTGCAATGTGGCACCAAGTCGATTGACAATGCCCTGCAGCGGATCAAGCGCAAGGTCGGTGCTGCACTGGACGGATGCGACGAACCGGGTGCGCCCCTCCATGCGTTCGCGGCGCCTCAGTAGCTCAGCTGGCAGAGCAACGCTCTTGTAAAGCGAAGGTCAGCGGTTCGAATCCGCTCTGAGGCCCTCTAACTTCAGCCACATGCCCCACGATCCGGCCCCTAGGGCGCCAGGATCTCCGCAGCCACCCCGTCGTAGAGCATGAGGCCACGGCGCGTTAACGCTGCCCGACCTGCCACCGTCACCAGTTCGCGGGCGGCAAGCGACTGCAGAACCGGTAGCATGCGGGCTAGCCGCTCGGCGCCGTAGCGTTCGCGCACTGCAGTCAGGTCCACACCCTCGAGCAGCCGCAGCCCCAGCGCCAGCGTCTCCCTCATAGCTCGCTCGGGCGGCAGCCGCTCCAGCAGTGAGAGACTGCGGGCTCCTGACCGGATCGCCTCGGCGTAAGCCGTGGGGTGATTCTCGTTGGTCCATCGCTGCCCGGCGACGAAGGAGGAGGCCCCCGCGCCGAAGCCGGCATACTCGCGGTTCTCCCAGTAGACCCGATTGTGCCGCGACTGGCGGCCGGGCAGCGCGAGGTTCGAGACCTCGTAGTGGTCGTACCCAGCCGCGCCCAGCCACTCCAGCGCGGCCTCGTACATGTCGGCTTGCTCGTCCTCGCCGGGCAACTCCAGCCGCCCGCCCGCGTGGAGCCGCTCGTACCGCGTGCCGGCCTCCAGCGTCAGCATGTACACGCTGATGTGCCCCGGCGCAAGCCCGACAGCCGTGGCGAGGTCGGAGCTCCAATCTGCCATGGTCTGGCCCGGCACACCGCACATGAGGTCCAGGCTCACCTCAAGGCCCAAGCGGAGCGCCCGGTCGATCACCTCGGCGGCCTCAGTAGCGGAGTGGTCCCGCCCGAGCATGGGAAGCAGGCGGTCGGTGAAGGACTGGACGCCCAGCGAGACCCGCGTGACGCCCAGGTCCTGCAGTTCGCCGAAGATCGCCGCATCGCGCGGGGTGGGGTTCGCCTCCACGGTGACCTCGGACTCCGGCACGATGCCCGGCGCCGCCCGAAGGGCATCGATTACCGCCCGCAGGCCTGCCGCACCGGCCGTAGTGGGCGTGCCCCCGCCGAAGTAGAGCGTGGTGATGGGGCGTAGCTCGTGGCGGCGGGACGCGATCTCGGCCAGCAGCGCCTCGGTGTGCCCCTCGATGGCCCTGCGCGGCGCACGGTAGGCGTCGAAGTCGCAGTAGGGGCAGCGTATGCGGCAGAACGGTATGTGGACGTACACGGCCGACGGCATGCCCCAGCGCCCTCCCAGCCCGAAGGTATACTGAGCGCATTCTACATGATCCCCATCGGTCGCGCATCGGTCGCGCTCGCCGGGGCATCCCCGGTTGCCCAGGGCTCGGAGGAGAGGCGTGGCGGTTGACGGCGTTCTCACCATCGTCCCGACCTACAACGAGCGCGACAGCATCCCGCTCCTCGTGCCCCGCCTGTTCGCCGAAGCCCCGGACGCCGACCTCCTGATTGTCGACGACGCCTCGCCTGACGGCACCGCCGACATGGCCCAGGAGCGCTTCGGCGACGATGCCCGGCTGCACATCCTGCGGCGCACGGGCCTCCGCGGGCTGGGGCGCAGCTACGTCGACGGCTACCTATGGGCCCTGGAGCGCGGTTACGGGCGCGTGGTGCAGATGGATGCCGACCTCAGCCACGACCCGCGCTACATCGCCGCCCTCGTCTCGGTATCGCACACTTTCGATGTGGTCCTGGGAAGCCGCTACTGCCAGGGCGGCGGCGTGGAGAACTGGCCCCAACGGCGGCTGGCCCTGAGCGTCTTCGCCAATCGCTATGTCGCGGCGGTGACCCGGCTCGGCGTGGCCGATGCCACAAGCGGCTTTCGCTGCTATACCCGCCAGGCCCTGGCCGTCATGGACGTGCGGAGTATCGCCTCCAACGGCTACGCCTTTCAGGTGGAGATGACATACCGGGCGCGCTTGGCCGGCCTCTCCATCGCCGAGTCGCCCATCGTATTCACGGACCGAACGCACGGGCACTCCAAGATGAGCAAACGGGTGATCTGGGAGAGCATCTGGATGCCCTGGAAGCTACGGTTCGGCGGCGGCATCACCCTGGGCCCGCCCAAGTAGCACTGCGGGAACGGTCCCCATCAGGCATAGGAGTCACGGTATGGCGTTGCTTCGCAGTTCATTGCTCAAGCTGGTATCGGAGACATCGACGAACCTGCCGTCCGATGTGCGGGCATCGCTGCTGGCGGGCGCCGCCCGGGAGCGGGCCGAGACCCGATCGGGCCAGGCGCTGCGCATCATCGCCAAGAACATCGACATGGCCCGCGCCGGCACGATCCCCATCTGCCAGGACACGGGTATGCCCACGTTTCGTGTGCGGCTTCCGGCCGCGGTGAGCCAGAAGACCGTGCGCGACGCGATCGATTGGGCCATCGCCGAGGCCACACGGCTGGGCAGGCTCAGGCCCAACTCCGTCGACTCGATCAGCGGCCGCAACTCCGGGGAGAACCTGGGGCCCGGCACGCCGGTGATCCACTTCGAGGTTTGGGACCAGGCGGGTATTGAGGTGATGCTCATCCTCAAGGGCGGCGGCTGCGAGAACAAGAGCGCCCAGTACTCCCTGCCCTGCGAACTCCCCGGCGCGGGCCGAGCGGAGCGGAGCCTGGAGGGCGTCTATCGCTGCATCCTCCACTCGATCCATGCCGCCCAGGGGCAGGGATGCTCCATCGGGTACATCGGCGTCTGCGTGGGAGGCGACCGCGCCGGCGGCTACACGCACGCCAAGGAGCAGCTCTTCCGTTCGCTGGACGACACGAATCCGGAGCCGGAGTTGGCCGAACTGGAGGAGCGCGTCCTCCGTAACGCCGACGGCCTGGGCGTGGGCGCCATGGGCTTCGGCGGCGATGTGACGCTGCTGGGGTGCAAGATCGGCGCGCTTAATCGCGTGCCCGCCAGTTACTTCGTCTCCGTTGCCTACAACTGCTGGGCGTTCCGCCGTATGGGCGTCCGGCTCGACGCCGAGACCGGCGAGGTGCTCGGCTGGCTCTTCCGCGACGACACCCCGGCGCCTATGGCAGACCCGGCCGCCGAAACCCTCACCGGCCGCGAGGTGCGCCTGCACCTGCCCCTCACCGAGGAGGCCGTGCGCGGACTGCATGTGGGTGATGTGGTCCTGCTCAACGGGCCGGCCCATACGGGCCGAGACGCCCTGCACAAGCATCTCTCGACCCACGACTCTCCGGTGGACCTCTCCGGTGGCGCCATCTATCACTGTGGCCCGGTGATGCTCCGCAACGGCGAGGGCTGGCGAGTGGTGGCGGCCGGACCGACCACCTCCAGCCGCGAGGAGCCCTATCAAGCGGGCATCCTGCGCCGCTTCGGCGTCCGTGCCGTCATCGGCAAAGGGGGGATGGGTCAGGCCACGTCGGACGCCCTGCAGGAGGTGGGAGCCGTCTACCTCAACGCTATCGGCGGCGCTGCGGCCTACTATGCCGACCGCATCGTGGCTGTGACGGGGGTGGACTACCTCGATGAGTTCGGCGTGCCCGAGGCCATGTGGCACCTGGAGCTGAAGGACTTCCCGGCAGTGGTTACCATGGACGCCCAAGGCGGCAGCCTCCACGCGGAGATTGAGCGGCTTAGCCTTGGCAACCTGCCGCGCCTTGCCGCCGCTCCGTAGCCGCCGCGCGAGTCTCGCCGCCATACTTGGCGTGGCGGCGTGGCTCCTTGCAGGCTGTTCGGCCGCGCACCGACCGGCGGGAGGCCTGGCAGCGCCTCGCGCCTCAGACGCCTGGGCCCTGTCGCCGCGATGGTCGCCCGACGGGAAGCGCATCGCCTATCTGACAGCCCATGGCGACGCCCTGGCGGTGAACCTGGCGTCGGCTGACGGTGCGCCGATCCGCGAGACCCTCCCGCCCGAGCGGCTGGCGAATCCGTTCGTCTGCAGGCCCGGTACCGGGCTCTGCGGGCCCGACGCCCCGGCGTGGCTACCCGACTCTGCCTCCCTGATCGTGCCCCAGGCGGCCTGGTCGACTGAGACGGCGCCGCCGTCGATTGTGACCGGCCTGGCGTTGCTGGATCCGCGTGGCGGACTGCGGCGCGTGGCCTGGGCCGACCCTGAGGCCCGTGACCGGCTCCTGCGCGCCCGGACGCCCACGGTCTCGCCGGACGGCCGCCACGTTACCTTCGTCACGGAAGGGCTGCATGGGCTCTGTGCCGTCACCGTGGCGCCGCTGGCCCGAGTGACCGAGGAGCCGCCGATCGCACTGGCCGATCCCGGCCTCGATGCCGACTGGCCCGCCTGGTCGCCTCGCGGTGGGATGCTGGCCTACCGTCGACGAGTGCTGAAGGCCCCGGGCGCCATACCCTCGGAGACGTTGCGCGTCATCCAGCCCGGCGGAGCCGTATCGCGTACGGTAGCCGTCCTGCGCGATGGGATTGCCACCACCGCTTCAGCTGCGCCGAGCCGCAACACATGCCCCAGGGGGGCCCGCATTGCGCGTCCCGTGTGGTCGCCTGACGCCGCGTGGATCGTGTTCGAGGTGTGGCCCAACGAGACGCCGGCGCACCAGGCCGCCGTGTGGCTGGCCCCCGCCGATGGCTCTCGTCCGCCGCAGCGGCTGAGTCCGCTGGACGGCGCGACGTACCGCCTGCCTGTGCTGCGTCGCACAGGGTTGGTTCTGGCGTTGCGCTCCGTAGGAGAGCGGACGGTGGTGGTGCGCTTCGCGCCACCGGGCCGCCCGCCGGCGGCGCGTGCGTTGGTCGCCCTCCCCGGCTCCGACGCGGACTGGTCGCCGGACCGAACCAGACTGGCCGTCGTGCGGGAAGGCAAACGGCGCGGCGGACGCCCGCTGGCGGTGGTGGCCGTTCCGTAGGACGGCGCCCAACGCAAGCAAGCCCGGCTCCATGCGGAACCGGGCTTGGCTATGTGCGGCGCGGTGCGAAGACCGTCAGGCGGGCGCGGGACCGGGGTTGGTCTGCAGGTGGATCTCCGTGGCGGGCTGCTGCCTGACGGCCGTCGGGGGCACGTCCAGCGTCGTCGGCGGCTTGGGCAGATGCGCCGACTTGCCGCCCATGACGTGTAGGAATGCTTCGCGCTCGATCGTCTCCTTCACCAGCAGGACATCCACGACCTCGTCCATGGTCTCCCGGTTCGCGTTCAGAATCTCCATGGCCCTATCATGGCCTTCTGCGACGATGGATAGCACCTCGTCGTCGATGGCTCGGGCTACGTCCTCGCTGTAGTCGCGGTCTTCCATGATGTCGCGGCCCAGGAAGGGATTGCCGTGCCGCCGGCCCAGGCGCCGCGGTCCCAGCTTGGCGCTCATGCCGTAGTCGCAGACCATGGCGCGGGCGATGTCGGTGGCGTGGTCCAGGTCGCTGGCAGCGCCGGTATCCATCTCGTTGTAGACGATCAGTTCTGCGGCGCGACCGCCCAGGCCCATGGTGATCTGGTCTAAAAGCTCCTGCTTGGAGCGGGTGTACCTGTCCTCGGTGGGCATGCTGATGGTGTAGCCCAGGGCCATGCCGCGGGGCAGGATGCTCACCTTGTTGACCGGGTTAGCATGCTCGAGCAGCTCAGCGACGATGGCGTGGCCTGCCTCATGGTAGGCCGTGCGGCGGCGCAGCGACTCGGTCATCAGGCGGCTCCGGCGCTCCGGGCCCATGAGAACGCGGTCGATGGTCTCAGCGAACTCGCTGAGCGATATCCGCGTCTTCTCGCGCCGCGCTGCCAGCAGGGCAGCCTCGTTGACAAGATTGGCCAGGTCGGCGCCGGTGAAGCCCGGCGTCTGCTGGGCCAGCTTGGCGATGGCCGCATCGCGCTGCTCCTCTGTCTCCTCGAAGTCCAGCGGCTTGCCGCGGAGGTGGACGCTGAGGATCCCGGTGCGTCCGCGGATGTCCGGAGGATCGACCACCACGCGGCGGTCGAAGCGTCCGGGCCGCAGGATGGCGGGGTCCAACACGTCGGGGCGGTTGGTGGCGGCGATGAGGATGACGCCCGAGTTGGGGTCGAACCCGTCCATCTCCACCAGCAGCTGGTTCAGGGTCTGCTCGCGCTCGTCATGGCCGCCGCCCAGGCCCGCGCCGCGCTGGCGGCCCACGGCGTCGATCTCATCGATGAAGATGAGCGATGGGCGGTTGGCCTTGGCCGTCTCGAAGAGGTCGCGCACCCGGCTGGCGCCCACGCCGACAAACATCTCCACGAAGTCGGAGCCGGAGATGTGGAAGAAAGGCACACCGGCCTCGCCGGCGATGGCTCGGGCCAGCATGGTCTTGCCGCATCCAGGTGGTCCCAGCAGGAGGACGCCCTTGGGGATCTTCGCGCCGAGCTGCTGGAACTTCTTGGCGTTCTTCAGGAAGTCGACGATCTCGCGCAGCTCTTCCTTGGCCTCGTCCACTCCGGCGACGTCGTCAAAAGTCACCTTCGGCACGGAGTCCGAAAGCCGCTTGGCGCGGGCGCGGCCGAACGACATTGCCTGGTTGCCGCCGCTCTGGGCCTGCCGCACGAAGATGAACCATAGGAAGCCGAAGAACGCCAGCGGCAGCATGACGCTGAAGATGATGCCCGTGGCGAAGTCGCTGAGCGGCGGGCGCGTGTACTCAAACGGCACATGGTAGGCCAGCAGCGCCTGTTCGAGGTCGCGCAGGGACTCCTGGGAGTTGGGCAGGTTGACGGTAAACGTATCGCTCTGGGCCGTCGCGGGCTTGACGATGTACTCGCCCTTGAACGAGTCCTTGGCGATCTCGCCTTTGCGCACGTTGTGCGTCTTGATCAGCTCCATGAGCCGCGGGTAGCTGATGGCGCGGTCGGTTTGCCCCATGAAGGGCAGGCTTCCCCTCTGGAGTACGAACAGCAGGACTGCCAGCATGGCGGCCGTGATCAGCAGCTTCGTGGTGCGGTTGCCCAATGATCCATCCTTCCCGGAGCCTGCGCTCCGGCAGGCATACGAACCATATACTGTACCCGCGCAGGGGGACCGCGAGTGCCCGGAAGCCTGGGGCAGTGGTGCTGTCTAAGCCAATGGCGCGATGCGGATGCGAAGCCAGGCGCCGCCAGCCGGATCCTGTAGCGCCCGATCATCGGTGGCGATGCCAGGCACGGCCAGCGGACCCTCAGCGTCGCAGACCACCGGCAGGCGGTCGCGTTGCTCTCTCGGCACCTTGCGGTCAACCATGATATCCTGCAGCTTACGAGTACCTACGCCGCGGAGGCGCAGGCGATCGCCCGGCCGGCGGTTTCTGATCACAATCGGCGGCCGTAGCGCGGCGATGGGAAGGAACAGGCCGTCGCCTGTCCGCTCGACGCAGAGCGCCAGGTCGGCCTCGATGCCCAGTCCGGGGCAGACCACGGAGCCGGGGATTGGGGCGTCGTAGGCCACAGGCGTCGCGCTGCAGGGCGACCGGCGCGGCGCCGCAGTGATCAGGCCATCGGCGGTCTCCGCGCGCCACTCGGTTCGCGGCCAGGTCGCCGCGCCGCGTCTGCCCATCGAAGCCTCCGACACGATCTCCCCTACGCGGCGCGTGTGCTTTAGCGTTACGTCGGTCAGCGGGTCGCCTGCCGCCTGCGCCGCGAGGCGGATGACGCGGAGCCGGACGCCTTCGGGCAGGGCGGCAAGGGCGCAGGCCTGCAGGGAGACGCCGCCGCGATCGTTGCGCCCCCGGCAGTCGTCCAGTGCCGCGCGAGCCCACGCGTCGAGGGCATCGTCATCCGCCCGCGCCAGTTCGGAGAGGCGCAGCAGGGCGCCGTCGATCCCTGGATTGTGCTCGGACCGGAGGAGCGGCAGTAGATGGTTGCGGATGCGGTTGCGCTCATAGGCGCTTCCCGCATTGCTGCCGTCAACGCGGTACTCCAGTCCCAAGGCATCGCAGTAGGCGGCCGTGTCAGCCCGGCTCACGGTGAGCATCGGGCGGACCAAGCCGCCGGCCCAAGGCGCCAGCCCACGAAGGCCCGCCAGTCCGGAACCGCGGAGCAGGTTGTGCAGGATCGTCTCCACGTGGTCATCCTGCGTATGGCCGACGGCGATGGCGTGGGCGCCCACGCGGTCGGCCACGTCGTGCAGGAAACGCATGCGGATGTCGCGCGCCACTTCCTGCGTGCCCCTGTGCAGTCGCCGCGCCGCCGCGCTGACGTCCCGCGCGGCGACCGTGCAGGGCACGCCGAGGCGGGTAGCAAGACGCGCAACATGCAGTGCGTCCTCGCGGCTCTCGGCGCCGCGGAGGCAGTGATCCAGGTGCGCGACATGGACGTGCACACCCCGAACCGCGGCCCACCGGCAGAGGGCCGCCGCCATGGCGCAGGAGTCTTGGCCGCCCGATACCGCCGCAATCAGGGCGTAACCGGCCGCCGTCGCTTCGTAAGGCTGGAAGGTGGCAGCAACGGCGCAGTCGATGCGTTCCTCGGCTCCCATCCTGCGGGGCGAGGGGCGGGTATCATACTTTCCAGTAGACCGGCGCGGCGAACCCATAGATGCTGATCTCGAGCGTGCTTGGAGGCAAGGGATTATGGCGAAAGAGACGGGCACATCCCCGGCAGCAGCCGGACTTGAGGATGTGGTGGCGGGACCATCGAGCATCTGTTTCATCGACGGCGCCAAGGGAAGACTACTCTATTACGGGTACGACGTGGCCGATCTCGCCGTGCAGTCGAGCTTTGAAGAGGTAGCGTACCTCCTGTGGTACGGCAGGCTACCCGGCCGCATCGAGTATGACGCGTTCCTCGATACCTTTACGGGGTCCATGGAGCTACCGGTGGAGACCGTAATGATCCTCCGGATGTTCCCCAAGGTCGCGACGCCCATGGAGGTGCTGCGGACCGCGGTCTCCTCGCTGGGGCACTGGGACCCGGACAGCGGCAACACTCGCCTGGATGCTTGCCTGCGCAAGGCCATCCGCCTGACGGACCGACTGCCACAGCTCGTGACGGCCCACCAGCGCCTCCGCAACGGCATGGAGCCGATGCATCCGATCCCCGGGCGCAGCATCTCGTACAACTTCCTGCACGGGCTCACCGGCAAGGAGCCGAACCCGGCGTTCGTGACGGCGTTCGACGTTGCGCTGATCCTCCATGCCGACCACGAACTGAACGCGTCCACCTTCGCCGCCCGCGTGGCGGCCGCCACGATGTCCGACATGTACTCGTGCGTGACCGGCGCCATCGGCGCCCTCAAGGGACCGCTACACGGTGGAGCCAACGAGGCGGCCGTGAAGATCTTTAACGAGATCGGCGATCCGTCCCGCGCCGAGGAGTGGGTAAAGGACGCCCTGTCGCGCAAGGTGAAGATCCCAGGCTTCGGCCACCGTGTCTATCGGACTGAAGATCCGCGCGCGACGATCCTGCGCGGCTACGCACGCTCCGTCTCCGAGGCTGCCGGCGATACGCGCCTGTTCGAGATCGCAGAGATCGTCGAGCGAACCGTCCGCGAGAACACCAAGGTCTACCCGAACGTGGACCTCTACTCCGGCGTCGTCTACTCGGCCATGGGCATCCCGACTGAGCTCTTCACGCCGATCTTCGCCGTGAGCCGCGTGGTCGGCTGGACCGCCCACATCCTGGAGCAGTGGAGCAACAACCGTCTGATCCGGCCGAAGTCCGACTATGTCGGGCCGATGGACCTGAAGTACGTACCCATTAATCGCCGTTGAGGTCGTCCATGGATTCAGCAGTCCCTTACAGCACCGCCGCCGAGATCTCGGCGGCGGTGCTGCGTCATACCCGCCACGCTACCGGCGCGTCGTGGCAGCATGCCTCCAACGCCGATATCTACGTCGCTCTGGCTCACGCCATCAGGGATGCCGCCCAGGACCTGGTCCTCAAGGCCGAGGAACGCGCTGCTGGCGTCGGGGCCAAGCGGATCTACTACCTCTCCATCGAGCATCTCGTGGGCCGCTCCCTGGCCTCCACGCTGCGCAACATGGGTCTGTTCGAGACCGTGCGGTCGTTTCTCGCCGAGCAGGGGCGCGACCTGACGACGGTGCTGGAGGAGGAGATCGACGCGGCCCTGGGCAATGGCGGACTGGGCAGGCTGGCGGCGTGCTACCAGGAGTCCATGGCGACGCTGGGCCTGCCGGGCTACTCCTACGGGATCAACTATGAGTTTGGGATGTTCCGCCAGGAGATTCGCCACGGCGCCCAGGCGGAGAGGCCCGACGTCTGGCGCCGGTTCGGCTCGCCGTGGCTGCTTGAGCGGCCCTCGATCCTGCAGCGCATCCCGGTCTTCGGCAAGCTCGCCTACCGCACCCGCGCCGACGGCAAGCTGCTGCCCGAGTGGGTCGACTACCGGCACATTCTGGGAGTTCCCAGTGACCTGCCCGTAGTCGGCTACGGCGCTCGATCGGCCTCGTGGCTACGACTCTACGCCGCTCGCTCGGAGCAGGAGTTCGACCTCGAGGCGTTCAATCAGGGCGACTACGTCCGCTCCCTTGGCGGCTCCCTCAACGATACCAATGTCTCGCGTGTGCTCTACCCTGACGACGCCAAGCCGCAGGGCCGCGAGCTACGCTTGCTGCAGGAGTATTTCTTCTGCGCATGCGCTGTGCGCGATATCCTTCGCATCCACGACGCGACCGGCGAGCCCGTCGAGGCCCTGCCCGATCGCGTCGCCATCCAGTTGAACGACACCCACCCTGTGCTGGCCATCGTGGAGCTGATGCGTATTCTGCTGGACGAACGCCAGTTGGACTGGTCGCCGGCGTGGGACATCGCCTGCCGCGTTTTCGCCTACACCAACCATACGTTGCTGCCCGAGGCGCTGGAGAAGTGGACGGCGGGCCTCCTCGACTTCATGGTGCCGCGGCACCTGAGCATCATCTACGAGATCAACCGCCGCTACGTGCAGTCCATCGCCCAGGAGCGCCCCGGCGACGCGGGTCTGTTGGAGCGCACGGCCATCGTCACCGGCTCAGGACCCGGCTCCGTCGTTCATATGGCGCGTCTGGCCGCCCACGCGGCCTTCAGGGTGAACGGCGTGGCGGACCTCCATACCCGCCTGCTGCAGCGGCTGGTGATGCCCGACGTAGCGGCCATGGAGCCCGCGAAGTTCACCAACGTGACCAACGGCATCACCCAGCGGCGCTGGCTCCTGCACGCTAACCCCGGCCTGGCCGGACTGGTGACGGAGGCCATCGGAGACGGCTGGGTGACCGACTTGGAGCAGATGCGGGGGCTGGAGCCACTGGCCGATGACGCCGGCTTCCGCGACCGCTTTCGCCAGGTGCGGCGCGAGAACAAGCAGCGCTTGTCTGCCACCATTGAGCGGCTCTGCTGCGTCAAGGTCGATCCGGAGTCGGTGTTCGACGCGCAGATTAAGCGGATGCATGAGTACAAGCGGCAGTTGCTGAACCTCCTCCGCGTGGCGGCGGACTACGCCGACATCCTCGATGGCGTCGAGCCGCCGGCCGTGCCGCGCGTTTGCATCTTCGCGGGGAAGGCGGCCGCCAGCTACTTCGCCGCCAAGGAGATAATTCGCCTCATCGTGGCCGTCTCGCGGGTCATCAACGCCGACCCGCGCGCGCAGGGCCGCCTGAAGCTCGTCTTCATCCCGGACTACCGGGTCACGCTGGCCGAGGCGATCATGCCTGCGACAGACCTGTCCGTACAGGTGTCGGCCGCCGGCTCGGAGGCCAGCGGCACAGGGAACATGAAGTTCGCACTGAACGGTGCGCTGACGATCGGCACGCTTGACGGCGCGAACATCGAGATCCGCGATGCCGTGGGCGAGGACAACTTCTACCTATTCGGCCTCACGGCCGAGCAGATGACCGGCCTGACCGCTCCGGGCTTCTACGACCCCGCCGAGGCCGCCGCGCGCGACCCACGCATCCAGCGCGTGCTGGGCATGTTGGAGACCGGCTTCCTGACGCCGTGGGACCCCGACCTGGGCAGATGGGTGCGCGGCTACCTGCTCTCCCACGGCGAGCGGTACGGGCACCTTGCCGATATGGGCTCCTACCTGGATGCCCAGGACCGCGCCGCCTCGGACTACCGCGACCTGCATGCCTGGGACCGGCGGTCCATCCTGAACATGGCCCGGGTGGGCTACTTCTCGAGCGATCGGGCGGTCAGCGAATACGCTGAGCGGATCTGGCGCGTAAAGCCGGTCTAGCAGGACGCAGAAACGCCTTCAGCCGCGATCGGCTGAAGGCGTATTCCGTTGCAGTGGAGCTGAGGGGATTCGAACCCCTGACCTCCGCGATGCGAACGCGGCGCTCTCCCAGCTGAGCCACAGCCCCACGGTGGCCAGCGGGGAACATCTTACCCCGGCGTGCAGTCTGCCGTCAACTACGGGGCCGGGCGGCGTCTCGGGGCGTGACGTTGTTTGACACCCCTCCGGGGCCTAGGTATAATCGCCCTTGATCCCCCTGTGCCGCACTGCGCCGGAGATAGGCATCCATCCATGATTAGTGACGATCGCGACGCGCTGGTCTCGCGCATCCATGAGCTCGAAGGCCTGCTTGCCGAGAGGAAGCGGGAGGTAGAGCGCCTGCAGCAGGGCATGAAGGCCGCCGAAGGGGCCGACGTGCAGGTCTCTATCACCGAGTTCGAGGACACGCTGAAGCGCCTTGTGCAGCGCGTGGCCATGATCCTGCAGGCCGAGAAGTGCGCGATCCTTATCCTGGACAAGGAGACCGGCGAACTGGTTGCCCGCGCTCCGGCCCACGGCATCGCGCCGGGCGACCTGCGCCTGCTCCGGGTGAAGGTGAGCGAGGGCGTCTCCGGCGCGGTCTACCGCTCCGAGCACCCCATCATCATCGACGACGCCATCCACGACCCGCGCACGGTGAAGGAGAACGTGGCCCTGCTGCACGTTCGCAACGGGCTCATCGTGCCACTGGTCGTCGAGAAGCGCGACGAGGAGAACCGGGTCACCAACCGGGTCACCATCGGCGTCCTGTGCGTCTTCAACAAGCGCTACGACGGCCTCTTCAACGAGGAGGATGTGCGGCTCCTGGAGCGCCTCTCGCGCAACGCAGCCTCCGTCATCTCCAACGCCCAGATGTACAAAGAGCTGGTCGAGGAGAAAGAGAAGCTCGTCCACACCATCGAGAGCCTCTACGCCGGGCTACTGCTGATCAGCGAGCGCGGCACGTTGATGCAGATGAATGCCCGCGCCCGGCAGATATTCGAAGTCGTCGGCGATCCCATCGGTCGCCCGTTCGTCGACATGATACAGCACGAGAAGGCCCTCGAAGTGCTGGGCCGGATGCTCTCCGTGAAGGACCAGTCCGAGGCCGCCGAGTCCGATGACGATGTCCGCGCCGCCGAAGAGGTGAGCGTCGCTGAACGCGATAGCGGCGAGGAGCGCATCTACCAGCTCCACGCGGCGCAGGTGCGCGGCGAGGACCATCGCCTCATCGGAACTGCGGTGATCATGAACGACATCACCGAAATCCGCAACCTGGACCGCATGAAGACCGAGTTCGTGGCCATCGCCGCCCACGAGCTACGCACGCCGATGACGCCTATCAAAGGCTTCATCAGCATGCTGGCGCAGGACCCGGACGACTCGTTCACCCCCGAGGATCGGCACGAGTACTACACCATCATCGAGCAGAACGTGGACCGCCTGGGCCGCCTGATCAACGACCTGCTGAACGTCACCCGGATCGAGCGCGGCATCGCCATGCAGCTCTTCTGGGAGGAGGCCGACCTGGCGGCGCTGGTTGAGTCGGTCTTCGAGGTCCAGCGCGGCATGACCAACACGGACAAGCACCCGCTGGTGCTGGATGCCGAGCCCGCGCATCTGATCGCCACCGTGGGGCGCGACCAGATCGAGCAGATCTTCCAGAACCTCGTCAGCAACGCCATCAAGTACTCTCCCGAGGGCGGCGAGGTGGTGGCCATCATCCGCGACGAGCCCGACAAGGGCACCGTGCTCATGGGCGTGCGCGACCACGGCACCGGACTACCCGATTCCGCCAAGGCGAAGCTCTTCAAGCCCTACCGCCGCATCCACAATCCCAAGACCGCCAGCGTCAAGGGCACCGGGATCGGCCTCTTCCTCGTCAAGAACCTCGTGGAAGCGCACCACGGCAACATCTGGGTCGAGACCGAGATGGGGAAGGGAAGCACCTTCTGGTTCCGAATCCCCAAGGCTCCGCCCGAGGCCGGCGAGGGCGAGGCGGCAGTAGCCGCGACGTAGGAATCAACACGGCCGC
>CAJBBX010000175.1 GCA_903951425.1 uncultured Chthonomonas sp.
CCTGCGGGGCCACCCCGCCCCGCCGTTCATCGCGACGCCAACGGAAGCGCCGTGCAACGCGGATGCGCGGCGGGCTACTTATGGGGGGTCCTTCGGCCAGACGGCGGCCTCAGGATGACGGCCCCGGGGGGGCAGGGCGCCTGTGTCAAGGTGTTCACTTTCTGACATCAACAAAGTGAACACCTTGATCTTGTCTACATCCACCGCCGTCCGGTCCAAGGCGTCAAGGTGTTCACTTCCCAGCCTTGGCAAAGTGAACACCTTGATCTGGTTCAGGCCGCGGGCCCTGTCCGCTCGCAGTCTGGCAGCGACCACTGCCATCCGCGCGGAATCCTGGCGCTCTCCACTGCGAGTTGGCGCTTCACGCGGTTCAGCGTCATGGTGCTGATCCCCTCCGCCTCCGCGCGCTCGATCACCTCCGCCGCCGCTACCGGCCCCTGCGCCAGCGCCTCTTCCAGGAACTCTCGGGCCTGGTCCCGGGGGCGGTCGCTGGGTAGCTCGAGGATCTGCTCCGGCGTCAGGTTGCTCTTGCCGAGCCACTCGATCCGCGCCGTGGCTCCCGCCGGGACCGTGCGGTAGAGCAGCGTCGGCAGCTCCGGCGCCGCGCAATGCCGGGGTTCGGCGGGCGGCTTACGGGGGGCCTTCGGCCATACGGCGGCCTCAGGATGACGGCAAGGGCGCAGTCAGCGCGGTCAGCGCCGCCCGCCTGCCGGTGCAGGCATAATACCTACGGTTGGCCGTGTGCCCCAGGCAACACCGCAGGGGCGCAGATCGGCCTCACGACCACCGCCTGACACCGGGGAGCCCGCCCTTGCGCAAGCTGAAGTGGACCGAACATGCCGACCTCGCCATCCGCAAGACCCGCGCCGTGGGCCGCGCGGAGTACCTCGACCACATGACCTTCGTGCGGAACGAGCGGCCGCTCTTCACGGAAATCTTTGGCCCGCTCATCGGCCTGAAGGAGGAGTGGGAGGAGCAGGGCGCCACGCCGGAGGAGCTGGACATGTCCGCCTTCCGGTACCGGTGCCCGCGCATCGGCGGACTGCCGGTGGCGACTGGGTGGATGGGCGGCACGGCGCCCGAACTGCTGGAGGAGACCGAGACCGTCCGCATCACGCGGGATGCCATGGGCCGGACCATGAAGCTGGCCAGGGGCGCATCCACCCTGGCCCTGCCGCTGGACTGGCCCGTGCGAAACATGGACGACTGGCTGAAGGTGAAGCCGCGATACGCCTTCAGCGAGGATCGGCTGGCGGGACCGTGGGAGCAGGCGGCGCGCGACCACCTGGCCGCCGACCGCGCCGTCTCGGTGGGCATCCCCGGCGGCTACGACGAGCCGCGGCAGCTGATGGGAGACGAGGCCGCCTGCCTGGCCTTCGTCGAGCAGCCCGAGCTGATCCACGACATGCTGCAGACCCTGGCCGATACCGCGCTCCGAGTGCTGGATCGGGTCTCGGCTGCCGTGCCGGTGGACATTCTCTCGGTGCATGAGGACATGGCCGGGCGGAGCGGTCCCATGGTGGGACCGGTGGCGATCCGCACCTTCATCGCGCCCTACTACCGCCACGTATGGGAGATGCTGCGCGACCGGGGCGCCCGCCTCTTTGAGCAGGACTCCGACGGCAACATGAACCCGGTGATCGAGGCCTTCCTGGAGGCCGGCATCAACTGCATGTATCCCATGGAGCCCGCGGCGGGCATGGACGTGGCGACCGTGCGGGAGCGCTACGGGCGGCGGCTGGCCTTCTTCGGCGGGATCGACAAGCATGTGCTGCGTGGCACGCGGGCCGACATCGACGCCGAGCTGCAGCGCAAGGTGCCTCCGATGCTGGTCACAGGCGGCTGCATGTTGGCGCTGGACCACCGCATCCCCAACGGTACTCCGCTGGAGAGCTACCGCTACTACGTCCGGCGCATGTGGGAGATGCTGGAGCCCTGAGCGCGCCGCGGGAGGAGCCGGCGGGGCCGGTGCTGCACGCGGCCCTCCAGATGGCGGCGCCGTACCTGGCCGTGGCGCTCTTCATGGGCGTCTGGTCGAATGCGTGGCTCTGCCTGCTTGCCTACCACGCGCAGGTACTGGCATGGTCGTGGCGGCGCGTGGCCCTCTGCCTGCGAGGCTGGGATGCACGCGCGGCGCTGGCGGTCGGCTTGCCATGCGCGCTGGCTGGACCCGCCCTCTGGCTCCTGCTGCCGCATATGTCGGAGCACCGGCCGGCGGAGTGGTTGGCGGGCTACGGCGTGAGCCGGGCGGGGTTGCTGCTCCTCGCGCCATACTTCGGCCTGGTCCATCCGCTGTTGGAGGAGGCGCATTGGAGCAGGCTCCGGCGGCGCGCACCAGCGGCGCACCTGCTCTTCGCGGGCTACCACCTGCTGGTGCTGCGGGGCCTTCTGGCGCCGGGTTGGCTGGCGCTCTGCTTCGGCTGCCTGGCGTCGGCCTCGGCGATCTGGGGATGGGCGGAACGGCGGTCAGGCGGCGGCCTGCGGGCTTGCTGGCTCGCGCACGCCGCCGCCGATCTGGGTATCGTCGTCGCGGCGATCCTGCGGTAGCGCCCTCAGCGCGCCCGCATGAGCAGGCCCGCCACCAGGCGGTGGACCTCGATGGCCAGTTGCGGGTTCTCCTGCTCCAGCCTCAGCAGGGCGCCGGCGTCCAGCACGTGCGCCTCGGTATCCGAACCCGCCACGTAGTCCATCGGCGAGACCCACGGGCCCAGCGCGGCCTCGGGCGCGAAGGCGTCGCCCTGGCCCAGTGTCCGGAGCCGCGCCGCGCCTCCCGTTTCGGCGGGATCGCGCTCGCCAATCGCACCGTGGGCCACCAGGCAGAGGCCCGGCGCCGCTTCGCCCGCCGCAACCAGCGTCCGGCCTGCCGCGCAGTCGATGCGCCTTGTGCGGCCCTCCAGCGCCTCGATCAAGGCCTCCGTCGCCTCCCGCTCCTCCAGTTCGCGCAGCAGCTCCTCGCCGGCGGAGGCGAGTAGGTCGGCACGGGCCGCGTGTCCGTGCGGCGCGCCGGAACTCATGACGCTGTCGATCGAGGCGAGCAGGGCATCCTCGGCCATGGCCAGCGCCTCATCAGCCGTCGCCGCGAAGGTCACGCCGCCCGCATCGGCGCCGAGCTGGCCCCGCAGCAGGGCCTCGAGGCGATCCGGCGCGGAAGCGATCACGTAGCGCTCGATCCTCGGCTGTAGCTTGCGGACGAGGTTGCCGAAGCCGCTCACCGCGGTGATGTCGAAGCCCGTCACGTCCGTGAAGTCGAGGACAATCCAGCATGGGCGCCCGTCCGGCATTGGCAGCACGTCGGCCGCCACGGCGTCCATGAGCTTTGCGCCGGAGCCGAAGAAGATGTACCCCGCGAGCCGGTAGACGCGCACCTGCTCGCCGTGGGTCCGCAGGAGGCGCCGCCGGGGAGCGGACCGCTCGCGCCGGCTGCTCAAGGTGGCGCCTGTGCCCGAGCTTCGTACCAGCGGCACACGGCTGATGCGCCCCACGAAGAGGACCACGGCGGCAACCAGGCCCACGAGGACGCCCTGCATGAGCCCGGTGAAGCAGACCACGGCGCAGACCGCCACCATGAGCAAGTAGTCGGCGGCCGGCATCTTGCGGCGGCCGGCCACGAGCCAGTCGCCGGTGTTGAGCAGGCCGGTCAGCATGAGGGAACCGCCGTAGAGGGCGTTCGGCACGCAGTCCAGCGCCGCGCCGCCGAAGAAGAGCACAACGCCCAGGAGTAGCGCCGAGACGAGGCCGGTGGAGCGGGTCTCGGTATGCGTCCTGATGCCAAGGTAGGTGAGGCCGATGGCGACGTAGCCCGCCTGGCACCCGGTCCCGGCCGCCAGCACGTTGGCCGCGCCGTTGGAGGCCATCTCCTGGTTCAGGTCCACGTCACGGCGGGCCATGTCGGCCAGGCCGCCCGTGGCGAAGAGCATGTTAACCGTCGTCAAGAGCGGCACGGCCGCCAGTTCTGCAAGGTGGCGCTCGAGCAGGTCCCAGCGCACGAGGGCGATGTCCGCGAAGTGCAGCGCGGGCCAGACAGCGCCTGACGGGAAGGGCGCCATGAGGAAGCCCAGCCGCCTGGCCTCCGCCATGTCCAACCCCGCCGAAGCCGCCACGACGTGGAACAGGGCGACCATAAGCACGCAGGCGGCGGGCATCACGAGGTAGTGCGGGCGGCGGGTCACCATGGCGTAGGTCGCCAGCGCCCATGCTACCCCCGGTGCCCAGAGCACGGCCGTGCGCGGAGCGAAGTAGGCGGCCGGCGACGCCGCTCCGGGCGCCAGGCCCGACATCACGGTGATGCTCGCCCGCAGGAGTAGCCACCCCGCGCCCGCCACCAGGCCGCCCACGATGGGGTAGGGCGTGATGCGGACCAGGTTGGCCAACCGCAACCGGGCTCCGACGAGGAAGAGGATGCCGGTGGCCAGCGTGGTCAGCATCATGGCCGCCGTGACGGTGACAAAGAGCTCGCGCCCGCCGCCAGCCGCGGCCACGGCCCGCGCTCCCACGCCTCCCGCCATGGACGCCGCCAGCGAGGCAAGGAGCACGCCGGGCAACTCCTGCGGCTTAAGAACCATGGTGCGGATACCGCTGCTCAGCGAGGCCACCACTGCCATGGCCAGCGCACCGGCCGCCGCCATGCCTGCGCCGGCGGGCCGGTAGGGGGCCAGCGGACCGACGAAGATCATGCTGATGTTGGCCACCGAGGCCACGAGGTTGACGAGGAAGACCGCGCCGCCCATCCCCAGCGCCCCGATCAGGCGCGGCGAGAGGAGGTCGTCCCGCAGTTCGCGGCCCAGGGCCCGCGCCGACAGCCACGCCCGGTGGTTCGGTCGGCCGGATGGGGCTTCGCTTGGCGCCATGGACATGTGAAGGGCCCTCAGGATGGCTGCCGGCAGAACGGTACCGAGGCGGCAAGCCTGTGTCCAGTATATCCGGCAGACCCTCCCGCGCAGGAACCGCGCGCCCCCGCGTCGAACTACGCGGCAATCCACCACCAAAGAGGCCAGCCCATGAAGCGCAAGTGCAACTGCGCCGGTTCGTGCGTACCCGTGTCGGACGTTTCCCGCCGTGAGTTCATCGGCATCGCCGGGCTGGCCGTAGGCGCCTCCGCCGCGGCCGAGCCTCCGCCCGTGACCGAGGCGGAGGTGGCCCAGTGGCGCAAGGCCGCGCTGCAGCCCGACAAGCCCCGCGTCTACCTCTCCGGCAAGCACACCGACGCGCGAATGCACCTGGGCGGCATCGGCACCGGCAACTTCGAGATCGGCGCCGACGGCCAGCTGACCACCTGGCAGCTCTTCAACACCCTGCGCGACGGCGAGGTGCCCTTCACCTTCGGCATCCGGTGCGGCAAGGCAGCCCGCCTGCTGCAGACCGCCGGCGGCCCCGACTGGCCCAGGGTGAAGGCTATTGAAATGCGCGGCGAGTACCCCATCGCCCGGCTTAAGTTCGTCGACCCGGCCCTGCCCGTGCAGGTCGAGCTGGAGGCGATGACGCCCTTCGCTCCGCTTGATACCGACTTCTCATCCATGCCGCTGGCCCTCTTCACCTTCCGCGTACGGAACCGTAGCCGGAGCGCACAGACCGTGGACCTGGCCGCCTTCATGCAGAACCCCGTGGGCTACGAGGCCGACGGCGCGCCCAAGGGCCTGGAGCACCCCCGCTACGGCGGCAACGTGAACGAGGCCTCGGTCACGAAGCAGGGCGCCGCCCTCCGGATGTCGGCCCGGACCGGCGCGAAGCCCGCACTGGACAAGCCTCGGCGCATCTTCACATCACTCAGCACGGGCGCACTGAACCAGCCCTTTGACGACCGACCTGAGGCGTTGCGGCTCTTCGGGCTTGAGGCGTTGCAGGAGGCCATGGCCGCGGGGGGCGACCTCTCCGACGCCGTCGTCTGGCTGGAGGATGTCTCGGCAGACGTGAACCCCGCGCTGCTCCGCTCGGCCTCCTCGGCCGCCGCCGGCGGCGCCCTGGTGCTCTTCTCCGGCGCCCTCCAGCCGCTTCTGGGGGCCTACGCGGCCGCCACGCAGGGCAGGGATATTGGAAGCGCCCGCGTCGAGCCGCCGACGGTCTTCGAAGACTTCGAGTCAGGCTATCGGAACTGGACCGTCGAGGGCGACGCCTTCGGCAAGGAGCCTGCCGCAGGCACCCTTCACGGACAGCAGCACGTCTCGGGCTTCATGGGCAAGCGGCTCGTAAACACGTTCCTCAACGCCGATGTGTCTACGGGCCGCCTCACCAGCAAGCCCTTCACCATCAACCGGGCCTTCGTCAGCATGCTGGTGGGCGGCGGCAGCCGGCCGACGACGCAGGTGCGCCTGCAGGTAGGCGGCAAGACCGTGCGCGCAGCCTCGGGCCGCGACAACGAGCGGTTGGAGCTGGTCACCTGGGACGTGCGTGAGTTCAAGGGCAAGGAGGCGCGCATCGTCATCGCCGACGAGGACACCGGTGGATGGGGGCACATCAATGTGGACCAGATCGAGTTCACCGACATGCCCGGCTCCATCGAGGCGCTGCAGGTCCTCGCAGGCATCCTCCCGGCCCGCTTCGCCGGCATCGACGCCGATGGCGCCCTGGCCGACGGACGGGCGCGGCTTCGCCTGGCAGGCGCGTCGCCGACGCCCGATGCCGTCGAGGCCGTCGCGCCAAACGGAGCCCGGATGCTTCAGCGTCCCCTGGGGAAAGGCCGCGTCGCCATCCTCTTGGGCGGGCTTCTGGGCCCGAACGGGCCGGTGGACGTCCAGAACCGCCAGCGCGCCTACCGCGACCTCTGCGCCCTCACCGGCACCCTCTACACCGCGCCCGAAGGCAAGCACCCCGGCGCGCCGGGCACGGGCGCCCTTAGCCTCCTGGCTCTGAGCCCCGGCAGCACCGCCGCGGCCTCGTGCGGCGACTGGGGCGAGGCGTGGACCCGCTTCGTCACGGACGGCAAGTTCGACGCCCAGGGCGGGCGCACCGAGCCCACTCCGCAGGGGCGCACCCTGAACGGCGCCCTCGCCACGCGGGTTCAGCTTGCTCCGGGCGCCTCCGCCGAGGCGGTCTTCGCGCTGGCCTGGCGCTACCCCAATAAGTACAATCCCGGCGGCGTCGCTATGGGCACGCACTACTCGGTCCGCTGGCCCAGCATCGCCAAGCTCGAGGATGCCGTCCGGCGTGGCCACTCGGCCATGGCACAGCGGACACGGGGCTTCCGCGATACCTTCTACGACTCGACGCTGCCCTACTGGATGCTCGACTGCCTAACCTCGCAGGCGGCCATCAGCCGGCACATCGGCATCACGTTCCGCATCGCCAACGGCGACTTCTTCGGCTGGGAGGGCTCCAACGGCTGCTGCCAGCCCACCTGCACCCACGTCTGGGGCTACGAGCAGTCGCTCTCGCGCCTCTTCCCGGACCTGGCGCGCATCATGCGCAAGATCGACTACAAGCACCAGCAGCGGCCCGACGGCGGGGTCAACAACCGCACCGACGTCCCCTCGCCGCCCCGGCCCACCGGCGAGCAGCCTTTCGCTGACGGCCACGCCTCCTGCATCCTCAAGGCCTACCGCGAGGCGGTGAACTGCCAGGATCAGGCGTGGATGCTGGAGCAGTGGCCGCACATCAAGCGCGCCGTGGAGTACCTTATCGGCCGCGACGCCGCCACCTCCGACGCCGAACCGAATGGGGTGCTCGAGGACGACCAGTGGAACACCTACGACGAAGCGCTGCACGGCGTCACCACCTTCATCTCCGGCTACTACCTGGCCGCGCTGAGGGCCGGTGAGGAGTGGGCCAAGCGTGTGGGCGACCTGGCGACAGCCGCCCGCTTCCACAGCATCTTCGAGCGCGGCCAGGCCCGCCAGGTGGACCTCTGTTGGGACGGCGAGTACTTCCGCCAGAACCTGCCTGGCTACGAGGGCATGCCCGGTGAGGTGGGACCGGGCTGCATGTCCGACCAGCTCATCGGCCAGTGGTGGGCGCACCAGCTCGGGCTCGGCTACATCCTGCCCGAGGACAAGGTGAAGTCGGCGCTCAGCGCCGTCTTCCGCCACAACTGGAAGAGCGACCTGACCGGCTGGAAGCACATCCCCCGCGCCTTCGCCGGCGATCGCGACAAGGGCCTCATCATCGTCACATGGCCCAAGGGCGGGCGGCCCCCGCACGTCATGCTCTACTCCGACGAGGTCTGGACCGGCATCGAGTACCAGGTGGCCGCGCACCTGATGTACGAAGGACTCATCAGCGAGGGGATGGCCGTGGCCAAGGCGGCCCGCGACCGGTACGACGGCGTGCCCCGCGCTCCCATCCCGCGGAACCCATGGAACGAGATCGAGTGCGGCGGCCACTACGCCCGGGCCATGTCCTCCTGGTCCATGCTGCTCGCGCTCAGCGGCTGGCGGACAGACGCGCCGGCGGGGCTGGTGGAGTTCGCGCCGCGCTGGACGCCCGAGAGATTCCGCGCGCCCTTCGTGGCGGCCGCGGGCTGGGGCTCCCTTCGCCAGACCCGCACCGCCACGAGCCGGCGAAACGAGATTCGCGTGGTCGAGGGCATTCTGCAGGTCTCTACGCTACGGCTCGCCGCCTCGGGCACGGTTCGCACGGTCTCCGTGACCTGCGCCGGCAAGCGGCTGGAGGCGAGCCACAGGGTCGTCGACGGCATGGTCGAGATCACCCTCGCCAAGCCGGTCGAGGTGGCGGCGGGCAGGACGCTGGCGGTGACGCTCGCGTAGGGACACAAGCGGCCCCGCGGGTCCGGTGGGCTTCGCGGGGCCGCGAGGACGAGCCATGCAGAGCACCCAGATTTGCTACGCCGCCGCCAGGGGTGACCTGGAGTGCGTTGCGCGGCAGCTCAAGCGCGGAGTGCCTCCTGACGCGCGGGATGGGGAGGATCGAACACCGCTCATCATCGCAGCCGGCGACGCCCGCGCCGGCACGGAGATGCTGCACCTCCTGATCGAATCCGGCGCCGACCCGAACGCCGTGGCCTCCATGCTGGAGAAGACGCCCCTGGCCGTGGCGGCGGGTTCCCTGCGGCCCGAGTGGGTCCGCGGGTTGCTTGACGCCGGCGCCGACGCCGCGTACCAGAGCAGCCAGGGCTACGGCGCGATCGTGACTGCCGTCTATCACTCCAACCTGCGGCGGCGGGACGAAGGCCTGCAGGTGGTGCGGATGCTCCTGGATGCCGGCGCCCATCCCTCCGGTGTGACGTCTTACGGCGAGTCCCCGCTCCGCGTCGCGTCGCGCCTCGGGCGGTTCGAAACGATTAGGCTGCTCCTGGAGGCCGGCGCGGATGCCGGGCAACTCGGGTGGTCGCCGCTCCATCGGGCGGTCGCGCTGGGGTCGCTGGAAGAGGTGACGGACCTGCTGCGCCGTGGAGCCGATCTGGCCGCCCGCGACTGGTGGGAACGCACGCCGTGGCTCCTCACCCTGGCCGTCGGCGACGTGGCGAAGGCAGAGGCGCTCCTGCGGGCGGGCGCCGTCCTCGCCGACAGGGGCCGCTGCTCCGAGACGAACCTGACCTGCGCCGCGCTGAATGACAGCGCGCGGTGCGTGGCCTGGCTGATCGAGGAGGGAGTGGACGTGAAGGCGGCCGATGAGTTCGGCGAGACGTCCCTGATGGCGGCGGCAGAGAACGGGGCCGTGGCGTGCGTGGCCGTGCTGCTTGCGCGCGGCTCGGACCTGCACGCCGTGAACCACGTCTCCTCGTCCGCCGTGAACTTCGCGGCCACTCTGGAGGTCCTGCACCTGCTCGTGGGTGCGGGCGCCGACCTGAACCACGTGGACGGGACCGGATCGTCCGTACTCAAGGACGTCGCCGAAGGGGGCGACCTTGAGATGATCCGCGCCGCCCTGGAGCTGGGCGCGACGGTCGATATCACCAGCACCGGCGACACGCCCCTCCATGCCGCGACGGGCGCGGACCAACTGGAGGCCATGCGCCTCTTGCTGGACGCCGGCGCCGACCCCAACGCCCAGGATGTGGACGGCTGCACCCCGCTCATGTTCGCCAGGAGCGCCGACGGCGTTCGGCTTCTGCTGGCCCACGGCGCCGACGTGCAGAGGCGCGACGAGATCGGCGACACGGCGCTGGCGTCGCAGCGGGACCCAGACGCGACCCAGGCGCTACTTGAGGCGGGAGCGTCGGTCAACCCGCCCGAGGCGGATGGTGGCGGCGCCCCGCTCACAGGGGCGGCCAGGGCAGGCGCGGCGGCGCAGGTCGAGGCGCTGCTGGCCGCAGGCGCGGATGTCCGAGCCGCAACGCGCGACGGCCTGACGGCGCTGATGTCGGCCGCCGAGGCGGGCGCGGCCGACGCCCTGCGGGTCCTGCTGAAGGCGCGGGCGCCGCTGGAGGCCAGGGACCGCCAAGGCCGGACCGCGCTCTTCTACGCCTCGGCGCCGGAGGCCTTCCCGATGCACACGGCGATGGAGCGCATTCGGGGCACCGACATCCGCACCGTGGCTCGCGAGCGGTTCGGGATCGAGATGCCGGAACTACCGGACGGTATCGAGGCGATGTCGGCCTGCCGGTTCGCGGCCGGCTACTCGTACGGCGATGCCACCGAGGCGGTCGAGGTCCTGCTGGCCGCCGGCGCCAACGTGAACGCCCGCGACCGCATGGGCATGACGCCCCTGCTGCTGGCCGTCTCCTGCGGAAGCCCGGCCCGCGTCCGCTGCCTGCTGCAACGCGGGGCCGACGCCCGGGCGCGGTCGAGGCTACTGAAGACCGCAGGCCGGGAAGCGCGCAAGCACCCCGACCCGGAGCGCCGGGAGCAGATCCTGCGCCTACTCAAGGGCTGAAGGGGCCCGTTTGGGTCGCAATGTAGCTGCCTGCGCCTGGCATCTGTCCCACCATCAGACGGGTCCCGGGACTGGACGCAGGGACGGGCTCCGGTTCGGCCGCCGTCGTGGAATGCTGCGTCGCTCGCTGGTGGTGGGCTTCGCGGGGCCTCTTGCGCAGACGTACGGCACCGTCGTCCCCTCGCCCCTCCTGAGTACCCTGACCTCCTTGCCGCGCTTCTCGCTCACGAGGGTGGCGTACGGATCGTTGTTGCAGCAGACTTCGGTGAAGAAGGCGAAGACGCTGGAGTCGTCATTCACAAACATGGGCGCGAGTGCGCCCGCCGTCGTGGTGTAGCTGAAGCCTCCGAGTATCTCACTGCGCCCTCCGCCGCGCGTCTCAAGGACGGTGCCGCCGCGCTCGGTCTTGTAGCCCAGGACCCACACGTCGCCGGCGTCGTTCTGGAGGTGCGTGCCCTGGTTCTCAATGTTGACCTGGCGTCCCCACAGCCGTTGCTTGTGGAGCCGGAGGTTGTGCGTGACCACGTCCTCAAAGAACAGCTCGCCGCCCTCCGATCCTGGGGCAGACGTGAGGTCGCAATCGGAGACGCTCCTGAACACGATTGTGCGTGCGGTCTCGATGGTCAAGCCGTTGCCGATGGTCGAGAAGTGCTCGATCACGAGCACCGGCTTCTGGCCGCCTACTACCCGGAAATCGGATGCCATTCGCTTGCCGTAGTTGATGGCCCCGCCCAGGCCCACCACGCGCCTCACTCTGCCGTCGATCCTGACGGTCTTCAGCAGTCGGTAACTACCGGGCATGAAGACGGTGGTGGCGCCGGAGTCCATGGCCTTTTGGATGGCCGGCGCGGAATCGTCTCTGCCGGTCGGGTCGGCGCCGAACGCGTCAACGTTGGCCCACGTCCGAGGATCGTCCCATGGCGCGTCAGGCGTCTCCTTCACAGCGAGCCGAAGCGACTGCGCGGGCGATGGGAAAAGGCTGGCCGCGGGCTGCGAGCAATACTCGCCTATGTCGGGTCCTTCGCTCCCGGGCCTATCGTCGCCGGTGATGCGGTACGCAGCGGCCGAGTCCGGTGTCTTGATATCCGCGAGTGCGCGGCGGTATCCCGTCGTCTTGATGCCCCGCAGGAAGATTCTGCCGCCGTTGAAGTTGATGATGGCCGGCGCTCCGGCGGCATCGCCGTAGCCGGTAAGCTCCGCGTCGACCAGGGAGAGCGTGCCGTAGGTGGTGACGGCCGGAACGGCGCTGCTGCTGGTAAGGCTGCGGATGCTGATGGGTTGCCCTTCGTTCCTGAGGCCGATCTGGCGTTGCCCTCGCAGCGTGATGTCCTCGAAAGTCTGGCTGTTGACGGCGCGGCCGCAGGCGATGCCGATCCCGAAGCCGATGACTTCGCACCGGCGGACCAGCAAGGGGCCGTTCATATCGCGATGGGCCAGGTCGAGGCCTACCACGCCGCTGCCCTCGGCCGCCATGAAGCGGCAGTTCCGAACCGCGCCGGAGTTGTTTGAGTAGAACTGCAGGGCGACCGCACCGGGGTTCCGCGCGCCCACATCGAACGTCAGGTTCTCGACGTAGTTGTGGAACCAGTCCGCCGAACCGAAGCCGCCGCACCACATGATGGCTTCGGGCCTTCCCGCGTCAGTGAACGAGCTGTCCTTGAGCCGAATCGTGGTCGAGTCACGCTGCTCCCCTCGCAGCATGGTCATCCCCCAGTTATCGCGATCCTGCCACTTCTTGGGCCATGTCAGCGTGCGACTGACGAGATATGTTCCCTTCGGGAAAAAGAGCAATCTCTGGCGTCCTACGTTCTCGTTCAGGGCACGCTGCAGGGCCTCGGTATCATCGGTTCGCCCGTCGCCTCTCGCTGAATAGGGCGGCCGGGTTACGTCCACCACGAACGGGGATGCTGGGTAGCGCTGACCACCTGGGGGCGCCGCCGCGCCGCCGCCGCCGGAGAGCAGTCCGAGTGCCGCCACTACCATCCCCGTCGTGCGTCGGTATAGCCCTATGAACTTGCGTGTTAGTATCATTATGGATAGCCTAATAGTGTTAATCATGCTTGCATGGAG
This sequence comes from uncultured Chthonomonas sp., assembly GCA_903951425.1. Classification (GTDB taxonomy): domain Bacteria; phylum Armatimonadota; class Chthonomonadetes; order Chthonomonadales; family CAJBBX01; genus CAJBBX01. The sequence goes on from CAJBBX010000175.1 coordinate 12,835, forward strand.
CGTGCCACTGGAGGCGGCACTGGCAGCATGGTACTCGATGCCTGCACGGTACAATCTGGCAGGACAGCGACATGGTATCAGATCGATCGATCACAGAGCCAGCGCAGGAGACAGTGCGGTGGTTCAGCCCGCACCGTGCCGTCCTGTTTGGCTCCGATGCCCACGGCCAGGCCATCGAGTACTTGGACGTCGACCTGCCGGTCTGCGCGCCGGAGTACCTTGAGCATCGCGACGTGGTTCATGGCGGCAACGTGTTGTATGAGGCCGGGGCCGCGTAGCGCAGGAGCCCGCCGCCGTCTGGCCGAATCTAGGCGCACTTCCCGCCAAAGGAGCCCTGCCGCCATGCGTTTCGCCCTCCTCGCGCTACTCATCTTCGCCCTTGCGACGGCCGCTTCCGCCGCACCCGAGCCGCTGGAAAGGCGGCTGCGCTTCTCCGCGCGCACGGCGCCCGACGCCCTGAAGTGGCAGCGCGCCTGCCGGGCCAAGCTCTTCGCCCTGATGATGGGCGGTGGCCAGCCGGCCCGCGTGCCTCTGGCGCCGCAGGTGCTGAGACGCGAGGTGGCCGGCAATGGCTCCTACGTGCTTGAGGAGGTGACCATCCAGTCGCTGCCCGGCCGTCGGGCGCACCTCTGGGTGGCGTCGCCCACGGTGCGGCGCGGCAGGCTCCCGGTCGTTCTGGCCATCCATGGGCACGGCGGAACCGGCGAGGAGATCGTCCGCGGGCAGAGCCTCTACTGGTACGGCAAGGCGCTTGCCGAGATGGGCTACGTGGTGGTGGCGCCCGACGTGGGCCAGCACGACCTGCAGCACCCCGACTGGACCCTCATGGGCGAGCGGACGTGGGACGCCATGCGCGCGCTGGACTACGCCGAGACGCGCCCCGACGCTGACAAGAGCCGGATGGCGGTCTGCGGCCTGTCGCTGGGCGGCGAGACCACCATGTACGTGGGGGCCATGGACACGCGCCTGAAGGCGGTGGACGCCTCGGGCTGGCTCACCACCGTGGCGAACATGCGAAACGGCCACTGCACCTGCTACGACTTCCCAGGCCTGGCGACGCACTTCGACTTCTCCGATATCTTCGGCTGCATCGCTCCGCGGCCGCTTGTCTGCGAGATCGGCGAGAAGGAGCGCGCGCCCGGCGGCTTCCCGGTGGCCATCGCGCGGCCCGCGTTCGAGGAGGTCCGGCGCGTCTACCAGGTCTTCGGCGCCGAGGAGCAGGCGGAGGTGCACATCCACCCGGGGCCGCACGTCTTCGTGGGCAACCACTTCTGGCCGCGCCTGCAGGCGGCCATCGGCAAGCCCGCGCCCTGGGCCGCGACGCCCAAGCCTGCGGCGGAAGCCTTGCGCCGGGCCGAGGTCTACCGTCGCGCCGTGGCCGGGGCCGTGGGCGTGCTGGACGGCTGGATGGCAGTCCGCGACCCGAAGCTCGGCATGGTTCCGCGCCAGGTGAACGAGCCCGTCTGGGCGCCCAGCGACAACGGCGCCGACCTGATGCCCTTCCTCTTCATCGCCGAGCACTTCACCGGCCACGGGCGGCGCGACGACCTCCTGGCCATGCTCAAGCAGGAGCAGCGCATCACCAACCGCGTGGGCGTGCTGCCGGACTGGCGCTCCTTCAAGACCGGCACATGGGTCCACCCGCAAGTCGATGTGAACCGGCTCATCTTCTGCGCCGCGGAGTACTGCAAGGACGGCCTCATGCCTATGACGGAGGCCATGGGGCGCGGCCCGTGGACCGAACGCATGGAGGAGCTACTGGACGCCATCGACGAGAAGGCGCCGGTGCAGACGGCGTTCGGGCGCATCCCGGCCGTGGACACCGAGGTGAATGGCGACCTGCTGCAGACGCTGGGACGCATGCACTTCCTCACCGGGGACGCCAGGCACCTGGAGCGCGCCCTGCGCATCGCCGATGCCTACTGCCTGGAGGTGATCCCCGGCGGCGGCGGCATCCCGGCCTATCGGTGGGACTTCGCGGCTCACAAAGCCACCAATGACACCTTCAACCTGAACGACCACGGCAACGAGATCATCCTCGGCCTCGCCGAGACCTACATCGCGGCGAAGGCGGCCCGACCCGAGAAGGCGCGCCAGTACAAGCCCGCCCTGGACCAGATGTTCGCCCGCCTGCTCGACAAGGCGCGGAACGCTGACGGTCTCTGGGTGAACCTGGTGGACGCGAGCACGGGCAAGGTGCGCGTGGCCTCCACTCCGGATACCTGGGGCTACGCGCTCTGCGCCGTGGCGGCCTACGGCGATGCCTCAGGCAACGCGGCCCTGACCGCCGAAGCCGAGAAGGCCCTGGCCGCGCTGGCCAGCCCGGCCTACCTCACCTGGAGCGGAGCCGACTCCTACGCAGACTCCATCGAGGGCGCCATCCTGCTGTACAGGCGCTTCCGGTCGCCGGTGATCGAGCGCTGGCTGGAGACCGTCGTCCCTGTTTTCGTGGCGCACCAGCAGCCGAGCGGCATCGTAGAGGCGTGGTACGGCGACGGCAACTTCGCCCGCACCGCGCTGATGGAGGCCTTCCGCTGTTCACAGGGCGCCTATTGCCTGCCCTGGAAGCCGATGCTGGGATGCGGAGCCGTGGCCGAGCGAAACGGGCTACGGGTTGTGGTGACGTCGGGCGAGGAGTGGTCCGGCAAGCTACTGCTCGACACGCAACGGCACAAGGCCATGCACCTTCCCAGCGACTACCCCCGCCTGAACCACTGGCCGGAGTGGTTCACCGTGACGCCCGGCGCGATGTACCGCGTGACCGTCGGCTCCCGCAAGCCTGCGACCATGGATGGCGCCGCCCTGGCCGCCGGGCTACCGCTGGCAGTCCACGCAGGCAAGCCGATCACCGTGCGCGTGGAGCCGCTGGCGGTGGCGGGCGACGGCGGGCGCTGAGGGAGGGCGACCGATGGCATCACGCCGCAAGTTCGACAGCCCGTGGAAGACGATCCTCGAGGCGCTCTTTCCGGAGTTCATGCAGCTGTTCGTGCCGGAGGCGCACGCCGACATCGACTGGACGCGACAGCCCAAGTTCCTGGACAAGGAGCTGGCGCAGACCGTCCGGGGCGCGCCATCGGGCCCGCAGGCCGTAGACCGTCTAGTCGAGGTGGCGCTCCTCGATGGCTCCCCCACATGGGTGCTGGTCCACATCGAGGTGCAGTCCCAGCGCGACACAGCGTTCGCGAGCCGCATGTTCCAGTACCACACGCGCATCCTCGAGAGGTTCCATCGGCAACCGGTCAGTGTGGCCGTGCTGGCAGACAGTGAGCCCGGGTGGCGTCCGGATGGCTTCGGCTACGCAAGGTGGGGCTGCAGCGTCCGGCTCGACTTCCCCGTAGTGAAACTGATGGACTGGGCCAACCGGCCCGAGGCGCTCACCGAGAGCGGGAACCCCTTCGGCATCGCGGCGGCTGCGCACCTGGCCGCACTGGCGGCCGGCAAGCGTCCCAATTCGCGATACGTGCGGCGCAAGGCGCTCTATCGCGACATGCGGCGGATGGGGGTATCACAAGAGAAGGCGTCGGCACTGATGACCTTCATGGACTGGGTCCTGGAACTCCCCGAGGAGCTAGACGACCGGTTCTGGAGCGAAGTGAATGAGGAAGAGGGTGGATCGACGATGCAGTACATGTCCAGGTTCGAGATGAAGGCGATCGAGCGAGGCCGTCAGGAAGGCGTTGCTCTCGGCCGTCAGGAAGGCGTTGCTCTCGGCCGCCAGGAGGGCGAGGCGAGGGGGCTCCGGCAGGGCCTGTTGGAGGCCGTGCAACTGGGCCTTGAGCTTCGCTTCGGCAAGTCCGCGCTGGCGCAGATGGATGAACTGCGCGGTATTGAGAGCGTTGAGACCCTGAAGCGCGTGAAGGACGCCCTCACCACCGTGGCGGGCCCTGCCGAACTTCGGAGCATCTACTCGGCGTAGGGGCGCGCGCACCCTATCCGGTCTTAGCCTGCGCCCGGTGCGTATCCTCCATGGTCTGCCACAACGCGGCCATGGCGGCCACGCGGTCGGGGTGCTTGGCGCTCAGGTCGTGCTGCTCGGATCGGTCCGTGCGCAAGTTATAGAGCTCCCACGGGCCGCCCTTCACCGACACCAGCTTCCACGGCTCATCGCGCAGGGCTCGGTGGCCCTCGTGGTGGAAGTAGAGCGGGCCGCGCGGGACGGCGGCGTGGCTCCGGACCGCGGGCATGAGGCTGCGTCCTGGCGGCGCGGGCGGCGTCAGCCCGTTCCAGGTCGGCTCCGGTCTGGCTCCTGCCATATCCGTCATCGTCGGCAGGATGTCCACGAAGTGGCAGGGGCTGTGGCGCAACTCACCACGATCGGCGATGCCCCGAGGCCAGTGCATGATGAGCGGCGATGAGATGCCGCCCTCGTGGACCCACGACTTGTGCAGCCGGAAGGGCGTGTTGGCCGCGGAGGACCAGCCGGGGCCCAGGCAGAGGAATGTGCCCCGGGAGCCTGGCGCTCGGCTCTTGTCATGCTCGTCGCCGCGGATCATCTGCTCGGCGCTGGCGCCGTTGTCCGACACGAAGAAGGTCGCCGTGTCGTCCCACGCGCCCATGGCCCGCACCTGGTCCAGCACACGGCCGATCTCCTGGTCCATTCGGTCCACCATGGCGGCGTGGATGGCCATCTTCAGCGCCTGGAACTCCTGTTGCTTGCGGTCCAGTTCGGTCCAGGGCACGGCGTACGGGGCCTCGCCCTCGCCCACCAGGTCCGAGAGCTCCTTAGGAGTGCGGTTCCACGATGGGATCACGTTGCGCTCCAGCTTCGGCAGTTCGCAGTTCACCAGTCCCATGCTGCGCATACGCCGCCAGCGGGCGGTGCGCATCACGTCCCAGCCGCGCAGGTAGGTCTCGCGGTAGCGGTCGATGTCCTCCTGCAGGGCGTGGAGCGGGAAGTGGGGCGAGGTGAAGGCCAGGTAGAGGCAGAACGGCTCGTCGCCATGCTGCTCCTGATGCTCACGCAGGAAGCCGACGGCGTGGTTCGCGATGGCGATGGGCGCGTAGTAGCCCTCGTCCGGGCCCACCGGCCGCAGCGAACGGTCATCCAGCATGTGGTTCTTCGGGTCAAAGAAGCGGTCGTGGTCGTGGAGGACGTAGGAACGGTGGAACCCGCCGTCTGCCACGACCTTCGGCGCGCCCATGAGGTGCCACTTGCCCGAGTGGTAGCAGCGGTAGCCCGCGGGACGCAGATAGTGCGGGATCACGCGGGCCCACTTCGGCAGCGGCTCGCCGGGCGGGTCCATGCGCACCTGCTGGGCATAGTAGCCGGTGAGAAGGCACGAGCGCGAGGGCCAGCACCGGGCCGTGGAGCAGCACTGCGTGAAGCGCAAACCACCGGCGGCCAGGGCATCCAGGTTCGGCGTGTGGACGTCGCCGCCGTAGCAGCCCGGGTCGGAGTAGCCCATATCGTCGGCCACGATGACGACCATGTTGGGCCTGCGCCGCCGGTCGGGACCTTGCGTTGCTGCAACGCTGGCGGCCGCGGCCGCGCCGATGAACTCGCGTCTGGACATTGGCTCACCCTCTCGCGCCATCATACTCCGCTCCCGTTCAGCCATGGAGGTGCTGCAAAGGGAGTGTACCCATGGTGGGCGCCGCACAACCGCAGTGCGACCTCCAGGCCCTCAGGTTGTGATCCTGGCACTGGGCTCCCGGCCCCCTGGCCATCCCGGTTCCTCGCTGCACTCCTCAACGGGCGTTGCCATGCCCTCGCGGATCGACTCCGCCATACCAGGAATGGACTGCAGGGCGAGCGTCTCCTCCACTGCCGCCTCGTCCTCATCCGTGAGCACGGCAACGTCGATCGTAATGTCGTTCACTTCCTTCCGTACCGGATGGCGAAGGCCTCGGGCGCGGCGGCTGAGGTGAGGCGCAGTCCCTTGTCGGCCAGTTCGCGGCCCGATACGGTGGTCTCGATGCCCGTGTCGAGGTTGCGGATCACGTAGATCGCCTTCGGGTCGATGCCCTTGAGCTTGAGGCGGATCTCGGCGTCGGGGCATTCGTTGCGGCGGAAGGCCTGCACGGCGCCTTCGCCCCTTTCGGGCAGGTCGAACTGCCAGGCGATCCATGCTTTGGAGTCCTGGCTCGTGGGCGTCAGCGGGTAGTAGTCGCCGGTGTAGCACTGGCTCAGGTCGCGCCAGGCAGCTACGAGCCGGCGCAGGTGGTCGTAGTCCAGGTCCGGCTCCCGCACGTCGATGCCGGAACCGAGGCTGGGGGCGGCGTTGGACCAGAAGGCATAGGGCTGCACGGGCGTCTTGCCGCCGCCGTAGTAGGGCGCGCCGTCGGAGGCCACGGTGCCGGTGCCGTGGTACGGCAGCCACATGGAGATGCCGTAGGTCATGCACTGGTGGCCGATGGCCTCGTAGGCGTAGTCGCTGCGCCAGAGGGGCACGGAGCGGCGCATGGTCTCCAGGTCGTTGCGTCGTCCGCCTGAGGCGCAGGAGTCGATCAGCATGTCCGGATGCCTCCTGCGCAGCTCATCCCAGTAGGCCAGGTAGCCCATGACGTGCTTGATCTCGGTGATGCCCTGCCGGTCGGGCTCGTCATTGGCGCGCCAGAAACCCAGCGGGTCGATGTTGAAGTCCTGCCGGTAGAGGCCGATGCCGTTGTCGGTGATGAGCTTGTCGACATGCTCCACGAGCCACTTCCAGGCCTCGGGATTGCCCAGGTTCAGCAGCTTCTGCGCGTCGTCGGAGCCCCGGGCGCGGACGGTGTTGGGCTTGAATGCAGCAGCGTCCGGCGCGGGACCGGACGGCAGCCAGCCATAGCTCCAGGCGCCGTTGGGGTTGCGGTCATACGAGAAGCCCCGGGCCGCCTCATGCACGCTGCCGTCAGGGTCGGTGAGCCTGGCCTCGAGCCCGGTGGAATCGCACTGGTGGGTCCCGTTGCCCCAACCCACCACGAAGTCCAGCGCCTCGCCGGCGCCAAGGCGCACGGCCTGGCCGTGCTTCGCCTCGCGTCCGGCGCCATTCAGTCCGATGAAGCCGCTGAAGAGAGGCTTGCCGGCCTGCAGGATGTGGACATCGGTGGTCGTCTTCTCGTCGATGCCGAGGAACGTGGCGTCGAGGCGGTACTCGCCCGCCGCCGGGCAAGTCCAGCGCACCACGCAGTACTCGCCCTTGGGACCGGGGTGGAAGGAGAGGCGGCCGGGCTTCCAGTGTATGCCACCCATGCGGATGTCGCGGTCGGTGCTGTTGAAGGCGACGCCGGGGTCGGGGCCTCCGAGGTCGGAACGCCAGGCCAGTAGGCCCGCCATGGCGTCGGCCTTGCCCGGCTCGGCGGAGAGGAGCCACTCTGGATGCGTCTCGTAGAGCCAGGTGCCGGGGGCGACGCGCTCGGGCTCGAACCAGACGAGGATGCGGCCGCCCCGGTCCCGGGCGCGGTCGCTGATCGGCTTGAAGCCGTTGGGGAAGCGCTTGCGGTCGACCTCCCACGTGCCCACCTGCGGCCAGCCCTGCTTCTGCACGTACCAGCCTGCGTCCATCCACCAGTAGTCGAGCTTCAGGCCCAGCTCCGCGTAGCGGTCGATGTGCATGATCTGGTTCGCCTCGTTGGCGCCGATCATCTCCTCGTAGGCACGGGAGCTGCTGGCCACAAACTGCGGCGGCGGGAGCTTGCCGCCGGGCTTCGGCATGCTGTGCGCCCCCATCCAGCGGCGCCAGAGGTTCTGGCCGCGCACCCAGTCCTCGCCCTTGCCGGCCTGCCACCAGAGCAATGCCATCAGCGGCGAGCGGACCTCCTCGCCGGGGTGCAGCACGAAGCGGGTGAGCTCCTGGCCGGCGCGGAGGCGCACGGCGCCGGGCTCGGCGTGGGTGAAGTCGGCCGACCACTGGCCCGGCCAGCCCACGGCGGCGATGAGGCCCTTGCCGGCCCACTCCAGGTTGAAGTAGGACATGTCGGAGTTGGTGGGGCGCCCGCCCGCGGCGCCGATGCGCTTGGAGGCGCCCTGCGGCAGCGGCGTCACCAGCGGGCTGTAGTCAGACTTGTTGGCCGGCGAACCGACGTTGTGGTGCAGGATCGGCTCGCCTGCGCCGCCCTCGTAGGCGGCGTCGATGGCGTTGATATCCTGCAGCAGGGGCGTGTCGGAGCCGCCCTTGTTGGCGAACCAGAGCGTCCACTCAACCACCGGGTAGTCGGAGTAGGCCACGGCGTCGCAGCGCACTTGAAGGCCGCCGGCAGGATCGGTCCAGGTGGTGGTGGTCCGGGTTCGGCCGCTCTCCAGCTTCTCAGCGGAGCGCTTGCATGGCCAGGCCGCCAGCAGTTGAGCCGAGGGCTTGCCGCCGTAGGTGAAGGAGAAGGGCAGCGCCTCGGCGCCGGCCTGGAGGTGCGCCCGGGCCCAGCCCCGTGCCGAGGCCATCTCAGTGCGGCTGGGCGAACCGGCGGCGGCGGAGACGGCGATGCATGCCGACAGGGCCAGCAGGATCAGTGTCGATGGGCTCACGGCTCTCCTCCTTGCGCTGGGCGCGTTCACTTGGCGTTCACCTTGAGGTTGCGGCCTACCAGCCAGACCGGCTCCTCGGAGGCGCGGGCGGGAAGGCTCGCAAGACGGTTGCCCATCATATCGAGGGCGGCGGCCTTGCCGGTCACCTTCAGGCCGGCGGGTCCACCGGGGCTCCAGACCAGCAGCAGGTCGTCCTGCCCGCGCCGATACCGCGCGGTCCAGACGGCCCCGCCCGAGGCAAGGCCCACCGGCTTGGCTCCCGCCGTCTGCCGCGCGAAGACGCTGAAGGCAGCCACGGCGGGCTTAGGGGCGCAGTTGAGGTCCTGATGGCGGATCACGCCGAAGTTATGTTCGTTGTAGGTGGGCTCGGCGCCGTCGTCCTTGAGGTCGTACCAGTAGAGACGTTCCACGGACCCGCAGGTCTGCAGGATGGCCGCCGTTCGCACGCAGAGCGCGGCCTGTGCGCCCTCGTCCACGCCTGCGCGGCCCAGGTGCGTGGGGTAGCCGATCTCGGTGGCCCACATGTGGCGGGGCGCGCCACCCTCCACTGCCGCGTCGAGGATGCGCCGCATGTCGCCTGCCAGGTCGGAGGTCTCGGGCGGCGACGGGTAGCGGTACGGGTGGATGGAAAAGGCATTGAGGGCGGGCGTGGCGCCGGCGCGGAACATGCGGGCCACGACCTTGCCGCAGTCGACGCCGTACTCGCCGCCCACGCCGCAGATCGCCGCGTCGGGCCGCACCGCCCGGGCCGCCTCGGCGGCGGGCTTCATCAGCTTGCCGTAGGCCTCAGGACCATGGTCGCCGGGCTGGCCGCCCATGCCGCAGCCGCCGATCCACTCGTTCCAGATCTCGAAGTCCCGCACGGTGTCGCGGGTGGCGCCGGCCAGGGCGCCGCAGTAGGCCGCGAAGCCGGCGATGGCCTCGGGCGAGTTGGGAAAGCTGCCACCGTCGTAGTTCTTGTTCGCGTAGTCGAAGATGATGAGCGGCTCCAGGCCCACCTTCCGTGCGTGCTCGAGGTACTTCGCGGCGTAGTCGGGCAGGGCGAGGTTGCCCTTGGTCGGCTCCATGGCGCCCCAGCTGATCTCATCGCGGAAGCGGGTGAAGCCGTAGCGCTTCATCAGGTCCATGGTCTCCAGCGGGTAGGCGTTCTGGCCGTAGTGGGTGCAGAGGCCCAGGAAGGGGTTGCCCGCCGTCGCCGATGTGGGGAGGACGGCGTAGCGGAACTCGCGGCCGCAGCGGACGCCGTCGGCGCCGGCGACCTCAAAGCGCACGGCGAACCAGCCGCACCGCGCCGCGGGCGCCTCTACCACGGGACGCTCAGAGCGCCTGCGTGAGGAGTCCAGGCTCTTGCCCGCATGGTCCAGCAGGCTCCAGGTCATGGGTTCGCCGTTGGCGTAGGCCCGCACTCGAATCTTCTCGCCCGGCGCGTAGACGTTGCCGAAGCGGCTGCCGGCCACCTCCACGGTGATCGCGTTGGGCCGCTCCACCAGGCTGCAGGTTGCCAGGTCTGCCAGGCGGACGGTTGCCTTGCCCTTGAAGCCGGAGTTGGGCCGATCGAAGACAAGGCCCGCAACGGTGAGCTCGCCGTCCAAGCGGCCGTTCCCGTCGCCGGCCCACGTCTGGCCGCCTTTCAGCAGGTAGTAGACGCGGTGCCAGCCGCGGGAAGTGTCCTCCTGGCCGTAGAACTGGTGCACCTCGCCCGACGCATCGGCGATGCGCAGGGCCGGCACGATGGACGGCAGGCTACGCTCGGAGAGGTAGCAGAGGCCCTCGACGCCCTCCGGCAGGCGAAGCGGCTTGTTCAGGTCAACGTACTCGAGGCCGGCCTTGCCCGAGAAGTCGGCGTCCACGCGGAGCGCGGTGCGGCCCGTCTGCGTCTCCACACGTGCCGTGGCCCGGCAGTTCTGCTCGCCCGCCAGGGGCTTCCACTCCAGCGGCGAGGCCGTCAACGTATCGATCACGGCGCCAACGGCGTGGCGCCTCTCGGCGCTGTTGGCCGGCTCCGGGCAGGCCATCGGCTTCCACGTCTGGGCCGAAGCGGCGGCGCAGAGGCCGGCGAAAAGGATGACGGCGGCGAACCTGGGCATGGCGCATTCTCCTTGCGTATTACAGCCGGAGTCTACCTGCCCACAGTTACGGTCGCGCGGGTTCGGCCTCCTCGGTCTCGTTGCCGCGCGTGTAGTTCGTGCTCAAGCCGGCCGAGGCCAGGACTTTGCCGCGCATGGCATCTAGCAGCACCTGCCGGGTAACGTCGGCCGGCGCCGCCGAGATGCGGAGCGGCTCCGAGAGCGCGTAGAGCGTCAGGATGTAGGTCTTGGCGCCCGGTCCCTTGGAGTGGGGCGGCGCGTAGGCGGTCTTGTGGTCGACACTGTTGCTGCCCGCGATGCCGACCCCGGTGCTGCCCTTGGCGAGGCTCCGAACGGTGGCCGGGATGTTGTAGAGGGTCCAGTACCACTTGGTGTTGCCCTCGGGATCGACGTGGTGCATCGTCAGGGCGTAGCACTTCGTCGCGGTCGGCGCGCCGGACCACTCCAGCGGAGGGCTGGCGCTGTCGCCGTCGCCGGTGAACTCGACCGGGAGCACACCGTCCGCGCCGATGGCGGGGCTCCGAAGGACGAAGCCGGCCTGTTGCTTCGGCGCGCTCGGGGCCGGCCGGGCGGAGCCGCCCGAAGGCGGCCCCGCGCTCTTGGCCGGAGCGAAGAAGAAGTGATCCGTGGTCGGGATCGGCACCGCGGCCTGCACCGGATCGGAGTAGATGTAGGCCGGCGCGCTGGTGTAGCCGTCCAGATTGCGGAGCCGCACCAGTTCGGCCCGCTGCTCGCCGGTTAGGGTCTTGCCTGCCGTGGCGAATGCCGCCGCGTAGAGGTATGACATGGCGCCGTCCAGTTCGCCGTAGCGGCGTCCGAGCGCCACCACCTTCTCCTTGCTCGCCTGCCCGCCGGTGAGGAACTTCCGGAGCTCCTGGGCGATGGCCTGGCGAACGGTGACCACCTCGTTCATGTCCTTGCGCTGCAGGTCGGGGATGGCGACGATCGGCCGGCGCTGCTCCTGGGAGAGCGTGGCAAGGAAGCCCTGGCCGCTGTCACCCGTCACCGATGTGCTGATGTCGTAGTCGCGCTTGCCCATCGCCGGCATATCCTTCATGTAGAAGCCGCCGAAGTAGGTGCCGTGGCGCTCTGGGCAGAAGTAGACGTCCGCTTTGACCGATCCGGCGTACCAGCTGAAGAACTCGCTGGCGCAACTCATGTAGGCCACGTTCACCGGCTTCTCGGTGCCGCGCGGCAGCTTGTAGCCGGAGACGTCCAGGTCGGGCCATGTGTTGAAGTCGCCGAACTTCATCTTGCCAAGGTACGCCTTCTGATCGGCCGTCAGGGAGCCGGCGATCCGGCCGAAGACCCGTGACCGCTCATAGCTGATCTCAGCGTCGAATGCAAAGATGTCACCGACCGCGCGCACGACCGCGGCCTTGTTGAGCCCGGAGCTACCCGATGGGATCTCCCCGGCCAGGTTGCGGCAGAAGGCCTTGATGAGCGGCAGGCGCATCAGCGCCAGCTTGTTCATCTGCACGGCCTCCTGCCGGGCCATGGCCTCAAGCATCTGCTTCTGCGCGGGCGTCATGGTATGCAGGACGTTGGCCACCACCCGGTCGAGGAACTTGGGGTTGTGCCCGGCCTGCGCGGCATCGATGTCGCGCATATACTGGAACCCGAAGTAGTCGCAGACCTTGCCGGGCGGCAGGAACGTGCAGGCGCCGTAGTCGCCCGTGATGAAGGCCAGCCCGCTGAAGGCGATCGTATGGAGTTGGGCGTTGTCCGAGATGGCCTGCTCCAGCGAGTATGCCTGCGGGCCGCCCTGGCCATGGCCCCGCGGCCCGCCCTGACCCTCGTCGCCCGGTCCATCCGGTCCACCAGGCCCGCCGGGCCCGCCTTGGCCCTGCTGCTGCCGGCCTCCGGGCCCGTTGGCCCGCCCCCCCGCGCCCTGGGCCGGGAGGTTGGCCTTGTTCACGAGCTTCAGGTCCTTGGCGGAGTACTGGTAGAGCACGTTGCCGACCAGGGCGTAGACGTAGTCGTTGTTGGCAACGACTACCGCCTGCTGCTGCGCCGGTGGCCGCCTCTCGTCGGTCCGGCCCCGTTGCGCGTTGGCGCCTCCGCGAGCGGCGCCCGATGCTCCGGCCTCGGGGCGGTCCTGCGCGTCGCCGTCCTGGGCGCAGGCCCCTATCGCCCCCGCCGTCAGGGCGCAGGCCGCCAGCGCACTCCAGCCGGCGCAACGTCTGATGGTCCATCTCGATCTCATGGTCCTGTCCTCCTCTGGAGGCGCCTGGCGGTTGGTCCATCCCCCCACCAGGCGTCTACCAGTCTCACTTTGGCAGGCGCAGATGACGCCTGCGTGACGGCAACGGGCGTCTCTGCGTGATTTGCGAAATCGCTGCGCCGCCGATGTCACTTCACCTGGAACGGGGCGCTATCGACCGTCTGCAGTCCGGTCGCGGTAGCGCGCAGCGTGTAGGCGCCGGGCTTGTCGATGCTGAGCCCGGGGAACGTCGCGATACCGGCCACTGCGGCGACGGAAGTCACTCCGCGTAGCTTGGCCCAGGTCCGGTTGATGCCCAGGTTCAGGCTGACCACGGTGGTGGCCGTGGTGACTACGTTGCCGGCTGCGTCGACGATCGCGATCCGCACGGGCGGGCTGATGGCCGCTCCCACGCGCGTTCCCACGGGCTGGACCGACACCGACAGCTTGGCCGGGACGGACGGCGCCGCGAACAGGTAGTCCGTGTTGGCTATGTACGGCGCCAGGAGCGACACGTCAGTGATGACGGCCGAGTAGAGGAACGGCGTTGTGCAGACAGTGAAGTCAAACGGCGTTCCGTCGGCGTATGTGCCGCGCAGGATTTGGGCCCGTAGCGTGGCGAGCTTGGCCTTCTGGGCGTCCGTCAGCGAGCGCCGGAGTTGGGCCATGGTGGTGGCGTACCGTACCTCGTTCTCGCCATCCAGTTCGCCGTAGATCGCGGACCTGGCAAGCACATAGGCGCGCGCACCTGCGCCAGGTACGCGGCGGTGGGCGGAATTGGGGTGACGAGGGTCCGTAGCGCGACGGCGATGTCGCTCCGAGCCTGCACCATGTTGACGGCGCCTGCGTAGAGGTTGTTGCGCTGGGCATCCACCAACTGGGTGAACAGCGCCGCCTGCGCCGCCGTGACGTAGCCGAGGCGGCTGTCGCAGAGGGCGCTGCCTGCGTCGGCCGTGAGCGACTGCGAGATGCCGTAGCCCTCGTGCCCCATCGCCGGCGCGTCCTTCATGTAGAAGGAGCCGAAGTACGTTCCGTGGCGCTCGGGGCAGAAGTAGACGTCGGCCTGCACCGAGCCGGCGTACCAGCTGAACAGGTCGCCCGCGTAGGTCATCACGGCCACCGACTGGTCGTGCGAGAGGCCGCGGAGTCTATCTCGGACCTGGTCGCCTGTGATGTCGGGCCACGATCCCCAACCCACGCCCGCCATGGCGTCGAGGTAGGCGACCTGCGCCGCCGTCATGCTCCGGTAGATCTCGGCGTAGAGGACCGCACGGTCGAAGCTGATCTGCCCATCGATGATGTAGAGGTCCCGGGACGTGGACTTCACGGCGGCGAGGCTCAATCCCGGCGATCCGGCGGGCCCGGTCCCGTCCACCAGCCTGCGGAACGCCTTCATCAGCGGGTAGCGCTTGGTGCCGTACGCGTTGATCAGGTCCACCTGGCCGGTGGCCACGGCCTTGAGCGCCGCCAACTGCGCGTCGGTGAGGATGAAGAGCACGTTGTCGGCCACCCGGCTCAGGAAGCTGGTGTTGTGGCCCATGTTGTCTGGATCGTTGTCGCGGAGGTACTGGAAGCCTGTGTAGTCCGCCACCTTGCCGGGCGGGAAGAACGACTGCGCCTCCAGGTTCCCTGTGATCATGCCCAGGCCGGCGAACGCCAGCGTGGTCCGCTGCGCCTGGTCCGAGATGGCCTGCGCCAGCGTGTGTTCCTGCGCGGCCGCAGGCATCGCCGACCAGAGCAGCATCGCCGCGGCGAGCGCCGCGGCTCTCAATCCATCTCTCATCCCGCTCCTTCCTCTCTACGGGTAGCCCGCGGCGGCGCGAGGGGATGCTCCTGCCGCGCATGGAAGGCGAGTGGTGGAGCGCCGCGGCTACCCGTGGCACCTATGCTATCAGGCCCAGATGACGCTTGCGTGACGGCGGCCGAAATGGCAAAGATCGCGCGGGCGGCGCCTCGGCCGCCGGGCAACCAGGCAAGCCGGCGGCGTGATGCGAGGCGGGGCAAGGGGGATGGCGGGCTTCGGGTTCGCGAAGCCCTGGTGGAGGGCGCGTGCCCGGGTCAGGTCGACTACTTGCCTACGGTCACGGCCGCGCCCACCTGCGACCGCACGGTTCCCGCGGATGAGCGCACGGTGAACGAGCCGCCCTCCACCCGGATGTCCAGCGTGCGGCCGCGTATGCGCAGGCCGCTCAGGGCCATGCGCGGCGAGAAGGCCGGGGGATGCGGGTCCACGGTGACGGATCCGTCGGCGTGCGCCTGGATGCCGAAGAGGCCGAAGATGACGGCCTGCGCGCCGGTGGCGCCGTCCAGCGTGCACTGGAGCGGCGTGTCGCGGCGGTAGTCGATGCGCTCGGCCACGATGCTGTCTCCCCAGTAGGGGAGCCGCTCGCCCCACCAGAGGATGCGCTCCAGGATACTGGCGGCCTCGGCGGGCCGGCCGGCGCGGCAGAGCTTCTCGATGACCTGCGGCGGGAAGCAGGTGCAGGCGCCGGGGCCGCCGTTGTCCACATCCGCCGGGTCGTAGGCCGGGTCGCCCTTGGCCAGGCTGTGCATCCCGTAGGCCGAGAGGAACTCGCGGTCGTTCAGGTGGCTCAGGAGGCCCTCCTCCTGCTCGGCGTCCAGCACGCCGCTACCGAAGAGCTTGTACATCTGGATGGTCCAGCGCAGGTCCCTCTTGCCGCCTGCCACGAAGACGAACCAGCGGGCGCGAGCGTCCCACAGCTCGCGTTTGAGCAGGGCCTTGAGCTGCGCCGCGCGGTCGCCCAGCCAGGGGCGGGGTTCGCCGGCCAGTTCGCAGAGCGATTGCGCCCAGAGGTAGCCCTGGTACCGGCGGCCGTTCAGGTCCGGCATCACATGGTTGTAGGGGTAGCCGCGCCGCAACTCCAGGTGGCTGTTGGAGGGGCCGTAGTCGATCATCGCCACCGGCTTCGCCGGGTCATCCAGAACGCCGGCATGGTGGACCACCCACTCCAGCACGCTCCGCCCGTTCACCTGCTCGCGCAGCAAAGCCGTGTCCCCGGTAAGCTGCACGTAGTGATAGATCGAGCCTAGGATCTTCTCCTGGTTCACCGGATACCAGGGCCCGAACGCCGCGCCGGTGATCGGGTCGAAGGCGAAGTGGGTCGAGATATCGCACTTCAGGTAGTGGAGGATGTGCGCCCGGGCCGCGGCGGGGTCTGCGAGCGGCAGGATTTCCCAGACCTCGCCGTAGTTCCAGAGGTAGCAGCAGATGCAGCCGCCCTTCACGCTCCCGGTCGAATAGTAGGGCTGTAGCATGAACTCCGGCACGTCCCAGCGGTTGGTGAGCAGATGGACCAGCGATCGGTTGTAGAAGGCCACCAGGCGCGGATCCGACGCCTGCAACCGGGGCAGCCTCTGGAAGAGCGCCTCGGCCCGGCGCGACCAGTGGCGGCGGGTGGCCTCCATGGCCCGGCCGGGATCGGCTGCCAGGCGGGCGCACTCGGCGCGGGCCTCGGCCTCCGGGCCCAGCGCAAGCACGGCCCAGACGCGGCGCGCCTGCCCGGGCCGCAGGCGCACGGACGCGCTCCAGTGCGACCCCTCCGCATCCCATGTTCCGGCAACGCCCACGGTGCGGAGCGCTATGCAGAGGCCGGCCGCCACGCGCTCCACACCGCCCTGGACCGGACGCGAAGGCGCAGGCGTGGAGCTGGCCGGGCGGGCGAACTCCCAGGCCGGGCTCTTGTCCAGCGTGCCGGAGAAGGCCAGCTCCAGCGGCACATCGACCGCCACGGAGCCGTCGTTTCGAACCTCGGCTTCCAGCGTCAGCGATCGCGAACCGGCCGCGGCCAGCGTGGTGGTCCTGACCGCCACGCCGCCCCATCGCCCGTAGCGCACCACCTGCATGGGCAGCCACTCGTACCGCTCGGCGGGCAGCGACCGTCCGAAGAGCCGGAGGTCCAGCCGGAGGTCGGACGAGACATAAGGAGGCGCCCAGACGCCCCTTACGGCGCTCAGGTCGGAGTGCGCAACCCCGCACGAGAGCCGCCCGCCGACGATGCCGAAGTGCTCCTCGTCGAGGATGCTGCGCCCGCCATCCATGCCGAAGAGTCGGAGCGCAGGCGAGATGGACGAATCCGCCGCGGCAGGCGAGGCCACCGCAACCACCACGATCGCGGCCAGGGCCGCCGCAAGCCAGGGCATGGTCTGGTTAGCTCCCAGGAAGGTGATGATCCTCAGTACTGCGCGGAGCGTGACGGCTCCTGCTTGGGTGGGGCGGAGCGCCGGGGAGATGAGACGGACGAGACGCGTGGGACCTATGGGACGGATGGCATGGCGCAACGCCGGTGTGCGCCCCGCTGCCCGCTCGGCACAGGTTCCCGTCCCTGTCGCGTACACTATGACATGCCCCTCTCCTTCATGGCGCCGCTCTCTTGAGACGCGCCCACCGTTGGCCCTGGCGTGCGCTGGGCGTGCTTGGCTGCCAGATGGCCGCTTTCGGCGCCTGCGCTGGGTTCGCCGTCTGGGTTTCGCTGCTAGCCGAGACGCCCCCGTGGTTGCCTGCGCTGGCTACCGGGCTGGTGGCGGCGCTGGTGCATGCCGTGATGGCGGGCTCGGCGGAGCGGACGCGACGGACCCAGTCGCGCCGGCAGGGCTTCCACCTCTGCTTCCCGGCGGCCCAGCGAATGGCGCTCCTCTCGGGCGTGGCGATCCGCGGCGTGACGATTCTGAATGACCCCGTCATGAACGCGGCCGCCCGGTGCGCCGGCCGGATTGAGCTCACCTCGGGCCTCCTGAGCGGTTTGTCCGCCCATCAGCTGGACGCCGTCATCGCCCATGAGGCGGGCCACCTGAGCCTGAAGCGGCCCATATCGGCCCTCGCCGTGCGCCTGCTCAGGAGCCTCGCGCTGGGACTTGGCGCAGGCGGTATGGTGGTAGCCGTGTCGGTGGCGGCGGGTTGGCCGCCGCAGGTCGCCGAGATGGCCGCCACCCTCGCGGCGCTCGCCGCGCTGGCCCTCGGCTACGGAGCGGGCGCCCGAGCCCGCGCGGCGGAGTATGCCGCCGATCGCTTCGCCGCCCGCGTGCTCGGCGTCCCCGAGCAGATCATCGGCGCCCTGGAGGCGATGCACGCCGCCGACGGCCGCGCGAACCACCTGTCGCGCCTGGAGGAGTCGGTCTCAACACACCCTTCGCTGGACAACCGCCGTCGCGCTCTGCAGGATTGGTGGGGCCCGCACGGGCCGGCGTAGCCCTAACGGCCCGGACGGATGGGATGCGGTCGCCGTTACTTCCCGCAGGAAAACCCGCTACGAACGCCGAATGGTTCGGCAACATCCCGTGTTGGAAGGGCGCACACCATGACCTCGCGGTTCACTCGTCGAAGCTTGCTGGCGGCCGCCGGCGCGGCATCGGTCGGAGCATCGGCCACGCGCGTGCGGGGACAAGGCCAAGCGGCTCCCGGCCCGCTCTTTACGAACCCGCTCGATGTGAAACTGGCTGATCCCTGCATGATCCGGTCCGGCGGAACCTACTACCTGTATGCCACGGCATCCATGCCCGAGGATGCCGACCAGGGCATGCCCGTCTGGTCGTCGCAGGATCTGGTCCGCTGGCAGTGCCACGGTTGGGCCTTCCTCAAGACATCCAACGGATGGGGCACGCACTGGTTCTGGGGACCGGACGTGCACCGTTTGGGCAATGCCTACCTGATGCACTACGGCGCGTTCCGCAAGGTGGACGGCAAGGCCGTCGGCCGCATATGCGTCGCCCGGAGCGCTTCTCCGCTCGGCCCATTCACCGACGTCAAGGCGCCCATGTTCGAGTGGACCGGACGGGGAGACGCCATTGACGCCTTTGTGTTTGAGGAAGTCGGCGGCGCGGCGATCCTCTACTTCACCGATGCGTGGAACGGGCGCAACACGATCTGGGGAGCCAAGCTGACACCCGACCGCCTGGGCCTCGCGGAGGCGCCGAAACTCCTGCTTGAGCCCAATCAACCCTGGGAGGTGGAGCCCGTCAACGAAGGCGCCCACGTATGGAAGCACGGCTCGACCTACTGCATGATGTTCTCCATCAACGACTTCCGCAATCCCGCCTACGCCATGGGCTTCGCGACGGCCCCTGCCCCGATGGGACCGTGGACCAAACGGACCGAGGGGCCGGTGATCCGCCAGGCGCCGGGACTGCCCGGGCCGGGATGCGCCGGTCTCATCGCGTCGCCGGACGGCAAAGAGACGTGGGCCTACATGCATGTGCATCTGCATCCCGACGGCAATGCGCGGCAACTGGCCTTGAGCAAAGCCCTCCTCACGACGACGCCGGGCGGGCAGGCGGACCTGCGCATCGAGCCGCTCACGGTCGCGCCCCAGCCGGCGCCGTCGGGCGCGCCTGCGCGTCGCGAGCCTCGGAGCGACACCTTCGGCGGCGATGCCCTTGATCGGTCCCTCTGGACGGTCGTCGACGAGAGCGCGGACCACTGGCGCAAGGAGCCCGGCAGGATCGTGGTCACGGCGCTCGACGGAGATATGTGGAAGCAGCGCTGCGACTACCGCAACCTGTTCTTGCAGGGGCCGGCGGCGGGCGACTTTGAGGTCGATATCCAGGTGGAAGCCGCGCTGCAGGGGAACTACGAGCAGTGCTTCATCATCGCATGGCAAGACGCCGGCAACTACGTGCGTCTGGGGATGGTGCATGCAGACGGCCCGAAGTTCAGCACGGCGATAGAGTTGAACGGTGTGTACGAGGAACTGATCACGCCGAACAGCCTCGGCTCGAAGGTGGGGCTGAGGCTGGTTCGCCGCGGCGATCTCTGGAGCTTCGTCGTCGGCGCAGGAGGCCGATGGACGCCGGTCGGCGCTTCGCGCGAGGCGCGCCTTGCCCTGCCGAGGATCGGTTTCGGAGCCGTTGCGCCCGGAACCAAGCGGCCCTACGCGGCAACCTTCCGGAACTTCACAGTGGCGCGAAAGGCGACGTGACGCTGCGGTACCTGCGGCAAGCCCGCCGCGGCGCCGTCCCTTTCGACTTTCGACTTGCCCCTTTCCACTTCCCACTTCCCCGTCCGGTATGCTTTGGCCGGCCCCAATGCGGCCGCGGGAGGTCCTCCATGCAATCCCTTCTTATGTTCTGCCTGGCTCTGACGGCGGCCTGCGCCGTCATGGGGCAGGCCCCCTTGCCGAAGAGCGTCAATGCGCGCGACTTCGGGACCGTGGGCGACGGCGTCGCCGATGACACGGCCGCCATCCAGAAGGCGCTGGATGCGGTGCAGGGCGCGCCCGGCGTGGTGCACCTGCCGGCGGGCAAGTTCCGCATCAGCGCCACGCTGCTGGTGCGCGACGGGGCCACGCTGCTGGGCGAGGGCGCCCGGTGGGAGAACACGGCCACCCAGATCGTCATCATGCAGCCGGGCTTCGCGGCGGTGCGGCTCCACCATGCCTCTGCGCTGAAGGGCGTCTGCCTCTCCTACCCAAACAACCGCAAGAACGTGCAGCCCGTGAAGTACCCGCCCGCCATCCTGCTGGGAGGCATCAATCCCGCCGTGGAGGATGTCACCTTCGACTGCGCGTGGGACGGCGTCTCCACGGTGCCGGGCATCCAGACCGGCCAGTCGCTCTTCCGCAACCTGACCGGGCACATCCACAACGTGGGCATGCACCTCTCGGGCATCCGCGACGTGGTCCGCGTGGAGAACGTCCACTGGTTCGTGGGCGGCGACCCCATCGACGCCACGGCCTACTACACGCGCAACCGCGTGGGCTTCGAGCTGGGCGACGTGGACGGGCTCATCATGAGCAAGTGCTTCGTCATCGGGGCCAAGACCTTCTTCCACCAACTACCCACGAAGGACACCACCGACGGCACGAAGCAGCCCGCGCACTCGCTGGGCCTGCACATCGACCAGTGCTGGATCGAGGATGTCGACAACGGCTTCATCTTCGAGGGCACGTCCGGCTTCGTGCTGGAGAGCACGAACATCCTCGTGCGCAAGGGCGGCGTGGGCGTGCGTGTGGACGCCGATCACCTCTTCTACAACGCGGTGATCACCGGCGTGCAGGTGCGGCCCTTCGACCAGCCGATCCGCGGCTTCGAATACCGCGTGAAGAACCCCCACGAGCGGAACCGTCTCAGCATCGCCGACTGCCAGGTGACCATGGGCTCGCCGGCGGTCCACCTGATGAAGGGCGCCATCCGGGCAAACATCCACGACAGCCACTTCAAGAGCGTGCCCGGCCAGCCGGCGGTGCAGATCGACGAGGGCGTCACCCTATTCACGCTGACCAACAACGTCCTCACGTCGGCCATGCCGATCCGTGACCAGAGCGGACCCAAAGCGCAGAAGACCATCGCCGGCAACCTGGTCGAAAAGCCGTAAGGGGGGCGAACGAACCATGAACCCACTCGTGGCCGCACTGGCGATGGCCCTGCTGGGAGGCGCGCCGGCGGGACCGGCAGACCCGTTCGCCTACCCGGCCGACGCCGAGTGGAGGGCGCAGTGGGTCTGGGGCTCGGAGGCGCCGCATGGCCCCAACGGCTGGTTCCGCCGCACGATCCAGGTGGGGCCGGGCCTCACGGCGGCCTGGGCGCAGATGAGCGGAGATGACGGCTACACGCTCTTCGTGAACGGCCGCGAGGTGCGCCGGGGCGGCTTCTGGTGGAAGACCACCGATCGGGCCGACCTGCTACGGTTCCTGCGCCCCGGCGCCAACGTGCTGGCCGCCCGCGCGGCCAATGCGGCGCACCCCGGCGGATTCCTGCTGCAGGCCGACCTCCTCTACGGCGGCCGCCTGCAGACCGAGGCCACCGGAGCGGAGTGGCGCTTCACCAACCGGGAGCCGGGGGAGGGCTGGGCGGAGGCCGGGTTCGACGACAGCGGGTGGGAGCGCTGCAAGCCCATGGGTTCGCCGCCGGCGGCCTCGCCCTGGGGCGCGCTGCCGTTGGCCTACGCCGGGCCGCGCTTCCCCGTGCGGCTGGAAGCGCCCGTGGCCGCGCAGCGCGTGAGGGCGGGCTCGACGCTCACCTTCGCGCTGGAGCTGTCCGTGCCGCCGCAACCCGCCGGCCGCAGCACGCTGGACGTGGCCCTGCGCGACGACGCGCGGCTGGCCGCCCGTGCGTCGATCCCGGTGGCGCTGCCGGCCCGCGGCGGCCGCGTCTTGCTGAAGGTCCGCGTGCCGGTGGGCAGGTACGCGTCCGATGGCCGTCTCCGCATCGAGGCCGGGTTGCGGGGCTCGCGCTACACCAACCCGAGCATCAGAGGCTTCCGCGTGGGCGAGGTGACCATCCAGCGATCCGTGCCGCCGGGGACGGTGACCACCGCCGAGGTGAAGCCCTACCATGGCGCGCCGACGCTTCATCTCAACGGCAAGCCCGCCTTCGCGCTCTGGTTCTACCAGGGCCAGCCGAACCCCCGCGACCTCCGCGCCTTCCACCGCGCCGGCGTGGATGTCGTCACCACCGATATGCCCATGGGCTGGACCGGGCCGGGCAAGAGCGACTTCGCGACCTTCGATGACGCCGCGGCACGCATCCTCGACGCCAACCCCAACGCCTACCTCGTCCCGCGGCTCTGGCTCTCGGCGCCCGGCTGGTGGCTCGACGCGCATCCCGACCAGATCGTGAAGATGGCCGACGGCACGGGCTGGGTCGAGAACGGGCTTGGCGGCACGCGGCACGAGTCCTTCGCATCCGAGCTCTGGCGACGCGAGGCCGGCGAGGCCCTGGCGCGCCTCATCCGCCACGTGCTGGCCTCGCCCTACTCGGACCGCGTCATCGGCTACCATCTGGGCAACGGCATCTACACCGAGTGGCACGCCTGGAGCGCGCCCAACATCCCCGATATCTCCGAGCCCATGCGCCTGCGGATCGCCGCGTTCGCCCGCCGCCGCTACGCTGGCGACGAGGCCGCCCTCAGCGCCGCCTGGGGCATGCCCGACGTGACGTTCGACACCGTCCGCTGCCCCACGCCGGCCGAACGCCGGAGCGGCGACGTGGGCGTCTTCCGCGACCCGGCTCGATCGCGCTTCGTGGCCGACGCCTACGAGGCGTTCCACCTGGCGTCCGTCGAGGCGCTCCTCTCGTTCTGCAGGGTCGTGAAGCGCGAGACGCGACGCCGGGCCTTCACGCTGGCCTTCTACGGCTACTTGCCCGACCTCGAATGGCCGCAGGAGGGCGACCACCGCGCTCTGGACGTGCTGCTGCGCTCGCCAGACATCGACTGCCTCTCCAGCCCCCACTCCTACGAGCGGCGGGCGCTGGGCCAGGACGGCCTGTTCCGGCACCATCCCGCCTCGGTCAGGCTCCACGGCAAGCTCTTCATCGATGAGGGCGACGACCGCACGCACCTGGCCAACGACCCGCAGTTCACCCACGTGAAGAGCGCCGCCGAGGCCGCCGCCGTGCTGCGCCGTGCCGCCGCCAATACGCTGACGCACCACGTCGGTATGTGGTACATGGACCAACAGGGCAACTGGTTCAACGACCCGCGCCTCATGGCCGAGATCGCGCGGCTCAGGCGCCTGGGCGACGAGTCGCTGGCCTCGCCCCGGCGGCGCACCGCGCAGGTCGCCGTGGTCATCGCGCCGCACAGCGACTTCCACATGGCCGGACGCACCTCCGGGCTGGACCACGTCACGTTCGCGCTACTCCAGAAGCAGGTCGGCGAGCTCTGCCGCGCCGGGGCGCCCTTCGAGGTCTACCTGGTAGACGACCTGGCCGACGCGCGCATGCCCGACTACAAGCTCTACGTCATGCTGGAGTGCTTCGCCCTGACCGACGGCCAGCGAGCGGCCGTGCGGCGCAAGCTCACGCGCTCCGGGGCCACGGCGCTCTGGTTCTACGCTCCAGGCTACGTCACCGATCGCGGCCTCTCGGCCGAGGCAGCGTCCGAACTGGCGGGCATGGCCCTGCGAGCCGAAACGGCGCCGAGGGAGCTCAAGCTCACCACATGCGACCCGACGCTGGGGCCGTTGGGCATGGAGTTCGGGACCGGGGGCAGCCAGTCGCCGTCGTTCACGTGCGCCGACGGCGGCGCCCGGCCGCTGGCCCGGTACGCCGGATCGGACGCCGTCGGCATGGCATCCAAGGGGAGGGCGATCTTCTGCGCCGTGCCCGGCCTGCCCGCGGCCATGCTCCGGGCCGTCTACCGCATGGCCGGCGTGCACATCTACGCCGACGCCGACGACCCGCTCACCGCGGACGCCCGTTTCGTCGCCCTGCACACAGCCACTGCCGGCGCCAAGACGATCCGCCTGCCCGAGCGCCGCACGGTGCTGGACGCCCTCACCGGCGCCACGGTTGCCCGCAACGCAGCCGGCTTCAGCTTCGCGGCGCGCCGGCACGAGACCTGCATTTTCAGGCTGGTGGACCAGGGCGCCGCTCCGGTCGGGCATGGGCGGCAGTAGCCAAACGCGCAACTCGTCGCATGCCGCCTCTCGCTACCCGCCGCGGCCCGCTGCGCTATACTGGTTGAACCGGTTATATGGATTGCCGTAGCGCTTCCGCCATCCGAGGCCGTCGGTATCCTCGGCATGGCCGTGCGCGGGTCGGCAACCCCGGCGTGACCGGTACGCTTACCGATCTCAGGCGTCTAGGAGCGATGCGATGCCTCAGTCACGGGTGGTCTACCGCGTCTGCCGACGGATCCATGCCGCGCTCTGGTCGGCCTGCCTGGTGCTCCTGCCCGGCGCCCCGGCCTCGGCCGCCCCGCAGATCGGCGCCGTCCGGAACCTGACCCAGAGGGTCAGCCGGTACGGGCGCCTCGAGTTGGCGGCGCCCATCACCGGGGCCTGGACCAACCCCTTCGACCCGGACCAGGCCGACGTATGGGCCGAGTTCACCTCTCCCAGCGGGCGGAACCTCCGCGTGCCGGCGTTCTGGCACCAGGGCTATGCGGAGAGCCCGCCGGCCACCCCGGTGCGCCGGCAGATGGACACGGTAACGCTGTTCGCCTACGACCGCGACTGGGCAGCGGGCACGCGGTGCGAGTTCTACATCGACGACGTGAGCCTCATCGACCGGCAGGGCCGCGAGCAGCCGTACGACGACATGGAGATGGGATCCGACCCACGCCAGGAGGCGCTCCAGGCGCCGGCGCTGACCTGGTCGACCACGGTGCGCCGAAGCGGTAAGCGCTCCCTGCTCTTCGCGCCCGCTTTCGAGGGACAGACCCGCTGGCCAAGCGTCCTCTTCCGGCTCGGCGGCAAGGACTGGACCGGCTACCGCGGGATGGCGCTCTGGGTCTACCCCCGGTGCGAGACCCCGATCGGTCCGCTACGGATCTACTACA
This sequence comes from uncultured Chthonomonas sp., assembly GCA_903951425.1. Classification (GTDB taxonomy): domain Bacteria; phylum Armatimonadota; class Chthonomonadetes; order Chthonomonadales; family CAJBBX01; genus CAJBBX01. Next base: position 37,800 of record CAJBBX010000175.1, read on the forward strand.
CCGACAAGGTATGGGGCAAATCGCGCGACGGCGCCTGGGAGCCGCGCGCCGGTGCACTGAAGCCGAACCAGTGGAACCGGCTGGAGTGGCGCTGGGTCGACCCATGGCCATCGGTCAACCTGGCCGCGGTCGGGGCCCCGGAGTGGCGCGCGCGGTTCACTCCCACCGAGGTCGGCCGGTACCAGGGGCGCCTCACCGCCCGCGACAGGGAGGGCGCGACCGCCTCCGCGCCGTTCGCCTTCGATGTCGCGCCGTCGTCCGGCCACGGATTCGTCCGCGTCAGCAAACAGGACCCGCACTACTTCGCCTTCGACGACGGCGCCCCGTTCGTCCCCATCGGCCACGACGTTCCGCTCGGCCTCCCGGACGTGCGGGCGTGCTACCCGCGCATGAAGGCGCATGGCGAGAATGCCACCTACTTCATCCTCTGCCCCTATGACCTCTCGTTCGAGTGGAACCAGTTGGGCGTCTACGACCTGGAGCGGGCAGCTCGGATCGACCGGGTGATCGAGGCCGCGGA
>CAJBBX010000176.1 GCA_903951425.1 uncultured Chthonomonas sp.
CCTGGTCAGCCCCATGTCCGGGGCCGTGGTCGAGTTGTTCCGGGAGGAGGACGGGAAGGTGCACATGGTTCCCGCCCGGAAGGATCTCTCGCTGATCGGCCGCGAATACACCCGTTCGTTCGAGCGCCTCGAGGCGGTGCGGGAGGCCGTGAAGACCTTCCATTCGCCGGCCGAGGCTGCCGCGAACCCGTGAGGTCCCCCTGAACACGTCCCCCTTGCGAAACGTTCCGGCATCGCTGGCCCTGGCCGGCTGCCTGGTGGCGCTGGCGTGCGCGGGCCCGTCGCAGAGCCTGGCGCGGTTGGGAACCTGCTTCATGTAGTCGGCTCGCTGCCGGAGGATCCAGTCGGCCGCTGCCGTGAGGCGGGCCTCGTGGCGCAGGAACCACTCCCGGTCATCCAGCATGAGGCACCGCTCGGCGATGGAGTAGAGGAGCCGGCCGGTGGAGGCATGGGTGCCGTCGTGGCTGTAACCCATGTCGTGGCGCAGCGAGGCGGCGTGCTCCAGCGCGCCCTTGCCGTCGGAGTAGTCGCCGTCCGGCTTGGCGCCGAGGTGGTCCAGGAAGTGGTTGTAGACCTTCTCGGCCTGCGGGTGGAGGCCGATCATCTCCATGGCGTGGGTGACGCGGGCGACCTCGAAGGCCAGTCCACCCCACATATGCTCGCCGGTGAGCTGGTTCGCGGCGGACCGCCAGGCCTGCGACCAGCGCTCGTCGCTCAGCTCCACCTTCATGGGCGAGCCCGAGACCGCCGGGAAGGGCGCCGCGGTTGTGCCGGGCGGGCAGGTCCAGAGCCGCACCTGCTGCATCAACTCGTCCCACGATGCCGCCTCCCGGTGTTCGCGGGTCATGTGGCGCAGGCTCTTCGGCGCGGCCGCGGCCCGGTCTCGGATGAACTCGGCCGCCGTCACGCCTGACCCCGCCCGGGTGATGAAGAGGCCGTGGGTCGGGATGTAGATCGGCCCCTTGTCGAGGTCCTTCACGCTGAAGGTGACGCCGCCGCCCCGCGTGCGGATCGTGACGCGGCTGTCGAGGCCCGCCCGGGCGTCGGGCGCATAGAGGAGCGGCAGCTGGATCCCGCGCCGCGCGCCGGATCCGGGCATCGACTTCCAGTGGCCGGGAGTGGTGATGAGCGTACCGTCGTCGCCCTCCAGCGGGGCGATGGGTCCGAGCAGCGCCACGCTGGGCTCCAGCCGTCCGCCGAACTGCGCGGTTCGGGAGCCGCCCTCGAAGCCCCACTCGATCTCCACATCCGTGCGCTTCCATGCGCCGACGTTGGCGCTGGTGAGCCGGAGTTGCGGCACGGCGGACGGCGCCCCGGCGGCGCAGAAGACGGCCAGCATTTCCGTGGCGGCGGGCACGCGCACGCTATAGGAGCTGTCCATCAGCTCCGACGGGTCGCTCCGGTAGGTCCAGACGCGGCCGTCGGCAGAGACCGTGGGCGGGCCCAGCACGCGGTCCACCGTGAAGCCGAACCAGCCGAACGAGGTGGGGTACGACCGGACCTCCACGTCGCGCACGACGGGAGCGGGGCTCGACTCGGGCCAGCGTAGCTCCACGGCAAAGTCGTTCAGGCCGCCGGTCCAGAGTAGCCCCGTGCGGAGCGCGCCGGCGGGCTTGGGCGGCAGGCGCTGCAGGAGGTCGGGCATGTTGTAGTAGATGCTCTTGAGCTGGTCGGGCGGCAGCACATCCTTGGCTGTGCGGTAGATCCGATCCTGCCGCTCCAGCCGCCGGGGAATGAACTCAGCCTCGGGCCGGGGCTGCACCTGGCGGTCGGCCCGCCAGGCGTAGGTCCACGGCGCCAGGTCCACCGCCGCCCCGGCCTTCGAAGCGTCAGTCCACTCGGCGCCCTCGCGCATCCCACCCCCGGCCCCGAAGGCCACGCACGCGCCCAGCGCGGAGATGATCAACAAGGTCTCAGTCATCATAGCTGCCACACCCTCCCGGCGCACAGACCGCGCCATACGGGGAGTTCGACGGCGTCGGGCGATGGTCCTGCCGTCCTGCGGAGGAAAGGGACACGCCCCCGGGTCGTGCCGCGGGCGAGATTCGCTCGGCATGCGTCGTCTGGGCCGTTCCCAGCAGGAAAGGGTGGCGGTTGCGGCTAACCGAACTGCATGCATGCCACCTTGTTGGTCCCGCTGCTTCTCCTCATCCCCTCGTGCCATGGCCTGCCATCGGCGAGTCGTGACTGCGTCCAGATCGATGTGCGTCGCTCCGCTACCGGCCATGGAGCCGCGCCGGGCATCACGTCTGATCGGCGCCCGGTTCCCGCGGTCCGACGCGCGATCCCACTTCGGTTCGGTTTCGACGACATAGGGTTCACGTCGCCTCTGCCCTGGCACGAGGCCAGCCTGACCCGGCATCCTCGCGGGGCCGAACTGATGCGCGATCTGGGGATGAGCTTCTGGCTCATGTGGTATCCGGACGCCTCTCTGGGCTGGGCCTATGACAAACACGTCGAGTTCATCCGGAGGGTCGATGCGTGGTGTGACGCAAACGGCATGGACTGGATGCCCAACACCCTCTCGTCGCTCTGGAACACGTCGCCTGAGCGCTGGATCAACCCACAGGGCTACGATTGGTTCTGCCGTCCCGACGGCCGGCGCTTCTTCCTTTACCCGACCGAACTGCTGAAGGAGTTCGGCCGTTCCAAGCGGGTGCTGGGCGTGATGTACGACGAGCCCGAACACCACCAGAACAACGCGAACGGCATTCCGGGCTTCGACCGCCCGTCCATATACGATCCGGCAGGCGCGGCGCTGGTCGACGCCGCCGATGGGCACACCAAGGCCGTCGGGGAACTGGTCGCGCTGCATCGGAGGTTCGGGCTGCGGCTCTACACCGAACACGTCACGCCCGTCATGTACCACACCTTCGCCCGTGCGGGCTGCGTGGCCGGCACGAAGGTGCTGAAGGAGGCGTGGTCACCGGCTTATGTGGCTTGCGCCCTGGGCGCCTCCATCCAGTACCAGACGCCGTTGTGGGTGACCCCCGACCTCTGGGGGCTGCAAGGCTACCCGAGCCACTCGCCCGAGGAGTACCGCTCAGCCCTCCTGCTTGCCTACCACCTGGGCGCCGATTGCATCTACACCGAGAGCCTCTGCCTGCCGCCGTCGGCCGGCGCGCCCTACCCGGTGAACAGCCTGGCGGAAGTGACCGACACCGACTACAAGCTGACGGCATTCGGCGATGTGGCCAGGCGCTTCATCAAGGAGTATGTCCCGAACCATCCCAGGCTCTTCGAGCGGCGGCGGCTCAGGCCGCGCGTGGTCATCGTGCGGCAGGAGGACGGCTGCTATGGCCAGCGGACCGTGGCCGCACCGTGGCTGCCGGATCGTCTGTTCGGCTCCAAGGTATGGAAGTCGACGCCCACCACCGAAGCCTGGCTGGCGATCTGGTCGCTGCTGACCCGTGGAGCAATACCCAGAGACAACCTGTACCGGGGCTGGGGAGCGTACGCGAACACGCCCAATCGGGTGCTAGCGCCCCTCGACGGCGTCGTCGTCTACGACCACCATGTGGGCTACGACCTGCTCCGTGAGGCCGAGGTGATCTTCCTGACAGGCGTGGGGGTCAGCAAGGAGACGCAGGCTGCCGTAGCAAAGTGCGTCCGAGGCGGCGCCACATGCGTTTCGTTGCCTGGCTTGGCGCCCCGTACTGTCCGCGGCAGGAGCGGAGCTGCCGGGGCATGCACCGACGGACGCGGGCGATGGGTTCTCACGGACGACTTCCTGAGCCCCGCAGTCCGGAAGGCCGTCGCGCATGTCATTCCCACCGAGGATATGATCCGGTACCGATTCGGTGATCAGACGATCACGCTACGGCCCGTGGGCGGGGATCTCAGGCGCATCACCGCCGAGATCCAGACGGAGCCGAGATGAGCGCGTCTGTGAGATAAAGGGCCTGCGGCGATGACTGAGAGACCGCCTACGCCCCACGGCGCCCACGCTACTGTGGCGGCTCTCGCCGCCTGCCTGGCGTCTGCCGCACTTCTTGCAGATGGCGTGTCAAGAGTCGGTGAACCTGGTACGGGATCAGGGCCCTTCGCGGCGGCGTCGCAGAAGAGGGCGAGCATCCCCGCGGCAGGGGACATGCGCACGCTGTAGGAGCAGTCCATCAGATCTGACGGGTCGCTCCGGTAGATCCGCGTTCAGGCGAATCGCGCTCCAATGGCAGCGCCTGCCGCTATCGGGCCGGCTTGATCTCGAACTTGTCGATGAGGCTGCCGTCCAAGCGAAGCGCCTCGGCCACCAGCGGGCCTTCCACCGGCACGCGAACGCGCAGGCGGCTGTATGCCTTCTCGCGAACGGCGCAGATCGCGGGCCTCTTCGGCACGAAGTCGTAGAGCGAGATGCCGCCTCCGCCGGCGATCACATAGAGCGTCCCCGCCCCCTGCGTGTAGTCCGTGAGGCTCTCGCTCACGGCCTTGCCGCCGCGCATGGGGAACTGGCGCTCGTAGACGTGGTCGTGGCCGCAGACGACCAGGTCCACCTTGTACCGGTCGAAGAGGGGCTGCTGCAGCTTGATGAGCTCGTCGTTATCGCCTCGGCCGCGCGTGGAGCCGTAGAGCGGGTAGTGCTGGAAGACGATGAGCCACTTCACCTTCGCGTCGCGGCGGGCGGCGGCGAGCGTCGCTTCCAGCCACGCCAACTGCTCTTTCTGCTCGAGGTGTACGGTATCGACGCCCACGAAGCGCGCCTGGCCGTAGTCGAAGGCGTAGTAGCTCTCCGCGCCGGGCAGCGCGTACCTGGCCAGGAAGGCGGCGTAGCCGATGGGGCGCTTGCCGCCCGGGAGCTTCTCGTTCTCATGGTTGCCGGGCACGGCCATGAAGGGCACTTCGCGGGTCAGCGGCTCGTTTAGCGCCAGGTAGTCGTCCCAGCGGGTATGCACCCCGTTGGCGTAGGATAGGTCGCCGGGCAGCAGGTGGAAGGCGGGACGGTCGATGAGCACGTTGGTCATGTTCATCTCGGCGGCAGGCGTGGAGCCCTGGTCGCCGAAGGCGGTGAAGGTGAACTCCTCGGAGCCGTCCGGCGCGGTGCGGAAGGAGGCTACATCGCTGAACCCGCCGACTGGATCGCCCACGCGGTAGCTATAGACCGTGTCGGGCTTGAGGCCCGTGAGGGCCGCCTCCCAGATGGCGCCGGTCTCGTAGGCGTAGCCGGCGCGGCGGGCCGGGGTGGTGAGGGTCCGCTTCAGGCCAATGCCGTACTCGACCACGGGGGCATCCACGGCTTTGCGGGTCTGCCACGCCACGAGCATGGTGTGCTTCGCATCGTCGCCGAAGGCGATGCGTCGCTGCGACGGCGCGGTATCGGCCGCCGGGCCGGGGCCGTCGGCGTGGGACGCGGTCAGGCTGAGCGGCCACATCAGAACGGCGCAGGAGAGCGCACGGAGCATGGTCATGGTAGGAACCTCCTGAGCGGGCCGGCAGGCCCCGTGCGGCACAGGGCCCCCAGACGCCACCGGCGATAGGTTAGCACGTCATCGGGGGCTTTGCGAACCGCGTTCGGCCCCGGCTCCCTCCCCTGGCCGCGTCAGCGGGAGGGGGGAGGGAGCACGATCGGGCTACCGCGCCGGCGCGGCCTCGATCACCACGGACGCGTACAGCTCCACTGAGGCCACCATAACCGTGGCGGCGGCTCCCCGCAGGCTCATGCGGGCCTCGGGCGCCGGGTTCTGCGGCGAGATCACGCGGACGCGTAGCCGCTTACCGCGCAGGTCGGGCGGCAGTTGCACGGTGAACGTGACCGGCGGCGCCGGGGTGATCCGGTCTGACGGCAGGTCGATGTCCGTGTTGTTCACATCCACAAAGAGCCTGCCGCGCGAACTGAAGAGCGTCAGGCCCACGGTCCACGGCGCGTCGGTCGATGCCAGGGCGAAGCCGCTGGTCGGGCAGCCGGCTCGCGACAGGAGGGCGTGGAAGCCGGCGAGCAGGACGGGGCGCGCTTTGTCCGCCGCGTAGAAGGAGCGTCCCGGGTCGTCGGCCACGCGCAGCGCCGAGCCCTTGCCCATGCTGCCGAGCGGCATCGCCAGCGTGCCGCCGGCGGGGGCGGGCGCGAAGTCGGCGCCCTCGCCCAGCCGCAATCCGCAGGGACCGGCGATGAGCAGTCGACCGCCGCGCTGCACCCACCGCTTCAGCACGGGCAGGTCCTCGCGCGGAAAGACCTCGGCGCTGGGGATGATGAGGGCCGTCAAGCCGGCCAGTTCGCCGTCGGTGATCTTCCACTCGGGCAGGGCTCGCCACGGGACGTGCAGCATGGTGAGAGCGGCGCCCCACCCGTAGAACGAGAAGCTGTGCGGTTGGTCGCCGTGGTCGCGGAAACCGCCGGGCAGCATCTCCATGAGCTGCGACGACGAGGAGTAGTAGAGCCCCACCTGCTCCACGGGCAGACGGTTGCCGAAGAGGGGCGCGGCGCGGCGCACGAAGCCGAAGAACGCGGCATCGGCCTCGTCGGTCCCTATGGTTGCGCCGGGTAGCGGCATGGGTAGCGCATGCGAGGCGAGGCCCTGGTAGTAGCAGACGTTGGCGATGCCCGGCTTCTTCTTCGCCTCGTCGGGGCCGTACATCCAGAGGTTCACGAAACGGCTCTTGGCGTGTTCGCGGGCCAGCCGGTAGACAGGCACACAGCTGCCCAGCGGCGGCGGCATCAACCCGCGCGGACCGCCGGTGAGCGACCATCCCCAGGTGAGTTCGGTGCTGACCATGTCCAGGTCGCCCCGGGCCCAGCCCAGCGAGTAGCCGGGTATATCGTTGCCGCTCACCAGGAAGTCGGGCTTGCCCGCGGCGTCGGCTTCCCGCTTGAGCGTACGGTACATAGCCGAGAGCGCTGACGTGCCCGTGCGCCGCTTGTAGCCAAGGTAGGCGCGCCAGATGGGGTCGTCGCGCCATCGCGGATCGAGCCACTTCGGGTCGTCCAGGTTCGCGGGGTCGCCGCCCCACGTGCGCACCTTCTGCTGTAGGTAGGCGCGGATGTCGACGCCCTTGCGCTTGCGGAAGCCCTCCACCGACCAGTCCCCGAAGGCTTTGAGCAGGGGTCGCGCATTGAAGCTGTCCCACGGAGACCAGTTGTCGACCCAGAGCCCGTCGATGCCGGCGTCCAGAGCGGCGCGGACCGAGCCGCGGGCGTAGTCGATCCAGCTCGGGCAGGCCGAGTCCTTGCCGGGGCAGACGGCTCCGGCGTAGCGGGGCCGCTTCATGGCGCGCCACTGCTCGGGCGTGAAGCCCGGATCGGGCACACCTGCCGGCGCCTCCGAGGCCTGCACCAGGCCGCGCAGGGGGCCCAGCGGCTTGCCCGTGGCGGGCTGGATGCGGTTCAGAGCGTCGTTGTACTCGTACTCAAAGGTGACGCGGCCCAGCACGTCCTTGGAGGCGCCGGCATCGTAGACGCGGTGCGTGCGCGGGTCGGTGGGGTCGGTGGCTCCGGATGCGATGCGGCCGTCGGGGTAGCGCATGGGCGGCATGCCGTAGCGCGGATGGGTGCGCGTGTAGGGCCGGGCGAAGGCGTCGTTGTCGAACGTGTTGTGGGCTCCGACCCAGACCACCTCGCCCTCGCCCGCGGTGGTCTGCCAGTCCCAGTGAAGATGGAAGAGGCGCGTCAGGTTGGGGTCTTCCTGGGTCTTGATCAGGCGTCCCAAGGCGTCGCGGCGCACCTCGCCGATGTAGCAGAGCCCGGCCGTACCGAACCCCTCGAACCAGGAGAGGGCCTTGATGCCGCGCTTGTGTGCGTCAGCGATCTGCGCGCGAGAGGTGGCGATGCGCTGCCGCTGGCCGAAGATGCCCCATGTGGGATCGTCCGCGGCGCCGCAGAGCATGGCCGAGGCGTGTGAGCGCGCGGCGCGGGCCACGTCGCCGGTCTGGTACAGCGTGGGGAAGCGGTCCCACCAGGGCGCGTCGGGCGCCTTACCGGCTTCTGCGCCGAGGGCCGGCCCCGCCAGCGCGACGATGAGGCAACCGACGTGCAATGCGCGACGTACCCGCATCATGGCTTCCGTTCTGGGCCCGACCCGGGCAGGATGCGGGCCGGGCGGCCCTTGTACAGGAGTTGCGGCAGGCCGGAGCGGAGCGTGGCGCCGGAGCCGCGGAGGCTTACCTCAAGCAAGGCATCGTCGCCGGAGGCCTGTAGCTCCCAGTGGCCCACTCGCATGTTACGCGGGGCGTAGGCCGCCACCTCAGTGGGTGCGCCGGCCCTGTCCAGTCGTAGGAACAGGAGGTCGCCGACAAACGTGACGGTCTGCCCGCCCGCAAGCTCGACTGCCCTCGTGGCGCCGCCGGAACCCGGGGCGATCCAGACATCGCGCCGCCCATCGGCCAGCGTGACCTCCAGGGCCACGGCGCCCGGGGCGGCCGGGAGTCTGCGGGCCGAGGCCACGGCCGGCGCTTCGCGGTAGGGCTCCAGGATCGAGACGAAGACCGAATCCAACGATCCGCGCTCCGCCTGCCGCCTGGCCATGAGGGCCGGGATCCACTCGCCATCGCCGCTGTTGTAGCCGTTGGGGGCGACCCACGCATCGCAGAGCGTGGCCGAGGCGCCGTCGGTCAGGTCGGTCAGCCTCAGGCGCACGGGCGACCCGGCGGCGAGTGACTTCAGGCGGTCCTCCACGGTCCACTCCACGCTCCATCCCGCGGCGGGAGCCGGGTCGGTGCGGAAGCCGCGGAGTTGCGCTCCGTGGCCGTAGGGTTGGCCGGGCGCGAGCCGGAGCCCCTGGGCGGCGGCGACGCCGAAGCCGCTGTAGGTCATGCGGGCATGGTTGGAGGCACCCTTCACGCGGAAGACGTCGAGTACGTAGAAAGGCGTCTCGGACTGGCCCGGCCGGGCTCGTGGCGCGGGCGCGTCGGCCATGGCCACGGTTCGCTCGTATCGGTCGATGCCGTAGGCTTCCGGCGCCTCTGCCCGCACGGCTCGGAGTAGGCGTCCGTCGGCCCAGAGGGTGGTGCGTCCCGCCGGACGGCCGTCGAACCCGGCGCGCTCGGACATGGGTCCGGCCAGGTTCCGCTGGCTCTTGCCGTCCACGGTCACGGTGTTGTGGGCGGCAGTGCGCATGTACCAGGTGGCCCGCTCCGAGCTCCAGCCCCCGAACTGCACGGGCGGGTAGCCGAAGTCGGGCAGCAGGTCGAGGCCGAAGGCGTAGAGGCCGATGTTGAGCGCGTCGCCGTGGGAGTGGTAGCCGCCGCTGTCGTAGTCCATCCAGAGGGCGCGCTCCAGCGGCCCGGAGCCGGCCTTCAGCATGGCCAGATGCCACGCCTGCTTGTCGACGCTACGGCCGGGCGTCACGGCGCCATGCTTGCGGATCACCGCGGCGACGCCACGGCGGAAGGCGGCCGGGTCGGCCGCGAACAGGTCGTGCGGCAGCCCGGCCACCGTGCCGCCATTGGTGTGGTAGAGCGTCTGTACGAAGGCCGGGTCGCCGGTAGCCTCGTAGAGCTGCCAGAGGAAGGCGTACATGGAGGCGCCCACACCGGGACTCGTGGTGAAGGTCACGGCGGCGTAGCGCGCACACTGGGCCGCGAACGAGCCGCAGTCCCCGATGTGCGGGTAGAAACGGCGCCCCACCCAAGTATCGATGTGAAACCGGAACATGTCGGCCAGGCGCGGGTGGCGCCGAACCATATCGCGCACGAAGCCGGGGTCGGATCGGGCGTAGGTCGCCAGCACGTCGCCCACGTAAGCGGTGGCGAAGGCCGCGTAGCCCGTGAGACCCTTCTCTCCGGTCACACCGTCCACGGATGTGGCCTTCTCCACCAGCTCATCCAGGATGGCCCGCGCCGCTTCCCGGTCGCCAGCGCCGCCGAGGACGCTCTTGAGGATGGCTACGGTCATCTCGGTTTGCGGGTAGTTGCAGTAGATGCGGTCCGGGTTGGCCTGCGGGTGCCTCAGGATGCCGTTCTCGATGTTGCGCAGCACGTCCGCCGGGGTCGCCTTGGATGCACCGATGCCGTGCCGCGCGGCTCGCCCGGCCAGGTAGCGGGCCAGTGCCTCGTCTTTGGCCAGCGCCTCGCGCACGCGGTCATAAGCAAGGGCCATCTGGCGGGTCTCGATGCACGCATCGTGCCAGGTCGAGACGTAGCCCGATCGGGGCGGCCCCTCGTACATGACGCCCTGCTTGCCGAAGTCGTGGTCGGGGTAGAGGTCCGCCACGCGGTCCAGCAGGACACCGGCCCTGTGTGCGTAGGCTGCATCGCCTGTGATCGAGTAGGCCGCGGAGAGGCGCACGATGCCGGCATGGACCAACGACTTCCACTGGCCGTAGATGAGGTATGCGCCGATGAAGCGCCAGCGGTGGCCCTCTGCCGCGAACCCCTCGCCGTCGTCCACGCCGAAGGTGCGGAGCGGGTCGCCCGGGTTCGGGTGCTCGGCGTTGAAGAGGAGGCCGCGGTCGGCTCGGGCCGGGTCAAAGACGCCGGAGGCGTCCAGTCCGGACCGGTAGAAGGCCCCGAAGTCGTTCTTCGGGAAGAGCTCCCTGCAATGGGGGCAGCGCACCTTCCAGGGCTGGGCCAGCGGCTCCATCCCCCAGGTGTACATGGGCACGCCTTTGCGGCACGCCGGGCAGAAGCCGTCGGACCAGACCATCCACGAGCGCTTGATGGTGGCCCCGAACATCATCTCCCAGAGTTGGTCGTCGGAGAAGGCGAGCCAGGGCCGCGCAGCCTCGACGATCTCCCGCCGCATCTCCCGGACCTGCGGACTGCGGTCAGCGGCCTTGCGAGCTTGCTGCGCCAACCGCTCGGGCAAGAAGAAGGCGCCGCCGGGCTCGGCTGCCGCGCAGGTCGCCGCGGTCGCCAGGCATCCCAGCCAGACCCATGCCCACCCATTCATGGCCACCCTCCCCGCCGGCCAAGGACCGGTATCGCGGCGCATCTTCCGCAGGCTCAGAACAGCACAGTGATGGCGGCGCGCGTGGCCTTGCCGTGCTCGTCCAACAGCTGAATGGAGGTCAGTTGCTTGGCGCCGTTGAGGCCCTTGATCTTGCAGCCGTCCGACGTGGCAGTGCGCACCACGTCAGTGAGCTGGCTAGTGAAGTGGCGCTCCATGTCGGCCATGGCGGTTGTGGCGCGGCACATGAGCGTACAGGCCTGCACGTCGTCGTGGACGAACCGCATGGAGGGGTGCTTGCCCCAGGGCTTGGAGGCTGGGTAGGGCTGCACGCCCAACTCGGCATAGGTCACCGGACCCTTGCGCGCCGGGCCGGCGCTCGCGCTCCCATGGTCATGGTCGTTATGCTTCTTCGCAGGCGTGCATCCGAACAGCGACGCGGAGAGCGCCACGGCGGCAAGCGCGGCGAGAAGCGTCCTACCGGTATTGGCCCGCATGCTTGCGCACCTCCTCCGTCGTCAGCGCGCGGCTGTGGAGCTTCACTTCGTCGAGCAGGCCGCGGAAGTAGGCCTTGTGGTCCACTTCGTAGTTGCCCAGGCAGATGTGGAAGTCGTTGGCCTTGGCGGGGCCGGGGCGCTCCATGGCGGCGGCCTCGACGCCATCGACGTATAGGCGCATCACCTTGCCGTCGAACGTGCCCGCCAGGTGCGTCCAGCGATCGGTGGGCAGGTCCTGCGGGGCGCTGAGGTGGTGGCTGAAGCTGGTGAGCGGCACCTCGAAGCAGGGCTTGCCGTCTACCACGCCCAACCGGTAGCCTGTGTCGGTGCCGCCGGAGTAGACGCGGTTGACGACCCAGGTGTTGCCCTGCTTGGCCTCGGCGGACTTCACCCAGCAACTCACCGTGAGCCCGGCGGTGAAGGAGAGCGACGGCGACGGCGGAATCAGTCCCCAGCCGCCGGAGCAGACCATGGCGCTCCCTGCGATGCCCGGTGCGCGCTTGGCCTTGACCATCTGCCCGCCCAGCCGGTGGCCTGAGCTATCGAGCAGGGCGTCGGCGCCGGCGGGCTCATCGAACGACCACCAGGCAGCCAGGTCCGGCTCGTCCCATCCCGGCTTCCGCACCAGCTTGGAAGCCGCCTTGCGAGCCGCCTCCTCGCGCACGCGGATCGCCTTGTACGGCTTGTCGTAGGGGCCCATGCCGATGTCCTCGGGCAGCAGGTCCTGGTGCGGCCCGGCGCCCGGAGCGAAGACGTCCCGCACGGCGTCGAGGTAGCCGAAGCCGTACTCGCGGTAGGGTGCGATGTAGTGCCCTTCGCCCCATTCGTTCCAGTTGTCCAGCAGGAGCATGCGGCTACCCAGCTCCTCCTTGGGGAGCGTCTGCGCGAAGTCGCGGGCCTGCGTCAGGAGGCGGCCGAAGTCCTTCGGCGGGATCTTCCAGACGGTCCCTTCATCGGCCCAGCCGCTCCAGGCCTGCGAGACGGTGGGCACCTGCGGCAGGATGCCCAGCTCCTGCGTCTTGCGAATGTAGCCCATCTGCGTGTCGATGGACTGCTGCGGTGTGGGATTGTTGGGCACGTACCAGCAGTAGGCGAAGACATAGTCGAGGCCCAGCGACTTCAGCAGCGTCAGGTGTTTGGGGTCGAGGCCGCGGTACTCGCCCAGCAGGTAGAGGCCGTCGAAGCCCGCCGCGCGGCAGGCATCCCGCATCTTGTCGAACGCGGCCCGAACCTGCCCGATGCCGCCCAGGTCGTCCACGAGGAACTCCGGCCGGTAGACGTAGAGGACCGGCTTGTTGTCCACCTTCAGGTAGCCGGGGTCCTTGAAGTAGTTCTCCATCCAGAAGGGGAGCAGGTTCTGCATCAGGTCCTGCTCGCTAGAGACGCCGGCCTGCCC
>CAJBBX010000177.1 GCA_903951425.1 uncultured Chthonomonas sp.
CGGGCGAACGGGGCTTCCGGGTCCGTTCGGGGGATCCTTCAGCCCCTGCGGGGCTTCAGGATGACGTCACCGGCATGGCCATGTAGCCGCCCACTCGCCGCCCGCCGCGCTTCTGCGCCGCACGAGCCCGTAGGTGCGGCGGCTCACGCCGGGGGATCCTTCCGCTTCGCGTCAGGATGACGACCAGAGGCCCGGCGCCCGGCGCCCGCCACTCGCCATTCGCCACTCTCCCCTACCCGCCCTCCGGCGCGGGCTCCAGGCGTTCGGCGCAGGCGGCGGCTGAGACGGTGACGTACTGGCCGTCCTCCGTCCTGGCGATGATTCCTGTGTCGCTGACGCTGTTCACCACCAGCCGCCTGTCGGGGTACCGGCGGGAGCGAACGACCGTGCCGCGGCGCCAGGAGCGCCACTCGGGCCGCGGCAGCGCGCATCCGGCCTGCGGGGGCTTCCAGCCTTCGGAGAGCAGCGTGACCAGGTAGGCGCCCAGGCTCCGGATGGCGCCGCCCTTGACCTCGCCGCGCTCCTCCCGGCGCCGGCACTCGCGGAGCGCAGCCTCCGCCTCCGGCAGACCGTAGCCGTGTGCGAGGGCGTGGCGAATCGCCCTGGCCTGCCGCCCCGAGGCGCACCAGTCCTGCGCCCCGCCGGGCCGTGCCTTCGGATCGGACTTGAGCCGTGCAGCGGCAGCAGGCCCCGGCCCCGAAGAGCCCTGCACCTCGGCCGGAGGGGTCATGGCCCCGCCGCTGCTGCCTTCGTCTTCTTCAAGAACGTCTTCTTGACTGTTAACGTCTTCTTCGTTCGCCATGGGTGGCGTAACAGGGACGGACACCGGTGGCGGGACAGTGGGCGCCATGGGTGGCATAACAGCGACCGGCTGAGCGGACTCCGGCGACATGACAGGGTAGCCTCCCGACGGCATGGGCAGGATCCGGTACGCGAAGCGGCGGGGGTAGCAGGCCCGAGGCTCGACGGCCACCAGGCCCGCCTCCCGCAGCCGCCCGACGGCGCGCGCCACGTTCCGTTCGGAGATGCCCGTGCGAGCCGCGACGCCGCGTTGGGAGCAGTAGGCCTTGCCCTCGGCGTTCTCATGGCGCCGGATGGTCTCGTAGACGATCCAGTCGACGGGCAGCAGGCGTCCGGCGCTCAGGAGCGCGTCGCGATAGTCGATCAGGTCGTGAGGCACGTGGACGAACCGGCCGCAGTGGTGTGTCTCGTGGTGCTCGGGCATCTCTCCTACCCTCCCGCTCGCCCGGCGCCGCAGACGCGCACATGGGCGTAGAATATGTGGACAAGTGTACCCCATAGACGGCGCGGTTCCGTGCGTGGTTCCCGAGAATCGGCCCGAACACACCGTAATGTGTCTGGTAGTTCGAGGCGCCACCGCGCCGCATGGCAGTCAGCCCCAGACCGTCGGTCGAGTGCCTGTTCGCCGCCAGGCGGACAGGCGTATCGAGACCACGGTCGCAAGCGCCACCAGGGGCCTCGGCTCACGCCGGGGGGTCCTTCCGCTTCGCGTCAGGATGACGGCCGGGGGGCTTGACCGTGTTGACCGGACTGACCCCACTGACCGGCGCCGCGGCGGCGGACGGACCGCCTCGCACGGGTACCCTGAAGCCATGAGCAACTCTCGCCGCATGCGCTTCGGCTACCACGACTACGCCTCGTTTCTCATCTTCATCGCCTACTCCGCCGGATCGGTCATCGTGCCCGTCTCGCTGGTGAACCTGGCGCAGGACCTGGGCTTCGGACTGCGGAGCGGAGGCATGGCCGCCGGTGGGGCGCTGCACTTGGTGCGGACCGTACCGCTGGTGGCCACCATGCTTGCCTGCGGCTTCCTGGCCGGGCGCTGGGGCAACCGGTTGCCGCTGGGCGTCGCCGTGCTGCTGATGGCGTTCGGCGTGGGCCTCTGCGCGGTGGCGCCGGCCTACGGCGTGGTCGTGCTGGCGCTGGCCCTCTCCGGCGCGGGCGAAGGCGTGGTGGAGGGGCTCAGCACCCCCTTCGTGCAGCGGCTGCACCCGGAGGAGCCGGGTCGGTACATCAATTTCAGCCATGCGTTCTGGTCGGTGGGCGTGCTGGCCACGGTGCTGGTGTCGGGCGCGCTGCTGGCGGCGGGGGTCTCATGGCGCATCCTCGTGGCGGGAGTGGCGCTGCTGGGCCTGCTGCCGGCCGCCATGCTCCTCTCGCCGGGCCGGGATGCGCGAAGCTACCCGGAGGCGCCGGAGCCGCTGCAGGCCCGTGCGGTATGGGCATCGGCGCTGGCGATCCTCCGCCGGCGGCGCTTCTGGCTCTACTACGGGGCCATGTTCATGGCCGGCGGCGGCGAGTTCTGCCTCACCTTCTGGTCGGCCAGCCACATCCAGATCCACTACTCTGCCTCGGCCTGGGCGGGCGGGCTGGGCACGGCCTTCTTCGCGGGGGGCATGGTGCTGGGGCGCACGGGGTGGGGCTACCTGGTGAAGCAGAACCAGCTGCGCGCTCTGATCCTGGGCTCCGCGGCGGGGGGCGCCGTGGTGACGGCCGCGTTCCCGGTGGCGAGCAGCCTGCCTGTCTTCTTCGCGCTCCTCTTCCTGGCCGGCATCGCCACGGCCCCGTTCTGGCCCAGCCTCCAGAGCCACGGGGTAGACCGCCTGCCGGGCGCCGACGCCACGCTGGTCTACATCCTGCTGGCCTGCGCGGGCATCCCCGGCTGCGGCTTCTTCACCTGGCTCATGGGCGCGCTTGCCAGCAAGAGCGCGAACCTGGGGCCCGCGTTCCTGCTGGTGCCGGCCTGCTACGTGGCGCTGGGCCTGCTGCTGCTGTGCGACAGGCGTGAGGGGGTGAGGGGGTGAGGGGGTGAGGAGGTGCCGACAGCACGGTCAACACGGTCAGTGGCGTCGGGCCTTTGACGTTGTTGTCATCGTGCCGCGGAGGCTTGTAGGTAGAGCGCCTGGTCGTCGATGGGACCGGCCTCGCGCATCAGCCTGCTCAGGCTATGGATGAGGCCGCCGATGTCGCTGGTGGGCAGAGTCCTGGTCGATACCAGGATCAGGCCGTGGTGGCGCGAGCCGTCCTGGTAGGCCTCATGGGCGAGGGCGACGAAGTCGTCGAGGTTGTACGTGACGACGGCCCGGCCCTCCTGGATGGCATGACGCCAAACAGCGGCATCATCCGCCGACCGCAGGCCGACTTCGACCACGCCCACGGCGTCGTGCCCGAGCGCACGAAGCCCGACTGCCACCTGCGGGCTGATCTGCTCGTCAAGCAGAAGCCGCATCAGAGCCCGGTTCCGCGGCGAACACGCGTATGCCGGGGAAGGCGCGTCGAGGGTCGGCGTCCAGTTCATCCAGCCTCTTCAGGCGGGCATCGATCTCGTCAGGATAGGCGGCGTAGAACGCCAGGGCCGACCGGGCAGCCGGCGCGGGTATGCCCAGGTGGGCCGCCGTCTTCTCCGGGTCCCAGGCGAGGTCGCGGCCGACGAGCACGACCTCCCACACATCCGGGCCGCCGGCAAGCCGGGCTCGCCTGCGCCCGTTGGCGCCGCTGACGAAGAGGATGCCCGGGAAGCGGGCCGCTCGGACGTACTCCTGGATGGCGCGCGACATGATCTCCGAGACGCTCCGCTCCTCGTCTTGAGCGCACGCCCGAAGCTCCCTGGCCGTCTCATCCGGAACCCGCGCCGAGACCATCGTCGCCATGCCGCACCTCCGTCTACCGCCCTGTCATACAGAGTTTACCTTGTCAGCACGATCGCTGGCGTCAGGCCTTTGACGTCGCCGGCGGGGTCGGCGCCTTCCTTCGTCAGCCGGCCTCGGCCATCTCTACCATGGTCTCGTAGTTCCGCAGTGTCTGCGGCGTGATCAGGCGGCCTGCGGGGCAGCTGGAGGGCATCAGGACGAAGCCGCGGCCCGGGCCCGCCTGCCCCTCGTCCAGGGCGCGGCGGACCTTGCCGGCGAACTCGTCGGTGGGGAGGTTCTCCAGGTCGGACGCCTCGATGTTGCCGAAGAGTACGGTGTCGGCCCCTATCCTGCGGCGCACCTCGGCCAGCTCGATATCGCCCTGCGGCGGCGGCTCAATGGGGTCCAGCCCCGCCGGGCCCATGCCCGCGATGAGGTCGAGAATGCCGGCGAGGCGGCCGTGCGAGTGGACCCGGGCGAAGCCTCCGTAGCGCTGGATCGAGGCGATCATGGGCCGCACGTAGGTGCAGACGTACTCGTCGAAGAGCGCCGGCGGCAGGTAGGGCGGAGAGGCGAACTCGGGCCCATAGATGCGCCAGAGCCGGCCGGGCGCCGCCTTGGCGATGGCCTCGGTGCGCGCCAGGAGCGGCTCGGCGTAGTGGTCCAGCAGGCGGCGGAAGAGGGCACGCTCGGTCAGGGCGATGATCAGGTAGTCGGACATGTCGAAGAGGCCCGCCGCCAGGCAGAGCGGGTCGGGCGTGTCGATCATGACGATGCCCGTGTCGCCGATGGCGGCCTCGGTGTCGGTGACCGGCGAGGGGTCGACCACGCCGTCGGCGGGCGCGGCGGGCGTCTCCAGAAAGGCGCGCAGGTCGTCGGTGTCCTTGAGAAGATGCTCCACGGTCCAGATGGTGTTGATCTCGGGGTCGCGCCGCGTCCGGGTGATGAGCGTGCGGCCGCCGGACTGGAAGGACCGCGTGGTGACCTCGCTGCCGCCCGCCATGGCGGTCTCGGATCGGGCCGTGCTCGCCAGCGGGTCGGGCGTCACGGACTTGTAGGCCACGCCGCGCATAACGATCTGGTCGCTTCGGTCGCGAGCCAGCTCGATCAGCGGACGCCACGAGGGGTCGTTGAAGACGTTGAATGGGTTCGGGTCGTCGGGGTTCTGGTCGAGGCCGTTGATCTCGTAGAAGCAGACCGCGGGCCGGTCCACGGGCCGCCCCTCCAGGGTGGCCATCAGTCGCTCGCGACGGGTCATCTCTGCTCCTCCTTGGTCTCCGGCAGCGTCCGCCTACACTTCGCGGTCGGCCGGCGCATCTCCTGCCGGGCCGGGCGCGCCGTATCCCGCACCGCCGGGGGTGAGTATCTCCAGCACGTCGCCGGCGTGCAGCGTGGCCGAGGCCTGCGAAGGCAACGTCTCGCACTCGCCGGACGTGCGATGGATGGTGGCCCGGCCCGGGGCGCCGTCGCCGCCGCCCGCAAGCCCCGCCGGAGGCACCACGTGCCGGTTGGCCAGCAGCGACACGTCGGCCTCGCGCAGGAAGCGCAGGCGCCGGGCCAGACCCTCGCCGCCCCGCCGGCAGCCCGCGCCTCCGCTGCCGCGCCGGGCCGCAAAGGCCTCCAGCAGCACCGGGTAGCGCTGCTCCAGCACCTCGGGATCGGTCAGGCGCGAGTTGGTCATGTGCGTGTGGACCGGGCCCACGCCGTCGAACCCCGGCCCCGCTCCCGACCCGCCGCAGAGCGTCTCGTAGTACTGCACGCCGCCGCTGCCGAAGGTGAGGTTGTTCATGGTTCCCTGGCTGCCGGCCTGTGCGCCGAACGCGGCCAGCAGCGCATCCACCACCATCTGGCTCGTCTCCACATTGCCGGCGGCCACCGCGGCGGGGTAGGCCGGGCTCAGGAGGCTTCCCTCCGGAACGAGCAGCCGCACGGGCTTCAGGCACCCCTCGTTCAGCGGGATCTCCTCGCCGGCAAGGCAGCGAAGCACATAGAGGACCGCCGCGCGGCAGACAGCGGTCGGCGCGTTGAAGTTGTCGTCCCGCTGCGCCGACGTGCCCTCGAAGTCGATGACGGCCTCGCCCGCCTCCTGGTCGATGGTCACGCGGACGGCGACCTGCGCCCCGTTGTCGGCCCGCACCATGGCGGAGCCGCCCTGCAGCCCCGCCAGCGCGCGGCGGACGCTTGCCTCGGCGGCCGTCTGCACGTGGGCCATGTGGGCCGTGACGGTCTCGCGGCCCTGCTCGCGGAGCAGCCGGTGCAGCTCGCGGGCGCCCAGCTCGTTGGCGGCGAGCTGCGCACGCAGGTCGGCGACGTTCTGGTCGACGTTGCGGCATGGCGTGGCGCCTGCGGAGAGGAGGGCCCGCAGTTCCATCTCGCGCATGAGGCCCCGGCTGACGAGGTGGAAGTCGGTGATCAGCACCCCCTCCTCGTGGACGGTGCGGCTGCGCGACGGCATGGATCCGGGCGAGACGCCGCCCACGTCGGCGTGGTGCCCGCGGGAGGCGGCCCAGAAGAGGGGCGCGGCTTCGCTGGGCACGAAGACGGGCGTCACCACGGTGATGTCGGGCAGGTGCGTGCCGCCCCGGTAGGGGTCGTTCAGCGCGAAGGCGTCGCCGGGCCGCACGGAGGCGCCTCGGGACGCGATGATCGCACGGACGCTGTCGCCCATGCTGCCTAGATGCACAGGGATATGCGGCGCGTTGGCGACCAGCCCTCCGCCGCCGTCGAACAGGGCGCAGGAGAAGTCGAGCCGCTCCTTGATGTTGACCGAATGCGCGGTGTTGGCCAGCGCGGCCCCCATCTGCTCGGCGATCGACATGAAGAGGCTGCCGTAGACCTCCAGCAGCACCGGGTCGGGCTTCGAGGGGTCGCGGCGGCTCGAGGCGTTGTCCCGCGCTCCGCTCCGCCGGAGGATCAGGGCGCCGTCGGGCCTGATGCGGGCGCTCCAGCCCGGCTCCACCACGGTGGTGGCCCCGGTTTCGGCGATGATGGCCGGTCCGGCCAGCGCACGGCCGGGGCGAAGCGCGCCGCGATGCGTCACGACGCGGCCGTCCACCCGTTCGCCGGGGGCGCACTCGGGCAGATCCGGCGCCACGGGCTGAACCGCGAGGCCGGCCTCGGCGCCCTCGCACCGGGCCTCCATCTCCACCTCGGCGGTCTCGGCGACCATGGGCTTGCCGGACATGACGAAGCCGAAGCGGGTCCGGTGCGCCGCCAGGAAGTTGCCCGCCATGTTCGAGATCGTGCCGTGCGCCACGGCGATGGCGGTGTCCGAGCCGTTGTACCGGACCATCACGCGGCGCCGGGCCGTGGCGGCGTCGGGCTCCAGGCCTTGGGCCGCAAGGTCCGCGCTGCAGGCCTCCGCCAACTCGTCCAGCACGGCCTCGATCCGCGCGGCGTTGCGGGGGGCAAGGCCGACGCCGACGGTCCGCTGCCGCACCACGGCCGGCCGGGCCGCGCCCATGCCGTAGGCCGAGAGCATCCCCGCCAGCGGATGGACCAGCACGGCGCCCATGCCCAGCGCGTCGGCCACGCGGCAGGCGTGCTGGCCCGCGGCCCCGCCGAAGCAGACCAGGGCATGTCGGCTCACGTCATGCCCGCGCTGCACGCTGATCTTCTTGATGGCGTTGGCCATGTTCTCCACGGCCACGCGCAGGAAGCCCTCGGCGGCCTGCTCGCACGTCACGCCGGAGCCCGTGGCGCGGCCGATCTTCTCAGCAAGGTCGGCGAAGCGAGCCCGTGCGGCCTCGGCGTCCAGCGGGGAGCGGCCGTCCTCGCCGAAGACGCGGGGGAAGCGTTCGGGGAGCAGGCGTCCGGTGATCAGGTTGGCGTCGGTCACCGTGGGCGGCCCGCCCCGGCCATAGCAGGCGGGACCGGGGTTGGCGCCCGCTGAGTCCGGCCCCACGCGGCAGCGGATGCCGTCGAACCGGAGGATCGATCCGCCGCCCGCGGCCACGGTATGGATGAGCATCATGGGCGCGCGCACACGCACGCCGGCCACCTCGGCGTCCTGCGTGCGCTCGACCTCGCCGGACCAGTGCCAGACGTCGGTGGAGGTGCCGCCCATGTCGAAGCCGATCACGCGCTTCAGTCCTGCCGCCCGCGCCGCCGCGATCCCGCCGATGACGCCTCCCGCCGGGCCGGAGAGGATGGCGTCCTTGCCCCGGAAGCCCTGCGGAGCGGCCAGTCCGCCGTTGGACTGCATAAAGAAGAGGCGAGCCGAGCCGAGCCGCCGGGAGACCTGGTCCACGTAGGTGCGCAGGACGGGCGAGAGGTAGGCGTCCACCACCGTGGTGTCGCCGCGCCCCACGATGCGCAGGAGCGGGCTCACCTCGTGGCTCATGGAGACCTGCGTGAACCCCGCCGCCCGTGCCAGTTCGCCCACGCGGCGCTCGTGGTCGGGCCGCAGGTAGGCATGCATGAGGACGACGGCCGCCGAGCGGAAGCCCGCGCGGGCCAGCCGCTCCAGACCTTCGGCGCATGCCCGCTCGTCCAGCGGCGTGAGGAGGGCGCCGTCGGGGCCGATGCGCTCATCTACCTCCAGCACCTCGGCCGCCAGCGGTTCGGGCAGGCGGATCTGGAGGTCGAACAGGCGGGGCCGGTTCTGGTACCCGATGCGCAGGGCGTCGGCCATGCCGCGGGTGATGAGTAGCGCCGTGGGTTCGCCCTTGCGCTCGAGGAGGGCGTTGGTGGCGACGGTGGTGCCCATGCGCACCTCGGCGATGCGCTGCAGCGGCAGCGGCTCGTCGCGGCCCACGCCCAGCAGGTCGGCCATGCCCGCCGCTGCGGCGTCGCGGCCGTCGGCCATGTCGCTGAGCGCCTTGGCCGTATGCAGGGAGCCGTCCGGGGCGCGGCCCACGATGTCCGTGAAGGTGCCGCCCCGGTCGATCCAGAAGCGCCACCGGCCCTGCTCGCCTGCCGCGCCTGATGCCGTCATCTCGTGGCCCACGCCTGGAATGCCGTGTCGCGCCAGAGCCGCCGTGCCAGCTCGGCGTAGCCCTCGGTCAGCGGGTGGCTGGCGTCGGCGTAGAGAGCGCTGGGGAGCGTCTCGGGAACCACGTGCGCCACACCGCTCCGCCGGAGCCGACCGGCGATGCCGTCGCGCATGGCCCGGAACCGGGGACGCTGCTCCGGCGCGACCATGTGCTCATTGAAGGGGCCCACGACCACCATGACATCGCACCCGCGCTCCCGCAGTGTCGCCACAGTGCGTCGGAAGGCGGCCCACTGCAGCGAGGCGTCCAAGCCCACCCACTCGAAGCTCTGCGGCGAGCCGCCTCCAGCCGTCCAGGGCTTGTGGCGCGGGCTCGATGGCCCGCGCTGGGGGTCGGAGGCCGGCTCGTCCAGGCTCAGCGCCGGGCCGGGGAGGCGCCAGGCGTTGGGGTGCGAGCCCGACGACGGCTCCGACAACGTCCACTGCGGCAGGGATGCCTGCTCGAAGTACCGGCTGTTCAGGTGGCTCACCCAGCCGAAGAAATCGATGCTCCGGGCCACGGCGGCTCCCAGCCGGGCGGCCGCGTCGGCCCGGTAGCAGGGCACGGCGCCGAAGCGTTGCGGCACGAGCGCGGCGTGGTTGAAGGTCTCTTCCTTCTCCGCGCTCAGGTCCGACCGGGGGCTGCTCATCCAGAGCATGTTGCACTGGAGCATGACCCTGCGCGACCGCAGCGCGCCGCCGTAGTGGGTCACTAGCCCCTCGATGGCCAGCGGGAAGACGCCGTCGATGCCGCAGTTGGCGAAGCGCCCCGGGCGGCCCGTCTTCCGGCTCAGGAAGTGGCTCAGCGCACCATCGGCGCGGACGTACTCGCCCCAGACCACCGAGTCGCCCACCACGGGGATCGATCCGGGCGGCACGGCGGCCAGGCGGCGCTGGGTGTGCCGGTAGTCGGCGCTGAGGGCGTAGGGGACCCGGTAGTCGGGGCCGGGTTCGAACCTCTCCCACCGGTCCCAGAGGATCGGGGCCAGCCCGACGAAGGCGACGAGCAGCGCGGCGACGGCCAGCCAGTGGCGGCCGGCCATGCGCATCTCATTGACGCCGAAGGGCTGCTCGGAGGGATCGGGATGGGGCGCCGGGGCGTGGGTTTCGCTCATGTCAGAACTGGAAGTAGATGAACGCGCCGCCGCCGGAGGAGCAGAGCGCCAGGTAGAGGGCCATGCAGGCCGCCAGGCCCACGCGGACGGGAGCGGCGGCCAGCATGGGACGCCAACGCGACTCATAGGCGAACTGGTAGGCCCAGACGCCGCCCACGAGCGCCAGCATGAGGCCGGGCGCGCCGGGCGCCATCCAGGGGCCGGCGAACATGCCGCGCAGGATGAGCAGCGCCTGCGGCACATCTGCCGCACGGAAGAAGACCCACGCCAAGCAGACGTAGGCGAAGACCCCGGCCTGCTTCAGCAGCCTGGGCACTCGGTGGTGGTAGAAGGGCGATCGCTCCAGCTCGCGCGTGGCGATGACGCCCACGGCGTGCATGACGCCCCACACGGCAAAGGTCCAGTTGGCCCCGTGCCAGATGCCCGATACCAGGAACGTGATGAAGAGGTTGCGGTAGGTGGCCGCCTTGCCGCTGCGGCTCCCGCCCAGCGGGATGTAGACGTAGTCGCGGAACCAGCTGGAAAGGCTGATGTGCCACCTTTGCCAGAAGTCGCCCAGCCCCGTGGCCGTGTAGGGGTTGCGGAAGTTCAGCGTCAGGTGGAAGCCCATCATGCGGGCCACGCCCCGGGCCATGTCGGTGTAGCCGCTGAAATCGAAGAAGATCTGCCACGCGAAGGCGAAGGTGGCCAGCAGCAGGTCGGGCGAGCCGAACGAGGCCGGGTCGGAGTAGACGCGCTCGACATAGAGCGACAGGTAGTTGGCCAGCGCCAGCTTCTTGAAGAGCCCAACCAGGAAGAGCGACAGGCCGTCGGTCAGGTTCTGCAGCCGGAAGGGCTGGGCCTGGCGGAACTGGGGCAGCATGTTGCGGGCGCGCTCGATGGGCCCCGCCATGAGCTGCGGGAAGAAGCAGACGAAGGTGGCGAAGCGCAACAGGCTCCGCTCCCGCTCCACGCGGCCGAGGTAGAAGTCGATGGTGTAGCTCATCGACTGGAACGTGAAGAAGGAGATGCCCACCGGCAGCAGGTACTCCCAGCCGGGCGGCGTCAGGGACGCGGGGTCGGGCATCGTCAGCGGCGAGCCGAGGGATCCCAACAGCGCGTTGAGGTTGGTGGCCACGAACCGGGCGTACTTGAAGAAGAGCAGCAGGAAGAGGTTGTTGAACAGGCTGATGAGGAGCCACATGCGCCGGTCGGCAAGCGCCTCGCCGAGCGCCATGAGCCCCACCAGCGTCGTGAAGGCGAGGAGCGTGGGGCGTAGCGCGGCTGGACCGACGACGGCCCCAACGGCCAGCGCCGCCGCCGCCGATCCGAAGGCGGCAAGCGACCAGCGGAGCGTCCGGTCACGCCGATCGGGCGCGGCCTCGCCCCGGGCGGGGCAGTGGTCCATCAGCAGGACGAGCAGGAAGTCCAGGCCGGTGGAGTAGACCACCAGCAGCAGGTACCAGGGGTTCCACCAGCCGTAGAAGAAGTAGGAGGCCGCCAGCAGCCATGGCGCCCAGAGCGGCGTGCGGCGCAGGGCGTAGAAGCCCGGCAGCGCCACGGCCATGAAGAGCAGGAAGGGGAGGGTGTGGAAGAGCAACGCCTACGCGCCCCTGCCCCGCCACTGCCGGATGCTGCGGATCACCCCTGCGTCTTCGGCCGCGCCAGCTTGGCGACCTCGTCGGGCGCGGCCCGGCGAACGCAGCGCATGCCCACGAAGTCGGTGGCAAAGCAGGCATCGGTGTCGCCGGTGCGCTCGCCCTGCCGGAACGAGGCGCGGCACATGTCGGCCGTGGCCTTCCAGTTGCCGCCGCGCAGGACGCGCTTGGGGTCCTTCTCCGTGGCCGAGGGGCCGGTGGGGTCCTTGGCCGGAGACGACTTGTAGGTGGCCGGATCGTAGACGTCCTCGCACCAGACCGACACGTTGCCGTACATCTCGTGGAGGCCCCAGGCGTTGGCCTTCTTGCGCCCCACGGGGTGGGTCTTCTTCTCGGCGTTGTCGGCGAACCAAGCGTGCTGCGCGAGTTGCTCCTTGGCGCCGAACGAGTAGGCCTGACCGGAGCCGGCCCGGGCGGCGTACTCCCACTCGGCCTCGGTGGGCAGGCGGTACCCGCCGGCGGCGAGGTCGCAGTCCCAGTTCGGCGTCTTCTCGTCATAGCAGGGCGTCAGGCCCTCAAGGCGCGAACGCTCGTTGCAGTAGGCCTTGGCGTCGCGCCAGCGGATGCGTTCCACGGGGCCGGACGGGTCGTCCTGCCAGTGGCTGGGATCGGGTAGCTGGGCCTTGGCGAACATGCCGTGGGTCACCGGCGTGCGGTCCATGAGGAAGGGGCTCACGGTCACCTCGTGCGCCGGAGCCTCGTCGGGGTTGCCCTGGTCGGCTCCCATCGTGAACTTGCCGCCGGGCAGCGAGACCATCTCCACGCCGGACTTGCTCACCACGACAGGCGGAGCGCCGGCCGAGCCGGAGCCGGGCGCGGCGCCCTTGCCGCAACCGAATCCCGCCAGGGCAAGCGCCAGCGCTGAGGCGGCGAGCGCCACGCGGCGGCTGGCCCGGGTCATCGTGCGCGGTACCATGCCGCCTCCTTGTTGCTGTCGCCACTGGTGGTGATCGGCGCCAGTTCGTCCGGGCCGGCCACCTGCAGGTTGAGTATGCCCTTGCGCTTGGCCGAGACGGCGAAGATGTCCCACCCCTTGGCGTAGACGCCGCAGACCTCGGCGGCCGCCTGGAACGAGACCTTCTTCGTCGGGTCGCCCTCGCTGTCTGGGCCGCGGCTGATGGCCACGTAGCGGCCGTCGGGCGAGAAGTCGCTGTGGTAGATCTTGTTCTTCTCGTCCTTGATATGCAGCGTCCAGACGCCCACGGCCGGCGTCTCGGCGTCGGTGTCCAGCGGAGCCACGGCCACCTCGTTGTCCGATGCGCCCCAGGTGATCTGCTTGCCGTCGCGGCTCAGGGTCGGCCGGCAGCCGGGGATCTTCAGGTCGATGATGCGCGCGCCGTTGGCCTCGATGAGCAGGATGGCGTGGCCGAAGCCCATCGTGCCGCCATGGACGGTGGCGACGATCCACTTCCCGTTGGGAGACATCCCCGGATTGTAGATGTGGTGGATCTTGGCGGAGTTCGGGTGCGGCCGCGTCCTGCCGGTCCGCATGTCGTAGAACATCATTCCCTTGGTGTAGAAGTCGATGACGTCGAACTTCGGGTACTCCTGCGGCAGGTAGCCCAGGGTGCGGCCGTCGGGGCTCCAGAAGGGCTCACGGGCGTAGTCCGCGATCTTGCGCGGAGTGCCGGAGGGCATGGAGCGGACCCAGAGGCTGCGGACCGCCTCGCGCCCCTCGCCGGCGTCGACGCAGTAGGCGAGGTTGCGGCCGTCGGGCGAGATCTGCGGGTAGTGCTCGGGCACGTCCGGCGTGCGGGTGAGGTTGCGGGCCCGCGTGCCGTCGGCGTTGGCGGTGTAGATCTCCCAGTTGCCGTCGACGTAGCACTCGTAGGCGATCTTGTAGGGCCGGCCGCGCAGGCTTCTGGCCAGCGGGGCCTCGGCGTTGGACGGCCCGGCGGCGGCCAGGCATAACAGTGCGGCCAGGCTGAGGACGGCCGGGCGCAGGCTGATCGGTTTCATGGACGCTTCCACTCCCAAGCAGGGCTTTGGCGCCGCACCTAAGGTCCGGAGCGACGCCGCAGCATAGTGTACTAGCCTCGCTTCCGCAGTTTGAGCGCCGCCGGATTTTGCAGTGATCTCAGAGTGCCCTTGCCGTAGCCCGCTGCCGTGCGTGGCCGGCATCTGGAATGCGATGTAGTGTAGACACGCCGGCC
>CAJBBX010000178.1 GCA_903951425.1 uncultured Chthonomonas sp.
GGTCGGACTCGTCCGACCTGTCCGACCTGCCCCAGACCCGCCGCAGGTCGAACTCACCTCGCGCCGCCGTAGGCCGCCTGTCGGTCCTTCCTGCGCCGCAGTTCGCTGGCGTAGGTGCGTCCCAGCGTGTCGCGGTTGGCTCGCGCCCACTCGGTGAGCTTGCGTTGTCCGGCGGGCGGCGAGTCCGTGCGGAGCAGGCCAGCCATGAGGCCGCCGATCTCCTCCCACGTGAGCACCTGGTCGTTCAGGACGCGGCCGAGCAGCGTGGCCACGGCGTAGCCCGCACGCGGCGGCACCGGCAGCATGGGCCGCCATACGCCGATCTCCCGGGAGATGGCCTGGGCGAGGCCCTTGTAGGTGAAGGTCTCGGGGCCAATGGCGTCGATGACCTCCGAGCCTGTCGCCGACGCGGCTCGAACCGCCAGGTGGGCGAAGTCTTCCACGTGGATCGGCTGCAACCCATACTCGCCGTCGCCGAAGACCCCGAACACCGGCAGGCGCCGCAGCATCCAGGCGATGTTGTTCACGAGGATATCGTCGCCGCCGAAGAGCGCAGCGGGCCGCAGAATGGTGTACGGGATGCCGGTCCCGCGCACCGCCTCCTCCAGCCGCGCCTTGCCCCGAAAGTACTCGAAGGGCGAGTCGGCCGAGGGGTTCGTGATGCTCACATGCACGATCCGCCCCACCCCGGCGGCCTGCGCGCACTCCAGCAGGCGCAGCGTGTTGTCTACGGCCGTCGAGTGCTGGAACAGCTCGTGATTGAACCGGACCCAGTAGGTGTTGATCAGGACCGAAGCGCCGCGCAGACTCTCGGTGAGCGCCGCGGGGTCGTCGAACGCAAGCGGCGCCACCTCGATGCGCTCGCCGAACCCGTGCGGGCGGTTGGGCGAGCCGGTGATGGTTCGCACCCGAACGCCGCCCGCCAGCAGGCGCTCCGCCATGTACCGGCCCGAGTAGCCAAATGCGCCCGTGACGACGGCCAGACTGGCGTCACGCATGGCGTCGCTCCTCGAAGCCTACCTGTCGACCCCGCCTCATACGGCGTTGAGCTGGTCCACGAAGGCGGAGTGTTCCGGCGAGGCCAGGCCTTCCTGTAGGGCGGCGAGTATGGCGGCCAGATCTCCCTCCCACAGGGCGGAAGCCTTCAGCCAGAGGCCTGGGAAGGCCTCGCTGCGAAGCACGCCCCGCTCGTCGGGCTGCAGGGGCTCGAAAACGCCATCGCGCAGGATGAACCAATCGACGCGACGCTCGAAGGCCTGCGCCACGATGTACTCGCGCACGCCGTTACGCTGGTAGACGCGTAGCTTCTGATGCAGGTCGTACGATGCCGTGCTGGCCGCCACCTCAATCACCAGCTCCGGAGGCCCTTCGAGGTAGCCATCAGCCGCTACGAGTGAAGCGCCGCCCTTGGAGTGATCGATACGCAGCAGGATATCGGGCTGGAACTCATTCTCACGGTCCAAACGCACGGTCGCGTTGTCGCCTGCTTCAGCTCCTGGTGTGGCCATCCAGTACGCGGTCACCCACCAGTTCAGGATGCTGTGCGGCTTGGCGTGCAACTCATGTCTCACCGGTGAAGCCACGCGTACACTCCCTTCTATCAGCTCAGCCGTCTTGATCTCCGGGTGCTGCTCGTAGCGCCGCTCGAACTCGGCACGAGTCAGCCGGTCGCCGCTCTCCAGCGGAGGCGGCCCAAGTCGGATCCGGCCAGAAGGAGCAGGGACCGGTTCAGCGGCAGGTCTGGGATGTGTGACAGCCATGGCGAGGCTCCCGGTCCTGGCCTCGGCAGCCCGCCGACGGTCGGCGTGGGCGCCAGGGAGGACGCTATCGGTATTATATACGCGAAGGGGGCGCAGGCTCGGTCCCTAACTGCGGTCGGCCCGGACCCTCACGGACACCGCCGAGCGCTTCTGCTTCACCGTCGCCTGGGGCGCGCCGTAGCTGATGGCGCCGATGTCCGGGATGCCCGGCTGCTGGTACCAGCTCTTCAGGAAGTCGGCCAGCTTGCCGGGGTAGGCCGCGCGCTTCACGTTGGCCCAGCTCAGCTGGTCGCCCACGCAGTAGTAGACGTAGGTCTTGCCGCGCCACTCCGCCAGTTCGGGGTCCGACGCGTTGATGCTCTCGTCCAGCCCCTCCGGCCGCAGCACCGGGTTGGCCGCGCTCAGTTCCCAGTGCTTCAGGTCCCGTGAGCGCGTGATGAAGGTCTCGAACCACCAGCGCGGCGCCCGGCGCTCCAGGTAGAGCACGTAGTACCAACCGTCGGAGTACCGGATGCAGGGGCAGGCCGTGTAGCGGTTCGTGCCGAAGGTCGCCTCGGGCAGCTTCTCCCAGTGGACCAGGTCCTTCGACTTGGCCAGCTTCACGGTGAACGCGGGCCAGCGCGGGTCGTTGCTCTCGTAGGTCATAACGAAGCCGTCCGGCCCCTTGCAGACGCTGCTGTTGAAGAGCTCCTCGTTCTCGCCGGCGAGGGCAAGCTGCTTGTCCCAGTGGACCAGGTCCGCCGAGCTGAAGAGCGTCACGTCACGCCAGCCGCCATTCTCCATGCGCGAGGCAAAGACGTACGCCTTGCTCTTGTGCACGATCACAGAGGCAAGCCCGTAGCCCTGCCCGCACTCCCCCAGCTTGGCGTCGGTAGCAGCGTCGGTGAAGACGAGCTTGTAGTCGGCGGCCGTGCCGCCCGTGGCTGGCCGGACGCAGTCCATGTGGCAGAGGCGGCCCTTCCAGACGAAGGGCGACATCTCGCACATCTCCTTGCGCACCATCTCCGGCGCGCCCAGCGGCGAGACGCGCGGGTTCCTCGGCGGCGCGAGGCAGTCGAGCAGATCCTCCGGCCATCCCGCCAGCCGGTAGATGCCCTTCGGCAGCTCCTGCTGGTACTGCACGTAGGCCTTCACGTCGCCGCGGATCGTGCAGCCAATGTCGCCGACGGTCTTCGGGTTCACCTTGCAGCCGAAGATCTTGTAGCCCGCCAGCAGGCTGTCCTCCAGCTCGACGTGGAGCAGCTTGCCCTCCTGCATGCTGACGATGATGCCGTCCGACGGCGTGCCCACCGGCTGCGAGAAGTTGAGGACGATGAGCCGGCTCCGGCGCACGCCGATGCGCGAGAAGGTGTGGAAGCCGTAGTTGCTGCTCTTCAGGGCGCACTGCGGGCTCACCAGCGTGCAGTCTTCGATGAGCGCGTCTGGCCGCTCCGGCATGGCGTCGTTCTCGATCCGGATGTACGCCGCTGCCGTGTCGCCCCACCAGTCCAGCGCGTAGAACTGGCAGCGCCGGAACGTGATGGGCTCGTCGGGCCTCGAAAGGCTACCGCCGCACCCGCCGCCGAACGCGCGGCCGATCCCCACGCAGTCCTCCACCACCACCGTGAAGGGCTCTTTATGGTCCGTGGTATCGAAGAAGATGCCGCCGTCGCCGCCGGTGACGTAGAGACCCTTCAGCCGCCACCGATCCCAGCCGATGGCCGAGAAGGTCTCCTCCGTATGCTCCGGCGACCAGCCTTTGCTGGTGGCGCGGATGGGGCCCCACCAGTCGTAGCTCTTCAGGCCCTTCTGGTCGGGGTCGCTGGAGTCGATCACCACGCGGCCGGCGGTCCCGCCGCCCAGCTTGCCGTCGGTGTCTCCGATCAGCTCGTTGTACGCGCCCGCCGCGCCCCGTGCGCCGGTGTAGAGGTTGGCCTCGAAGTAGACATCCGGCCGCACGATGATCCGGCAGCCGCCGCCCTCCTGCACGGCCGAGAGCGCGGCCTGCACGGTGGTGAAGGCATCGGCCCAGGAGCGCCCGCCCTTCCCGCTCCCCAGCTTGGAGACGTAGAGCGTCGTCCCTGCCCGGGCAGGAGCCGGCGCCGCCACCAGCAGCGCAGTAGCCGCCAGCGCGGCCAGGATGAGCGAGCCGAAGGGAAGAGCGGTCCACATGGGCATCACCTCCACGGAGCGAAGATGGGAGAGTGTAGCCGATGCGGAGGGGTTGTGGGTTTGCAGGATGGGCCGGGACCAGACCGGCTTCCTGCGGCGCCAACGCCGGGTTACAGGCTGAGCATCAGCCGCAGCGCGACGCCGACTCGGGCCATGGCGTCCGGCTCCAGCTCCCCGATGTAACCATCCAGACGGGCGCGGCTAACGGTCATGACCTGCTCGCAGAGCGCAAAGGTCGTCCGCGTCAGCCCATTGGCCGCTGTTGGCTCGATAGCCACGTGCACGGGTACGTCGTGCGCGGCCGTTGACAGCGCCACCACGATCGTGTTGGTGTACTTACGGCTGCGGTTGAACGCATCGGTCTGTACCACCAGACCCGGACGGCGGCCGCGCTGTTCCGATCCGCGCGACGGTTCCCATGCCAGCCAGTGGATTTGGCCCCGCTTCAGCGGCGGCGCCTCAGGCATCGAAGTGAACCGCTAGCGCGATCTCGGCCTGGGCATCGTCCGCGAACGACACGTCTGCCTCCTCTGGATGCTCGCCCAGCAGTTCAGCCGCCGCGTAGAGCCGCATCTCCAGGTCGGCATCGATCGCCTGCTGAAGCTTCTCCTGAACGAGCAGGTTCACGCTGAGCCCTCGCCGGCGGGCGAGATTCGACGCCTGCTCGAAGAGCGCTTCCGGCAGCCGAATCGAGAGCGCGTGTTGTGGCATGTTGTCTCCTCCGCCGCGTAAGGCTCTGAGGCGGCACGTGGCGGCCAATCCGATCGGCGCCGGGATACCGGA
>CAJBBX010000179.1 GCA_903951425.1 uncultured Chthonomonas sp.
CCGATCGGCATTCAAGGCGGGTTGGGACCCCTCCGCTCGAAAATCGAGCTTGGCGCCGCTAACCGCCCCCCGCTTGCACCCAGTATAGCGGGAATCGGGCTTGTTGCCAAGTCCCCCACGCTCAAACCTTGCCGCTAACCACCCCCTGTTTTGGCCCCTCGCGGAGGTTAGCGGCAAGACGCGCCCGTTGCCCTCCATGCACTGCCCTCCTCGCCCGATCCCTGCCCGGCGGCCGGCCTGCCCGTCTTCCCGCAGGGAGCAGACGCCGCCGCGGGTCGGGTCACGGCGATAGTCTACTATGAGTGGGCGTGATGCGCCGCGTTTCCCGGCCCAGGCCTCCTTTCCGGGTTGGCAGGGACCGACAGAGTAGATCAACAAGGCGGCATGGGGCGGCGGGAGGATGATGTGCTACGTGCGAGCGGCGACGGGCGGCAGAGGGACCACGAAGCGGTCAGGCGGGTGACGGTCGGCCGGGCCAGGATTGCCGCGCTGCTCACCGATGCGCTGGGGCCCGAGGCCGACTGCGACATGCGCGACGCCCAGGATCACGTCCCCACGGTGGCGCTCCTGGGAGGGCACGGCGAGCTGAAGAGGCTCGTCTGCGAGCCTGGCGTCACCTGCGTCGCCGTGCCCCTGCCCGCGTGGGCGGCGGACGAACTGGTCTGGGCCAGGGACTGCGGCGCCGCGCCGGTCGCCGCGCAGGGCAAGGGGTGGCTCCTGCCCTTCACGGAGATCGACCCCAGCGTCTCGGCGACCGACCTCGCCATCGTGGGCCAGATCCGCATGGAGTGCGTCGACTTCGACCTGGCGGGCCTGCAGTATCCCGAGGCGTACGGGATGGCCCTGCTGAGCCCGTGGGTGGACGGCTATGCGGAGGCCGAGGCCCGGACGCCGCCAGATCTCCGGTCGGCGCGCGGGGCGCTCTCGGCGCTGGCGCTGCGCGAGCTGACGCGGGTCCACTCCCGTATCGTCTGGGTCGGCCCCGAGTGCCTCTGGACGCCCATCGAGGAGGCCATCCTGGGCGGCTTCCCGGCTCCGACCCATGTCCGCACGGTTGAGAGGCGCCCCACCAGCCGGTACCGGCTCTCCGCGGCCATCCTCGAGAAGTTCACCGGGTTGCCCGCCATGGTCGCCGCCTGGTACTGCGCACGCCACCCGTTCGACCATGACGACGCCCGGCCGTGGCGCGCCATCGTGGCGGCAACCGAGGCCATGGCTGCCGGTCGGCCCTGCGACGACGCGGCGATCATGCAGGAGGGCCACGTGCTCTACACGACCTTCGGCGAGGAGCTGCAGAAGTGCCTCGTCGCCGAGGCCCGGGCACGCACCGGACCCGTCGAGGGGCCCGAGGCCGAGGAACGAGCCGCAGCGCGTCTGGCTGCGTCGGAGCAGCTGCTGG
Source organism: uncultured Chthonomonas sp. (assembly GCA_903951425.1). Taxonomy (GTDB): domain Bacteria; phylum Armatimonadota; class Chthonomonadetes; order Chthonomonadales; family CAJBBX01; genus CAJBBX01. Next base: position 1,400 of record CAJBBX010000179.1, read on the forward strand.
ACGTGGTCTGCCTCTACATGGGCGATGCGCCGGGCTGCGGCTCCGTGGGCATCCTGCCGATCCTCCACCCCGCGCCGGGCGGAGGAGTGGAAGTGAGGAGGCATGAGTATGAGGACCCCGAGGACGCCGCGTTCGCCGCCGAGACCATGGGCTCCGGCCTGGAGGAGGAGTGCGAGCCGGTAGAGCCCGAGGAGCGCAGGACGCTGCCCGATGTCCCGGAGGGCGACACTCCCGTCAGGGTGGAGGACACCGACGACGCGCTCTGCCTGGAGGGCTTCATCATACGGGCCATGGAGTTCGCCTCGTCCTACTCGGTCTATGGCGAGCTGCCCGGCGGCGACTGGGGCGACCTGCGCGGCTCGCGGCCGCGCAACGGGCAGCCCTCGGTCAGCAACCTCTTCATCGACTTCGTGGACCTCGCCAATGCCGGCCAGGCCTACGACGTCCGCAGGTACGGTGAAGACTGGCCCGGTCCCCGGTTTGAGGATTGGTGGTTCGTGCATCCGTCCAACGGCGTAGGGGTCGTGACCCGGCGCTGGGGCGACCCGCTCCTGCTCGACCAGGGCGAGGCCAAGCCGCTCCTCGTCTGGAGGGCGGCCGCGTTCGCCAGCCTCGACCATTCATGCTCAGGCGCACGGTCGCGCCTCACCGGGTTCGTCGACAAGTGCGTGATGCCGCTGGACCTGATCTGCTTCCGCGGCGATCGGCTGGAAGGCTGGCTGCAGACCTGGATCGAGGCATCGGCCGGGACCACGCTGGCCTACATTAGCAAGACCCCGCCCGGCCCGGCTGCAGCCGAACTGGCCCAGAAGAACCGGGTGGAGATCCTGTACATCCCCATCGACGCGCTGCCGCCGGAGGCAGTAGCCCGCGTAGCCGCCTTCACCATCACCACCACCCCATGGTCCAAGCTAAAGGAGCGAGGCTGGACGACGTAGGTTGGGGCGGGGGCAGGGGGCCAATCCTAACGCGGCGTTAGGTTTGACGGGGGCGGGGAAGTCCTGGTCCCGGAGAGCGATCATGCCAAAAGCGCCGTCGCCGGGATCTCCTCGAAAGACGCGAGCCGGCTGCCAAACTCGAGTGCCGCGCAGATGTCGGCGCTGGTAAGGCTCGGGTACTCGGCGATGATGTCGGCATGGGTGGCGCCTGCGGCCAGTTCGGCGAGGATGTTGGCCACCAGTACCCGGGTTCCTGCGATCACGGGCTTGCCGTGGCACACGGCTGGATTGGTGCTGACCTGTGAGCCCATCGAGCCTACTCCCGTTGACGGCTTGGCAATGACCGCCGCATGACGATTATGGGTCAAGGGCCGGCGCTGGTAGGGGCGACGCCGGCCAGGAAATCATCGATCGCCTCGTCACAACCCCCGCTGATCAGTCTTGCTGACCTGTTGTGTCCCATTTCGGTCAGCCTCGTGCATGAGCGTGACTTACTCCCGCTGATCAACCTCGTTCGCCGCATCAGCGGTGGCGTCGCGATGATCATGGCCACCCGTGCAAACGGGATGCTCGCAAGCTCGCGAGCATCCCGTATAATGGAACGGCAAGACGTGGTGGGTCGTTCAGGACTCGAACCTGAGGCCCGCTGATTAAGAGTCAGCTGCTCTGCCAACTGAGCTAACGACCCGTCCGGCACGATAGTATACCCCGCCTCGTGGAGCGTGTGCAACACCGGGCCGGGCTCTCTTGGAGGCTTGGCCTGAATGATCATCATGGGCGTGGACCCGGGCATCGCCATTACCGGTTACGGGTTTCTGCGCAAGGAGGCGGGCAAGCTGACGCCGCTGGACTACGGGGTGCTGCGGACGGAGCCGGACATGTCACCGCCGCGGCGTTTGCTCACGATCTACGAGGGGCTCAGCGCCCTCATCGACGTGCATCGGCCCGACACCCTGGCCACCGAGCGGCTCTTCTTTTCGCGCAACGAGACGACGGCGCTGGTGGTTGGCCGGACGATCGGCGTGGTTCTGCTGCTTGCGGCGATGCGGGCGATACCGTGGCAGGAGTACACTCCCATGGAAGTGAAGCAGGCCGTGGTGGGGTACGGCGGGGCGGACAAGAAGCAGGTGCAGTTCATGATCCAGCGCATCCTGGAGCTCAAGAGCATCCCGAAGCCCGACGATGCCGCCGATGCGCTGGCCGTGGCGGTCTGCCACGCGCATTCGGTGGGCATTTTGGGCACGGGCCGATAGCCAGGATAACGAGGCCGGCGGGCGCCGGCGCTACTAGGAGGGTTCGATGGCAGTGAAGCTAGCCGTGGACGGCGGCACGCCGGTCCGCACCAAGCCCTGGCCCGCGTGGCCGATCTGGGGCGTCGAGGAGGAAGAGGCTGTACTGGACGTGCTCCGTAGCGGCCAGTGGTGGGGCATCGGCGGGCGCTACGTCCCGAAGTTCGAGGAGGCCTTCGCGGCCTCACAGGACGCGAAACATGCGGTCTGCGTTACCAACGGCACCGCCGCGCTGGAGGTCGCCCTGCGGGGGCTGGGCATCGGCTGCGGCGATGAGGTCATCGTGCCGCCCTACACCTTCATCGCCACGGCTTCCAGCGTGCTGGCGGTCTCGGCTACGCCGGTCTTCGTCGATATCGAGCCCCACTCCTTCAATATCGATCCGGCAGCCATCGAGGCCGCCATCACGCCGCGAACGCGCGCCATCATCCCCGTACACATCGGCGGCCGGCCCGCCGACATGGACGGCGTACTCGATATCGCCCGGCGGCACGGCCTCATCGTGATCGAGGATGCGGCGCAGGCCCATGCCGCCGAGTGGCGGGGCCGCAAGGTGGGCGCCCTGGGCGATTGCGGCACCTTCAGCTTCCAGGCGAGCAAGAACGTGAACGCCGGCGAGGGAGGGGCCATCGTCTGCGACGACGAGACGGTCTATGACAAGGTCTGGTCGGTGCACAACGTGGGTCGCACTCGCTCGGGTAAGTGGTACGAGCACCATGTGCTGGGCGGCAACTTCCGCATGACCGAGTGGCAGGCCGCCATCGCCATGGCGCAGTTGGGCCGGTTGCCCCAGCAGACCGAGGTTCGGACGCGCAACGCCGAGCGGCTCACAGGCCTGCTCTCAGGTATCACAGGCATCATGGCGCCTCCGCCGGACCCCCGCATCACGCGCCATGCCTACCACCTCTACACCCTGCGCTACGATGCCGCTGCGTTCGGCGGCCATAGCCGAGATGAGTTCCTTGCCGCCATGGGCGCCGAGGGCATCCCGGTCTCCTCGGGCTACGTACCGCTCTACAAGGAGGTCGTTTTCGCGCGGCGCTCGGCGGGCGAGGGCGCCTGGTGCCGCTCGGGCGCCAAGATGGACTACACGAAGGTCCAGTGCCCGGTCTGCGAGCAGCTCTGTGCCGACGGCGTCTGGATATTCCAGACCCAGCTGCTCGGCGATGGGGCCGACATGGACGACATCGCCGAGGCCATCGGCCGCATTCAGTCCGCTTGGACCCAGTAAGGAAAGAACCTTGACCCTCGCTCACCTGCGCCGGATGCCGCTCGCCCTTGTGTGCCTCTGGCTCTCGGCGCCTACACACGCCGCGACGCCTCTGGTGTCGCCGGACGCCGCCGTGCTGGACATCGATGACGTGGGCCTCTACTCGGTGGGCTGGGCCTACCGCGGCAAGCCCGCCGTCATCATGCCCGACGGCTGGACCGGCCACTTCGTGGAACCCATGGGCATCTCGTGCGCTCCGGCCGGTGAGCAGAGGGGCAAGCGAGCGCACCTGCTCCACTGCCCCTGGCGCGGCGGCACGGGCGTCACGTGGCAGGAGTACCGCTTCGCCCTGCCGAAGTGCCGCGGAGCGGTCGTCAGCGGCTCCGTGGCCATGCGCTCCGACATGGTGGGCAAGACGGACGGCGCTACCTTCCGCGTGACTGTGGACGGCCGCGTCGCCTGGGAGGCGAACACGAAGGACGACGCTTGGGTCCCGTTCCGCTTGCGCCTATCAGACGGCAAACCGCGCACGGTGACCGTTCGGTTCGAGGTCGATCCGGGCCCCAAGGACAACTCCAGCTTCGACTACGCCTATTGGGGCGACCGCAAGCTGACGATGGCCGGCGTCGCCGTGGCGCAGCAACCGCGGCCCGCGCCCAAACCGATGGCATTGGCCCGCCTGCTTTCGTCTGCAACGCGGTCGGTCGTCCCCACTTCGGGCTTCGCTGGGCGCTCGACGGCTGTCTGGAGGAACGGAAAGGCGCTCTTCAGCTACCAAGGGCCAGACGGCTCGCTCACCTACGAGGTTATGCCGCCGGACAAGCCCTCGGACCCGTTGCTGGGTAAGGCGCAGGTGGTGGCTCACATGACGGGTGACCGGGTCGTGCGTGTGCCGCTGGCGCGTGCCGCCGAAGTGCGCTTTGCCGGCGAAGGTACGCCGACCGCGGTGCGCTCATCGATGAGCGGGGGCGTGCTGCGCATCGTTCGGACCTATCGCGTAGGCGACCGTGACGCCACGGTTCGGCTATCGGTCTCCATCGTGCAGAAGAGCCTCATCGTCGATGCCGCCTGCGACCAGCCCGTGGTCCGCGAGGTCGACATGGGCGCGTGGGGCCCCGTCATGCGCCGCCGCGCCGTGCCCACGCCCTTCTACTCCGGCGAGATCCACTACCTGCCCTCCCAGAACGCCTTCGTGGGCGCCTTCCTGGACTGGACCGCATCGAGCGCCTCGTTGCACGCGAACCAGCTTGCCCGGTACGACGCCCTGACCGACGGCTCGCGCAACCTGCTCAAGGAGCGTGCGGTCTTCACGGCGGCCTGGCACTACGCCGAGGTCATGCCCAACCCCGGCAACGCCCCGTCGCCCTACCGGCGGACGCTGGCCGACAAGATCATCCTCGATACGTGGGGCCCGGACTTCTCGCGCATGGCCCGCATGCTGGAGCGCCTCCACGGCTTGGGTGTCCGCAACGCCGTGGTGCTGGTTCATGTCTGGCAGCGCGACGGATACGACAACGGCTTGCCCGCGCACGTTCCCGCCATGGCCGGCATGGGCGGCGATGCGGCCATGAAGGACCTGGTGGGCACGGCCGTGCGTCTGGGCTACCTGGTGGCGCTGCATGAGAACTACGTCGACTACTACCCCAACTACGAGGGCTTCAACCCGCACGACATCGCGCTGGACTCGTCCGGCAAGCAGCAGCTGGCCTGGTACAACGCGGGTACGCGGATCCAGTCCTACGCCATTCAGCCCAACTCCATCCTGCCGTTAGCCCGGAGCCAGTCCCCGCAGGTAAAGGGACGGTTCGGAACCAATGCGAACTATCTCGATGTCCATTCGGCGGTTCCGCCCTGGTTCCATGTGGACCAGCGCGCCGGCGAGCAGGGCGCGGGCACGTTTCGCCGCGTCTGGGAGGCCCATCGCGACCTGTGGCAGTTTGAGCGCGACACCCACGGCGGACCGGTCTTCGGCGAGGGGAACAACCACTGGTACTGGAGCGGCATGCTGGACGGCGTCGAGGCCCAGTTCGGCGTCGGCTGGCCGGGCAACGGAGGGCAGACCGCGCCGCTTGCGGTAGACTTCGACCTGCTGAAGATCCACCCGCTGCAGTTCAACCACGGTATGGGCTACTACGAGCGCTGGTGGACCGACATGCAGTGGGGTAGCGTGCCGCCCATGACGCTGCTCGACCAGTACCGCCTGCAGGAGATCCTCTACGGCCACGCGGGCTTCCTCGGCGCGGCTACGTGGGGTATCGATCGACTCTCGTGGCTGGAGCACCATCTGGTCAGCCCCGTCTCGGCGCAGTTCGGAGCCTCGACGCCCGTTGATATCGGCTACCTTGAGGGCGGACGCTGGGTGGACGGTACCTCCGCCGCCAAGTCGGGCCGCCGGACTGTGGCGCGGGTCCGCTACGCTTCCGGCCTGCAGGTGGTGGGCAACTCCAGCGACAAGCCCGTCAGCGTTGGCGGCCTCACGCTGCCCCGGTTTGGCTGGCTCGCCACGGGCAAGGGCCTCACCGCGTGGACGGCACAGCGCGATGGGGGCATGGCGGATTACGTCGAGACGCCGACGTCCCTCTTCGCCAACGCGCGTCCTCGCTCCCACTGGAGCCTCAGCGGCCAGAGCCTGATCCGCCCGACCGTCGCATCGTTCGCGCAGATCGGGCCACGGCAGTTCCGGGCTGCCTACCGATGGAAAGCCGATGAGGCGCCGCCTGGCCTCTACCACTGCTTCGTCCACTTCGGCAGGACCGGGTCGAGCGGCGACGAGGGGATTCGGTTCCAGCAGGACCATGGCCTGACGCCCTTGACGGACCAGTGGAAGGCGGGCCAGACCATCGCCGACGGCCCCCACGATATCACGATCCCGTCGGGCATCGAGGACGGGGACTATCAGTGGACCATCGGACTGGTGGACGCGGTGGGCGGCGGCGGCCGGCTTCGGCTGCAGGGGCCGACGGACCCGTCGGGTCGCATCCTGCTGGGCGTCATCCGCGTCGCGCAGGGCGGGACCGTGGTCACGTTCATCCGCGAGATCGGTAAGGACCCGCAGATAGCTGTCGCCTACGGCGCGGGCCTCAACGCGCCGGGCAGGCTGGTCGACTTCGGCCCCGCTCGCACGGACGGCGCGTTCCATCTGGTCCGCCGCGGCGCCGACTGGGTGCTGACGCCTTGCCCCGGTGTGGCGGGCATCCGCGTGGACCTGAAGGCCGGCAGGTTCGGCGATCCCACCCAGGCCGTCGCCGGGGATCCCTCCGACGCCGCGCCGCCGCAGGTGAGCCGGTCGGGGAACTGGATCACCGTGCGCTTGGGTTCGGCCTCGACCTATCGCTGGCCCGCCAAGGCCCCGTAGCCGCAAGTGACGGGTCCGGCCACGCCGACGCAGACCGGTGGCCCGATTCCTGAGGCGCAAGCCTCTGGGGTCGGGCTCGCCGTTGCACGCCGCACCGACATGCTGCTGGCCGGCATCCTAGCGCTTTGCGCGGTGGGGCTCTACCTGCCCGCGCTGCGCGGCGCCCTGGTCTGGGACGACCACATGATCGTCAGCGGCGAGGCCATCGGCGGCGGTCGATCAGCCGCGGCCTGCTTCACGCAGCCCTTCCTCTTCTTCTACTACAGGCCGCTCGTCTCGCTCTCCTTCTGGCTCGACATGCGGCTCTGGGGCGCGTCGCCGGTCCACATGCATATGGTGAACCTGCTGCTCCATGCCGGCTCTGTGGTGGGTGTGGTAGCCCTGGGGCGGCGCATCCTCTGCGATCGGTGGGCGGCGCTGCTGGCCGGGGCGCTGTTCGCCGTGCACCCCGTCATGGGCGGCTCGGTGGCATGGATCGGCGGCCGCACCGATACGCTATCGATCCTCTTTGTGGTCTGGTGTCTTGTGGGCCTGGTCTCGGCGGCCCGAAGCGCGGGCGACACCCGGTCGCTCTGGCTCGCCCTCTCGGTGGCATCCTTCGCGCTGGCAGTCTTCACAAAGGAGCAGACGGCGGCCATTCTGTTGCTGGTCCCGCCTGCGTTCCTCTGCTTCCGCCCCACCCGAGGCGTTAACCTGCCGGGAGGCCACTGGTTCGCCATGCTCCCGTATGGCGTCGTGGTGGTGTTCTTCGTGGCCATGGGCGTCTTCGTCTCGCTGCCGCGCCCTGCGGTGCTGCCCGCGCCGCCCCTGGAGCAGGTGATGAGGGCCGGTCACAGCATCCTGGCATACACGCTGATGCTCGTCGCGCCCTGGCCTCGGCTCATGGCGGCGGTGACGCTGGCTCCGTTCGAGAGCCTGGGCGCGTGGCCGGCGCTCCTGGGCTTCGGCCTGGCCGCCGCGTGGGTGGTCGGGGTGATCATGGCTTGGCGGACGCGGCGCGAGACGGCCTGGCTGTTGCTCCTCTGCGGCCTGGCTCTGGGGCCGGTGGTTAACCTGGTGCCGCTGCCGTTCCTGTTGCTGGCGCCCTACCGGGCTTCGCTGGCCTGCGTGGCCGTGGCGCTCATTGCCGCAGACCTGGTGACCGCCACGGCGCGGCGATGGGGCGGCGCTCCGGCGGCTGCCTTGGCTACGCTGGCGTTACTGGGATGGGGCGGCGTCGCCGTCGCGAGCATGGGCATGTGGGCCTCCGAGCCCCACCTGTACCGCTCTATGCTGCGATGGGACCCCGCCTGTGGCGTGGCGCGCTACAACCTGGCCCGCAACGCCATGCTGCAGCAGCGCTGGTCCGAGGCGCTACCGCATCTGGCCGCGTTGCTCGATTCGCTGGTGGGTCCGGGCCAGTGGGAACCCGGTCGCATCGCCGAGGTCGCCGGGCGGCCCGAGGTGCGTCGCCGCCTGCAGCAAGGCCAGGGGAGCGCCGGGCGACCTGAGGAGTACCTGACGCTCCTGCTCGGCCAGGTGGGCGCGGCGCGTTCGGGGTTGGGCAACATCGCCGGAGCCGAGAAGGCCTTCCTAACGGCAGACGTGGTGAAGCCGCGATCCGCGGAGACGCTGGGCTGGCTGGGCTACTGCGCAGCTCAACGGGGTGACTATGCCGACGCCGAAACGCGGTACCTGCGCGCGATCCAGGCGGACACGGGGAGCGCGGGACCCCGGCGCGGCCTGTCCGTGATCTACTTCGGACAGGGCCGCTACGCCGAGGCCCGGCGCCTCACTCAGGAGGCCGAAGCCTGCCCGCGGCCCTGAGGCTGCTGCCCCATGGCTGCGATGATGGCGTCCCGAATCTCGGTGGTCGAGGCGGAGCCGCCCAGGTCGCGGGTCATGCAGGAGCCCTCAGCCAGAACGCTGAGCACGGCGTCCTCGATGCTCCTGCCTGCATCCACTTCGCCGGCATGGCGCAGCATCATGGCCGCGGAGAGGATCAGTGCGATGGGGTTGGCCAGGTTGCGCCCGGCGATGTCCGGCGCTGAGCCGTGGACTGCCTCGAACATGGCGATGCCGCCCTCGCCGATGTTGGCGCTGGCCGTGAGGCCCAGCCCGCCGATGAGCCCCGCGCCCAGGTCGGACAGGATGTCGCCGTAGAGGTTCTCCATCACCATGACGTCGAACTGCTCGGGGCGCATAACGAGCTGCATGCAGGTGTTGTCCACGATCATCTCGTTGTACTCGATGTCGGGGAAGTCGCGGGCCACACGGCGCAGGCACTCAAGGAAGAGGCCGTCCGCCAGCTTCATGATATTGGCCTTGTGAACCGAGGTGACCTTGCGCCGGCCGTTCCTCTGGGCGTACTGGAATGCGTAGCGGCCGATCCTCAGGCAGGCAGTCTCCGTGATGATCTTCAGGCTCTCCACGACGCCGGGCACAACGATGTGCTCCAGCCCGGAGTAGAGGTCCTCGCTGTTCTCGCGAACCACGACGAGGTCGACATTGGGGAAGCGCGTGCTGACGCCGGGGAGCGAGCGGATGGGCCGCACGTTGGCGTAGAGGTTCAGGCGCTTGCGCAGCATCACGTTGGCGCTGGCGAAGCCCGTCCCCACCGGCGTGGTGATGGGCCCCTTCAGGGCGATGCCCACCGAGGCCACTGCCGCGAGGACCTCGTCCGGCACGGGGGTGCCGTACTTGGTGAGTACGTCCGCCCCCGCCTCGTAGAGGTCCCACTGCACGTTGACGCCGGTGGCCTCGACCACCTTGAGCGCTGCGTCCGTTACCTCCGGGCCGATGCCGTCACCCGGTATTACCACTACCCTAAGCATGGAAGGCGCCTCCCTGATGGGGTGGCTCAGCCAAGCCCCATGGCGTGTCGCACGGCTTTCATCGTCTCTTCGGCGGTGGCCCTGGCGCGATCGGCGCCTGACTCCAGATAGCGCAGTATTTGGCCGGGGTCCGCCAACAGCTCTGCTCGTCTGGTCCGGATGGGCGCCAGGCGAGCGTTGATCACATCAGTCAACTCGCGCTTGTTCTGCACGCAACCGCGGGTCCCTGCCATATCCTCCTCCCACGACGGCAGATAGCCGCCTGGGTCGAAGGTGCGGCGAAGCTGGCAGACCACGCAGTTCTCGGGTATCCCCGGATCGGACTTGCGGATCTTGGTCGGGCAGGTGAAGGCCTCATTGACCTTGGCCCGCACGGCGTCCGGGTCATCCGATAGGTAGATCGCGTTGCCGTAGGACTTGCTCATCTTCCGGCCGTCCATGCCGGGCACCACAGCCGCCACCTCATTCACCAACTGCTCGGGCTCAGGGAACACTTCGCCGTAGAGCCGGTTGAATCGCCGGGCGATCTCGCGCGTCAGTTCGATGTGCGGAACCTGGTCCTTGCCCACCGGCACGGCGTGGGCGCGGTAGACCAGGATGTCGGCCGCCTGTAGCACCGGGTATCCCAGCAGACCATACGAGAGGGACTCGTCGTTCAATCCCAGATTCTCGCGCTTCTCCTTATACGTGGGGACGCGCTCGAGCCAGCCCAACGGCGTGATCATGGAGAAGAGGAGATGGAGCTCGGCGTGCTCCTTCACGTGGGACTGGATGAAGATGGCGCAGCGCTCAGGGTCCAAGCCGGCCGCGATGTAGTCCGCGGCTACCTCGATGGCCTGGCTGGTGATCTGGTCCGTGCGGTCGTACATCGTGGTAAGCGCATGCCAGTCCACGATACAGCAGTACATCTCGTACTGGTACTGCAGCTGCACCCAGTTCTTCAAGGCTCCTTCAAGGTTGCCCAGGTGCAATGTGCCAGTCGGCTGCATGCCGCTCAAGATGCGCTTGGCCGCCACGGTCCACTCCTTGCCGGCAGGCCTGCGCCTGCCACACCATCCTGCCGCCACACGGATCACCGAACGCGCGACGGGCGGCCCATCACGGTTCGCTCCGCCCTAGATCCCCCAGAGCAAGAGGCGCTGCATGAACATCACCGGAGGTCCGATCAGCATGCCGATCACGCCCCTGAAGACGAAGACCAGCAGTAGGAAGATGATTGGGCCGTACTTCAGCATGAAGATCTCATAGGCTCGGGCCTGAGGATAGGGTAGCACCGCAGTCATGATCCAGGAGCCGTCCAGCGGCTTGAGCGGGATCAGGTTGAAGAACGCCAGGGCCAGGTTCACGATGAGGCCTGACTGGAGGAAGTCGAACCACATCGAGTTGCTCAGCGCGCCGGTCGGGGCCGCAACGAGTGCCACGCGGATGCCCACTGAGAATAGCGCGGCCTGTGCGATGTTGCTAAGCGGCCCCGCTACCGCCACGATGCCCTGGTCGCGACGAGGGTTGCGGAATGCCGACGGGTTCGTTTGCACGGGCTTGCCCCAACCGATGCCGAAACCGGTCCAGCTCGTCACCGCCATCATCAGCGTGCCGACTGGGTCCAGGTGGTCGGTGGGGAAGAGCGAGACGCGGCCCTGCTGGCGAGGCAGGTTGTCGCCGAGCCGGTCAGCGGCGAAGGCGTGGGCGAACTCATGCACGGTGATGGCCATGATGAGTACCGCCATCGTTATGATGAAGCTCTCGACGGTTATGGCTTAGGTCCTTGCTCCCGCCTTGAGCCTGGCGGGCACACAATCATGACGAACCAGGTCGGCCGGCGTTTCGCGCTCGACGATCAGGTCTGCGCGACCGTCACCCACAAGTACCATGGCGGGCCTCAGGAACTTGTTGTAGTTGCTGGCCATGGCCGCGTTGTAGGCGCCTGTCGTCTGCACTGCCAATGTGTCGCCGGGTTCGAGTTCGGGCGCCGATGCACCCCAGATCAGCACGTCGGTCTCGCAATGCCTGCCGGCGATGGCGAGGGTCCGATCGTGTGGCCGGTCGGCCTTGTTGGCGGCGATGACCTCATAGACGGCCTCGTAGAGCTGCGGGCGCGGATTGTCGGAGAGGCCGCCGTCAATGCTTGCATACGTTCGGGAGCCCGGCGCCGTCAGCGTGGGGACGGTCTTGATGGCCCCCACGGTGTAGAGCGTCGTGCCGGCCTCGGCCACCAGGCTACGTCCCGGTTCCTGTGCGAGCACGGGCATCGGCAGGCCGTGCCTGGCCAGGGCACTCCTCAGGGCGCCCGTGATGCGCTCGGCGTAGGTCTCCAGCGCTGGCGGCTCATGCGTCGAGAGGTACCTGACGCCGAGCCCGCCGCCGATGTTCAGTTCGTGGCAGAGGGCGCCGGTGGTCGCGCGGACCTGCGCCATCAGGTCGACGGCCGCAGCGATGGCCTCCTCGTGCGAGACGGTGTCCAGCAACTGGGAGCCCACGTGGAAGTGGATGCCGTCGAACCGCAGGGCAGGCGAGGCGAGCACGCGCTGAACGGCCTCCATGGCGGATCCGTCCAGGATATTGAAGCCGAACTTGGTATCCGCCTGGCCGGTGCTGATGAACCGGTGCGTGTCGGGATGAACGCCCGGTGCAACGCGTACCAGCACGCGCACAGGCCGCTGCTGGGCGGCGGCGGCGGCGGCGACGAGATCGATCTCGCCGAAGTTGTCCAGCGTGATATGGCCGATGCGGCGCCGCACGGCCAGTTCGAGCTCGGACGCCAGCTTGTTGCTGCCGTGCAGGTTGATCCGCGAGGCGGGGAACCGCGCCCGCAACGCCGTGAAGAGCTCGCCGTAGGAGGCTGTATCGAGGCAGAGGCCTTCCTGCGCGATGATCCGGGCCACGGCAAGGTTGAGCAGGGCCTTGCTTGCGTAGTGGATCCTGTTGCGCGGGTACCGGTCTGCGAAGGCGCTTACGTAGGCCCGGCAACGGACGCGCAGCTCGGCCTCATCGACCACGTAGAGCGGCGTGCCGAACTCCTGCGCCAGCGCGACCGTGTCGCAGCCGCCTATCTCCAAGCGCCCCTGGGCGTTTACGCGCTGGGTGCCGAGCAGCATAGTGGGGTATCGCTCCTGTCATACACAAAAGACGCCGCGGCGCGTCGCGCCCGGCGTTCGTTCGGTAGTGTATCCGACCCGCAGTTCGGGAGTCAACCGACGGCGGATCGCCTGGAGCCTCCCCTCGGCGCGCGCGGCGAATCTATAATAGAGGCGTCACCGATGCGGGCGATAGGGAGGCGTGGACCATGCGCAAGGTATTTGGGGTCTGTCTGGCGACGCTCTGCGCGGCAGGGCTGGTGGGTTGTTCGAAGCCGCAGGCAGGCATGGGAGCGGCCGAGGCCCCGAAGGAGAAGCCGATCGGCTCCACGCTGCGGCTCACCGTGGTGCCCTACGAGGCGGCCGACAAGCTGAGCGAGGAGTACGCACCCATGGCCAGCTACCTTGCGAAGCGCATGGGTGCGGCCGCGGGCAAGTTCATGGCGGTCATCGACTACGCGGGGGTGCTTGCTGCGCTGCAGGCGGGTCAGGTCGACGTGGCCTACCTATCGGCGTTCCCCTACGCGCTGGCGTCCGGCCGCATCAGCATGAAGCCCCTGGCCATGCCCTGGGCGCTGGGCAGCCTCAACTATAAGGGGATCATTTTTGCGCGGGCCGACAGCGGCATCAAGTCGCTGTCGGACCTGAAGGGCAAGGAGGTGGCGTTCGGCGACCTCTCATCCACCACGGGCTACCTGCTCCCCAAGGCGATGCTGGAGAAGCAGGGCATCCTGGCTCAGCTCAAGGGGTACCGGAACGCGGGGAACGCCAACATGGTCGTGGCGGCTGTGGAGAACGGCACCGCCGCCGCCGGATGCGCCTATGAGTCGGTCTTCAAGGTCGCCTACCGTGAGACGCCGGAGAAGGCAAGGCTCATGCGCGTCCTGGCCGAGACTGCGGCGATTCCCAACGGCATCTATGTGGCCCGCGGCGACTTGCCCGATGCCGAGGTGGCGAAGCTTCGGCAGGCCTTCATGGATATGAACACCGACCCGGAGGGCCGTGCCGCCATGCTCAAGGCGCCAAACGACAAGATCGTCCCGGCCGACGACAAGCTGTTCGACCAAGTCCGCTCCGTGGCCCGCTCGCAGAACGTGACCATCGAGAGCTTCGAGAAGCCCAAGCGCCCGTGACGGCCAGTTCGTCTCCTGCGTCCACGCCGGGCGCGCCGGATGCCGTGATCCGGCTCGACGGCGTCACGCACCGGTACGCGGCCGGCGTCTTCGGCCTGCGCGACGTGACCCTGACGGTCGCACCCGGCGAGCGCGTGGCGCTGGTGGGGCCGTCCGGAGCCGGCAAGAGCACGCTGCTCCGAGTGCTGAACGGTCTGGTGACGCCGACCGACGGCGAGGCGGCGGTCCTGGGGCAGTCCGTGGCGACGCTCGCGGAACGGGAGCGCATGGAGCTTCGTCGACATGTTGGGATGATCTTCCAGGAGTTCGCGCTGATCGACCGGCTCTCTGTGCTGGCCAACGTGCTTGCCGGTCGGCTGGGCTCCGCGCCGCTGATGCCGAGCCTGATGGGCCGCTTCCCGACCGCCGACGTCGAGGCCGCGCGCGCCGCTCTGGCCGACGTGGGGCTGACCGGCACCGAGGATCGCCAGGTGCGCCGCCTGTCCGGCGGGCAGAAACAGCGCGTGGGCATCGCTCGAGCACTGGTCCAGCGGGCAAGGCTCATCCTCGGCGACGAGCCGACTGCCAATCTGGACGTTCGAACGGCTGACGAGGTGCTGGAACTGCTCGTCCGTCTGGGCCATGAGCGCGGTGCTACACTAGTCCTGAGCCTCCACGACGTCCGCGCCGCGCGCCGCCACTGTGATCGGATCGTGGCCCTCAAGGCCGGTTCGGTGGCTTGGGACGGCCCGGCGGAGTCCTTCGGTGAGGCCGAGGTCGAGCAGGTCTTCTACGGTTCATAGCATCCAGCCCCGTTCGCTCCATGCGGCCGGGGCCGACACCCATATGTGGAGGTGGCCGTGCCATCCAGTGCGGATCGACAACTAGAGATCTTCATTCGGGCGCGTTACCCGGTGGTCTACGTCATCTCGTGGGAGGAGCGCCGGGTAGAGGACGCCATCCGCGCCATCGCCCGGGAGCGCACCAAGGTGGTCCACACCTGGACCATCACGCAGGGCTTCACCACGGCGGCGGATCGGCGCGATGCCGCCACGCGCGACCCGCTGGCCGCCCTGGACTACATCGCCCGCTCGCCAGAGCACGCCATCTTCGTGCTGAAGGACTTCCACGCCTTCATCAGCGATGCCAACGTGACCCGGCGCCTGCGCGACGTGAGCGCCATCGTCAAGAACTGCTACAAGACCATCATCGTCCTCAGTCCCATCCTGAAGCTGCCGCCCGAGCTGGAGAAGGACATCACCGTCCTCGATTACGGGTTGCCCTCGTACGACGAGCTGTCCGACCTGCTGGATCAGACCATCCGCTCCGTCCGCGAGATGCCCAGCCTCGACACGAACCTGACGCCCGAGGAACGCGAGCGCGTCCTGAAAGCCACCCAGGGCCTCACCTCCACAGAGGCCGAGAACGTGCTGGCCAAGTCGCTGGTGGAGAAGCACCGGTTCGACGTGGATGTGGTCCTCTCCGAGAAGGAGCAGATCATTCGCAAGTCCGGCATCCTGGAGTACTACGCGGCCAACGAGGCGTTTGCCGACGTGGGCGGGCTGAACCTCCTGAAGGGCTGGATGGAGAAGCGGACTACCGCCTTCACCGACCGCGCCCGTGAGTTCGGCCTGCCGGAGCCCAAGGGTGTGCTCCTGATCGGGGTCCAGGGCTGCGGCAAGAGCCTCACCGCCAAGGCCATCGGAGCGCAGTGGCGGCTACCGCTACTCCGGCTCGACATCGGCAAGGTCTTTGCCGGCTTGGTGGGCGCCTCCGAGGAGAACATGCGGAAGGCCATTCGCGTGGCCGAGTCCGTAGCTCCCTGCATCCTCTGGCTCGACGAGCTAGAGAAGGGCCTCTCGGGCACGCAGAGCTCCGGCTCGTCCGACGGCGGCACCACCTCGCGTGTGTTCAGTACCTTCCTCACCTGGCTGCAGGAGAAGACCGTGCCGGTCTTCGTGGTCTCCACAGCAAACCAGGTGGAGGCCCTGCCGCCCGAGTTGCTCCGCAAGGGCCGTTTCGACGAGATTTTCTTCATCGATCTGCCCGCGGCCAACGAGCGCGCTGAGATCTTCGAGATCCACCTGCGCCGCCGAAAGCGTGATGCGGCGAAGTACGATACCAAGGAGCTGGCGCGCCTGACGCCGGGCTTCTCCGGCGCGGAGATCGAGCAGCTGGTGGTCGAATCGCTCTACGATGCCTTCGACACGGGGCGCGACATCACTATGGACGATATCCGCAAGGCGGCCCGAGCCACCGTGCCGCTCTCAATGACCATGCGCGAGAAGATCGGCGACCTGCGCGAGTGGGCCTCCACACGGGCGCGCATGGCCTCTGACGCGGCCGTAGAGACGCTGGAGCAGCAGTCGGCGGCCCTGGCGGCGCTGAAGGCCGCGGCGCCCGCCAGGGCCGGCCAGCGGCGTCGGCTCGGTAGGCCCAGCACTCTGTCGGTGGAGGAGCCCACCTCGGTCGAGGCCACGGCCCAGGAGGTGCATCAGTGATGCGCCGTCTGGCGACGGTCGTGGCCCTGGCTGTGGCGCTCTGCCTGTCGTTCGGGGCGTCGGCTCAGGACCCCTCGTCGCAGTTCAGCAAGGCCGTCAGCCTCTACCGTGACGGCAAGATGGACGAGGCTCTGGCCGCCTTCGAGCAGGCCGCCAAATTGGCGCCCACGGAGCCGCTGGTCTGGAACTGGATCGGCTTCATCCACCTTCGCCGCGCCTCCTATGCTGACGCCTGCAAGCCGCTGGAGGAGGCCGTGCGCCTACGCCCCAACTACGGCGAGGCATGGACCAACCTGGGCAACGCCTACCTGAACACGCAACGCACGGCCGACGCCGCCGAGGCGTTCCGCAAGGCCACGCACCTCGATCCCAAGGCTGCCAACGGCTTCTACAACCTCGGCAACGTTTATATGCGCATGCAGCGCTACGACGAGGCCGTCGCCGCCCTGCAGAAGGCCGCTGAGCTACGGCCGCGCGATGCCTTCATCCACAATAACCTCGGCGTGGCGCTCCAGTCGAGCGGCAAGCCGGGTCCGGCGGCCCAGTCATACGCCACGGCCACGCTGCTGCAGCCGAAGAACGCCACGTTCTGGCTGAACCTGGGTCTCGCGGCCAATGAGGCCGGGCTCTACGCCCAGGCCCGAGCGGCGTTGGATCGCGTGCTGACCGTCGATCCCAAGAGCGACCAGGCCCGCGTGGCCCTCGGCGAGACGCTGATCTTGATGAAGCGCGATACCGAGGCGATCGTGCAGTTCGAGAAGCTGCAGTCCCGCACGCCCAATGACTTCCATGTGGCCTACAATCTGGGCCTGCTCTATACGCGAACCAGCCAGCCGACGAAGGCCGTTGAGGCCTACCGCACGGCGCTGGCCGCCAAGCCCAACAGCCCCGAGGTCCTTTCGGCGTTGGGCTTGTTGCTCTACCGTAAGGGCGACGCCAAGGAGGCGGCCAAGCTCTTCAAGACGCTGACCGAGGTGCGGCCCGATGACGCCACGGGCTGGATCAACCTCGGGGCTGCATGCTCCAAGGGCGGCGACCGTGAGGGGGCTGTGGCGGCCTGGGAGTCGGCGGTGCTTCGAGCGCCGCAACGGGCGGACGTGCGCCGTTGGCTTGCCGGCGCCCACCTGGAGCGCGGCGACCTGGCGCAGGCCGAACGCGAGTACCGCAAGTCGCTGGCTGCGGGCAAGGCGCATCCTGAGGCGCTGAACGGCCTGGGCCTGATCTACGACCGGCAGGGCAGGGCCGACGACGCGATCCGCGAGTTCAAGGCCGCCGTGCAGGCGGATCCAAAGCACGCGCCGGCATGGAACAACCTGGGCGTCGCGTACGAGCGCAAGGGCGACACGGCAGGCGCACTCGCAGCCTATCGGAAGGCGCTGCAGGTGAGCCCCAAGTTCGCCGACGCCCGCAAGAACCTGGATCGCCTCAGCCGATCCAAGCCCAAGAACTGAGCGCCACCACGCCCGCCCACAGATAGCCAACGGGGCTCCCGGAGCCGGTCCGGGAGCCCCGCTGTACGTCCGACGGCGAGAGGCTACCAGCCTCGCGACGCCATCCGATCGGCTTCGTCGATCTTGCGCACATCCAGCGAGAACATGGCCTCGCCCAGACCAGCGGAGACCTCGGCCAGCCTGTCCGGCTTGTCGAAGTAGGTGCAGGCCGCCACGATGGCCCGCGCGCGCTCGGCGGGATCGGACGACTTGAAGATGCCGGAGCCTACGAAGATCGCCTCGGCCCCGAGCTGCCGCATGAGCGCGGCGTCTGCCGGGGTGGCCACGCCGCCGGCCGAGAAGTTGGGAACGGGCAGGCGACCGGTCTTGTGGACCTCCACCACCAGGTCGTAGGGGGCGCCCAACTCCTTGGCGGCGGTCATCAACTCCTCAACGGGCAGGCCCTGCAGGCGACGGATGCCGCCTATCACGGTGCGCAGGTGCCGGACCGCCTCAACCACGTTGCCGGTGCCGGCCTCGCCCTTGGTGCGGATCATGGAGGCGCCTTCGCCGATGCGGCGGAGCGCTTCGCCCAGGTCGCGGCATCCGCAGACGAAGGGCACCTTGAAGGCGTGCTTGTCGATGTGGAACTGCTCGTCCGCCGGCGTCAGCACTTCACTCTCGTCCACGAAGTCAACGCCGATGGCCTCCAGTATCTGCGCCTCAACGAAGTGGCCGATCCGGGCCTTGGCCATGACGGGGATGGACACCGCTGCCATGATCTCTTTGATCATCTTGGGGTCGGACATTCGGGCCACGCCGCCGTTGGCGCGGATGTCGGAGGGCACGCGCTCCAGGGCCATCACGGCTACGGCGCCGGCCTCTTCGGCGATCACGGCGTGCTCGGGGGTGACAACGTCCATGATGACGCCGCCCTTGAGCATCTCCGCGTGACCGACCTTGGTGGCCCAGGTTGCCTTCTGCGTCTCGTAATCGCTCATAGTGTTCACCTCGGGTTCAGATTATACCAGTGGCATGGCCTACACGCCCGAGGTAGAGCATCCTAACGCGGCGCGGGTGCAGGCCCGCCCTCCTTCTCCATGGCATTGCCGGCGCCCACAAGCCCGTCGCCGGCGGTCTTCAGGCCTTCGCCGATTGCCTTTAACCCCTGGCCGATCACCTTGGCTCCCCATCCCCGCGCCATGCCGGTCAGCAGGTCGGCCGGGATCGAGGCGGGGTTCTCGTAGTCGAGCGTCACCTGTGTACCAGTGCCCGCAATGGGCGCCACCACTGCGAAAACACGCCACTCGCCCTCGTCCTTGCGCATCTTCAGCTTGAGGGGCAGGCTCTCCTCGGGGGCGCTGGGATCGACCAGCGTCACCTCCGCAATCTCACCATCGAGGTGCGTATCGCCGACGCGCAGGCGCTTGCGTTGGTCCCCACCGCCTGCGGGCGTGACTTCGACGCGGAGGGGCATGCCGGCCTGCTTGCCCGCTTCGCGCGCCTTGCGGGTGAAGGCGGCCTCGTAGGCAGCGCTATCGCCCCGCTGGGTGGCTTGCAGGAAAGCGTCCGCGGCCTTGGCGGGGGTAGGGCGACCGTAGACCGCTACGGCGCCCCCAGCGAGGGCAACCACAGCCACGGCTACCGCAACGGCAATCCATTGTCTTCTCACTCTGAATCCCTCCAGCGCCCCGCGATCTGTGGGTGCGCGAGGCGCTGCAGGGACTACGGTACGCGTGGCGCGTCCGTTTCCGTCGCTGTTAGGCTTGGAGCCGCTCGATGATGGCATCGGCCATCTGGCTCGTGCCGACGGCCGTGGGGTCGTTGCGGTCGGCCTTCATGTCGTAGGTCACCCGGTCGCCGTCGGCGATGACGCCGGACACCGCCTGCTCCAGCCTGTCGGCCGCATCAAGCTCGCCCAGATAGCGGAGCATGAGCATGCCCGACAGGATCAGTGCGGTGGGGTTCACCTTGTTCTGGCCCTTGTACTTCGGCGCGGAGCCATGCGTAGGCTCGAAGACTGCCGAGTCGACGCCGATGTTCGCGCCCGGGGCCACGCCCAGGCCGCCCACCAGTCCGGCGCAGAGGTCGGAGACAATATCGCCGTAGAGGTTAGGCATGACCAACACGTCGTACGCCTCGGGCCGCTGGACCAACTGCATGCACATGGCGTCGACCAACACCTCTTCGTAGGCGATGGAGGTATGCTCCGCCGCCACTTCGCGCGCTGTGCGGTAGAAGAGGCCGTCGGTGCACTTCATGATGTTGGCCTTGGCCACAGCGGTCACCTTGCTGCGGCCGTTCTTCTCAGCGTAGTCGAAGGCGAACTCCACGATGCGGCGGGTCGCTTCGGCCGAGATGGGCTTGACCGAGATGGCGGCCGAAGGCACGATCCGTCCCTTGGAGAGCTCAATGATGGCCCGGGCCTCGTCGGTGTCGGGTTCGTACTCAACGCCGGCGTAGAGGTCCTCGGTGTTCTCGCGGACGATCACCAGGTTGATGTCGCTGTAGCGGCTGCGCACGCCTACGTAGCTCTTGCATGGCCGCAGGCAGGCGTACAGGCTCAGCTCCTTGCGCAGGGCGACGTTCACGGAGCGGAAGCCCGTACCGATGGGCGTGGTGATCGGCCCCTTCAGCGCCACCTTGTTGGCGCGGACGCTGTTCAGCACGGCCTCGGGCAGGGGGGTGCCCGTCGTCTCCATGATGTCCACACCCGCGTGCTGGACATCCCAGTCGAACGCGACGCCCGTGGCCTCCAGGACGCGCCGTGCGGCCTCCGTTAGTTCGGGACCGGTGCCGTCGCCCGGGATCAGGGTCACTCGGTATGCCATATCGGCTCCCTCCTAGGTTCGGAACTACTGCGGTCGAAGTTGGATGATTGCCGGAGCGCTGAGCGCTCCCAGCCGCGATACTCCGCGGACTACGGCGGTATCGGCATCGGCCCGCGGCGCAGTCGCCTCGCGCTTTGAGCCGGGCAGGATGGCCTGCGACCATTGGCCGCCCTGCTTCCACTGTACGAGCCATAGCCATGGAGATGCTCCGGCCGATATGCCAATAGACGGCAGTCCACCGTGCCTGACCGTCTGGACTGTGGGTTTTGCCGGTGCAGCGCCGCCCAGCCACGGTGTCGCCGGCGCCAGCGCAGGCGCGGCGTAAACCCCCTGTTTTAGATGCGATGCCAGGTCGCCTCTCCCTCCCATCAGGGCCACCATACTGAAGTGGACGTGGCCGGTGGCGCCGGGCTGGGCGCGCGTGGCCTCCACCTGCCTCGCTACCTGATCGGGCTTCCACTGCGTGGCGCTGCCGTCCTGCACTCGGCTGGTGTAGAGGCCGGGCCACAGGTGCCGCCCCTTCGTGTTCTGCTCGACCCACCATTTCAGCAGCACGGGGTAGCTCTGCGCCTTCGCTTCGATGGGCCAGTAGAGCTGCGGCGTCCAGTAGTCAACCCAGCCGTTGCGGAGCCACCGCAGCGAGTCCGCGTAGATCTCCGCGTATGCATCGAACCCGCGGATCTGCGGCGGGTTGCCCGGCCGCCAGATGCCGAACGGGCTGATACCGAACCTGACCCAGGGCTTCACGCGCTTAATGTCGGCGTAAACGCTCCGGACGAACTCATCGACGCACGAGCGCCGCCAGTCGTCTCGGGCTAGCGTGCCGCCGTCCGCCCTGTACCGTGCATACGTCGGCTCGTCAGGGAAGTCGACAACAGCGCCCACTTCGTTTTTCACTTTGTAGGGGTAGAAGTAGTCGTCGAAGTGGACGCCGTCTACGTCGTAGCGGCGCACGACATCCATCACCACCGAGCGCGAGTAGGCCGCTGTCGCCGGGTCGCCCGGGTCAAGCCAGAGCGACTTGCCGTAGGTGCGTACGATCTCGGGCCGCTTCTTGCTCACATGCCCCGCCGAGATGGCCGAGCGCGAGCCGAGGTGCTTAGCACGGTACGGGTTGAACCAGGCGTGCAGCTCCAAGCCCCGCTCGTGCGCGTGCTCGATGGCGAATTCCAGCGGGTCGTAGGCGGGCGAGGGCGGCCTGCCCATGGCTCCGGTCAGGTACTCGGACCAGGGCTCGATGGTAGATGCGTACATGGCGTCGCAGGCGGGACGCACCTGGAAGACCACCGCGTTGAGCCGAAGCTCCACGCAGCGATCCAGGATGCGCACCATCTCGGCCTTCTGCTGTGCCGCGGGTAACCCCGGCTTGCTGGGCCAGTCGATGTTCGCCACGGTTGCGACCCAGGCGGCGCGGAACTCGCGCACCGGCTCCGGCGCATCGATGGGCGCGTCCGCCACGGCGTTGAGGTAGAGGCAACTCGCGAGTATGGCCGGCAGCGTCCGGAGGAGCATGGCAGCCACGCTACGCCTCGCGCGGGTCGGGATGGTCCAGCACGTTCTGCGTCTGCGCCGTGCGGAACGCACGCCAGGCGATGCCGATCTCGGGGTACTTGAGGCCCAGGATCGCCGCCGCGAAGAGCGCCGAGTTCACCGCGCCCGCCCGGCCCACGGCCAACGTGCCCACGGGGATGCCGGCCGGCATCTGGACCATGGAGAGCAGGCTATCGAGCCCGCTCATGAGCTTGCTCTCCATGGGCACGCCCAGGACCGGCAACGGCGTTTTCGCCGCCGTGACTCCGGGCAGGTGAGCCGCGCCGCCCGCGCCTGCGATGATCACCTCGATGCCGCGCTCCTCGGCGGTCGAGGCATACTCGAAGAGGCGGTCGGGCGCGCGATGGGCGGAGATCACCTGCACCTCGAAGGGCACGCCGAGTCTTTCAAGCGTCGAGCAAGCATGGGACATGATGTCCCAGTCCGACTTGGAGCCCATGAGGACCCCCACAAGCGGATAGACCATCCATAGCTCCTCGTTCGGTAGTGACCGTGAAGTTGCGCGAACGCCGGGGCGTCGCAGGCCTAAAGGATACCGCCGGGCTTCCAGAGGATCGCCAGCACGTCGAAGGTGATGGAGACCGCCCAGTGCGTCAGGAAGCAGGGCACGAACGATCGCGTTCGGAGCGCCACGATCCCCAGCGCTACGCCGGCGATGAACGATCCGGCGATCTCCGGCGCGGGCTTGCCGATATGCATGATCCCGAACGCCAGGGCCTGCAGGGCCACCGCAGTCCACGCGCCGTAACCTCGTGCCAGTCCGTGCGTCAGGAAGCCTCGGTAGAACCACTCCCAGGCCAGCATGTAGAGCCCGTAGCTCAGTTCGTGGTACGTGAACATGGTCCATGACATCGCTGCCTGAGGCACGATGGGGTAGTAGTCGTGGAAAGCAGGCCACCGCGAGGCTACGGCCAGCACAGGCAGCATGGCCAGGAACATCGCCGCTGCGGTTCGTGCGCCGGCCCTGCCGGGCGCCCTCCAGCCGAAGTCGACTGGCGTCAAGCCCGGCGTGAGCCACGCCACGAGCATCGGCGCCAGCATCAAGGCCGTGAGGTTCACGACCAGATACTCCTCCCAGCTTCGAACGGCCGGCGCCATGGGCGTCGAAGAGACGGAGTAGGGCTGCAGGTTGTACCGGGTCAGCCAGGCCACGGTGCCGGCGCCCACGATGAGCACGACGGTGGAGACTGCCAGGTCCCGTTTCCGGCCCGATGGGAGGGCGTCGGTGGTCATCGCGGCGCCACGGCGAGTTTGTGGGCGGCTGTGCGGAACTGCCGCCGATGCGCCGCCAGATTAGCAGCGTGGCGTCCGCGCCACCAGATGGGTCGGCCGTCAACCATGGTCAGCGCCACGTCGCGGGCGGAGGCTGTATAGACCAGCGCCGAGGCTGGGTCGTAGCAGGGCGCCGTGTGGAGGCGGTCCAGCCGGATGGCCGTCAGGTCGGCGCGCTTGCCACGTTCCAGCGTACCGATCTGGTCCGCCATCCCCAACGCGCGGGCGCCGCCCAGCGTGGCCATCTCCAGCGCCTGTACGGCATCCATGGCGTCGATCCGTCGACGTGAGGCACGGTGCATCAGCACGGCGAAGCGCATCTCCTCGAGCATATCGAGGCCGTTGTTGGAAGCCGCACTGTCGGTGCCCAGTCCCAGATTGCCGGTGGGGCAGGCGGCGCGCAAGGCCCAAAGCGGCGCCACGCCGTTGCCGAGCTTGGCGTTGGACTTGGGGCAGTGGACCCATGACGCTCCGGCCTGGGACGCCGCGCGGGCGTCGGTGCGCGAGACCTGCACGCCGTGTACCAGCAGGGTTCGGTCCGTCACCAGGCCATGTCGCGCCAGATGGGCCACCGTGGTCACGCCGGGCGTCTCCCACGCGATGCCGCGGTCCGCCAACCTGCGGGCGATCACGCCTGAGCCGCGCAGCATCAGCTCAGCCTCGGCCCGCGATTCGGAGGCATGAATACAGAGCCGCAGGCCGCGATCCTTGGCGTATCGGGCCAGGGCGCTCATCAGCTCGGGTCTCACGGTATATGGGGCGTGGGGCGAGACGGCCGGCGTGAGCAGCGATCCCTGGAGCGCGGTCGCCATTCGGGCCAGTTTGGCGTCCAGGGCGGCGACGGTCTCCTGCACGGTCTGTTTGCCGTCGATGCCGAAGACCTCCTGATGGATTACGCCCCGCAGTCCTATGGTTGCCGCGCCGGCTGCCGCGGTTCCCGCGTCGGTGCAGTCGGCGATGGTTCCCGTGCCGCCTGCCGCGGCTTCGGCTGCGCCCATCGTGGCAGATGCGAGCCAGTCGGGTTCCGTGAGGCTGGGCTTGAGGGCCATCAGCGCACCGATCCACGGAAAGAAGTCGATGTCCTCCAGGCGGCCGCGGAAGATGTTGTACTCCAGGTGTGTGTGGGCATTCACGAACGTGGGCAGCAGGGCGCACCGGCCCAGGTCCACGACATCGGTGGCGGGCCCGCTTGCTGACCTCCAGGGGCGTACTTCAACGATGCAGCCGTCCTCCACGACGACCTCGTGATCGGCCAGCGGCGGTCCGCATATGGGCAGGACCCAGGCGGCGCGCAGGCGTACCGTACCGCCGTCGGGAGGGAACGAGCTCACGCGAGGCGGCCCCGCGCATCACCGGGCACGTCGCGCCTAGAGCGGCGCGGCCCAGAGCAATTGCAGTTGGTCGCGGGATAGGTTCTTGGCATGGCCGTCAGCATGGAGCACGTTGTACCGCAACTGGTCAAACAGCACGCCGCCATGCCATCGGCCTGCGGCGTCGAAGAGCACGTTGACGCTGCTCGGCTCCCGGATCGAACCCTCACCGGCCCGTCGGAAGGCGATCTCGGTGCGGTAGTTATAGCTGGTGCCGAACTTCTGGTAGCTTGTGGGACGGGCGTCAAGCGGCATGCCGTTGTTGTCTTCCACGTCGTACCCACTGTCGGCGGGGCAGTGGAAGAGCTCCTTCGACTTGATGTAGGGTTGCAAGGCCTCGTGGATGAAGGGCATGTAGGGGATCTGGGCCTGGAACTCCGGGAAACCCGACCAGATCTCGGGCGTGTACCTGTCTGTGGCATCGACGGCCCAAGGGTAGAGTTCATCGTAGTCCTGAGTGTACATCCTGATGGCCATGCCGATCTGACGAAGGTTCGAGACGCAGGTGATCTCCCGCGCCTTGCCGCGCGCAGTGGCAAACACGGGGAACAGAAGGGCGGCTAATACGGCAATGATACCGATGACGGTGAGTAGTTCCACCAGCGTGAAGGCGCGGCTGTTGCGTTGCACGGGCTTTCCCCCTGTGGCGTTGCGTTCGTACTCTGCATATACGGGCGGCGGGCCCAGTCGGTGCCACGCGGCACGGAGCGCCGCTTGACCGCCGACGCGTCGAGCGGTGCGGGCCGCCTCGTCGACCTCATTGTAGCGGGTGGCACCGTGCTGGACGGCTCCGGCGCCGAGCCGATCAGGGCCGACATCGCGATTCATGACGATCGTATCGTGGCGGTGGGCGAGTGGCTGCCGGGCTACCGGGCCGCCAACGTGATCGACGCCCACGGCCTGCGTGTGGCGCCGGGCTTCATCGACATCCATACACACTCCGACATCTCGGTCCACTTCAACCCCGGCATGGCCAGCATGGTGTCGCAGGGCGTCACCACACAGGTGGTGGGCAACTGCTCGCTCTGCCTGGGCCTGGCTCTGGACGACGCTACCTTTGCGTTCGAACGTCGCTGGCTCAGCAACCACGGTGTCAGGATCACCTGGAGCGATATGGCGGGCCACCTGGGCCGCGTTGAGGACGATGGGGTCGCCACAAACTACGTCATGCTCGCGGGCCACGGAACGATCCGCAAGCGCGTGATGGGCATGGCGAGCCGCGCGGCCACCGACGATGAGATAGGACAGATGCAGGCCGTCGCCCTACGCGCCATGGAGCAGGGCGCCTGGGGCCTCAGCACCGGCCTTGAGTACCAGCCCAGCTCATACGCCGGCGTGGAGGAGCTTGCGGCGGTCTCCAGCGTCATGCGCGAGTATGGCGGCTTCTACGCGACCCACCTGCGCAACGAGGGTGACCTGCTGCTGGAGGCGGTGCGCGAGGCCATTCAGGTTGGCGAGGAGGCCGGCGTGCCGGTGCAGCTATCGCACCACAAGGCCGAGGGGCGCCCGAACTGGGGGAAGGTATCCGAGACGCTCAAGCTCGTCGAGGCTGCACGGGCCCGCGGCGTGGACATCCAGATGGACCAGTACCCCTACACAGCCTTCATGACATCCATGTCAATCCAGTTCCTGCCGGACTGGGCGCTGGAGGGCGATGCCGACGATGTGGGCGCCCGCCTTCGCGACACCGGTCAGCGGGCCAGGGTGCGCGAGGCGATGCTGGCCAATCGCCCGGACTGGGCCGACGACGATCCCAGCGGCGTTTGGGGCGACGTGCGGATCGGCGCCTCGCGCGACAACCCGGCGCTTCAAGGCCGGACTATCGCCGAACTGGCGGCTGAGCGAGGCGTTTCCTGTGTCGACGCGACGCTGGATCTGATCGCCTCGGCCCGCAACTTCATCAGCGCGGTGAACTTCGCCATCAGCGAGGAGGACATCGCCCTGGTAATGCGCCACCCGTGGACCATGATCGGCTCCGATGCCGTGGGTACCGCCCCTGTGGGCAAGATGGCCGAGGAGAAGGTCCACCCGCGTTGCTACGGGACCTTCCCTCGTGTGCTTGGCCGCTACTGTCGCGAGATGGGCCTGCTGACCGAGGCGGCGGCCGTGCAGAAGATGACCCGGTTGCCGGCCACGCGTCTGGGCTTGGATCGGCGGGGGCAACTGCGGCCGGGCTGGTTCGCCGATCTCGTCGTCTACGACCCAGATACGATTGGTGACGCCAACTCCTACGAGGACCCGCACCGGTTCTCGCACGGCATCGATACTGTGCTTGTGAACGGACGCGTGGCGTGGCAGGATGGAGCGGAGACGGGTGTGCGGTCGGGCCGGGCACTACGCAGGCCCAGCCCGTAGGCGCAGTTGGACTGCCGTCCGGCGAAGCCGCTCGCTATCGGGCGCGGCCTCGCCGGACGGTCCGCGACTTACTGCTGGAAGAGGCCGGCGCGGCGAAGGGCGGCGTTAATGGCATCGCTGTTGAACCCCACCACCGTGGCCAGCACCTTACCGGTCTTGCTCACGACGATCGTGGTCGGGTAGGTCGTCACCGAGAAGAGCTTCACCAAGTCGGTGGTGCTCCTGTTGGTGGCTACGGGGATCGTCAAGCCGACATCCTCGACCCATGTCTTCAGCGCCTCGGGGGTCTCGCCCGTGCCGTTGACCGCCAGCACCTCGAGCCCATTGTCTCTGTACTGGTCGCTCAGCTTCTGCAACTCGGCCAGCTCCTGGAGGCTCCCCTCCGAGGTGGTGTAGAAGAGCGCCATCACCACGACCTTACCCCGCTTCTGCGGTAGGCTCCATGCCTCGCCCGTGAGCGTGGTCAGCGAGATGACCTCCGAGGGCTCAGGCAAGGCCGGGTTGGGGAACCGGCTCACCAGGCGGGCGCCGTCGGGCAGTGAGTAGGTCAGGGCCTCGGCGGGGATCTCGCCGTTCACCGCGGCCTCAAGCACGTCCTCAACGGCCAACTCGGTTTCACCGTCCACCAGAGCGGCGCGTTTCACGAGACCGTCGTCGAGGCCGAGGTGTACCCTCATGCTCATATCAGTGGAGTAGGCCATGGAGACCACGTAGCAGAGGGTCCCGCGGTAGGCCATGGGGCCGGCCATTGTTGCCGTGGCGAGCCGCTCGGCGAAGGCCGATTGCCCGCGGCTCTGGCCCTGGAGCAGTGCCGCGACAAACTCCGTTGCCGGACAGAGCAGGTTCGCCCCGGCCAGCACGTTGGCGCCGGCGATCGCCTCGGGCGCTCTGGTTTCTGTGTACGCCTTGGCCTTGGTGCGCACCACCAGGGCCTTGTCGCCGGACACCGACAGAACGGAGGAGAGCGGCTCCGACTGCGCATCGATCAGCAGCCTATTCGGGCGGCTCATCACCAGTGAGACCGGCTGGGACCAGACCTTGTCGCCCACGGTGCGCGTCCAGGTGGACGTCATCCGTAGCGTGTCCATCGTGCGGTAAGCGTTTGCCGACTTGGCGACGAAGGCCGCCAGTTCCTTGCTCCGATCCACGGGCCTTACGGAGATATCGAGTTCGCCGAACCGGGCCGCCATAGTAGGGGTGTCGGTAAGCAGCTTGCCGCCGTCCGGCGCGCTGAACGCCACATCGCGCACGGTCACCGCGGCGCCGGTCTCGATGGCGCTCACCTTTTCGGTCAGTACCGTGCGGCCGTCTCTGGCCAGCGCTACGCGACGGATCATCCAGCCGGATGTGTCGATGAGTAGTCTGGCGATGTGGTTGTCGTTGTACCGGAAGGTCGCCTCGACGCAACGCACGCCGTCGACCTCATCCGAACCCACAATGTCCATCCGCGCGAGTGCGGTCGCAAGGAGGCCCTCCCGGTCCTGTCCCAGCCCTGCCAGGAGCGCCAGGGTCAGGCGGGCGAGGGGAGACGGCATGCTCATCCCGCCCAGGTGCCGCAGTTGGGCCAAAGATGCCGGAGCGCCAAACCGTGTGAACGACGCAGGTGAGGTGCGCGCCAGCCCCAGGGTTCGGCCGTCGCATCGCGCGATCGCTGATGCCTCGCCGGCCACCAAGTCTACGGCCAACAGGTTGGGCCGCTTGGCGGTCAGAGCCAGGTTGCCCGTGAGCTCGCCTGTGTTGTCTCGGAGGGTCCAGCTACTCCGGATTCGGACGCTCTCAATCGATCGGTATGCGCCGGTCATCCGGTTGAGCACGACCGACGCAGGCGGCAACTGCGCGGAGGCTCCGGCCGCCCAGAGGGCGGC
>CAJBBX010000180.1 GCA_903951425.1 uncultured Chthonomonas sp.
CGGTCGTAGGCGGCCCTGCCGGGCAGGCGAGCCACGCGGCTCCGCTCTCCGGGTCCCATTACACTCATTCGGCGGCTCCTTGGCGCCCGTTTGGGCGTCTACAGGATACAGTAGGGCGCGGGGAGGATGCGAGGCAGACGATGTGCCGCCGCCTCAATGCCTCAGGGACCGAGAACACTCAACTCCCGTCTACTGCACCGCACTTGGCGCAGCAACCAGCGGTCTCGTTCCACCAGGAGCTCTTGGCTGCCCCACAGGCTCCGCATACGTCGGATGCGGACAACGGCGCATGCTTGGTCTCACTGACCTGTCGTGTTACAGAACTCGGCCTTGGCGACGGTTGCTGGATATCACGGTAGAACTGGGACCCAACCTTGGCGCAGGTGAAGTAGCCGACGACACCCCCGACGATGGCACACGGAATGGTACCGGCGATAGCTCCCCACGGTCCGGCCAGCCCCATGTGCGAGCCCCAGAGAAGCCCGGCTACAGCACCGGTCACCGCGCCAGCTAGCCCTGCCTGGACCTCCCATGTCCTGTCCAGCCCCTTGGGTGTCCAAGGACGGTGCTTGGCGTCCTCCTTCAGGATGTCCTCCCTGACGGACGCAAGAAGATCATCATTCATGAGTTATATCAATCTTGTATATATCATAACATATCATAGTATTTTCTTGAATAATAGACATGCCTGGTTGCATACCAGCCAAATGTCTACGCCACTCATCCTCGATGCTCGTTGAGAGCTCCCTGACAAGCTGCTGCGCCTGATCACCTGCAAATGACGCTTGCGCCAGTGCCTGGACGTTTGCCAGGCATCCTCGTAAGAAGCGTCGGCCGAACAGGCGACGCTTGGTGTTGTTGGCGTTAAGTGCTGCCTGGGCTGTGCTGGCACTTAGTCGCTGGGCCTGTGCGGCTGCCTGCAGGTCACTGAGCCTGGGTCGTTCTGACTCTGACGCGAACCAAGCTGTGACGATCCCGAATGGAGCGGCTTGCTGGTAATTCGCCTCGGCTGCAACGGCATCTTCGAGCCGCTGACATGCAATGGGCTGCACAGTATCGTGTTCCGCCTGAAGCGCAAACCACTCGTCCATGGTGCAGCCGCTCAGTCGCTCTGCGTCGACGGTGTCTGCAGTGCGCACGGTTTGGGCGAGCAACCACGCAGATAGGAGCTCCAGTAGTGACTTCTTGAGCCGGACCGCATGGGCTGCGATGCAATTCATTACATCATGCTCATGTCGCTGCATCGCCAAGACAGTAAGGTAGATGCGCCTCCGAGCCTGAAATGCCGCGAACGGATCGAATCCATCGTTATCCGTCACGCCTTCGTCATTGCCGGCTGGGATGTGGTCTGACATCGTAGATCCCCTAACGCCGTCCATTCGGCCAAGCATCTGGCGGCCCTGATCCAGTGCACGCGACGGTACTTAGTGATCGTCCTCTGCCGGGCAACCACCGCACGATAGCACCACACCATATCGGTGACACAACCTGTGGCACTATGCTGTACGAGGCCACGCAAGGGATGAGGACAGTCTATCACACACAGACCGCATGAGCAACCGCGAGCGGTCGTAGGCGGCCCTGCCGGGCAGGCGAGCCACGCGGCTCCGCTCTCCGGGTCCCATTACACTCATTCGGCGGCTCCTTGGCGCCCGTTTGGGCGTCTACAGGATACAGTAGGGCGCGGGGAGGATGCTATGGCGATGGAATGGGTTCTGCGGGCGCTGGGGCCTTGCCTTGCGGCCGCGCTGTTGGCGGCGGGCTACGCGGCTGGGGCGGCGCCTTCGGTCTGGATGGTCCCTCCTTCGCACGAGAAGGGGCGCTCCCTGCGCGAGCTCTTCGAGAAGCCCGCCCAGTGGCAGGCGGCGCGGGCGAAGGTGCAGGTACTCGGCTATGCCGACCACCAGCTGAACCGCCAGTTCACCGACGCGGAGCTGGGCCGCTGGCTCCCGCAGATCGAACGCTGGGGGCTGAAGCTCGGGCTGGAGGTCGGCGCCGTGAAGGAGTGGGCCCCCACCGGCGCGCAGGCCTTCGCCGCGCAACAGCCCATGTGGGAGCGGTTCCGGCGGCTGGGCGGGCGCATCCATGCCATCGCGCTGGACGAGCCCCTCTGCTGCACACGGCAGATACTGAAGAAGCCCGACACCTACGCCATCGCCGAGACCGCCGACTTCATCGCCCGGGTACGCAAGGCCTACCCCGACCTCCTCATCGGCGACATCGAGGCCTACCCCTTCATCCCGCTACCGGAGATGCAGGCCTGGATCGACGCGCTGGAGGCCGAGCTGGCCCGGCGCGGCGTGCGGGGCATGGACTTCTTCCGGCTCGACGTGGACTGGGTCAGCTTCACGCTGGCCGGCCGCGGCTCGTGGCAGGAGGTGCGGAAGATCGAGGAGCACTGCCGCGCCCGCAAGCTCCCCTTCAGCCTCATCTACTGGGCGTCGGACCAGCCGCACCTGGAGCGCGCCGGCCTGGCGACGGAGGCAACCTGGCACGAGTCGATCACGCGGCAGGCGCTGGACTACGCGCTGGTGGGCGGCAAGCCGGACGAGATGGTCATCGAGAGCTGGATACCCGCGCCGCCGCGCGCCACGCCCGACAGCGACCCGACGACCTTCGCGGGGTCGGTGCAGGAGTTTGCCGGCCGCTTCGCGAAAACCGCGAAGTAGCCGCCGGCAAGCCCCGGCACGCGAGGAGGGTAGCCATGTCTTCGAGCACCAACCCACCGCCACGGAAGATGGTCGTCACCATCCTATGCGTGGCTTTCGTCGTCAACATCGCCGCGATGGGGGCGATACTGGCCTTCTCGCGCGGGACAGCGCCTGCGAGCCTACCGCCACCGCCGCCGGGCCCGCTACCCTTGCTCTTCGCCGGCGAGGCCATCGTTCTCCTGGTCGCCTCCATCGGGTGGCTGGCGGCCAAGGTTCGGCCCTACTCCGACGCGTATGGAGCGCCCGATCCGGCCGCGCTGCCACCTGTCCTGACGCTGCAAACGAACGTCGTCGTCGCGCTGGCGATTGCCGAAGCGGCCGCCATCGGCGCCGCCGTTCGGCTCTACATCACCCACGAGCCGCTCACGGTCTTCGCCGCCTACGGCGCGGCGGCGGCGGCGATCATGCTCGCCTACATCCTTCCTACGGCACTCCGTTGCCTCAGCTGCTACGATGCCGAGAAGCACTAGCCCCGCGGCGGCGGGGCTACTCGCCCTGCTCGCCGCGTCCATGGCCCTGGCCGCACCCCCGCCGAAGGCCGTCAAGCTCTGGCCGCAGATCACCGACGGCATCACCAACCATGCCGGCGCCCTGGCCATGCGCTGCGTAGTGGCCGAAGACGGGCTGACCGTGACCGATACGACCTGGGACAGCTATCAGGTCGAAGGCTGCGCTAAGCGCTGGACCCTCAACATGGGCGCGCCCGTAGAGGGTCCGCTGAAGGGCTACCGCTTCCCGGCGGAGTTCTCCGGGCTGCCGGTGAACCTCACGGTGGAGCTGTACAACCCGGCCGTCCCGTGGGAGGTGAAGGAGAACTACCAGGAGATCCTGCTCCTCGGCGGCAAGCAGCGCATCGGCCTGCCGGAGTGGTTCCACATCCCTACCGGTCGGCTGGGCTACGACTTCGACGAGGGCGCCTGGTTTCCCGCCGGCTGGACGCTCCCCAAGGGCAAGATCGCCCACTGGCAGGGCGCGGCCAAGGCGCGGCAGCAGGATCGCAAGGGGCGGTCGCCACTCCTGGACTTCGGCTTCACGCACATCTCGCCCATCGCCATGACCCACGGCGGCTCGCAGGGCTCCCGCGAGCAGCGCGCGCACCTCTTTACCGACAATGAGTGGATCACCTACGACGGCGCTTCGGACCACTTCGGCGACCCGACGAACCCCAAGAGCTGGAACATCGAGCCCTTCCATGGGTACGCCGCGAGCTGCGCCATCATCACGCCGGACTTCGAGGCTCCGGGTTCCTACGCATGGCAGGACAGCCAGTACGAGGCCTTCGCCGATCTCATCGGCAAGGTGCGCGCCAGGAAGCCCGACGTGCTGATCGGATGCTGGGGCGTGGGCGTGCTGCGCTCCTCGTTTCGCATCTTCGACAGCTTCGACGACCAGGGGCGGCCCTCCGGCGTGGTGGATGAGCGGGGCGCGCGGCAGTGGCGCGAGAAGTACGACCACCCCGCCGACGACCTGGCGCCCGTCTTCAGCCGCTGCGGCCTGAACTACGGCAACCCGTCGGTCTACTGGATCAACAACTCGAAGCCCTCGCAGCTCTACGCCTTCCTGCAGGAGTGGGAGCAGGGCAAGCTGGCCCGCCCCGGCGTTCCCAACGTGCTGTCGACCTGGATCCAAACCGAGTTCGTCGACGGCTACCCGCTCTCGCAGGTCCGCTTCACCGACGCCTCCGGCCAGGTGCGCCTGGAGGGGCTGAAGCACCAGGTCCCGGCCTCGTCGACCTACGCGCTGTCGCTCTTCGGCCACTGCGTCATGGACGGCCTGCACTGCTGGGACGTGGGCACGCGCTACTCCGAGGAACTGCGCGACTACTCCGATTGGCGCGCCCGGGAGCCCTCGGTCAAGCGGACCGTGAACGGCGAAGAGACCTGGATGCAGTACTACATGAAGTACTTCGGGCTATACAACTACCACGTGCTGGGCATGTGGCAGGCGAGCCGCAACAAGGACATCATCGAGGCCGCCACCCGGTGGGAGATGCCCGACCTGTGGAGCTCCACGAACGGCATCTGGCGCACGGGCGACGAGCGTTACCCCAGCTTCGCCAGCCTGCGCAAAGAGCCCCTGGCCCGCGTGAAGCTCTCGGCCAACGGCAAGACGCTGCTCGTCATCGCCTGCAACCCCCACAACCAGGGCGTACAGCAGGTGCGCCTGCGCCGGCCGGGCGGCCGCGAGGAGTTCGGCTTCACGCTGGTGGGCGACTACCCCATCATCCAGCGCTTCCCTGTGCGCGGCGCAAAGAGGCCCTGATCGGCCCATCCCGGCCGTCCCCCCTGCGCCTCTCAGCCGCGCAGGGGGAGTGGATAGGTCCGCCTACGCCACCAGCTGGTACGCGGCCGGGACCGCTCCGCCGCGGGCGATGGCGGTCTTCAGGTCGCGGGAGTGGGCGCACATGCCGCGGTACTCGAAGCCGGGGCAGGTGCAGTCCACATCGCCGCCGGCGTCCACCGTCAGCTGGTAGAAGCTGCCCGGCTTCGAGCGGCTGACCACGCGGTAGCGCGACTGCTGCGGGCCGCCCAGGGCGCGGGCCAGCGCCGCCAGCGCCTCGGCGATCGCCCCCTCCTGCGGGCCTCCGGCGGCCGCCGTGGCCGGGCTCGGGGTGCTCCTTCCGGTACCGCTCCGACGCCTCGCGCAGGAGCCGCGACGCCACCTCGGCGTCGATGTCCTTCGACGAGAGGTCGGCCATCCCGGGCGACATCAGGCCGATGAGGCGCTCCAGCTCGGTCAGGATGTCGCTGCCCGCGTCGATCTGCCCGGCCTGACCCTCCACCACCGCGTCGACCAGCTTCGCCTTTACCTCCAGCAGGTTGCGGACGAACTGGTCCACCGTGCCGTCGGCCACCAGGTAGCTGACGTTCACGGCGCCGGTCTGCCCGATGCGGTAGGCGCGGTCCTCGGCCTGCCTGTGGTTGGCCGGCACCCAGTCCAGGTCGTTGAAGAGCACCTGCCGCGCCGCCGTGAGGTTCAGGCCGATGCCTCCGGCGATGAGGTTGGCCGCAAACACCCGCACGGTGGGATCGTTCTGGAACCGGTCCACCAGTTCCTGCCGCTTGCCGCTGGGCGTGGCGCCCGTCAGCAGCACGGCCCCCTCCTTGAAGTGCGCCGCGATCTTGCGGATCGGCTCGTCGAAGCAGGAGAAGACGATCACCTTCTCGCCCTGCTCCACGGCGCCGTCCACCAGGTCCAGCGTGCTCTTCACCTTGGCGGCCGCCAGCTTGTGCCGGGCCTTGGTGAGCAGCGAGAGGAGCTGCACGCGGTCGCCGCCCGCGCCCCGCGCCGAGCTCCGCTGGCCTCCGGCCTGGCTCTGCATCAGGTGGCTCACCACGGAGACCATCTCCTGGGTGGCGGTGCCGTCCGGCACGTCCACGGGTAGCCATGTGCGGATCTTGGGCGGCAGGTAGAGCACCTCGGACTTGGTGCGGCGGAGCACGACGCCGTGCAGCTGCACCGAGAGCTCCTCGAGGTTGGAGGCGCCGTCGGTCACCCAGCCGTAGTCACTCTGGTACGCCGCGCAGTAGCGGCGGGCGAAGCTGAGGAACGACTTGCCCATGGGGTGGTCCATCAGTTGCAGCAGCGGGAAGAGGTCGCGCGGGCGGTTGGTGAGCGGCGTGCCGGTGAGCGCCAGGACCATGGGCCCGCCGGCGCGGTCGCCGGAGACGAGGCGGCGCCCCATCTGGCTGCGCCGGCTGGTGTGGTTCCGCAGGTAGTGGGCCTCGTCAAAGATGATCCCGGACCAGGGCACGCGGGTCAGCGCCTCGATGTGCGCCTGGAGGATGTCGTAGTTGATGACGGTCCAGGGCCCGGTGGCCGCCTGAGCGGAGCCGCTCACCACGCGGACGTCGGCCTTCGCGTCGATGGCCAGAATCTCCCGCTCCCAGTTCCGCTTGACGGAGGCAGGGCAGACCACCAGGTAGGGTCCCTGCGGCGCGGCCTCGCGGAGCGCCACGATGGCCTGGCGGGTCTTGCCCAGGCCCATGTCGTCGGCCAGGATGGCGCGGCGGCGGCCGATGAGGAAGGCCACGCCGTCGACCTGGTGGGGGAACAGCCCTGCAGCAATGCGGTTGGCGCGCTCGAACGCCTGGTCGGAGGCGGACTCGTGGTGTGGCATCAGTCTCTCCCTATCTCCCCTCAAGTGGGGCCGGACGGGGCACCGCGGCTCGCTCGGGAGCCCGGATGCCGGGCGATCATCGGGCCGGATCCCTACCGCCACTCGTGATAGGCACGTCTCGTTTGGGTTAGGCCCGGTTCGCCGCGCTTCAGCTCCGCGTCGCGGAGCGCCGCCAGATGGCAGCGTCGACCATAGAGGACCATGGCGAGCGTCGTTTGGGGTTCTGCCTCGAGGCTCCCGATGTCGGCCTGGATGGCATCAAGGCCCGCCGCGTCAGCCTCGGCGATCTCGGCGGGGTAGGCCTGCACGGAGCCCTCGTCCATCTCGCCCAGCCGCTTGGCGTACCTCCCTGTTTGGAGCAGCCTTTGGAGCAACGGGCGCTCCATAGGCAGGTACTCGACGAACAGGCTGAGCGTTCTAAGGACCACATCTCCGCGCAGCTTGTCGTCCATCACGGGCACGGTCGCCACGGCGCAGACCTCGCCTGTCGGGGCATCGATCCCGAACTTCATCAGCTTGCCGGCGAGATTGGCGTGCATCAGGTGGACAAGCAGCTCCTCGCGGCAGGGGCCGCTCTTGAGGTCCAGGTAGCGTCGCCGCATGATGCGGAGGAGGCGGCCCTCCTCGTGGAGGTCCATGACGATGGGCTGTTCGTCTTCGCCCAGGGCCGACGGGATGAGCACCGTGCCGTGGTTCACGATCACACGTACCGGCAGGCCCACGGACTGGAGCCCCCTGGCCAGCTCCATCAGCGTCGTGCTCATCGGCCGTACCCTCTGCGGGCCGTGATGGGGTTCGGGCCGCTGGGCGTGGCGCCCGGGTACACCGTCGTTTGAGGCATTGCACCCTCCTATCGTGCCCCTGATCAGGGGACGGACTTGGCACCGTGGCCCACGGGGAGCCTGGTTGCCGGGCGGTCATAGGGCCGTGCCCTCGCGCCACTCTGGATAGGTTCCGACATAAAAAAAGCCACCGTCGCACCCGCGACCGTGGCATGGAGACTTTGGGTTTGGGAGGCCAAGCTCCCACGCATCGAGGGCGAACCTCGTAGCACCGTGGTGTCTCCAACCCGGTTGCTGGACCCTTGCGGGCCTCTCTGGATGCACCTATATAGTACCACAAAGCGGCCCGAATGGAGCACGCCTCATCGGTTAGGGAGGTTATCTGGCGAAAAAAGGCCCGCACCGTGGTTTCGATACGGTCCGCGCGAACGGCTACGCGGACCTACTCAACCGACGGCTGGGCGCGCTGCGCACTCCGGGCAACCGGCGCCCCGACGCCCGCTCCCCTTCTCCCCTTCTCCCCTTCACAAACCAGACCGCCACGCGCTCATCCCGCCTGCCAGGTTGCGGACCTTGCTGAAGCCTGCGTCGCGCAGGATCTGCACCGCGTTGGCGGAGCGGCGGCCTGAGTGGCAGTAGACGACGATCTCGGCCTTCTTGTCGAGCTCCTTCAGGCGGGCGGGCAGGTCGCCTAACGGGATGTGCTTGCTGGGGCTGATCCTGGCCTCTTCGCGCTCGCCGGCCTCGCGGACGTCGAGGAGCAGCGGCGGTTTCGGCGCGGCCAGCCGCTTGCGGAGCTCGGCCGGCGTCAGGTCCGGCAGGGGCTTGGCGGCAATCGCGGGCGGCTTCGTGGCGCCCGGCCCGGCCGGCGGCGTGCAGCCGGCGATCGATGCGCAACCGGCCACCAGCAAAGCGGCAACGGCTGCCTGTCGAAGCGAGGTCATGGGGTCCTCCTCTGCCGGCCCGGGGCCGACGCGCAGTTCTCGGGAGCATTGTAGCCCCGCGCGCCGCTATGGCAGGGAGCGCCCCACGCGCAGCAACTCCGATTCGGCCAGGTCGCCCACCAAGAGGTAGTTGGCCCGGGAGGTCCCCACCGTCACGGTAGCGCGCTGCAGGTCGCTCTCGGCCACGCACTCGGGGCCCTGGTTCGCCTGCCTCGCCCATGGCGGGCCGCCCTGCCCCCTGCCGCGTCCGCGCCCGAACCCGCGCCCGCCGGCGCCGTGCCCCGCCCCGAAGCCGCGCTGGAACAGGGTGAATGCAGCCAAGCCGTCGGAGTACCGCACGGCGGGCATAAGCCTTCCGCTACCGGTCTTCACGACGCCGTAGAGCACGGGGCGGTAGCCGGGCGGGACATAGCCGGGCTGCGGCGCGGGCGAACCGGTGTCGGCCCGCACCTGCGCGGCCGAAGCGCGCGCGGCGAAGGACGAGGGGCCGGTGAGGTCAGGCGACGACGCCCCGGTCGGAGGCGCGAACTGGCCCGCCGCCTGGGGGCCGACCTTCAGCGACGTGTAGACCGACGACGACCGAAGCCGGCCGTCGGGCGCGTACAACTCGTCGCGAAGGAGGATACCGGTCCCGGGCTCCACCCAGAGCTTGCGGGAAGGGTTGTACGCGGCCCGCGGCGCGAGGGTGAGCGGCACCACGGTACGGCCCAGGAGCTTGACCGGAGGAGACTGCCGAACGTCGTAGTTGCGCAGCGCCGCTTCCGCCGCCTCGGCGCCGGACGCCCATCCGGCCTCGGCGGGGAGCTTGACCCACGCGCCGTCGGGGCTCCGCTGCCAGACGCTCCGGCCCACCTGCAACGAGACCACGCCCGCCGCCGCGCCGCCGCCGTACTCGCGCCGGAGGGCCCCCTTGCCGTTGCACGAGACCCGCACCGAGGCGCTCGCCTTGCCCTTCTCCAGGCTCACGTCCGCGCGCTGCACGCCCGAATAGGCCACCGACGGGCCCGCATACGCCGCCGGCAGCAGTTGGCGAGCGGTGGGAGCCGCCTGGACCGGCAGGGCGGCGAGGCCGACTGGCAGGATCGCTGCGCGAAGGAGGCCGCGGGCGCCGATCATCTGTGGTCGGCTCCGTCGGCGGGGCCGCTGTACATGAGGAGGACGTCGCGGTTCGGGTCTCCGGAGAAGGAGCCGGCCGCCACCATGTTGTGGACGGCCACCTGCGAGACCACCGAGGGCTCGCCCGCCGGAGCCGGACCCTGCCCGACAGGCCCGGGCAGCCGCGTCCAGACCACCAGCGCCAGGACACCGGCGGCCAGCGCTCCGGAGAAGCCCAATGCCGGACGAGCGAAGGGACTCCAGCTCCGGCGCCGGCGACCGCGCTCAGCCAGGACGCGGCTCCACTCGGGGATCACCGGCGTCTCGGCCGGCGTCTCGGCCAGCGACCGAACCAGCGCCCTGTCGCGGGCGGCCTCGGCGGCACAGGCCGGGCATGCCGCCAGGTGTCGGCGCACGGCCTCGGCGCGGGCGGCCTTGAGCCAGCCGCCGTGGTAGGCGGCCAGGTCGTCTTGGATTGAGCGGCACAACGGCATATTCGGCATAGTGGTCACTCCTAACCCTGGTCCATCCAGCCGGCCAGCGCCTCGCGAAGCTTCGCTCTTGCCCGGCCCAGCCTCGACTTAACGGTACCTTCGGGCACTCCCAGCGTCCTCGATATCTCGCGGACGTCCATCTCTTCCATATGGTGCAGCACCACCACCTCGCGGAACTCCGGCGCCAGGGCCCGCAACTGCTCCAGCAGCGC
>CAJBBX010000181.1 GCA_903951425.1 uncultured Chthonomonas sp.
CGGGTTCGTGACGCTTATCTCCGACGTCGTCACGCTGATCTTCGTCCTCTTCATCGTCTTCAACATGAACTGGTACCTCGCGATGTGGGGCCTCTGCGTCTTCCCACTCTATTTCGCGAACTACTTCTTCCATATCGGTAAAATCAAGCGCACCGCGGATGAAATCCGCGAAGAGCGCGACGTCATGCTGGGCGACCTGCAGGAGAAGCTGGCCGGCGCCCTCGTGGTTAAGTCCTACGCCAAGGAGCGCTTCGAGGTTCGGCAGTTCGTGGGCCAGAACCGCAACCTGCTCGACCTGAACGTGGGGCAGGGCATGCTGGGCACGCGGCTCTGGACCATCGCCGAGTTCATCGGCAGCGGCATGGGCGTGGCAACCATCATGTTCGTCGGCGGCAAGCAGGTCATGGCCGGCCACCTCACCGCGGGCTCGCTCATCGCCTTCGTCTCGTTCATGACGGGCTACATGTACGGTCCTATCCTCCGGCTGATCCAGATCAACGACCAGATCGCGCGAACGAACGCCGCCCTGAACCGCATCTTCGGAATGCTGGATACGGAGCCCAACATCAAGGACGCTTCCGGAGCCGAGGCGCTGGCCAAAATCCAGGGAGCGGTGCGCTACGAGGATGTCTGGTTCGAGTATGAGCCGGGCCAGCCCGTCATCAAGGGCGTGAATCTGGACGTGAAGGCCGGGCAGATGGTCGCCTTCGTGGGGCAATCGGGCTCCGGCAAGACCACGATGATCAATCTACTCTCGCGACACTACGACGTTACCGGCGGCGCCATCACCATCGACGGCAAAGACCTCCGCGGCGTCACTGTGGAGTCGCTGCGGCGGCAGGTGGGCGTGGTCATCCAGGAGACGATTCTCTTCAACACGACCGTCCGCGAGAACATCCGGTACGGGCGCCTGGAGGCCACCGACGCCGAGGTCGAGGCCGCCGCCGAGGCCGCCAACATCCACCATGTGATCGCCGCGCTGCCCAAGGGCTATGATACGCGCATCGGCGAGGAGGGTATCAAGCTCTCCGGCGGCGAGAAGCAGCGCATCGCCATCGCCCGTGCCATCCTCTCCGACCCACGCATCCTTGTGCTTGACGAAGCCACATCAGCGCTGGACTCGGAGACGGAGACGCTCATTCAGGGTGCGCTGGACAAGCTCATGGAGGGTCGCACCAGCTTCTGCATCGCACACCGGCTTTCCACGATCGTCAAGGCTGACCTTATTGTGGTGATGGAGCGCGGCGTCGTCCGCGAGGCGGGGAGTCACCATGATCTGCTGGCGTCCGGCGGCATCTACGCCGGGCTCTACAACCAGCAGTTCAAGGTCGCGCTGGAGGCGTTGCCGCAATGAGCAACTTCGGCCGCCTCCTGGGGTACCTCAAGCCCTACCGGTACCGCGTGCTGCTGGCCGTCTTCCTCATGATGCTGGTGACGCTTTCGGCGCTTCCCATGCCACGCGTCACGCAGTTCATGATCGACACCGTGCTGCCGCAGAAGCGCTACGGGTCGCTCTGGACCGTGCTCTGGATCATCCTGGGCCTCTACGCCTTCCGCGGCATGGTCTCATTCGCCCTGAACTATCTGATCGGCTGGCTGGGCCAGCGCGTGGTCTTCGACCTGCGCTACCAGTCCTACCGCCACCTCAACCGGCTCTCGCTCTCCTACTACGACAAGCGGCAGACCGGCAAGATCATGGCGCGGGTCATCGACGATATCAACGTGATCCAGTACATGATCACCGGCGGCATCGTCACGCTGATCACGGACATCCTGACGCTGCTGGTGGTGATCCCCGTTATCTTCACCATGAGCTGGCAGCTCGGCTGCATCGCCATCGCCGTGGTACCGATCTACGTCATCTCGTACAAGCTCTTCCTCAAGCGCATCCGGGCCATCAGCGTGGAGTTGCGCGAGAAGTGGGACGCCCTCATCGGCGGCCTGCAGGAGAAGCTGGCCGGCATCACGGTCGTCAAGGCCTTCGTTCGCGAGGAGTTCGAGACCCAGCACTTCATGCAGACGGTGCGGGACAACTTCACCCTGGGCATGGTGCAGGCGAAGCTGAACCGCAGCCTCGGCCTCGTGGCCACGGTGATCCGCGCCGTGGGCACGGGCTTCATCTACTGGATGGGCGCCAAGATGGTCCTGGGCCGAGCCATGCAGCCCGGCGAGCTTCTTGCCTTCACGGGCTACATCGGCTACCTCTACGATCCCTCCGTCCGCCTGGTGGACTTCAACATCCAGGCGCAGTGGGCCGGAGCCGCCATGGACCGCGTCTTCGAGACGCTGGACACGCGCCCCGAGATCGTGGACGCGCCCGACGCCGTCTCCATTGGGAGCATCAAGGGCAGCGTCGAGTTCCGCAATGTAACCTTCGGATACGATCCCGAGAACCCGGTGGTCCACGACCTGGACCTTTCCGTCGAGCCCGGCGAGGTCATCGCCGTCGTCGGCCCGTCCGGCGCCGGCAAGACCACGCTCGTGAACCTCGTGGCGCGCTTCTACGACGTGACCAGCGGCGCGGTCTTCATCGACGGCCACGACGTGCGCCAGATCCGGCTGGAGACGGTGCGGCGGCAGATCGGCTACGTGAGCCAGGAGTCGCTGCTCTTCTCCGTGACCCTGCGTGAGAACATCGCCTACGGCAACCACGACGCCACCTCGGAGCAGATTGAGCAGGCGAGCCGCAACGCCGACCTGCACGACGTGGTGAAGGAGCTGCCCGACGGCTACGACACCAAGATCGGCGAGGACGGCGTCAAGCTCTCGGTGGGCCAGAAACAGCGTCTGGCCATCGCACGGGCCACCCTCACCGACCCGCGCATCCTCATCCTGGACGATGCCACCAGCGCGCTGGACAGCAAGACCGAGGCCAACGTGCAGGACGCCCTGGAGCGCGTGATGAAGGGGCGAACCAACTTCGTCATCGCCCACCGGCTCTCCACCATCATGGGCGCCGACCGGATCGTCGTCATGGACGGCGGCCGCATCGTGGACGTAGGGCCGCACGCCGAGCTGGTCAGCCGCCCCGGCGTCTACAAGAACCTCTACGACGAGCAGTTCAAGAGCGCGCAGGAAGAGGCTCTGGCCGCCTACCTCGGCTGACGTCAGGCCCCCCGTTTCGCGTGCCAGTTGACAATCGCCGCACATCGTGTTAGATTATCAGCCAACAAACGAGTGATGCCGGTGCGCGACGGGCGTCCTGCGCGCGGCAGCGAAAGGAGGAGCACGAGATAACGCTGGGTCTGAGAGGGCCCGGTGGTGTATTCGGTCTTTCTACCGTCGGGCCCAGGGCAAGAACCATGCGCCGGGGGCCGGACGATTCCGACTAGGGAGGTCCCGATGCAATACCGTTCGAAGACGCGAGCGGGGTTCACGCTCATTGAGCTGCTTGTCGTCATCGCGATCATCGCGATTCTGGCCGCGATTCTCTTCCCTGTCTTCGCGCAGGCCCGAGAGAAGGCCCGGC
This sequence comes from uncultured Chthonomonas sp., assembly GCA_903951425.1. GTDB lineage: Bacteria > Armatimonadota > Chthonomonadetes > Chthonomonadales > CAJBBX01 > CAJBBX01. Next base: position 3,470 of record CAJBBX010000181.1, read on the forward strand.
AGTCCAGCTGCCTCAGCAACATGAAGCAGCTCGGCCTTGGTCTGCTCATGTACGTTCAGGACTACGACCAGCGCTCGCCCCATGGCTGGGCGGACGACTGTGGCTTCACGGTCCCCAGCGGCTGGCCCTACTGGCACTGGGGTTGCGGGCCCGAAGTCTCGTGGCGCTGGATGATCTCGCCATACGTGAAGAACGGCGGCCTCTACACCTGCCCCACGTATGAGCAGCCGGATGAGCCCCTGTGGCGCTACATCCGCGATGAAGTGCAGGGCAAGATCCACCGCAGCTACGCCCTGAACTACAGCATGGCCCACTGGTGGTGCCCCGGCAACAAGCTCGACAACTGCATCCGTCCGGCAAGCTCCATCATGATCACTGAGAGCCGTGAGTGGAACGCTGACTGGGCTATGGGCATGGTGTCGGGCCGAGCATGGTTCGACGGCTCCAAGGGTATCATGACCACGCACAGCGGCACCAGCAACTTCACCTTCTACGATGGTCACGCAAAGGCCATGCGGCTGAAGGCGACGTTCGGCAACCTGAACTACTGCGAGACCTGTGTGCCCGCCGACGACCAGTTGTGGGCATGGTGGAACGGTGGCGATTGGGAGCACCCGAGCTGGCTGCGCAACCAGATCGCCAACATGGCGCCTGAGTACCAGTAGGGAGTCTGAATGAACCAAGAGATCAGCCCAAAAGTCGCGGCCATCATCTTCGCGTGCATCGCCGTCGTTGTGGCGGGCATCGCGTGGAAGGTGTTCTTCGCCAAGGCCAAGAGCGTCAAGCCCGGCACCGTAAAGTCCGGTCTCATCAACAGCACCGGCTTCTCGTCCGGCGGCCCCATGGGGTCCGGTGGCAATCGAGGCTTCATGTCCGGCGGGGCGCCTGCCGGAGCTCCGACGAGCTCCAGCGGCGGCATGATGGGTTCCGGCGGCTACGGCCGCTAGGATGATCACGCGGCGAGGCGCTGTCGCACCGGCAGCGCCTCGCCTTCGTTGCATCGCAGCGATCTCGCGCCTCCGATGACGCACCGAGAGCGCGTCATCGCCGCCCTCGACCACCGGTCGACCGACCGCATCCCCATCGCCCTTGTCTGCTCGGGCATCAACGCCCCGGCCATGCGCGATCTGGAGCGTTACCTCGGCGCCCACCGCGGCGCCACGGTGCAGCAGTACCTCGAACCCCTGATCGACATCCGCCACGTCGGCCCCGACTACACGGGACCGAACCCGGCGAGGGGCTCCGACATCTGGGGCGTTGAGCGGAGCCCCGTCAGCTACGGTAACGGCGCCTATGAGGAGATCGTCTGCCATCCCCTGGCCGACGTGCGTGACCCCGCCGACCTGGACCGCTATCCCTGGCCCACCACCGACTGGTTCGACTACGGCCGCTTCGCCAACGACCTTCGGGCGGCCCCAGACGCGGACTACTGCCTCATGATCTCAGGCGGGAACCCGTTCGAGACGGCGTGGTACATGCTGGGCTTGGAGCGCGCCCTGGAGGGCCTCGTCTCCGAGCCGGAGCTGGTGCAGGCGGTGCTCGACCGGGTGACGGCCTTCTACGTGGAGCACACCGTGCGGCAATTGGAGGCCGCTGACGGCCTCGTGGACCTCGTCTTCACTGCCGATGACCTGGGAGGCCAGAGGGGCCTCCTGCTCTCCATCAAGCTCTGGGAGAGGCACATCAGGCCCTGCCACGAGGCGCTCAACCGCACCATACACCAGTTCGGGGCCCGCGTCATCTACCACTCCGACGGCGCCATCGGTTCGATTGCCGAGCGTCTCGCCGACGCCGGTATCGACGTGCTGCAGGCGCTGCAGTTCGACGCCGAGGGGATGGACCCCGCCGACCTGAAGGGTAGGCTGGGGCACCGTATCGGCTTCGAGGGGGGCATCAGCGTTCAGAGCACGCTGCCGTTCGGCACGCCCGATGACGTTCGGCGTGAGGTCCGAGACCGCATCACGGTGCTCGGAGCGGGCGGCGGCTACATCCTGGGGCCTTCACACGCCATCCAGGCCGGCACGCCGCCCGAGAACGTCGTGGCCATGTTCGACGAGGCCTCGCGGCCGATCACCTCGGCCTGAGCGGCGTCCTGCCGCTGTCGTGGCCTGTTATGCAGTATAATCTGTAGGGTATCTGCCGCGGCGGTCACGCTTGCCTGCGGCGCTCCCCCCGTCCTATCCTCAAGACCTCAACGGTCTATCGACGCCGGTTGGCACCACGACTCCAGGCGGTCGGCTGCAACTGCCGGCCCCGCGCCGGCGCAAGGGAGTGCGTGCACGATGCAGGGTTACTGCCGTTGGCCGGCCGTTTGGCGCGACACCGTCGCTTTTGTCTGTGATGACGACCTTTGGCTGGCGCCTCTCTCCGGCGGTGTCGCCCGCCGCCTGACCTCCGGCGCGGGGCCGGTATCGCACCCGCGCTTCTCGCCCGACGGCCGCCACATCGCCTTCACCGGCTGCTACGAGGGGCCCAGTGAGGTCTACCTGATGCCCGCCGAGGGCGGCCACGCCACGCGCGTAACCTACCTCGGATGCGCGAGCACGACCTTGGGCTGGACGCCTGACGGTTCCGGTATCCTCTTCAGCACGGACAGCGGCCGGCCCTTCGACGGCCACGGCGCTCCGCACGTCGTGGCGCCTGACGGCTCCGGCATGCGCGCATGGCCCGTCGGCCCCGCGGCGAGCCTCCATGTGGCGCCCGACGGCCGATCCGTCATCGGGCGCTTCGGCGGAGATCCCGCACGCTGGAAGCGCTACCGCGGCGGCACCGCCGGCCAGGTGTGGATCGAACGCACCGGCGACGGCGTGTTCAGCCGGCTGATCGACCTGCCGGGCAACTTGGCGCGGCCCATGTGGCTCGGAGGGCGCGTCGTCTTTCTATCAGACCACGAGGGGATCGGTAACCTCTACTCCTGCTGTGAGGACGGCTCCGACCTGCGCCGCCACACCGACCACGAGGACTACTACGCCCGCTTCCCGGACACCGACGGCGAGACCATCGTCTACCACGCGGGCGGCGACCTCTGGGCGCTTGACGGCGGCGCCGACGCGCCCCGCCGCCTGGAGATATCCGTGGCCGCCGGCCGGGCCCAGAGGCAGCGGAAGTACGCCGCCGCCATGGAGCACCTGCAGGCCGTGACGCTGCATCCGCAGGGCCACTCGCTGGGCCTCGTGGCTCGCGGGCAGGCCTTCGCCATGGGCGCCTGGGACGGCCCCGTGCGCGCCCTGTCCGCCGGCGCCGCGACGGTCCCAGATATGCCCGCCCGGGTGCGGCTCAACCGCTGGCTCCACGGCGGCGACCGGCTGGTGCAGGTCGTCGATACGGGCGACGCCGATGTGCTGGAGCTCTGCGCGGCGGAGGGAGGCGCTCCCGAGCGCTTGGACGTGGGCGACCTGGGCCGGGTCACTTCCGTGCATGCGTCGCCGACCGCCGACGAACTGGTGGTGACCAACCACCGCAACGAGTTGCTCTTCGTGGACCTCGCCGATCGAACGCTCAAGGCGGTCGACCGCAGCGAGCACAAGGCGATTTGCGGGGCGTGCTGGTCGCCGGACGGCGTCTGGGTTGCCTATGGTTTCGCCACCTCGCCGGCGACCACGGGCCTTCGCCTGTGGTCCCGCACCGATGGCGCCATCCACCCCGCGACGGAGCCGCTCTTCAACGACCACTCGCCCAGCTTCGATCCGCAGGGGCGGTACCTCTACTTCATCTCCCAGCGCGATGTGGTCCCGGTCTACGATAGCCTCCACTTCGATCTGGGCTTCCCGCGCTCCGAGCGTCCTCACCTGCTCGTGCTTTCCAACGAGGAGCGGTCGCCCTTCGCGCCGCTACCCGGGAAGGCGCCCGAGCCGCCTGCCGAGAAGGATGACAAGAAGGCCCCCAAGCCCGTTCGCATCGACCTGGAGTGCCTGCAGGATCGCGTCGTCGGCTTCCCGACGCCCGTGGGCCGCTACGGGCAGGTGGTCGGCGCGGCCGGCAAGGCGCTCTACACGGCCTTCGGCATCCAGAACGCCGTGGCCGACCCCGGCAATCCCGACCCGCCGCCGGCGCAGGGCAAGCTGATCGCCTACGACTTCAAGACACAGTCCGCCGAACCGCTGATGGGCGGCGTCAGGACCGTCGAACTGAGCGCCGACGGGTCTACCATGCTGACGGTCGGCGAGAAGAAGGTCCGCGTCGGCAAGGCGGGCGAGAAGCCCGACGAGAAGCACGCCTCCGCCGGTCCGGGCCGCCTCTCCGGCGTGGTGGACGCCAATCGCGTGCGCCTCTCGATCGACCCGACCCGCGAGTGGCGGCAGATGGCCCGCGAGGCCTGGCGGCTCCAGCGCGAGTACTTCTGGTGCGCCGACATGTCGGGGATTGACTGGAACCGCGTCTGGGATCGCTACGCGCCGCTGGTCGACCACGTTTCCACTCGGGGCGAGCTGTCGGACCTGATCTGGGAGATGCAGGGCGAGTTGGGCACGTCGCACGCCTACGAGGGCGGAGGCGACTACCCGTCGCGGCCACGGTACGGCCAGGGCTTCTTGGGCGCCGACCTGGCGTTTGACGCTGAGGCCGGCGGATGGGTGGTGCGTTCCATCGTCCGCGGCGCCGCCGGCGAGCCCCATGCCTCCTCGCCGCTCCTTGCGCCCGGCGCCCGTGTCACCGAGGGCGATGTGATCACCGCCATCGACGGCATCGCCCTCACTGCCGGGTTCGCCCCCGGCCAGGCACTGGTGAACAAGGCGGGCGCCGAGGTGGCCCTGGCCATTAAGTCGGGCGATGCTCCGCAGCGTACCGCTTGCGTCCGGGCCCTGAAGTCCGAGTTCCCCGCACGCTATCGAGCCTGGGTCGAGGCCAACCGCCGTCGCGTCCGCGAGGCCAGCGGAGGCCGCTGCGGCTACCTCCACGTGCCGGACATGGGCGCCGAGGGTTACGCCGAGTTCCACCGCCTCTTCTTGGTGGAAGCCCACCGCGACGCACTGGTCGTTGATGTCCGCAACAACCGGGGCGGCCACGTGTCGGGCCTTCTCCTCGAGAAGCTCGCACGGCGCCGGCTGGGGTATGACATGACGCGCTGGGGTTCGCCGGAGCCCTACCCGGCCGACTCGCCGGCCGGGCCCATGGTGATGCTTACCAATCAACACGCCGGTTCCGACGGCGATATTGTGAGCCATGCGTTCAAGCTGATGGGGCTCGGCCCGCTGATCGGGACCCGCACCTGGGGTGGCGTCGTCGGCATCTGGCCGCGGAACCCGCTTGTCGACGGCTCGGTCACCACGCAGCCCGAGTTCTCGTTCTGGTTCAAGGATGTCGGCTGGGGCGTCGAGAACTACGGGACAGACCCCGACCTTGTGGTTGACATTCTGCCCCACGAGGCCGTTGCCGGCGAGGACCCGCAACTCGAGGCAGGGATCGCGGAGGTACTGCGGCTGCTGGAACTTCAGCCGCCGCTGCGCGCTACGTTCGAGGGGCGGCCCAGGCTGGAACTGCCCACAGGCCTGCCGCCTCGGCCGGGCGGGGGGCGGTAGGCATGGGGCTTCTGGAACCGCTGCTCAAGATATCGCCCCTGACGCTGGCTGCCGTGCTGGTCTTCTCTCCGGCGCTGTTCGGTGTCGTCGTCTTCGCCGTGCGCACCAAGTGGTCGCGCAAGGGCGTCGTGACGGTTGCGGGCTGGGTGTTGACCCTGGCGGCCATCACGGTCTTTGCGATCGCTTTCGTCAGCCGCACGGCCCTTTCGGCAACACTGCCGGCCCAAGCCGCCCCCTGGTCGATGATCGTGGCCGGCGGCGATCTGGCCCTACTGGCCGCCATCCTGGTGATCGCCGTGCGCTTCCGTTCGGCCATGGTACTCGTTGTCGCGCTGGTCCAACTGGCGGTGGTCCTCTATGCCGAGCTCACCGGAGGCCACGCGGCCGATGCGGCGCCCGCGGTCTTCATCGACTGGCTCTCGGTCGTCATGGTGATGATCGTCTCCGTCATCGGCAGCATCATTGTCGTCTATGGCCTGCCCTACATGAAGGAGCACGAGCGCCATCTGGGGATCGACGAGGCGGGTAGCCACAGGCCGGGCTTCTTCCTAACGATGCTGGTCTTCCTTGGCGCCATGAATGGACTGGTGATTTTCGATGATCTCAGGTTTGTCTTCTTCTTCTGGGAGGTCACGACGCTCTGCAGCTTCCTGCTGATCCGTCATGACGCCACCGAATTAGCCAACACCAACGCCCTGCGGGCGCTCTGGATGAACACCCTCGGCGGCGTGGGCTTCGCCGCGGCCATCGCCCTCTTCGGCGCTCACGCCCATACCTACTCGGTGCAGGCCCTCCTTCATAGCCCCATGGGCGCGGCAGCATCGCTGCCCATCCTGGCGGCTCTGGCCTGCCTCATGTTTGCCGCGTTCACCAAGTCGGCGCAGATGCCCTTCCACTCATGGCTGCTGGGCGCCATGGTGGCCCCCACACCGGTGTCGGCCCTGCTCCACTCCAGCACCATGGTGAAGGCGGGCGTCTACCTGCTGATGCGCTTCGCGCCGGCGTTCCACGGCACGCAGCTGAGCAACGTGCTCGCAATAGCCGGCGGCTTCACCTTCGTTGCGACGGCGTTCCTGGCGATCGGGCAGACGAACGCGAAGAAGATCCTCGCCTACAGCACGATCAGCAACCTGGGGCTGATCATCGCCTGCACCGGGCTCAACCGGCCCCTGGCGCTGGCCGCCGCGGTGATGCTGCTCATCTTCCATGCCATCTCCAAGGGGCTCCTCTTCATGGCCTGCGGCGTGGTGGAGCACGGCATCCACAGCCGCGACATCGAGGACATGCAGGGCTTGGTGAACCGAATGCCCCTGACGACGCTCATCATGGTCATCGGCATCCTCTCCATGCTGCTGCCGCCCTTCGGAGTGCTGATCGCCAAGCTGGCGGCCATCGAGGCCTCGGTACACCTGCCGCTGGCCATGGGCATGCTGGTGATCGGCAGCACGCTCACGGTGGCCTTCTGGACGAAGTGGACGGGTCGCCTGCTCACGTCGGAGCCTGGCGCGGTGCACCCGAAGATTGAGCACCTCCACGTGATGTATTTCGTGCCGCTGGTGCTCCTGACCGTCGGTGCGGTTGCCTTCAGCCTGGCCGTCTTCCCGCTACTCACGGAGTTGGTCGAGCCCGCCGTCACGCAGTACTACGCACTGGTGCCCGGCGCCGCCGGAGGAGTAGACCTCTCGTCCGACGTGCTGGCGGTCCCGTGGATGCTGGTGTTCGGGTTCATGGCGACAGCGGTTGTGGTGCCCGTGCTGGTGGCGAGGACGCGGCCTGATGAGGAGGTAGGCGCCTACATGTGCGGCGAGCAGATCGAGACGCCGAACGGCAGTGGTTTCATCACCGCCGCCGAGCAGAGCTGCGCCCTGTCGATTCGGGGTCACTACTTCGAGCGGTACGTCGGAGAGGAGACGCACGGGCTCTGGATGACGGTCGTGGCCGCACTGCTCATGGCCGCCATGCTCGGCGCGGTGGCGCTCCGATGATGGCTGAGTACCTCGCTGCGCTGGCCGCGGTGCTTGTGGCCCCGTTCATCGGCGGAGTGCTGATGGGGATCGATCGGATCGTTTCCGCGCGGCTGCAGAGCCGCCAGGGCCCGCCCCTCTTCCAGCCGTTCTACGACATCCTGAAGCTCTTTGCCAAGCGGCGGATGGCTGCCAACACGTTCCAGATGATCAGTGTATCGGTCTATCTGGCCTCTATGGTGCTGAGCCTGGCGCTCCTCTTCATGGGGCAGGACCTGCTGGTGCTGCTCTTCATCCTGGCTCTCGGCAACATCATGCTGATCCTGGGCGGGTTCAGCGTCAAGTCTCCGTACAGCCAGCTTGGGAGCCAGCGCGAGGTGATCGTCCTGCTCGCCTACGAGCCGTTGCTGGTCTGCATGGTTGTCGGCACCTATATCATGACGGGTAGCTTCTCGGCCGCGAGCATCTTCGGTCTTGAGCGGCCGCTGGCGCTGAGCATGCCTGCGTTCGTCATCACGCAAGCTCTCGTCATGGCAATGAAGCTCCACAAGTCGCCGTTTGACGTCTCGGCATCGCACCACGCCCACCAGGAACTGGTGAGGGGCATCTACACCGAGTTCTCGGGCCCGCAGATGGCCGTTATTGAACTGGCGCACCTCTACGAACTGGTCCTCCTGCTCGGCTTCATCGCGCTGTTTTGGCATACCAACCTTGGTATCGGCATCGCGCTCGCCCTCGCCTGTTACGGCGCGGTGATCGTCCTTGACAACATATCGGCCCGCATGACCACGCGGTGGATGTTCGGCTTCACCTGGTCATTCGGGTTGGCGCTGGCAGCCGCCAACCTCGCCGCGCTCTACGCGACCGGCCCGCTACCCAGATAGGAGCTCTCGTTGGGTCTCATTGACATAGCACGATCCAAGTCGCCATGGATCCTCCACTTCGATGCCGGGGCCTGCAACGGCTGCGACATCGAGCTACTCGCCTGCCTGACCCCGGTCTACGACGTGGAGCGGTTCGGCATCATCAACATCGGGAACCCAAAGCATGCCGACGTGCTGCTGGTGACCGGCACGGTGAACAAGCGGAGCGCCCGCGTCCTGCGCAACCTGTACGACCAGATGCCGGAACCGAAGGCCGTGGTGGCGATCGGCGCTTGCGCCCTCTCCGGCGGCGTCTTCCACCAGTGCTACAACATCTTGGGCGGCGTCGACTCCGTGCTGCCTGTGGATGTCTACGTGCCCGGCTGCGCGCCCAAGCCCGAGGCCATCATCGAGGGCGTCGTCATGGCGCTGGGCAAGATGCAGGAGCGCGAGCATGCGCGGAAGCGAGGCGCCGCATGACCGAGGTAACCCGTCCGCCTGCTGCGGCCATGTGTGATGTGGAGCCCACCCGTCCCGTCGCCGTGTCCGACCTGTGCGCCGCCGCCGAGGCCATGGCCACCCGCAACCTCCGCTTCGTAACGGCCACCTGCCTCGACATGGGCGCCACCTTTGATATCTACTACCATTTCGCCGACGGCGTGAAGCTGGACAACCTGCTGGTCACGATCCCGCGCGATGCTGAACTGCCCAGCATCACCGCGAGCTACCTCGGCGCCTTCCTCGTCGAGAATGAGATGAAGGAGCTCTTCGGCATCAATGTCGTCGACATCGGCATCGACTACAACGGCCGCCTCTTCATGACGGAGTTGGACCAGGCGCACCCCATGGCGAAGGTCCAGTCCTGCGCGGCGCCTACCGTGGAAGGGGAGTAGCGGCACATGGCTCAACGCACCGTCATCCCGTTCGGCCCGCAGCACCCCGTCCTGCCGGAGCCGATCCAGCTGAAGCTGACCCTGAAGGACGAGATAGTCGAGGAGGCGCTACCGCACATCGGCTACGTCCACCGAGGCGTCGAAAAGGCTGCCGAGCGGATGGACTACACGCAGAACGTCTTCCTCGTAGAGCGCATCTGCGGCATCTGCAGCTTCATCCATGCCCTCTGCTACTGCCAGGGCTTGGAGCGCCTCATGGGCCTCGAGGTCCCGCGCCGGGCGGCCTACCTCCGCGTCATCTGGAGCGAGCTGCACCGCCTGCAGAGCCACCACCTCTGGCTGGGGCTCTACGCCGATGCGTTCGGGTTCGAGAGCCTCTTCATGGAGTTCTGGCGCTCCCGCGAGATGCTCATGGACATCTTTGAGAAGACGGCCGGGAGCCGGGTCATCATCTCGGCTTGCTGCATCGGCGGCGTCCGTCGCGATATCTCGGATCAGCACTTGCAGGAGACGCTGGAGACCCTCAAGATGCTGGAGGCCGCGTTCGACAAGTCGTCCGAAGTGATGCTCAACGACTACACGGTGAAGAAGCGCACGGTCGGCAAAGGCATCCTCCCGGCCGACAAGGCCATCCTGCTGGGCGCGGCCGGGCCGGTGCTACGCGCCAGCGGTGTAGAGCAGGATGCCCGGCAGACCGGGTTCGCGGCTTACGATGAGCTGCGCGTGGAGCCCGTCGTCGAGACCGCCGGCGACTGCTACGCCCGCGCCAAGGTGCGCATCCGCGAGTGCCGCCAGTCGCTGGACCTGGTCCGGCGTGCCATCGCGGGGCTGCCGGACACCGACATTGCGGTGCGGCCCAAGGGCAGGCCCAATGGCCGGACCATCTCGCGCGTCGAGCAACCCCGGGGCGAACTGCTCTACTTCCTGGCGGCCAACGGGACGCAGAAGCTGGACAGGCTTCGCGTCCGAACGCCCACATTCGCCAACGTGGCTCCGCTGGTGCATATGCTGCCCGGCTGCGAGGTCGCCGATGTGCCCGTGATTGTGCTCTCCATCGACCCGTGCATCAGCTGCACGGAGCGCTAGGAACCACCCCCTATGATGCTCAGCAGTGTCATCCGCAATCTCTTCAGCAAGCCGGCCACCCGCCCCTTCCCGGTGGCCGTCCGCACGGCTCCTGACGGCTACCGGGGAGCGGTGGAGTTCGAGGAGGATGTCTGCATCTACTGCGGCGCCTGCGCCACGCGGTGCCCTGCCAACGCCATCTGCGTGGATCGCGTGGCCAAGAGCCTCGACTTTGACCCCTTCAAGTGCGTGCAGTGCGGCGCTTGCGCCGAGGCATGCAAGAAGGGGTGCGTCCAGCTTCAGATCGACTACCAGCACCCCGTCGCGGCCCATAGCACAGTGACTTTCAACGGGGCGCTCAAGCCTCCGGAGGCGCCCTGAGGGCATACTGCCGGTTGACGGTTGCGGCCCCGGCGTGTAGAATGCCCGCATGGCGGCTACTCGCCTGGAGGGGGTTGGGTCATAGTGACCGTAAAGGGCATCAGGTGCATGGCGTTGGTCCGCGATATCGACGCGGCGGTGCGCTTCTACCGCGACGTCGTGGGCCTGACGCTGGTGGCGGAGGAAGAGGAATGGGCGGCGTTCGCCGAGGGCTTCGGCGTGATGTCCGGCGCTGACGGCCTTCCGGACGATGACCTGCGCATCAGCGCAGTGCAGGTCTGCTTCATGGTGGACAGCGTAGACGAGTGGTACGGCCGTCTGGTGGCGCGCGGAGTGCCCTTCATGGTCCTGCCCTGCGATATGGGCGACGGCAGGCTGGCGGCCTTCAGGGATCCTGAGGGCCTGGTGGTCCAGGTCATGCAGGCGGACCGGTAGGCGCGACCGCGCCGTCCTTCCTGCGTGCCGGCAGCATTGAGGTTGTGACGCCCTCCGGCGTGCGCCGGCGGGCCGTATTCGCCGCAGTACCCCCGTGGGGAGGGGAATGGCAGTGACAACCATCTACGGCATGTTCCAGGACACCGTGAGTCGGTTCGCCGACCGCCGCGCCCTGGCGTACAAGGTTCGTGGCACGTACAACCACGTCACCTACGGCGAACTGAACGAGCGCGTGCGCGACTTCCGACGAGGCCTGGCTGCCCTGGGCGTCAGCCGAGGCGACCGCGTGGCCGTCCTCTCCTACAATCGCGTCGAGTGGGCCGTCACGGACCTGGCTGTCCACGGGCTCGGCGCGGTGCTGGTGCCCGTCTACCACACGCTTCCGCCGGTTCAGGTCGAGCACTACCTGCGCGACTCAGGGGCGGCAGTCATCGTGGTGGAGGACGCCAAGCAGTACGCCAAGATTGCCGAGGTCCACGACCGCATCCCGGCCCTGCGGCATGTGGCGCTCATGTCCGGCGATGCGATCGAGGGTATCCTCTCCTGGCAGGGCGTAGTGGAGATGGGCCGCAAGTCGGGCATTGCTGATGCCGACCTCGACAAGGCCGCCGCGTCCATCGATCCTGCCACAGTAGCCACCTTTATCTACACCTCCGGGACCACCGGAGCGCCCAAGGGCGCGATGCTGTCGCACACGGCGCTGCTCAACACCTGGAAGGCCGCGGTGCAGATCGTCCGCCTCGACGAGACGGACATCTTCCTTTCGTTCCTGCCCCTCTGCCACGTCGTCGAGCGCGTGGCGGGCCACTACCTGCCGCTGGCCATCGGCGCGCAGATCTACTACTCCGACGGCCCGTTCGGCGTGGCCAACGAGATCACGACCATCCGGCCCACGCTCTTCATCTGCGTTCCTCGGCTCTTCGAGGCGATCGAGGAGAAGGTGCGCGAGCATGGAGCCAAGTTGCCGCCGCTACGGCGCAGGATCTTCGACTGGGCCCTGAAGACCGGCGAGGAGTGCGCTGCCGTCCTGCGTGACGGAGGCGCCCTGAGCCCCATGCAGGCATCAGCACGGGCGCTGGCCGACAAGCTGGTCCTCTCCAAGGTGCGCGAGAAGGTGACCGGCGGGCGGGCGCGCTACTTCGTCTCCGGCGGGGCGCCGCTGGGCGTAGGGACCGCGTCGCTCTTCAGCGGCGTGGGCGTGCCCATGCTGGAGGGCTACGGGCTGACGGAGTCGCCAGTCCTGACGCTGAACCGGCCGGGCAAGGCGCGTCTGGGGACGGTCGGCACCGCGCTGCCGGGCGTCGAGATCTCCATCGCGGCCGACGGCGAGGTGCTGGGCCGCGGGCCGTGCCTGATGGACGGCTACTACAACCAGCCCGAGGCCACGGCGGCCGCCATCGACGCGGATGGCTGGTTCCACACAGGCGACATCGGCGTCATCGACGAGCATGGCCACCTGCACATCACCGATCGCAAGAAGGACATCATTGTCCTGGCCAACGGCAAGAACGTAGCGCCGCAGCCCATCGAGGCGCGCATCAAGCGGAGCCCCTTCGTATCGGAGGTGGTGCTCATCGGCGACCGCCAAAACGTCATCCACGCTCTGGTGGTGCCTACCTTCGACCGGGTGAAGATCTGGGCCGCCGAGCAGGGGATCGCGGCGACCGAGCCCGCCGACCTGGCCCGCGCACCCGAGGTGATCAAGCTGATCAAGGGCGAGGTGGACCGCGTCTCGCAGGACCTGGCCGACTACGAGCGCATTCGCAAGATCGCGCTGCTGGACCACTCCTTCACCATCGAGGGTGGCGAACTGACGCCCACGCTCAAGGTGAAGCGCAACATCGTGAGCCAGAAGTACGGGTCGCTCCTGGGGGGCGGCTGATGGCCCTTCTGTTCGCGCCCGGCCTGCGGTCGAAACGCGCCGGCCGGGCGCGCCGTAGTGTGACCATCGCGCCGGCCCCATCGGCGTTAGCCCGAACGGAGTGACGCGTCGCCCATGGCAATCGCTGCTACTGAAGGACTGACGGTACGCTACGGCGCCGCCGTGGCCGTGCGCGACCTCACGCTGGAGATTCCCGCGGGCTGCACGGGCATCCTGGGACCCAACGGCGCAGGCAAGACCACGCTGATCAAGACGCTGCTGGGGTTCATCCGCCCCTCCTCGGGCACAGCCAGGGTGATGGACCTGGACGTCGCCACGCAGGAGCTGGAAATACGCGCTCGTGTGGGCCTCATGCCGGAGAGCGACTGCCACATTCCGGGCATGAACGCCGTCACCTTCGTGGCCTATGCAGGCGAGCTGGCGGGCATGCCCTCCCGGGCTGCCCTGCGGCGCGCCCACGAGGTGCTGGAGTACTGCGGCCTCGGCGAGGCTCGCTACCGCAACGTGGAGACCTACTCCACCGGCATGAAGCAGCGCATCAAGCTCGCGCAGGCCCTGGTCCATGGGCCGGGCATCCTCATCCTCGACGAGCCCACCAACGGCCTCGACCCCGCCGGGCGCGAGGAGATGCTGGCCTTGGTGCGCGACATCTCGCACGACAAGGGCCTCTCCGTCATGGTCTCGTCACACCTGTTGCCCGACATTGAGCGGACCTGCGACCAGGTGATCCTGATGCAGAAGGGTCAGCTGGCCGCCCAGGGCGCCGTTGAAGACCTGCGGAAGACCAATGGCCGCCTCTACGAGATCGAGGTGCAGATCGCCGTCCTGGCCTTCGAGCAGGCCTTGGAGTGGCGGTCGCTGGAGGTCGTATCGCAGGTGGGCGCCCGGTACCGGGTCGTCGCGCCGCCCGAGATGGCCGACGTGGCCCGCGCCGTCTTCGAGGCGGCTCGCGAGGCCGGCGCCCAGGTGCGCGGCGTCATGCCCGCCCGCAGGAGCCTGGAGGAAGTCTTCATGGAGGCAGTGGATTGAGCACAGACGTCACGGCGCCCCAGGCGGCTCCCGCAGGCACGGGGCCCATTGCCGACGTCAGCTACCGCGGCTACGACGGTCCCATCCGGGCTCGGCGCCTCCGTTGGGCGCCCATTGCGCTGGCGTTGGTGCGCGGTGCAATACGGAAGTGGTGGTTCTGGCTCGTCTTCCTGCTCTCCCTCGGCCCCTACTTCTTCTTCGCGCTCATGATGTACATCCAGGACCGCGTGGCCGGGCCCAACAACCCCATGGGCGGGATGCTGGTCTCGTCGGATCCTGTCACGCGCTTCCCCATGCTCTTCTACACGGTGCTGGATGCCCACCTGCTGGGACTCATGGTGCTGGGCCTGATGGTCGGTGCGGCCAGCATCGCTGACGATAACAAGACCAATGCGCTACTCGTCTACCTGTCCAAGCCGATCCGCAAGGCCGACTACGTGGCGGGCAAATGGATGGGCGTCTTCGGCGTGGTATTCCTTGCGGCCGCACTGCCTTCGCTGCTGCTCTACCTCTACTGCTTCTTCACGTATGTGGGCGTCGGCTTCCTCAAGAACGATCCGTGGCTGCTCTTCCAGTTGCTGGGCGCCTGCGCCGTGGTGGCGGCCGGCATGGCGAGCGTGATGGTAGGCATTAGCGCCTGGTGCCGATCGGCGCTGATCGCCGGCGCGGCGCAGGCCGGGGCCTACGTCGGCTCGGGAGTGGTCTCGGGCATCCTCTGGCTCCTGCTCTACCATGGCGACCTCACTGCTAAGGGCTTCTGGCCACCGGTGCTGCGGCATGCGTCCATCGGAGGCGTCATCAGCGCCGTCATGTGGCGCACACTGGACGCGACGGTGACGCAGACCACCATGCACCGCGGGCGCGGGATTGAGCACGTCGTCCTTCAGCAGCCCGACTTGTGGCTGATGCTGGGAGCTTACGCGGCCCTGATCGTTGCCGGGATCGTCGCAGCGCGCATGCGCATCCGAGCCGTCGAGGTGGTGCGAGGGTGATCGAACTGGCGAGGGCGTCGCGCTGGTACGGCCAGGTCATCGGCATCAACGACATCACGTTCAGCGTCGGCGCGGGCATCACCGCGTTGCTTGGCCCCAACGGAGCGGGGAAGTCCACCGTGCTGAAACTGGTGACCGGGCAGCTACGCCCCTCGTCCGGCTCCGTGTCGGTGTTCGGCAAGCGTCCGTTCGCCAATCCCGGCGTGTTGCGGCAGGTCGGCTACTGCCCAGAGGTCGAAAACTGCTACGAGGACATGTCGGGCCGGGCCTTCATCGAGCTGATGGACGTACTCGCCGGTCTGCCTCCGCGCGGCCGCGCGGACCGCGTCAACTCCTCGATGGAGCGCACCGGCATCCTGTACGCCGCAGAGCGCAAGGTGGGCGGCTACTCCAAGGGGATGCGCCAGCGCCTAAAGGTCTCGCAGGCCATCCTGCACGATCCCGCGGTGCTGATCCTCGACGAGCCGCTGAACGGCCTGGACCCGGTGGGGCGCCGCGAGATGTCGATCCTCTTCCAGGGACTCGCCGCCGAGGGCAAGTGCGTGGTGGTCAGCAGCCACATCCTCTACGAGGTGGAGCAGCTCACACATAGCATCCTCCTCATGCACCGCGGCCGCCTGCGCGCCCAGGGCGACATCTACGGTATCCGCTCGCTGATCGACCTGCACCCGCACCACGTCCTGATTCGCTGCGACCGCCCGCGCGACCTGGCCCGGGCGCTCCTGGCCGAGACCTACGTGATCAGCGCCAAGGTGGACGAAGCCGCTGGCGGCTCCGTAGAGATCGAGACCCGGGCGCCGGATGCGCTCTACCGCGCGTTGCCGGATATCGTCATCGGCCTCGGCGTGGTGGTAGCGGCTTTCGAGTCGCCGGACAACAACCTGGAAGCCGTCTTCCGGTACCTCGTCAATGAGTAAGAGCGCATCGTCGTCCGTGCGCGGCTCGCATCAGGGGAGCGCCCATGGCTGATCTGTACATCTTGCGCAACGCGCTCCTCGACCTCGCCAGACCCGCACGCCTGCTGGTCTGCGGGTTGCTGGTGCTCGCGCCTGCCGGCGTGGCCCTGCTTATCCGAGGGGTCGGCCGCGGTAGCTTCGACGGCATTGCCACCTACGACACGCTGGCCGCGCTGCTGGTCTTCGGCTTCGTGCTGGTCATCCTATCTGTGGTCTTCGGCACGGGCGTCATCACTCGAGAGATCGAGCAGAAGACCATCGTCTACCTGCTGACCCGCCCCATCGCCCGCTGGCGCATCCTGCTGATGAAGTACCTGGCTGCGGCGTTGGCCGTCACGGTGACCGTGGAGGTTTCTATCCTACTGCTGGCGGCGGCCACCACCGCGCCACGGGAGGTCTCCGGCGCCCTCGAACTCCGCGCGGTCTCCCTGCGCGATAGAGCGCAGTTCATTAAGGCCCTCCAGTTCCCGTCCAACTCGGTGATGCAGCTGCTTCGCGACAACCTGTCGGAGCAGACGCTGCGCGACGTCGATGCGTGGGACTCCGGCGGCATGCTACGGCGCGGACTGGTCCGGGGTGTCCTGCGCGACGTGAACCGGCTGATCACTGGACCGTTGATCTACACCGAGGCGACCTTCGGCACCGTCCAACTGCAGCCGGACACACGCCAGCTCATGGCCACCAAACCGCGCGGAGCGGCCCTTCGGCGGGCCAACCGCTGGCTCCTGGAAGACAGCCTGCCCGACTACCTCTACCGAAGCCGGACCACGGGCATGCGCCTCGGGCGCGACCTGCTGATCCTGCCCATTGGCGCGCTGGCCTACACGGCGCTCTTCCTGCTCCTTGCCGCCGTGATCCGGCGCGCTCTGATCGCCGGACTGGTCTTCGCCTTCGGCTGGGAGTCGTGGGTGCCCATGGTGAGCGGCAAGTTTCAGATGCTCTCCATCATGAGCTACCTTCGCACGCTGGCGCCCCACGCCAAGATCGACGCCGCCTCGGTCAACCTGACGTTCCTGCTCCAGGTCCTCACGCCTGAGGCCATCTCGGTCCGCGTGGCCTGGGGGGCGCTGGTCGGCATCATCGTTGTCGGGCTGGGCGCGGCGTTGCTCGTCTTCTCGCTCAAGGAGTACGTGCCCGGGGACGGTGACGGGTGAGCGATCGGCCCATCGATCATCGCGCCGGCGTCGTGAAGGCGCTGGCCCAGACGCTGAAGACCGAGCGCGAGGCCCTTGCCGCACAGGTCCGCGCCGGCGCGGGCGGCCTGGCCACCGCTGCGGCGTACAGCGACCTGGTCGACTCCGTCATCCGGCGCATGCTCTCCATCGCCATGGAGCGCGCGGGTAGCTCACGCACGCCGGAGACGCTGCCCATGGCGGTCGTCGCCACCGGCGGCTACGGCCGCCGCGAGGTCTGCCCCTACTCCGACGTGGACCTCACCTTCATCCCGCACCGCGACGGCGACCCCGACCTGGACGCCATCATCAAGGAGCTATTCAGCCTGGTGATGCACGTCTTCATCGACGGCAACAAGGTCGAAGTGGGCTACGCCTACCGCCTGCTGGACGATTGCGCGGCGCTGGACCATCAGACCACCTCGGGCCTGCTGGACGCCCGCCTTGTGGCCGGGAGCCAGCGGCTCTTCATCCAGTTCGAGGATGCCTTCTGGTCGTCGTTCAACGCCACGAGTTTCATCTTCGAGAAGCTCGAGGAGCGTCGGGCGCAGCACGCATCAGAGGGCGGCACGCCCTGGACCGTGGAACCCAACCTCAAGTCAGGCGTTGGCGGCCTTCGCGACCTCCACGCTGCCGTTTGGGTGTCGCAGGCCAGCCAGGCACTGGAGGCCGCCCGCGCACGCGGCGACAGGGCGTGGGAGATCCTCAGCCGCCTCGGCGGGATGCTGCCCGGTGAGGTGGAGGATATTCGCGCCGCCAAGGAGTTTCTCTTCCGCACGCGCAATGCCCTGCACGTCCTCGCCGGGCGCGAGCTCGACCAGCTCAACGTGGACCGCCAGGAGGACGTCGCCTCCATGCTCGGCTATGTCGATGAGCCGGGCGAAGGGGCCATGCCTCCCTTCCAGCGCTTGATGCGCGACCTCTACCGGCACATGTCGTCGGTCCACCGCATCGGCGCCGACGTGGCGTCGCATGTGGAGGGTGGTCGCCTCGTGCTGGGTGTCGGACTGGACTGCGTCAGCCGGAACGTGACGCCTGCTCCGGTGTTGTTGGGTGTCGTGGAGCCGGATTGGATGGTGATGGCCTTCGAGCTGGCGCAGCGCTATGGGCTCGGATACACCGCCGAACTGGACCGGGCCATCGTCGCCGCCATCGCCGCCGAGCCGGTCTGCGCGGCGCCCGCGGTGGCCGGACAGGCGTTCACCCGGATGCTGGCATCCGGCCGGCCCTGCTACCGGGTCCTGCAGCACATGGCCGAGATTGGCCTGCTCGGCTGGCTACTGCCCGAGTTCGGCGATGTCATGGGCCTGGTGCCCTTTGACTCCGCCCACGACTACACTGTGGGACAACACTCGCTCTACGTGGTCCGCTACCTCGACGAGCTACTGGACAAGGGCGGACCCGAGCCACTGCGTGAGTTGCGCCAGATCTTCGGCGAGCTGCCGCACCGCGAGTGCCTATACATGGCAGCCCTGCTGCATGACGTGGGCAAGATCGGCACCGATCGGCCACACGCCGACAGCGGCGCTGACGCCACGCGCCGCATCTGCGCCCGTCTTGGGTGGTCCGAGGAGGCCGGCGAGACCGTGGCCTTCCTTGTGCAGCACCACCTCCGCATGGCCGAGCTTTCGGGCCTCCACGACCTGACGCTGGACAGCACGATCCAGCGCTTCGTGGGCATCGTCTCCGACGTAGATCGCCTCCAGATGCTCTACCTTCTCACCTACGCCGACACGCGAGCCGTGGGCGCAGGCGTGTGGACCGACGTGAAGGCCCGGTTCCTGCGCGACCTATACCGCCGTGCCGACCAGGCGCTTGCCGGCGACCTGTCCGATGACATGGATGTAGCGGGCCTCATCCGGGCGCGCAAGCACCTGGTCCGTGAACTGGCGGTGGACAACCTGCCCGCTCCCGAGGTGGAGGCCCACGTGGCGGGCCTGCCCGGCTCCTACATGCTCAACACCAGCTTCGAGGAGATCGCGCTCCACATCGGCCTGGCCCGCGGCGCACGTCAGGGTGCGCCCGGCGTCGCCTTCCACGATCCCCGTGGCGCCGGCTACACCGAGGTGACCGTCTGTGCGCTGGACGAGCCGCAGCCGGGCCTCCTCGCCAAGATCGCCGGTGCACTCTACGCCGCCGACCTGGCTGTCCACAGCGCCCAGGTCTTCACCCGCGTCTCCGGCGACGAGCGCATCGCCTTCGATACCCTCTTCGTGGACTTCCGAGGTCGTCAACTGACGCCAGGCAAGCGCAAGGAGGTGTCGGACCACGTCACAGCCGTTCTCACCGGCACGGTGGCGGTGGCCGACCTGGTCTCACGCAAGCGCCGCCGAGCCCGTCCGTTCGTGGCCGACGAGACCGCCATTCAGCACATGCGCGGCGAGGGCTTCTCCCTGGTGCAGGTGGCGTCGCAGGACCTGCAGGCGACGCTCTACCGCGTGGCCGAGGCGCTGGCGGCGCTGGGGTGGGATATTCTGAGCGCCCGTGTCTCCGTATTCAAGAACAAGGCCCGAGGGAACTTCTACGTCAAGGGTGTCCTGGGGCTTGATCCCGGCCAGGCGGCCGCCATGCTCCGGAATGCCCTGCACGCGGCCGCCGCGGAAGAGGAGTGATAGCCTGTGAGCCACCTGAGTAGCCCGATCGAGATCGCCGGCGTACGGTTCCGCAACCGCATCGTGATGCCGCCCATGGTGCGCATGTCCCCCCTGATGCCGCCCGACGTGGCGGGCGTGGACGGCGCCGTGACCCCCGAGGTGGTGGAGCACTACCAGCTCCGCGCGGCCGCGGGCACGGGCCTCGTCATCGTGGAGGCGACCTGCGTGGACCCGGCCGGACGCGCCTGGAACAATGGCCTGAACCTCTACGACGACAGCCACACCGAGTGCATGGCCCGTATCGCAGATGCC
>CAJBBX010000182.1 GCA_903951425.1 uncultured Chthonomonas sp.
CGTTGGCCTGCGTGTAGGCCAGGGTGTAGCTGCCGCCCTGCTTCTCCAGCGCCATGCCGCCCGCGCCGTAGACGAACTCGGTGGTGGTACCGCCCGCCGTGCGGCTGAACCGGCGACCCAGGGCGTCGTACGCGAAGTCGGTCGTGGTCTGCCCCTGGGTGATCTGGGTCAGTTGCCCGTCGTAGTCGTAGCTCAGCGAGTAGGCGGTCCCGCCCAGCGTGCGGCCGCGACTGGGGCGAACTTGCGCCACAGGAGGCGCGTCGATGGGTTCCATCAGGGCCACGACTTGCGAGCCGATGCGCGGCGCACGTCCATGGAGCAACTCATCGCTCGTGATTGCCATACGGTGGTGGCAGCAGGCGCCGGACGAGCAGCAAGATCAACGGTACGCACACCAGAGCCCAGAATGCCAAATACGGAACGATCCAGATGCCAACCCCATGCGACTTGCCGTCGTAGTATCGGCACACGCACAAAACGCATGTGTATATGATGATCAGGACAACTGCCAGACAACCATAATACCGTCTAACGGTCATACTCAACTACCTCTTGTGCCGGGTCTCAGCGCTCGACCGAGTCACCTGCGGATGTGCAGCCGCACCGATCGGGCTACACAAGACCTTGCCGGCCGGGGTCACATATCCCGACGGCAGGAGCACTTGCGCATCCCTGTGTGCCCCTTGCGCGCCTCATCGGCCAGAGCGGCAGCTGTCGCGTGCGACGGCTGCGCTGCCGCTCCCAATCGAGGGACCGGCGTTCGATCGGCCCAAGCCCAGCGACGGAGCGTTGAGGACACGGTCGAACGCCGACGAACGCAGCTAGTATCCTATCGGTGGCGCGCCATCAGCCCAACTGGTCGGGACGGCATTTGGTGGTACTCCTGTCCCCCACGGTGGAGGCGTCCCCTGATCGTGCCGGCGATGTCTCCAATCGTTCCACATGTCTATACCGCCACCGAAGCCGTCGACTATCTCATCCCACCAGTACCCGATCACAATGCCCGTTCCGGCGCCTACGGCGGTTCCGATTCCTGCGCCCACGGGGCCACCAATCCAGCCGATCAAGCCGCCGATCTTGGCGCCGACGCCAGCGCCGATCCCGCCTCCGATCACGCCGCCGACTCCGATGCGGACATTGTGCCAGCAGTCGCCCCACGACTTGGTGCACCCACTCGGGTCCACGAACCCCACCGGCTCATGCTCGCAATACAAATACGGGTGCTCGCTCAGCACGGTGTCCCGCGTGATGAACCGGCCCACCTGGGCGTCGTAGTACCGCGCTCCCACGTGCATAAGGCCGGCGTCGCCGTCGTTGCGGTAGCCCCAGTCGCCCGCGTACATGTACGGGTTCGTGCTGCTGCCGGTTGAGCCGGCCACCTGTCCGAAGGCCTCGTAGTTCACCGAGCCGCTCACGGTCTGGCTGGAGTTGGTAACAGTGCGCTCGGAGCCGTGCCCGTCGAACATGGGGTACTCGGAGCCTCTGCGGAGCAGCCCGTTAGCCTGGCTGTACGCTTGCGTGTAGCTTCCGCCCTGCTTTTCGAGCGCCATGCCGCCCGCGCCGTAGACGAACTCGGTGGTGGTCCCGCCCGCCGTGCGGCTGAACCGGCGACCCAGGGCGTCGTACGCGAAGTCGGTCGTGGTCTGCCCCTGGGTGATCTGGGTGAGCTGCCCGTCGTAGTCGTAGCTCAGCGTGTAGGCGGCGCCGCCCAGCGTGCGGCCCGTCTGCTCGCCGTTGGCGTTGTAGGAGTAGCTGTTGGTGAAGCCGCCGGAGGTGGTCGTCAGTTCGTCGTCGGCGTTCAGCGTGAAGCTGGTGGTGTTGCCGCCCACGGTCTGCGAAGTCCGGTTGCCCACGCCGTCCAG
>CAJBBX010000183.1 GCA_903951425.1 uncultured Chthonomonas sp.
AAACAGAAGCAGGGCGACCGGCGCGGCCGGGCGCAGAAGGCCCGACAACGAGCGTGGCTTGGGCGGCATTGCCGCCGAACTGTGATAGCGCATACGCACCATGTTCCTTTCCGGGTGGGTGGCGCCGCTTGAACCGACGGAACCGCGGACACTCCCCGCCCGGAGGCCCAGTATACGGATCTACCGTAACGCTACCGTAACGGATCGGCCCAGAATCGCCCGTCTCAGGCGAAATCTGCGCCGATTTTTCTGCTTGTCGCCGGATCATGGGGGATGACGTGACTCAACGCCCCCGGAAGCCGGAGCCTCCGGGGGCGCCTCGGCCGCCTCAGCCTGCGCTGTCAGGGTTCAGCGCCATGGCCAGGGCGACGGCTTCGTCGAAGGTCATGCGGCGGCCGGCTTCGCGGTCTGCCTCCAGGCTCAGGGCCGTGCAGGCGGCCTCGGCGCCGGCGCAGATCTGCACGTGCTGGGCCCTGTCGGCGGCTTGCGGCACCGTCCCGTTCTGCGTGTGGAGCGCGACGGATGCGGCCAGCAGCCGCACGGCCGCCGCCGGGTCGCCCAGCGCCAGGGCAGCCCCGGCGAAGGTGGGCAGCATCATGGGCACCATGTTGGTGTTCGGCGTGTTCAGGATCTCGGCGAGCGCTTGCCGGAGCAGCCGTAGCGCCTCGCTGGTCTCCTGCCGGTCCAGCGCCATGGCCCCAAGGTTGTGGGCGCAGAGGGCGGCCACGCGACGCTGCCCGGCGGCCAGGGCTCGGCTCCTGCCGGTCTCGTAGTCGCTGCGGGCCCTCTCCAGGTCGCCGCGAAGGCGCGCGGCCTCGCCGGCGTAGAGGTCCGTGGCGGCCACCTGCCCTTCGTCGCCCACCGACCCGAAGTAGGCCCGGGCGGCGCGGTACTGGTCGTCCGCGGCGTCGGCGGCCCCGCGCTCCAGTTCGGTATGCCCGCGCAGCACCTGAGCCCAGGCCCTGTGCGCCGCGTTGCCCAGCGCCTCGGCCATGCGCAGCCCCTGCGCGCTGAGCCGGTCGGTCTCGGCCGCATCGCCTGCAAGCCATGCGAACTCGGCCGACCGGAGCATGGCCGCCACACGAAGGTCGGACGGCGGCCGGCCCTCGGCCAGCGCAAGGGCGCGGTTCAGCCGGACAGCGCCCTCGCCGGCGGCCCTTCTGGCCCACCAGTAGACGACGAGGTCGCTTGAGAGCGACAGGGCCTCGTCTGCAAGCCCTCGCTTCTCGGCATAGTCGAGGGCTCCGCGCAGGTTGTCGCGCTCGCCGTCCATCGCCTCGATCCACTCGCGGCGGCTCCCCTGGTCGTCGGCCGAGGTGCGGTGGGCTGCGGCGGCGTAGAAGCAGAGGTGACGCCGCCGGGCCGCATCCTCCTCGCCGCTCTCGACCAGGCGCTCTACGGCATACTGACGAACGGTCTCCAGCATCCGGTACCGGCCCTCGTCGCCGCTGTTCGGATCGAAGACCACCATCGACTTGTCGACCAGGGCGCTCAGCAGGTCAACGATCGGCGTCTCCTCGATCTCCGGATCGCCCTGCTCGAGCGCGCAGACCTCCTCGGCCGCCGGCAGCGTCCACCCACCGCCGAAGACCGCCAGGCGGCGGAAGAGCGCCCGCTCGCCCAGGGTGAGCGTATCGTGGCTCCATCCGATGGCGGCGCCCAGGGCCTGGTGCCTCTGCGGGGCGCCCGGCGAGTTGGAGACCAGCAGGTGGAAGGCGTCGCCCAGCCGCTGGGCGATCTGCTCCACCGGTATGGCGCGGACGCGGGCCGCGGCCAGCTCCAGCGCCAGCGGGTTGCCGTCCAGCCGCCGGACGATGGCGGCCACGGCCGGCGCGTTCCTCTCCGTCAGGCCGAAGTCGGACCGGACGCCCCGCGCACGCTCGACGAAGAGCCGGACCGCCGGGTACTCCAGCAATCCACTGACCGTGATCGGTTGCGGCGCGTCGTCGTCGGGGGGCATGGCCAGCGCCGGGAGCTGGTAGACGCTCTCGCCAACTACGCTGAGCGGCTGCCGCGACGTGGCCAGGAGCCGCAGGTCCGGGCAGCAGGTGAGGAGCAATGCCGCCATCCGGCCCGCCTGATCGTGGACGTGCTCGCAGTTGTCCAGCACCATGAGCAGACGACGCGGGCCGAGTATGCGCTTCAGGGCGTCGAGGCAGGGCTCGCCGGGTGTCTCGGCCAGCCCCAGCGCGGCGGCGGCGGCGCGGCAGACCTGGCCGTTGGGGGCAATGGCGCTCAGGTCCACCAGCCAGACGCCGTCAGGGAAGGCCGCGCCCAGCTCGCGCGCCACGTGCAGGGCCAGGCGGGTCTTCCCGACGCCGCCGGGGCCTGCCAGCGTGACGAGCCGGGCCTCCTCCAGCGCCACGGCCACCCGGCGCGCGTCCGCCTCGCGTCCGATGAGATGGGTCAGCGCGGCAGGTAGTCTGCCCGTAGCGGCCAAGGGCGGCTCAAGTTCAAGGATCAGCGCCGGGCGTGCGGAGGCCCGGCTCCGCGCCTCCATCCGCACGGCCTCGAAGAGGTCCACGGTCTCCGGCGATGGGTCCGAGTTCATCTCGCGCCGCAGGAGGATGCGCAGGTCGCGATAGACCGCCAGCGCACCCGCATAGTCGCCGGCCCGCGCCAGCGCCTGCATGAGCGCCCGTCGCGCGGTCTCGCTCAGCGGGTCGGCGCCGGCCATGCGGCGCAGGTAGGCGATGCTTCCCGGCAGGTCGCCGGTCTCGGCGCAGTGGTCGGCCAGGCGCTGGAGGGCGTCGAGGTAGGCCTGCTCCCGGAGGTCGCGCTCCTGGCCCACCCACTCCTCGGTGCATCCCTCCAGCAGCGGGCCGGCGTAGGCCGCCGCGGCGGTGGCCGCAGACCCGGGGTCGGTCCGCCGGACGGCTTGGTCGAACGCCACCAGGTCGGCCTCCTCCGGTGCGAGGTCCACCCGGAGCGAGCGAGGCGAGGGCGCCTCGATCCTCTCGGCGTGCGGCCCCAGCGCCCGGCGCAGGTCCGCCAGGCTCTGCCGCAAGCTCACCGAACCGGCCGCCTCGGTGGCGTCGGGCCAGAGCATGGTGGTGAGCCACTCGCGGGAGACCTCGCGGCCGTTCCGCAGCGCCAGCAGCGCCAGAAGCCAGACCCCCTTGCGTGACCGTAGCCGGGGCATGGCCGCGCCGTCCAGCTCCCCGGCGAACGCGCCGAAGAAGCTGAACCGAAGCGTGCGATGCGTGACGCCGCGGCCCGCGTGGATGTCACGCAAGTCGGCTCGCGATGTCAACGTCGCCGTTACGGCCACTGGAGATACTGGGTTCATCTCAACTCCTCGGAGGCAACCAAGGTGAAACTGCATCGACAGACCGTCGCTCTTGCTGCACTCGGCATTGCCGACCTGGCAGCGACACTCTGGTTGGTCGGCCGCTGCGGCGCGGCGGAGGCCAACCCCTTCATGGCCCGGCTCCTGGCCCTTAGCCCGTGGGCCCTGGCCGCCGTCAAACTCGGCGCCCTGGCCCTGGCCCTGGGCATCCTCGAGTGGGCATGGCGGGTCCATCCCCGCACCGTCCGGCTCGCCGCCAACACGGCCATCGCGGCCTACATCGGCATCTATGCCGTGGGCGTCGCCCGGGCCAACGACACGTCGCACCTGCCTATGGAGACGTCGCCCAGCCCCATCTCGGCACGCATCTATGCCCGGATCCACGCCAGGGAAGCCGCCCGCCGCGAGGCGGAGCTGATGATGCCCGAGCCGGTGGCCGAGGCGCGCCTGACATCGCCGACCATGGCTCGCCGCGTGATGGACTAACCCCGGCAATACGCACATTCGACGGACCAACCGGGCGTGACGTTGCGCCGCGAGGGCCCATAGGCGGGAAGTTCACGCAGATCGGCCCATTCCGTCAACGCCGCCGTCACGCCCGGACGGAGCCCGACCCGCTTGCAGGGAGGCCGCGCAGGCCTCCCGCGCACCAGAAAGGAGCCGCGCACCATGCGCGCCGACAAGAGACGTGGGTTCACCCTCATTGAGCTGCTGGTAGTGATCGCCATCATCGCGATACTGGCGGCCATCCTCTTCCCGGTCTTCGCACAGGCCCGGGAGAAGGCCCGGCAGGCCTCCTGCCTCTCCAACATGAAGCAGCACGGCCTCGCCATCCTGATGTACTCGCAGGACTACGATGAGCTGATGCCTCAGGGCCTTCTGAACATCCCCGGGATCGGCTGGGGAGCCACCTACTTCTGGTCCACGCCCTACGACATTCGTGGGGGATCGGCCGGACTGGGCCAGTGCATCTGGGCCAACGCGATCCAATCCTATATGAAGAACGTGGGCGTCTTGGAGTGCCCTAGCACCATGCCCTGGTCGCTCAACGCCACTCCCACCGTCAGGACGCCGCACCGGATCTCCGGCATCTTCAACGGCGACCTGGGGAGCTATCCGCAGCCGGGCATCCCACAGCCGGCCGACGTCATCCTGGTCTGGACCGGGTTCCTCAAGAGCGGGCCGCTGGGCTACGCCAACGTGAACCCGACCCTGACCTGCCCCGACGCAACGCAGCCCTGCGTCTACCAGCCCCGCAGCGCCGCCGGGTGCGCCGCGGCCACCACCAACGGCTACCGCGACGTCCTGCGCCTCTACAACGGCATGCCCAAGTTCAACTCCTGGGTCCACGGGAGCGGCGATAACTTCACCTTCGCCGACGGCCACTCCAAGTGGCGGCCGCTCAAGGCCGACCCGAACATGGACCCGTTCTCGACGACCAACCCCGAGACCGGCGACGTCCTCAACGCCTCAGGCGGGTTCAGCACCTGGTGGAACGGATGCCACCGCTGGCTCTTCCGCCCCGATTACCAGCCGTAGACGCGAAGGCGCCTCGCGCCGCTGCCGGCGAAACCCCCTGCCGGCCCCTGAAGCGGAGGCGAGGCGCAGCGGGAGGAACCCCTGACCGGCGACCGGAGAGCCTGCGACGGACCCATCCGATGCAGGCGCTGCGGTCGCCGGACCTCCCGAACCCGCGACCCACTACGAGCAAGGAGGTTCCCATGATCCGACGAACATCCCATCGGCAGGCCATCTGGTGCGGCGCGCTGGTCGCCCTGGCCCTGGCCGGATGCACCGACAAGAAGAACGAGACCTACGGCCCGCCGGAGCCGCCAAGGGCGAACTCCCGCGAGACGCCCATGGCTGAGAGCTCCACCGTGACGCCCGGAGCCGGACAGCCCGCCGCCGCGCCCGCCGAGACCAGGCCCGACGCGGCGCCGAAGACCTTCTAGTCAGACACGTCCGACCCCAACACACCAGCGCCCCCGGATGCCGACGCTTCCGGGGGCGCTGTTGGTACTGCCGCTGAGGGCCCGCCGCTACGGGGCGACTGTCAGCGTTCCAGTGCCGGTTGCGGCTGCATAGGCCGCGTCGCCGGCAAAGGACATGGACTGAGCCAGGGCTCCCGTCGAGGCCGGCGTGTAGGCGCCGAAGGCCTTGCCGTCAGAGGCCGTGGTGGCCGTGCCCACCGTCGTGCCGCCCACGCTGAAGGTGATGGACTTGCCGGCGACTGGGATCAGGTCGCCGTTGCGCCGGTAGTCATACAGGTAGCAGGTCAGCCTGGTTGCCACGTTCTGGGTTGCCCCGTGGCTGTGGACCCAGATGTACGTGCGAGCCACGACGTTGACGGTCAGCGTGCCGGCGCCCTGCGATGCCGGGTAGCCGCCGCCGCCCGCCCAGTCCACCGTGGTGGTGTGCGCTCCGGCCGACATGGCGCCGGGGATGGCGTAGGTGTAGGTGGCCTTGCCGTATGCGCCGGCGGTGAGGGCCGGGAAGTTGGAGGCGGAGCCGCCGTCGATCTTCAGCGTCAGCTGCTTGCCGGTGAGGCCGCTCATCGATTTGCCGTCCCAGAGGTAGGCCGAGATGCCGGTGCTCTGGCCCGCGGTGCCGGTCGCCGGCAACACGGTGACCTTGGACGCGACGGTCACCGTCAGGGCGCCTGTGTTGGTCGACGGACCGTAGATGCCGTCGCCTGCAAAGGCCGCCCCTATCGTGGTGCTGGCCTGGCCCACCGGGATGTCCCAGTAGTAGTCGGCGATGCCGGTGGCATCGGTGGTACGGTCGACGGTTGCGCCGCCCGGCATGGTGAAGGTCACCGTGGCGCCCGCTATGCCGCTGCCGCCCGAGGTCAGGGTGGCGGTGATGTAGACCTGCTCGCCGACCTGGCCGGTCACCGGCGCAACGGCAATGGCGGAACTCGCCCTGCCATCGAACTGGGCGACCCAGGCATCAGCCGTGCTGCCGCCGTAGACCGTCTGGTAGGCCCCGACGGTGGTCGGGAAGCCGCCGGCAGTGTAGCCGGTCGCGTAGACGCTGCCGGCAGCGTCGATGGCCAAATCGCGCGCGGCATCATCGGAGACGCCACCCACGAAGGTGCTGTACTCAAGCGTCGAACCCGCGGCGCCGAGGCGCGCCACGAAGCCATCACCCAGGGGACCTCCGCCGAACGCCGGCTGGTAGGCGTCGGCGGTCGTCGGGAAGGTGCTGCTGGGCGTCATGCCCGCGACCCACGCGCGGCCCGCGGCATCAACGATGATACCAAGGCCGCGATCGAGGCCGGCGCCGCCCATGAACGTGCTGTAGCTGAGTGCGGTCGCCCCGGCATTCAGCTTGGTGACGAACACATCGTAGCCGCCATTGTGCGAAGTGTCATACGCCCCGCCGGTGGTGGGGAATGCGGTCGTAGCCGTCATGCCGGTGACGTAGGCGTTGCCGGAGCCGTCCGTGGCCAGCGACAGCACTCGGTCATCACCGCCGCCGCCCAGGAAGGTGCCGTAGATGAGCGCCGATCCCGTGGAGTTGAGCTTGGCCACGAAGCCGTCGTTACCGCCGTTGGCCGTGGAGTCGTAGCAGCCGGGAACGCTCGGGAACCCGCCGCCGCCGGCCATGCCGGCGACGAAGACATTGCCGGTGACCGGCTCGACCACCACGCCGGTGACCGAGTCATTGCCGGTCCCGGCCAGGAGGGTGCTCCAGAGCAGCGTGGCCCCTGTGGCGTCGAGCTTAGCCACGAAACCGTCGATGAGGCCCGCCGGAGCAAGCTGCAGCGCGCCCGCCGTCGTGGGGAACTGAACGGTGCTCGGCGCCGAGGCGTAGCCGCCGACGACGACGTTGTCGCTGGCGTCCACCACGATGCAGTGGCCGTAGTCGGAGGTATCGCCTCCGAGGAGCGTGCTGTAGGCGAGGACGCTGCCGTCGGGGCTCAGCTTTGAAACGAACACGTCGAGCAGGCCATTGTGGGTCACATCGTAAGCGCCGGGTGTCGTCGGGAAACCTGCGTTGGCCGCGCCGGTGACATAGGCAGCCCCTGCGGAATCGACGGCGATCGAGTAGCCGTAGTCGGCGCCGGTGCCGCCAAGGTAGGTGCTGTAGGCCAGCGTTGCCCCGCCCACGTTGAACTTGGTGATGTAGGCGTCGGTCTGCGTGCCGGCCCTGGCAGGCTGGTACGAGCCCGCCGTCGTCGGGAAGTTGGCGGAGCCGGCGCAACCCGTGACATAGATGCCGCCGGCGCTGTCGACGGCGATGCCCTCGGGCGGACCGTAGGTGCCGGGGGTCTGGTAGTCCGCGCCCGACCCGCCCAGGTAGGTGCTGAAGACCACGGTCGGGTCGACGATCAGGGGCCGCGTTGCGTCGTAGCGGGCGACCTGGAACGCCACGGTGTTGCGCTCCAGGGTGAAGGCGCAGGCGACCTGCTTGCGTAGCCCGTTCACGGTCTGGTAGGCGTAGGGAGCATTGAGGGCTACGTCGCCGAGGTCGGTGGAGGCGATCACCTTGCCGCCCTGGGTCCGTAGCGACCGGGCGCCGGAGACCGCCATGCGGATCTTCGACGGGTCCGCGCCGGGCTTCACCACGAAGTCATACTCCAGCGTGCGCGACTTGCCCGCGCCGTAGTAGACCAGGTCCACGCCCGGGTAGACGCCGGCGAGCTTCACGCGGGAGTAGGTGGGCACGTTCGTGTGCCATTTCTTCGGGTCGTTGCCGATGAGGTAGTTCACGATGCCGGACTGCTTGTCCAGGCCGGTGACCACGGCGCCGGGGTTAGAGCGTGCCAGCTTAAGGCGCAGGGCCACGGCCTTGTCCTGCCCGGACAGCGCGAGGACGGCTTCCCGGTTCGTGAGGAAGAGGGTGCCGCCGCCTGAGCGGGCGACGAACTTCACCTGGGCGGGGAAGCGCCCGGTGTTCTTCTCGAAGGTCATGGGCGCGGCCGGCGCAGGGCCGGATCGCGACGAGCGCGGTGCAGCCACGGCCACCGTCGATAGGGCTGACAGCGCGGCCGCTACGGCGAGACCACAGGGTCTGGCGTTTCGCATGCGTCTTGTCCTCTCCAAGGTTCGTTTGGTGGGGCGCGCCATGGCAGCCAACCTGAGTATGCCCAACCCATCATGGTTCCCAACAGGCGGGCGGTGTCGCGACCGGCACCCGTGGCGCACGCGGCCTACCGGACGGTGCCTGCGTCCCTATCCAAGATAATACAATCGATGCCCGTGCGGTGCAATGGGTCCGCGGCCTCCAGACGGGAAACAGGCCGAGAACACCCCCGGAGGCCGAAGCCTCCGGGGGCGCTGGGTGCGTATGCGATTGGCGCGGCTGCCGTGTCAGGGCGCGACTGTCAGCGTTCCAGTGCCGGTTGCGGCTGCATAGGCCGCGTCGCCGGCAAAGGACATGGACTGAGCCAGGGCCCCGGTCGAGGCCGGCGTGTGGAGCACGAACGCCTTGCCGGAGCTGTCCGTGATCGCGCTGCTCACCGGCGTGCCCGCCACGCTGAAGCTGATCGACTTGCCGGGCACGGGGATCAGGTCGCCGTTGCGCCTGTAGTCATACAGATAACAGGTCAGCCGGGTGGCCGCGTTCTGCGTGGCC
>CAJBBX010000184.1 GCA_903951425.1 uncultured Chthonomonas sp.
CCAACGGCGTCTCGCAGGCCACCTACCTGGCGGGCCTGCGCGGGCCCGAGTACCGGCGCGACGACGTGAACGGCAGCATCAAGTGGTACGTCTTCGATGGGCTGGGATCGGTGCTGGCAGAGATGGACGGCAGCAACGGCAGCCTCACCGCCTCGCGCAAGCTGGACGTGTACGGCGCGCCACGGGCCACGCAGGGCACGCCAAGCAGCAAACACGCGTTCGTCGGCAACCTCGGACATACGACGGAACCCGACACCGGCGGGCTGGTGTATATGAGAGCGCGCTGGATGGACCCGGTGACGGGAAGGTTCCTGAGCGAGGACCCGGCTTTCCACGGTGCAAACTGGTTCGCGTACTGCGGCGCGAACCCGAGTAATCGCATCGATCCCGACGGCTGCGCGGACTTTACACTCGTGACGGTGATCTTAACAGCCATGGAGCTTATTGCGAACTGCGGGCTCCCCGTTAAGCTCGCTGCCGTTATCAACTTCGTTGGCGCGTGCCGCTTGGCGCAAGAGCTGGTAGCTGCCACCAATGAGGCTCTCAACTTGCTCGAGGCGATCCGTCTCGCGTCAGCTGCAACGGGCATCTACGATCCGCGGGGCGCGGCCCAGGCCCGTAACCTAGCAACTGCGCGCTGGCTGGCAAGTGGGATTGCGGTGTTGGCGGCTGGATACCAGTTAATGATACTGTTTGAGTTCATTCAGCCAAGTGACGGATTCTATGGCTTTGGCGACCAGCACTTCACGTCGGGAGGGTAGTGCTCTGTGTGCACCGGTGACCTAACACGTATCCTTCCTGGGCAGGTATGGCGCCACACCGTGATCACCGTGAGATTGACGTGACCGGTGGACCCGACGGTACAGGTCTGCGGTACCAATGCGCTCGCCTGCGTATGCCAGCGCGCTACACTCCAGTCGTTTGGATGCTCGTCACGGCGGGTGCCGGTGTACTGATGCAGCGACATGGCCAGATCCTCGGCACGCTGGAGTCCATTGGTCTCGGTCTTGGGGTCTTGCTATCGCTTGCGCCGCTGTGGATGACCGCTCGGCGGCACGATCAGTCAATCGAAGGACTGCTGCAACGGCTGGGCGTCGAGTGGCTCCCGAGGAACGTATACCCGGCCAAACCATGGCAAGAGAGGCGTGCCGCCGACCTCGACCCGGTCGAACTTGAGGCCGCTCTCCGTAGCGCAATGAGGAGCGGCCGTTCCGCGTCATCCGGCATCAACTATAGTCGGCGGCTGGCGGCGCTGCTACGGGACGAGTCCTCCGTTCGTCAACACCCGGCTATAGCAGTCGCCGCAGTGACACTACTCAGCGAGGTGCCCACGCTCCCCAACCTGGGCGCCCTGCTGCGTCTAGCCGAAAGCCGGCCGCCAGCCATGGTCGCTGTGCGACTGGCTGAAGTGTTGCCGAGCATGCAACATGGTGTGGTAGCCGCCCATCACCGGGCTCATCTCCTGCGGCCCGCCTGCGCTGCAGGGTATCTCGCCTCACGGCTTGTTCGCCGCGTCGCAGCACAGCCAGATGCTGCGGCAGCCCGCAACCTTCTTCGGCCCGCAACCTGCGATGAGCGCGACCCGCCGGTACAGCCCAGATGAATATGAGCGCCTCAGCCTTGATACCGCCAACACAGAGGAGCGGACCGGCTGCGCCCATGCCCCGCAGTCTCGGCTCAGACGGCCTGCGCCGCACCTCCAACGTCAACGGCACCATCCGCAAGTACATGCTGGACAATGGCATGATGGTGCGGGAGACGGATGCCAACGGCGCCTCGCAGGCCACCTACCTGGCCGGCCTGCGCGGCCCCGAGTACCGGCGCGACGACGTGAACGGCAGCATCAAGTGGTACGTCGGAGCCTGCCCTGAGGAACGAAGGGATGGGCTGGGTTCCGTTCTGGCCGAGGTGGACCACTACGGCGCCCTCACGGCCTCGCGCAAGCTGGACGTCTACGGCGCTCCGCGCGCCACGCAGGGCACACCCAGCAGCAGGCACGCGTTCGTCGGCAACCTGGGGCACACCACGGAGCCCGACACCGGCGGGCTGGTGTATATGAGAGCGCGGTGGATGGACCCGGTGACG
>CAJBBX010000185.1 GCA_903951425.1 uncultured Chthonomonas sp.
CTATCGGGCAACCAGTGCAGCGACGGCATCGCCGAGATCACCCTCAACCCCGACCTGAAGGGAACGTCACGCTGGGCCGATGGCCCGAGCATGGCCTACAGAAGCACAGGCTCCATCGTATCCAGGGCCGGGTCCACACTCGCCCTGGGCGAGGGCACGACCATCCGGTTCGGCACCGGGGTAGTCATGCAGCTCTTTGGGGCGCTGCAATCCGAGGGTACAGCAGCGCACCCGGTGGTTCTGACGCACCTGAACGACACGGACCCGTTTGGCAACACCAACCAGGTGGCGGAGCGGTGGGTGGGAGTCGAACTCAGAGGGCCTGCTGCCACCCTCGCGGGGCTCCGGGTACGCTATGCCCAGGCGGGCCTTCGGTACAACCTGGCGCAGGTTTCGGACTGCACGTTCCAGTTTTGTAGTTTTGATGTCTACAGCACCTCCGGTGGAGGCGTGGTGCGGAACTGCTGGCTCTCGGGGTCGTCCTACGGGGTGTACAACGAGACGGGCACTCCGGTCGATGCACGCTACTGCTTCTGGGGTCACGCTTCGGGTCCGTACCACAGCACTCTGAACCCCAGTGGGCAGGGCTGCCGGGTCAGCAACTACGTGCTGTTCGAGCCCTGGCTGGGGGCGATCGGGGTTGCCTCCCTGTCGGTGACCCCCTCCACGGTGCCAGGCGGCACGACGGCCACCGGAACGGTCACCCTGGCGGCTCCGGCCTCTTCAGGCGGTACCGCGGTTGCCCTCACCAGCTCCGACCCGCTGGTCGCCCTGCCGCCGTTGACCATCACGGTCGCGAACGGCGCCACGACGGCGAGCTTCCCCATCGAGACATTCATGGTCGCGGCCCAGAGGAGCGTCACCATCCAGGCCGCCACGATGGGCACCGCACAGTCAGCCGGGCTGACCGTCACCCGCCGGTTGGCCGTCGTGTCGGTGCCGGATCGGGCGGGGCTTCAGACGCACACGCTGGACCTCCTGGCCGACCTGCGGGCCCAAGCGGGTGGCGCCAATCTCGCGGCGAAGAGGGTCACGTTCGCCATGGACGGAACCACGCTCGGCGACGCGACTACCGACGAACAGGGCAGGGCGACACTCCCCCACACGATCACATCCGGGCCGGGCGACCATGAGATCCGATGCGACTTCGCTGGCGACAGCGAGTACGAGCCTGCGCATGGCGTCGGTACGCTCGTGGTCGGCAAGCTGCCGACGGAGCTGGTAATGGCCGATGCGATGGGCCGGCGTGGGTCGTCTGTGGCCCTTACCGCCGTGCTCACATCGAACGGCGCGCCGCTTCAGGGACTCTCAGTGGCCTTTGCAGTGGCAGGCACAACCGCAGGTGCGTCCCAAGCAGGGGCCTCGGGTAGCGCCACCATCGCATTCGCGATACCGGCGGCTTGGTCGCCCAGCACCTACCCGACGACGGCAACCTGCACCGGTAATGCCGCTTACGTCGGGAGCACTGACTCTGCCACCCTTGAGGTACGACTGCCCGCCAGCCGACTGGACGTCGTGAGCCGAACCGTGGTGATCGGCGATCCGTTGAACCTCAAGGCGTACCTCTGGGCGGGCTCCGGCAGCCCTGCGTTGCCCGGCCGCACCGTGACGTTCAAGATCGACGGCGCCGTCAAGGGGACGACGAGCTCCGATGCCACGGGTTGCGCCCAGATCACCATCGCCCTGGAGGACGGGCCTGCCTCACGGACCATTTCGGCCGAGTTCGTAGGCGACGACCAGTACGATGGGTGTACCGGGTCCGCCCCACTGACGGCGCTGTCATATGACACTGAGCTCTACCTTCCGGCGCGTTCCGGCGAGATGCTCGAGACGATCCTGCTCAAGGCATACCTCTACCGAGCCGACAACGCCTCACCGGTCGTCTCCAAAGCAGTTGCATTCCGAGTCGACGGAGCCCATGTGGGTGGCGCCACGACCAACAGCCTCGGCCGGGCAATGTTGTCATACACCCTGCCGACCTCTCTGGGTGTCGGCGTGCACTCGCTGTACGCGGCGTGGGCAGGCAACGGCGGGTATCGCCCCTCTACGGCTACATCCACGCTTACCGTTGACCGGGCCGTCACGTACCTGTGGCTGGCCTCGCGCTCCATTGCTGCCGGGGGCAAGGCCTATCTCCGGGCCTACCTTCGGAGCCTGCCTGACTACGCTTGGGTGCCCGGCAAGACCGTCAGCTACACGCTTGACGGGGTGGCTCTGGGTTCTGCCGTGACCGACACCGGCGGACAGGCGTCGCTGCTCTATACCGCTCCTGCCGGTATGCTCGTCGGCGACCACCCCATGTCAGCCCGGTTTGCGGGCGATGCAACCTACTTGCCCGGCGGTTCAAATGCTACCCTGAAGGTCACCCCGTAGGAGCGCCGAGACGGAGAGTGGTCGCGGCCCCCCTCAGCGCCGGAGCGCCCTGGGGGGCCGCGATCGTCTACTCGATGGTGACGCTGGTCATCTTGTCGCCCTGCCGAAGCTTCAGGACGTTGTCGAGGCCCTCGGTGACCTTGCCGAAGGCGGCGTAACCGTGGCGGTCCTGGGCGTTCTCGGGGTCGAGGAACGTCGCCGGGGCGAGAGTGATGTAGAACTGGCACGACGCGCTGTTCGGGTCCGAGCTCCGGGCCATGGCCACGGTGCCGGCCGCGTCATGCTTAATGACGGGGTTCTTCTCCAGCTTGATGGTGGCGCTGGCGTTACCGGTGCCGGTTCCCTTCGGGCAGCCGCCCTGGATAACGAAGCCTGCCACGTAGCGGTGGAACGTGAGGCCGTTGTAGAAGCCCTTCTCGGCCAGGCCGACGAAGTTGGCGGTGGTGATGGGCGAGTTCGCTTCATCCAGCTCAAAGCGGATGACGCCTTGGGTCGTCTCTAGGACGGCATGGCGGTTGGCCACGGGTGTTCTCTCTCCTTGGTGGTTGGCCCGCGGCTTCCGGCTGTTTCCGGCGCTTCGGGCCACATGTGCAGGATACCGCGCCACGACGCCGTATAGCTCCCCGGGAGCGCGGCAAGCACGGCGGCGTCCCGCAATGGAGAGAGGAGAGAGGTCGTGGCCATCCAACTCGTCGGCAAGCGGTTTCGCCCGGATCAGTTCGGCGCGTATCTCGACACGGTCAAACTCGGATCGGCATTCCAGCCCCGGTCCGTCACCCTGCACCACACCGCCTCGCCCACCTTGGCACAGCGCCCGAACGGCTTCACGCAGCAGCACCTGCTGAACCTGCAGCACTACTACGGCGTGAAGATGGGCTGGCACGGAGCCCCGCACGTGTTCATCGACGACCGCGAGGACGGCATCATCGTCTTCCAACCGATGAACCTGCGCGGCGTGCATGCGGTCTCGTTCAACAGAACATCGTGGGGCATGGAGATGCTCGGCTACTACGACGCTGAGCCATTCCACACGGGACGCGGAGCCGCGGTCCGCGACAACGCCATGGCGGCGCTGGCGGCCATGTGCAAGCGGCTCGGAGCCCAACCGGACAGCATCCGGTTCCACCGCGACGACCCCACCACGCGCAAGTCCTGTCCCGGCCGGCTGGTCGAGAAGGCATACGTGGTCGGCCGCGTCGCCGAGCTGCTCCGGGCTCCTGCCGTGCCCGACATGAGCGACGAGGCAGGCTGGCCCGAGTGGACGGTGCTGCTGCCCGGAGGCGCACCGATCGAACCCGTCCACGTAGCCGACGGACGGCCCATCGTCCGGGTCCGCAGCTTCGTGGAGGCGCTGGCGCCCGGCGGCAAGTACGCCCTGAGCGCCGACAAGCAGCGGGTTACATGGACAGCCGCCGGCGGCGCCACGAAGGTAATCCCCGTGACAGAGCTGGACGAAGCCGGCGCCGCCTGGTCCGTCGTCCGCGACCTCGCGGCCGAGATGGGACGGACCGTGCAAGTGGCGGGCAGGACGGTGCAGGTGGTCTAGGGGCGTGTGGCGCCGTCGCCGCCACACGCAAACGGCCCCGGAGCGCCATGCCCCGGGGCCGATCTACCTTGCGCTCCCTCGCTCCGCAGCTACGGTACTACGTTGAACGTGGTGTTGGCCGAGACCGCTGTGTCAGCGACAGCGACTGCACCGGCGACGGTGATCAGGGAGCCATCGTCCAGTCCACGGAGACAGAACTCGGGTTGTAAACGGCAGACCCCGCGTATGCCGACGTCACCGCGTGGCTTGATCCGGCTAGCCAGGTCGCCGGCACCCGGAACGGAACGGTCGCCCGCCCGCCACTGTCGGTAGTCGAGGTACCAACCTGCACGCCCTCCACGCCGAAACTGATCTTGCATCCGGATAGCCAGGCATAGTCCGGCAGGCTCCGCAGGTAGGCCCGGATGGCCAGGACAGCGCCCTGCCGCACGGCGGACCGGCCTTCTGCCCAGAGGTACGTGTCGCCTTCCTGGACCGTCAGCGCGGCAGCGCACGTCGATGGGCCGTACGCCGAACTGCCCCAGAACTCCGCCTCCATGGCGTGAACGCCTACTGTGAACCACTCCGGCACTACATACACCGCGTCGGCGCGGCCATTGGAGCGCGTCGCGACCACATCGATATACTCGCCATCGAGCTTGAACCAGACATCGCGGTTCACCATCGGCGTGCGGTCCGCCCTGCGATAGAGATAGGCCGTTACGAACGCCTGGGTTCGGACTTTGGCGGTCCGATCAACGCCCCACATGAAGGTCTCGGAGCCAGTGACCGTGAGCTTACCGGAACCGGAGCAAGCGAGCCGGCTGGCGTCCCCGGCGTACCTGGCTTCCAGTGCATGGACGGCCGGCGACGCAAGCGTCTCCGGCAGTATGTAGGACAGCACTGCCTGTCCGCTCACGTCCGTTGCCGAGGATCCGCCGACATCGGCTCCGTCGATGACGAAACGAACCGTCTGACCGGCGATCGGTGCGCTACCCGTGGACAGGTAGAGATAAGCCTTCAAAGTGATCGCATCGCCTGCGAGGCCGGCTCGGTCCGGGATATAGAGCTTCGTAGGTCCCTTGGTGACGGTGAGCATGGCCGTGGCCTGGCTCGCTGTGTAGTCCGTATCGCCGGCGAAGGCGGCGCCAAGAATGCGGCTCCCAACCGAGCCGGTCGGAACGATATAGGAGTATGTGGCCCGACCGGCGGGGTCTGTCATGGCATCCGGCGTCAGGGCGGAGCCGGCCACAGAGAAGCGAACCGCCTTGCCGGAGAGGCCGGTGCCGTCGGCGCTCAGCACCGCCGTAAGGGTCACGGTGTCGCCCACGCGCCCGGAGGTGTCAGAGACAGCCATTGCTGTGACCGTGTGGACCGTGAGTATGGCCGTACCGAAACTGGAGCAGTAGACGGTGTCGCCGGCGAAATCTGCACGGATGGTTCGGCTGGATGCGCCGGCCGTTACGGTCCAGCCGGCCTGGCCGAGCCCAGTGGCATCAGTGGTTCCAGAGCCCACCGACGTGCCGTCTACGAGGAAGATCAGTGTCTTGCCCGAGAGGGCCGCGCCGTCGCTGGTCCGCTTCAGAGCCGCCTTCAGGGTGACCGAGCCGCCGGTCAAGCCGGTGGCGCCTTGCGCTTGCACGCTGGTAGCGACGGCATTGACCGTCAGCGTGCCGGAACCTGAGCCGGGCTCGTAGTTGGCATCGCCGGGAAACGTGGCCACGATCGGGAATGACCCGGACGACGGCGGGGTGTGCACCATACGAGCCTTGCCATCGGATGCAGTGGCGGCGGAGCCGATCGATGTGCCGTCCACGCTGAACGCCACGGCTGCTCCGCCAATACCTACCAGGTCGTCGTCCATGAGGTGGTTGTACAGGAAGGCCAGAAGGCCCGTCTCGGCGCCGGCTGTCGCTGAGGAGTCATTGACCCGCATGTAGGACCGTGATTTCGTGACGGTCAGAATGGCCGTGGCCTGGCTCGGAGCACAGTCGGCATCGCCGCTAAAGCTAGCGCCCACCGACCGATTCCCCACCGATCCGGTCGGGATGATGTAGGCGTATGTGGCGCGCCCCGTGGCGTCGGTGGTGACCCCCGGCGTCAGGTCGGAGCCCGCCACCGAGAAGCGCACCGCCTTGCCGGAGAGGCCCGAGGCGCCTGCGGTCAGTGTGGCTGCCAGCGCCACGGTGTTCCCTACCCGGCCCGACACGTCTGAGACCACCATGGTGGTCGGTGCTCGGACGATGAGTGTTCCGGTCCCAGTACACGACGCGTACGTGCCGTCGCCGGCGAACGCCGCGCCGATGGTACGGCTTGCGGCGCCCTCGGGGATGGTATAGTCGACCTGCGCCAGACCAGCGGCATCCGTCGTGGCCGAACCGGCCGAGGTGCCGGCAACGGTGAACGAGACGGACTTGCCGGGGAGGGCAGCAGAGGTGTCCGTCCGCGTCAGCGTCGCCTTCAGGGCGACGGACGCCAGCCCTGTTCCGTACTGCGATGGAACTGCCAAGCTCGTACCAGGTGATACGCGGGCTGCGATACTGTATTGGTAGCTCGCTATCACGTCGGTAGCACCTACCATCCCCGTCACCAGCGTGGGAAGTGAGGTCCCGGTGGTTGTCCCGGTGCCCAGCTGGCCCTGATCGTTGTTGCCCCATGCCCACACGCTACCATTGCGGCACAACGCCAGGCAATGGAAGTCGCCCGCAGAAGCGTTGACAACGTCACTGAGGTCCCGCACCCGGGTTGGCACGTATCTACCGGTGTACGTACCGTCACCCAATTCCCCAAACGTATTATCACCCCACGCATATACATTTCCGCTCTCAGATACAACTAGACTCGTGTGCCACTTTGCACTTATGCGAATACATTTGTCAGGCATAGCCACACGGCGAGGCATACTTCTTGATGTTCTAGATCCATCACCTAATTGGCCATAATAATTATAACCAAACGACCACACTTCGCCGCTATCAGTCAGAGCTAGCACGTGCATGTCACCACCAGTAATATCTTTCACATGCGATAACCCATGAACTACTACAGGTGTTGTATGGTTGATCTCACTATCATCACCACACTCTCCGTATTTGTTTGACCCCCAAGCCATCACGCGGCCATCACTTAACAGGGCAAAGCTTTGCAGAATTCCGGATCCGATGGCTCTGACGCCTGAAAGGCCGGGAATCTCCCTCGGCCAGGCCTCATTGGTGATGGTTCCTAGGCCCAACTGCCCTTCAGCGTTGCGTCCCCATGCCCATACTGTACCGTCGGATCTCAAGGCCAAGCAATGCCCGCCGCCTGCAGCGATCTGGACAACTGACGAGAGCGCAGCTACCTGCCCTGGACGGTACCGCGGGTAGCCTGTCCCGTCTCCCAGCCGTCCCTCGTAGTTCCAACCCCATGTCCAAACAAGACCGTCCGTGTCTCTGGCGATACAGTAGCCCCACCCAGCCCCCAACTGGACGAACCGGTCGGACTTAGCGATCTGCACCGGAGCATGTCGGTCATCGCAGGTACCATCGCCGAGCTGCCCCTCGTAGTTCCTGCCCCAAGCCCACCCCTGTGCGTAACTAGTTCCAATCTGCAGGATAGTTGCAGTAGCGATCAAGAGGCCTGCGGCCAATGCAGCGCGACTCATTGCTGTCCCTCCCTCACTCGAACTCTTACGTAACACAATCTATTGCACTAATCACAGCATACAAAATATTCCGTTTTGTCACTGTCATTTCACCGATCGGGGAGCCTGTTTAAGACCCTGCTGCTACCTAGGCCCATCCATATCACCTAATCTCGGCGAGACCGGCCTCGGATCTTAGGTTGCCCCCGGGGCCGATCTACCTTTCGCTCCCTCGCTCCGCAGCTACGGTACTACGTTGAACGTGGTGTTGGCCAACACTGCCGCGTACCAGCTATCACCGGCGAAGGCCGCCGCGGCCGTATGGGAGCCGAGGGGCTCGGACCAGGGGACAAACCAGCCGACCGATGCCCAGCCGTCGGCAGCTACGTCGGCGGACCCGACGCCTGTGCCGTTGACCGAGAACGCGATGGACTTGCCGGGCTGGATCACGTAGTCCGGCAGGCTGCGCACGTAGGCCTTCAGCGGGAGGGTCCTGCCTCGGCCGGCTGAGCGGACGTAGGGC
>CAJBBX010000186.1 GCA_903951425.1 uncultured Chthonomonas sp.
CATCACCCAGCCTAAGCACATTGATACCCTCAAGTCCCAACCCGCCTTGAATGCCGATCGGCATTGAGACAAGCTTCCCGAACCCCCGCCCATCCGAAAACTTCGGGGTCCCAACCCGCCTTGAATGCCGATCTGCATTGAGACTTGGCAACCGAACACGGCTTACAGTCTGTCTTGTGGTCCCAACCCGCCTTGAATGCCGATCGGCATTGAGACGCCTCGGTGATGGACAGGTGAGCCTTCAACTGCTCGTCCCAACCCGCCTTGAATGCCGATCGGCATTGAGACTACAACGCGGCCTCGCTCACCTCGCCGTTGATCTCGTCCCAACCCGCCTTGAATGCCGATCGGCATTGAGACAAGAGGATGTCGGGAACGGGGCCGACAACTGTGATGTCCCAACCCGCCTTGAATGCCGATCGGCATTGAGACCTTTCGCTTTGACCTCAGATACTGCCATCGTTGGTCTGTCCCAACCCGCCTTGAATGCCGATCGGCATTGCGACAGCTGCTCTATGGAACACTTGCCGCCCATTGTGGCGGTCCCAACCCGCCTTGAATGCCGATCGGCATTGCGACTTGAGAGAGGAAGTGCGCCAACAAGTAGGTATGACAGGTCCCAACCCGCCTTGAATGCCGATCGGCATTGCGACTGCCCATCCCAGCAAGGCCCACCACTGAACCCCTCGTCCCAACCCGCCTTGAATGCCGATCGGCTTTGGTGGCACGGGGGCACCAACGGGGCGGGGCTACGCCGGTTGCTCCAGGCGCGTGCCGTGCGGGGTCCGACCGGGTGGCTGACGTTGTTGACGCCGTTGACGTTGTTGACCGGATTGCCGGGGGGATGCGGGGGCGCGGTGCTATGCAGAAACCGACTGCCGGCGAGGCCGGGTGCCTCGGGACCTATGCCCTGGTCTTCGTGCTGGGCATCCTCACGCTGCTGGGGCCTGGCCTGCCGCTGCTGCTCGTGGCGGTGGTGGTGATGGTGGCCTGGGCGGCGTGGCAGGTGGTGGCCGGACCCCGGAAGTAGGCTGCGGGGCTACACCGGTTCCGTCAGCTCGGTCTGGCCCATGCCGCGCAGGGTCTCGACGCCGGTGCCGCAATAGGTGGCGAACCGGCTGAGGGTCGCCAGCCAGCGCTGCTCGTCGACGCCCAGGGTGGCGGGATCCAGCACGGCGAAGCGGACCGTCCCCACGAACCCGATGAAGCGGCGGTCGCGGTCGCCCATCATGGCCTCGCAGGTGCCCCCATGGAGGTAGCTGATCGCCACTCGCTCGTCGGCCAGCGTCGTCATGTCGGCCGGAGCCGGCGGCGGCGCATCGGGCCCGCACCAGGGGATCGCCGCGTTCCAGCGCCGGGCCCAGGCCCCGTAGTAGATCGCCGGGTCGGGCAGCGGCAGCGCCTTACGGAGCGTGCCCGAGGCGTGCGACGCCGTGGGGGTCAGCAGCCGCAGCGATACCGACCGCAGGAGGTGCGCCGGCGGCTCCAGCAGCTCCTCCCACGAGGCTCGGGCCACAGGCTCCACCCGCTGCAGCAGGTAGCGGTCCTGACCCAGCCGTACCTCCGGCGGCACGGAGGCCAGCGCGGGCGCCACGGCGTCGGCCAGCGACTCCGCCAGCAGCGTCACATCCACCCAGGCGTGGCCCGCCTCCCACGAGAGCGGGCTCAGCGTCAGGGGCTTGGGCGCGTTGGTCTCGTGGATGGCGTCGGCCAGCGCCGGATCGGTCGCGGCGATCCACCGGTAGGCCAGCGCCCGCAACCCGTCGGCGTGGCGGAACGGACCGGGCGACTGCGGGCCGGTGAAGTGGAGGCGAAGGGTCAGCGGCATGGCGCGGCGGGCCTCAGGCGCCCGGCGCCGGCGCGAAGTCGCGGTAGGCCGCCTTGCGAACCCCGCGCGGACGGGCCATGAGCCGCTCATACTCGTCGTGGAGGCAGACCTCGCAGACGCGTACCGATCCGTCGTCCGCCTCGTAGAAGAACATCCTCTCCGACTTGTGGCCCTTGGGCCAGGTGAGGCAGTCCGACGAGTGCACCTTCTCGGCGCGGCCGGCCCAGAGCGACTTCACCCGCAGAGCGCCCAGTAGGCGCCGGAACTCGGCTTGCTGCGGGCCGTCCATGCCCTCGAGGCTTCGGGCCGCCTTGCCCGATAGGTGCACCTCCACGCCGGCGGCCTCGGCCAGCGCGTCGTCGTAGGCCTCCAGCAGCACCGTGCCGGTGACCGATAGCAGGTAGCCGGCGGGCGTCTGCCCGTCGGACTCCACCAGCACCCGAGCCTCCTCTGGCAGTCCCTGGAGCTGCGGCTCCACCTCGGAGGCCGGGCGCGGCTCCTCGTCCAGGCGTCGGAGCAGCTCCTCGTGGTCCAGCGCCACGCCCAGGTCCCACGAGATGGGCATGGGCGGCATCTCGATGATCTCCCGGAACGTGTCGTGGATGTAGTAGACCGGCACGCGGAAGAGGAGGCCCACCAGAGCCGCGTAGGCCACCTCCGCCTTGAAGCCGCCCGTGGCATTGATGCGCGGCTCGCGCCCGGCGCGGCGTGCGGCCCGGATCTCCTGCGCGATGACGGAGACGAGGCCCCGGAGCCCGGCGCCCCGGAAGACCGACTCCTTGGCTCGCAGGCCCGTGGCCTCGGCCACTCCGGCGGAGGCGCCCTGTGCGGCGAAGTGGCGTCGGAGAGCCTCGGCGCAGGTGCGGCCGTCGGCGGTCTCGGAGGCGATGAACCGGAGCTCGTCCCCCTTCTCCGCCAGGCGCGGGCTCGACAGGGCGTTGGTCTCGGCCGATGCCGCCACGGGGTCGGCGCCCTTCAGGTACCGGGCCAGCGCGTCCACCCCCGGCTCCTCGCCGGGGTGCGTCCTGCGGTAGTTGGAGAGCAACGAAGTCCCCACAGTGCTGATGATGGTCCGAGCCACGCCCCTGCCTCCTATCCCGCCGGCTTGATCGACTTGATCACCAGCATGTTGCCCTGCTTGCTCACCGTGACATCCACGCCCGGCAGGCTACCCTTCTTCTTGCACCGCTCCCGAAGGTCATCGGGGAGCTGGATGTCGACGAGCTTCGCTCGGGCCGTACCGGCTCCCGTGGTGCAGGTCGCCTCTCCGTTGCCCTTGTTGTACGATAGGTGTGCGCCGGGCCACTCCTCTGTGTCTGTCTTCGTACCGGACGGGGCCTCGAGCGCCCTGAAGCGCCCATAGCCCGCGTTGGTCTTGCCGCCGATGCCCGTGCGCCCGAGGCACCAGACCAGGTAGTCGCGGGCCAGCGCCTGCCAGCCCGAGGCCACGTCCGCCTCGGCCCGCACCTTCACGGAGAAGAGGAAGCGGGCGCCCGGCCGCACCGAGACGAACGCCACAGGCGTAGGGTCATCGAAGTCCGTGGGCCACTCGTCGGCGCCGTGCGACTGGTAGTAGAGGGGATGGTGGACCGTGATGGTGTCGGCCTGGAACGGCCTGCCGCCGACGCTGGAGGGCATGTACCAGGCGTCGTGCCAGATGCAGGCGGCCGCCACCTCGGGAGCGCCGAAGAGGGTCTGCATGGCGATGTCGGGCAGCGGCTCCTCGAGCCTGGCCGTCCTGTGGCAGAGGCCCTTCACCGCCGAGCCGGGGATCACGGGCATGCCGTAGGT
The DNA here is from genome assembly GCA_903951425.1 of uncultured Chthonomonas sp. GTDB lineage: Bacteria > Armatimonadota > Chthonomonadetes > Chthonomonadales > CAJBBX01 > CAJBBX01. Next base: position 3,620 of record CAJBBX010000186.1, read on the forward strand.
CCGGTTGGTGGTGATGCCGATCTCCGCGCCCGACTCGTTCCCGAGGCCGATGGCCAGCGGCGCCGTGAGCTCCATGGCGATCATCAGGCAGCCGTTCGCCTCAGCCAGCTTGCGCCAGCGCTCGAAGGCCACCCGGTAGGCTTCCGGCGCCGGCGAAGCCACGAGTACGCCCTGCAACTGGTGCATGGCGCCCGTCTCCGACTCCTTGCCGGCCATCTTCAGGTATCGGTCATAGGCAAGGCCGGGGTTGTCGTACTTCAGCGCCTGGGAGGCCGCCGTGCGCAGGGCCTCGCGAATGGCGGGGATCATGCCGCACCGCCCGTTTCGCCCGAGGCATCGGACACCTCCAGCATGGAGACGGCAAGGCGCTTGAAGTAGATCCAGCTCCGGAGCAGGCGGTTGGTGTAGTCCATGTAGGTCTCCACCGGAACCGAGGCGATGTGGGCCGCGAGTCCGCCGCCGCCGCCGGGCGTGCCCAGGATCGCTGCTCCGTGCGCCAGGATCGTCTCGTGGCCGTACTTGAGGGCTCCGCCCTGACCATCTGCCGCCTTGGCGGCCGAGAAGGCGACGGCCTGGCAGAGGCCGCAGGTGCGCACCATCACCGGGAAGCTGTGGCAGAGGCGGCCGTAGGCCTCGCGCTTGTCCTTCTTCTCCTCCGTGCTCACTTCCGTGACGAGCTTGATGGCGAGCGTCAGGTCCTTCTGTGCGATCGTCTGCATCACTGCACCCTCACCCGGCAGAGGCCCCGGCCGACGCTGGCCTTGCCGCCGATCTGCAACAGCTTGCCGTCGATGCCGTCGACCAGCTTCTGCGGATCGATGCCCGGCCGGTGCTCGATGATGAGCGGGCCGGCGAAGACCGCCTCGGCCGGAACCGCCTCCTCGTACCAGAGGTTGCCGCCGTTGCCGGTGGTGGTGCCGTCATCGTTCAGCGCGATCCGCGCCGAGACCTCGGTGGCGGTGCCCGAGAGGAAGCCGAACGCCTGGTCGGAGACCACGACGAACCGCTCCAGCAGGGCCTGCCGCTCGTCCTTCTCGGTGAAGAGCTCGTCCGCCAGGGCCGTTGCCAACGCCGACGCCGCCTCGCTCGCCTCGGCCTTCAGGTCGACGTCCTCGAGGACCACCTGGCCTCCCTTGGCCAGCTTGGATGCGCTCGTCGTGGCCGCGCCGGCGCCTGTAACGTCGGGCGGCGCGGGCAGCGCCGGGAGCCCCAGGGCGCGGCGGTCGCGGGCCAGCCGCTGCACGGCCAGCGGGCAGGTCACATAGGCGAAGGTGCCGTAGAAGCTGCGCACGGGCAGGAGGAGCATCCGCTGGTCGCCGAAGCAGGCCGCGCCCGCCTTGTCCAGCAGGCCGAACATGGCGTCGCTCTTGCCGGGATCCAGAAGGCTGCGCACGACGCCCTTCAGGCTGCTGGCGGGTAGCACGGGCCAGCCGGTCGCCTTCTCTCGGGCGATGGGGAGGTCGATCACGGCCACGGTCTGCCCGGTGCCGGAGTGAACGGGGGTAAGAGCATGCAGATAGACCATCTTGGTGGTTGCGTTGTTCACTGAGTTCCTCTCTTCCTACCAGACACCCCAGAGTGAAAGGCCGAAGCCGTCGCGTCGATCCTGCTCGCCGTCGCTGACGGGCTGCAGCCACGCATCCGGCGCCCAGTCGCCGGCGCCCTCCAGGACCTCGAAGAAGTAGACCGACCCCGCCGGCGCCATCCAGCGCACCGCCTTGGGGCCCTGCGTCGCCAGGTCCCAGCCCGAAACGGGCTCCCTGCGGCCCACGGCGGCGGCGACGAGCTTCAACGTGAGGCCGGGCGCCGACGGCGGTGAGCCGACCATCTCCTCGTCCAGCCATCCCGGCTTCCACCCGCCGTCGAAGAGCGCCGGGGTCGCCAGCGCCAGCCGCACGCGGATCGCGCCGGCCAGGGCCGATCGGAGCGCCTCGGGGCAGGCGGGCCATGCAGCCCCTCCCGCAGGTTCGGCGGATGCCAGCCGCCGCTCGCCGCCGGCGGTGAGGATGCCCACGGCGTCGGCCGAGGCCTCGTCATCGGTGCGGGCCAGGAGCGACCACTCGACTCCCGGTGCGTCACTCGCACTGACGTGGTTCTCAAGGCAGACCATGCGGGTCGTGAAGAGCATCCCCTCTTCCGCGGTGCCCGTGTCGTCGCGAAGGGCTACGTGGACGCGCTCCTCCATGGGCGGCTCGGGCACGCGGGCCGGCGGCAGGGCAGGTTCGGCGCCGAGCAGCCAGCGGTGCATGTCGGCCTGCCGCCAGAACCGGTAGCCACGCGCAGGCTTCGCGTCCTGCGTCACCAGCATCGGCGCCAGCCCGCCGGGCATCTCGCCGCGGCACGGGGAACCCAGGTCGGGGTGGAGCCGCATGACGGAGAGCGCGCCGGGCTCGCCATGGACCACCGCGTCGGCCGGCGCCGGGAAGACGGGCTCCCCTGCCACCTGGCCGATCGGGCCGGCAACCGTCAGCGCCAGCGCCTGTTCGCGCCCGCCTGCCGACCAATCCCAGCCGCGCCGCTTGCCGACGCCCGTGCGGACGCACCCGGCGATGGTGGACGGAAGCGGCAGGACCAGCGAGATCGCGGCGCCGCCGGCGGCCGCAAGCGGCCTCCCGTCGCGGAAGAGAAGCGGCTCCAGCGCGCGGATGCATAGGACGCCGCCGGGCTCGGCGACCGGCCGAGAAGCCGGGGTCGCGGCGGGCGTCGGGACCGTTGCCACCGACGCGGCGCCCTGGATCGCATCGGTCGGCGCGGGCGGAACAGGCGTCGGCTCCTCGACGCGGAGCTTCGGGGCATCGACGGTCCCCGGAGCCTTCTTGCCTTGCTTCCACGGGGGCGGTCCGCCCTTGCCGCCGCCGCCGCTGCCCTTCCTTCCGTCGTTTCTAGCCATGGTCAGGGCCCTCCGCTGGGAACTGGGCCAGGAACCTGGCCGTGATGAGCATGACGGCAAGAGCCTCCATCTTCACGGGATCGGTGATGGACCGGAGCATCGTCTCTGCCGTGGCCACCAGTTGGGTAGCCGCCTTGGCGCCGGCGCCCGACTCGCGTTTGCGACGTAGGATGCGCACCGCCTCGTGCGCCAGCGCGTCGGTCGGACCCAGGGCCAGGAACTCCCGGGCCAGGTCCCGGAGTTCGTACGGGAAGCCGCGCGAGATGGAGCCCGAGCGCATCACGTCGACCCAGACCTGCCAGGCGGCCACGTCGGGCCGACCGGCCAGCGGATGCCCCTCCTCGGCGCGCCACGGCCCCACGGTCGTATGCGGCTCGCCGCCCCGCGTGTGGAGAGCCAGCGCGAAGGCGTTGCGGCTCTCCTTGGCGACCTTCTCCGCGTCGCGCGCCCGCTGGACCGAGTCCTGCAGCGGCGTCAGGTGGTGGACGATGGCGATCCCGGCCGAGAGCGTTCCGCCGACGGCCGCGGTGAACGCCTGGGCCAGTGCGGCGGCGCAACCCAGCGCCCGCGGAGCCGGCAGCAGCGCCAGCACGTCGTCGCCACCGCAGTAGACCGGATGGCCATTGAACTGGGCGACCAGCGGACCTGCCTCCTTGGCGAAGCCGGCGAGCGATGCAGAGAACCGGCGATGCCCCTCCACCGTGGTGATGCCCGAGAGGCGCTTCCCCATGTGGTCGCCGTCGGCCACGAGGATGGCGAAGTAGCCGGGAGCTTCCGGCACGCCGCCGGCACGCAGTGCCCTGGCGACCGCCCGCTCAAGGCGCGTGGCCTCGGCCTCGTCGATCGCGCCGTCCGCCACGGCATCCTTCAGGCGGCCGGCGAAGTAGAAGTCACCCTCGCTCAGGTCCGCGGATTTGCCGCAGAGGTCGCCGATCCTCTGGGCCGTGGCGGGATCGTTCGCCTCCAGCGCCTTGCTGACGCCCCGTGCGGCCAGGTCCGATGTGGTGGGCACCGCCGCGCCGTGGGAGCTGCGGCCCATCCGCCGCTTGATCAGCGAAACGGCGTCGAGCATCTCGCCTGACCGGACGCGGACGCCGTCGGCGACGACCTCGCCCTCGGCGGTGTCCGGTGTAACGCAGTCGCGCGAGGGGTCCAGCGAGCTGCGAGGCACGCCGGCTTCGCTGAGCGGCTGAGCGAAGTCGCGCAGCGCCTTGCGCCCCGCGAGGCGGCGGTCGGCTTCGGTTCGAGCGTCCGCGTAGGCGTCGGCATCGGCCCAGGCGGCGTAGAACTCCAGCAGGTGGGCCACCTGGTTATCGGCTGTGGTCCTGCGGTACACCAGCGCCGGGGCATGGCGGACAAGGTCCTGCCACTTGCCGTCCACGACGCCCTGGGCCGCCTTGCGAGCGGCTGCGGCGGCGGCCGTGGGATCGGCCCCGGGGCGCATCACGGCTACCACCTTGTTGGGGCCAACCTCCCCGGGGTCGGCCGGGAAGACCAGGTCGCCGCCGGCCGCCTGCACGGCCTTCGCCGCAGCGCGGGCCACCTCCACCAGCAGGTCGGACCCGGCCTGCATATCGCCGGTGCGGCGGGCCGCGGCGATGAACTCCTGTACCGGGCCGATCGATAGCGCCAGAACGCGCGTCATCAAAGCGCCTCCTTCTTGGCGGTCCATTTCGCTGCCGCATGCCCCAGCACAGCCTCGCGGATCGGCCCGCTGATGGGGCCGACCTTGGCGCCGGGCGGGATCTCGATCTCGCCCTTGGTCACGCTACGATGGGTGCCGCCCAGTTCGAGGTCGCCCAGGTCCCACGCGTGGGGCGCAGTCAGCACCAGGACCATAGGCGCCCACTGACCGCCGGCCGTCCGGACGGCCTTTGTGATCACCGGCGATGCCATGCGCAGGTGCCCACTGTCGGGCCCCTGGAGGCAAGTCTGGTTGGGGTCGCCAGCGTTCTTGTCCTTGAACTGGAACACGATCGGCAGGCCCAGGTCCGCGCGCGGGAAACCGTCAGGGCGAGCAGAGGGCGTGTGCTTGGGGCACCACTGGTGCACCGCACGGCGAATGGTGTCGGGTTCCGGCCACTTGGATCTGCCCGGCTTGCCCGGCGCGCTCGGGTCCGAACCCGGGTTGCGCGCAAACGGCACGCCCTGCCGGAAGTCCTGGTAGAGGCCGACCGCTACGTTCCACGCGGCGACGGGGTCACCCATGGGCTTGCCCAGCACTCGCTCTGCGCCGGCGAGGAGCGTGGTCTCCACATGATCCGGCAAGGCGCCGCCGTCGAAGGCCCCGGCCTTGGCGCAATCCAGGCTGCCGCAGCCTCGCCTCGTCCGGGCGCCCACGCCGCCGTAGGCCACCCAGGCGGCCACCGCGCCCCGCACATCGGCTACGGTGGCCGCGTTGATCCCGGACCAGCGCAGGCCAAGCTCGAACTGCACGCCCACGGTCGCCTTGCTGGGCTGCTCCTTCAAGGTGTTCTGGCCCGCCTCCTTGGCGCCCTGGAACGGGAACAGGGCGTAGCGCGGCCAAGCGGACTGCAACAGAGACGGGAACCCCACCATCTTGCCGTCCTTGATAGGCCAACTGAACACATCCACCTGCTTGCCGGCCTGCACGAGGCGCACCGAGAGCGCCACTTGGCCCTTCTTCTGGTCGCTGCCCCAGAGGTCGGCCTCGTCCTCGGCCAGCTTGCTCGAGGAGCTGTACCGGCCGGCCACCAGCGCTCGCCACCAGAAGCGAAGGTGCCCGCGCACCGCGGCGGGCCCGATGGGATAGGCGGGGTCGCACTCCTTGGGCGCGGCGCCGCCGCCGAACAGCGGCGTCACCACCTTGATCTCGTAGTTCGCCGAGGTATCCGGGTCGGCGCCCGGGGGGCTCCAGGCCGGGGCCGGGTCCTTCACGAGCCGTACTGACATGGGTTACTCCTGGGTACTGCGGGAGATGGACATTTAATGGAGCATCACATCTAGCCGCTCAGATCGGCGCGGAGGGCGTCGAGACGCTTACCTGCCATCCAGTCGGCGATGTCGGTCCGCCCGTAGAAGCGGTGGCGGCCCTGTGGGTCGACCGCGCTCTGGCAGTGCTGCACATCAACGGGCCTACGCAGGAGCGTGGCGGTGGACGCCGCCGCAAGGCCACCGCCTGCCTGTCGGGCCCGGTGGATCGCCTCGAACATCTTGAGCCTTGCCGTGCGCTGGTCTCGCTGGCAGGTGGCTGAGATGAGCCTCAGCCTGTTGTCGCGGACCAGCAGGAGATCCGCCTCAAACGGCTCCCTGTTCCACTGAATCTGTGCGCCGGTAACGACCTCGCGCCCCAGGTCGAGCCGGTCCGGCCCGAACTCCGGCTTGCGGCCCTCGATGGCGCATCGCACCAGATAACCCACGAGTAGCTCCAGCCACCCGCCGGTGGCAAAGCGCCACTGGTGGTGCAGCTCGGAGTACCAGCCCTCCTGCCAGCTCCCGAAGCCCGTCCGCTCGGGCAGGCCTACGCGCCGCCATGGGTGCTGTGGCGAACCCTCACAGAAGCGGTCCAGGAACCTCGCCCACTCCCCGTCGCGCCAGCTCTGGGTGGCCGCGTCGAACTGCCCGGCGAGGGAGTCATAGACCTTATCCTCGCGCTGGGCGACCGCATACAGGGCCCTTAGCTTGTCCGCATGGAAGTGGTCCCACATATGCTGCAGGTCGGCCGTGGTGCATGGCGCCCACATGTTGGAATCCGTGATACTGCCGCCGTGCAGCTCGACCAGGTCCCTGACGTTCAGCTTGAGCGCCGGCGGGAACGGCAGGTCGGCGCCGTCGCAGAAGCGGAAGACGTGGCCGCGGTCCTCAAGGTAGAACGCGCGCCCTAACCGGTGGTCGCCGGGCTGGGCGTTCACATGGGCCTGCAGTGCGAAGGCCGACATCACCTTGGTGCCGCCGGTGAAGTTGAGGGCCAGCCCCGGCCGGCCCTTTGAGACCTGCGCCGTGCCGCGAACCACATCCTGCGGACTGAATGGGTTGACCTGCACCAGGTTCTGCGCCGGGCAACGCCAACGGGAGCCCAGCTTCTTCTGTACGGCCACGGCGTGGCGGCGCGTGTCGGCAGAGTGCATCAGCCACACCTCGCCGCCCTGCGTACAGAGGCCCGCGATGCCGAGGTAGACCGGCAGCGGGTTCTCGCCAACGAGACAGAGCATCTGATCGAACATCCACCCCTCCTCACGATAGCAGCCTGCGCGACGGCATGACCAACCGGTACAGAGACGAACCCGAGGTTGAAGAGGAACAGCCCTCGCTCTAATTCGTGCGTTAACTCGCCGTCTCCTTCCAGAACCGGAAGGGTCGGCAGGCAAATCGCGGCAAATAGCCCCGCGCAGGGCCCGGATCGGGCGTCACCTACCGGGAGAAGGGGGTTGGCGGGGCAAAACGCGGCAGAAGCCGGCAAAAGTCGGCCGAGGTTCGACGGAACGGAGGAGAGGCAGGAACCGGCAGATCGCCAGGGCGATGCTGGACGCGGGGCGGGCGCTGCCGGCAGCCGCGAGGCCCACAAACCGGGGGGTTCGGCAGGGCAAGAGGGCGGGCCAGGGAGTACAGAGGGTCGGTGGACAGGCCAGATGGGATTGGGTAAGGGGCAGGCCCCGTGCTTGCCCCTGCCCGACAACAGCCGATCGGCATTCAAGGCGGGTTCGGACAAGTGCAACGGGATTCGGCGGCTGGTCCGCCCGAGTCGCAATGCCGATCGGCATTCAAGGCGGGTTGGGACCAGCAACGACGAGTGCGCCTGCACTCCCGAGCAGAGTCGCAATGCCGATCGGCATTCAAGGCGGGTTGGGACATCGCCATCGACGAGCCATGCCCTGCATACCTGCTGTCGCAATGCCGATCGGCATTCAAGGCGGGTTGGGACGCTTATGGGGCGATGTTCTTCGGAGGTCTCTGCCTTGTCGCAATGCCGATCGGCATTCAAGGCGGGTTGGGAC
>CAJBBX010000187.1 GCA_903951425.1 uncultured Chthonomonas sp.
CGCCCCTGCCGTCATCCTGACGCGAAGCGGAAGGACCCCCTGGAGCAACGCGCCGCCCTGCTCGTTCCCCTTGCGCGGCGAAGCCGCGGAGGGGGAAGGCCGGGATGGGGGTCACCGTAGAGGCCCCAGCACCATACTGCTACGGAAAGACCGCCCACCCGCCCTGGCCCGTCTGATTGTAGGAAGCGCGGGCGACCGAGGCTAGGCCATAGGACTGTGTTCGGCGACGACGCGGTATGGGCAGAGCGCGTACGCCACGCTCCGCCGGGGTTTGGCTGGATCGTACAGCACCGTGAGGGCGTCGCCCTCGCGGACCGCCTCCCACAGGGTCTGGCTGGCGGTCGCCCTGCCTCGGAGCGGCGGCCCAGTGCCTCCCGATGCTGTGTACTCATACTCGACGTACCGTAGGGTCTCGCGCGGGCCAATAACGGTGCGCTTGCGCACAACACGACCGGGTGTACCGACCCCGATGCGGCAGATGCGCCGTTCGATCATCGGAACGACGAAGCCCTGGGCCACCAACAGGCCGGCTACGGAGGCCAGCAGGAGGGCGCCGAGCCCCGCCTCAGCAAACTGCCGGGCGACACTCCTGTCGCCGGCGAGCAGGCTGTACTGGAGCAGGGAGCCTACCTCCGACACCGCCACACCCGTGGGCTCCCCCGGACGCAGCGCGGCAGGCGCGGCGCCTGCCAGGGTCTCTGAGACATCGTGGCGCTCACCATGTGTGGCGAAGGAGTAGGTGATGATGCCGCCCGTACCGGGCTTCGGGTTCAGGTCTACACCCGTCACTGTGGCCTGAACGGTCGTCCGCGTGGCCATGAAGACGCCCTTCTTGACGGCCTCCGCGCTCACAGCAAGGGCCAGTAAGGACAGTCCCGCCGCCCAGAGCCTGCGGTAGTTGGCCATCGACACGAGCGCGACCGGCCGCGCGGCGACGCGCCGCGGAGGAGGGCATGCGAGTTCCGGCTCAGGTATGTACACAGGTATAACTCGGTTCTGCGGCGCGCCCGGCCGACTGCACTAACCCGCCGGCTCGAGGCCCAACGGTTCTGTATACCGCTCCCCGCGGGGCGTCGGCAAGGGGCCCGGACGGGACGTGTAGGCCCCGTTACCCCTTCAGCGCATCCCAGACGAAGCGCTCGATGGCCGCCGCGGGCTGGGCTCCTACGGTGCGCGTCACCTCGACGCCCCCAGAGTAGACCGACAACGCCGGGATGGAGCTAATGCTGCTCTCCGCCGCCACAGCCTGCAACTCGTCGGTGTTCACCTTGGCCACGATCAGCTTGCCCGCGTTGGCCGCGGCTACCTTGGCCAACTCCGGCGCCACCATGCGGCAGGGGCCGCACCATGGGGCCCAGAAGTCCACCAGCACCGGCAGCGGCGACTCGCGCACCAGGTTGCGGAACGCCTCGTCGGAGCCGACGGCGATGGGGCCGTCGGGCACCGGCAGGGCCGCATCGCAGGTGCCGCACGATGGGGTCTGGCCCAGCTTGGAGAAGGGCACGCGGTTGAACTGGCCGCACGACGGGCATGACTGGATGACGCCGGTCTCCCGGCCGATGAAGTCGCTCATGGTAGGTGCCTCCTCGGGTGTATGGCGATATGACGATGTCACTATACCACATCCCGTACACCGGACCGAACCGGTAAGGCGGCGCACTGCGGCGATTGCCCCGCGGCGGGGCGGCGTAGCAGGTAGACTCCAACATCGATCCCATGTGAGGGCCCATGTCTAACCGCACGCTGCCGGACTGGATCCGCAAGACCATCCCCGACCCGGGCGCCGTCCGCCGCCTGGAGGGTATGATGCGCACGGCCTCGCTCAACACCGTCTGCGAGAGCGCCCGCTGCCCCAACCTGGGCGAGTGCTGGTCGCACAAGACGGCCACATTCATGATCCTGGGCGACACCTGCACGCGCAACTGCGGCTTCTGCGCCATCAAGGTGGGCAAGCCGCCCGCGGCCGACCCCGAAGAGCCCGCGCGCGTGGCCGAGGCGGCGCGCGAGATGGGCCTGCGGCACGTGGTGGTCACTTCGGTCACCCGCGACGACATGCCCGACCAGGGCGCGGGCCAGTTCGCCGACACGATCGAAGCCCTGCGCCAGGCAATCCCCGGCGTCATCGTGGAGGTGCTCACGCCCGACTTCCAGGGCAAGCGGTGGCTCATCAAGGTCGTCACCGACGCACGGCCGGAGATCTTCAACCACAACATCGAGACCGTGGAGCGGCTTTCGCCCGAAGTGCGGCCCCAGGCCCGCTACCACCGAAGCCTGGAGGTGCTGCAGGACGCCCGGCGGCTGGGCGACGGCATCTACACCAAGTCCGGCATCATGCTCGGCCTGGGCGAGGCGCCCGACGAGGTGCTGACCGCGCTGCGCGACCTTCGGCAGGCCGGGGTCGACGCGGTGACTATCGGCCAGTACCTGCGGCCCACCACACACCACCTGCCCGTCCGCGAGTATGTCCGCCCCGAGGCCTTCGCGGAGTACAAGCGCCTGGGCGAGGAGATGGGCTTCCTCTTCGTGGCGTCCGGGCCCTTCGTCCGGAGCAGCCACAACGCCATCGAGTTCTCCCGCAAGGTAATGGCAGACCGCCTGGCCGCCATGGAGGCCGCGCCCTCCCCTGCGGAGGCGCCCTGACGGGCGAGGCGCCATGACAGGATCGGCGCGCCATGCCTATCCCCGGTTGCGGGGTGCGCTGACGGTGCGCGCCCTGCGGCGGAGCCTCGTGGCGGCCCTCTTCATCGTGCCCCAGGTGATGCTGGCCTTCGTCGCCTGGCGCGTCGCCGGCAAAGCCGTGCGCCGGCTGGAGACGCAGTTGCCGGCTCTTCTCTCCACCGAGGCCACGCGCCTGCTGAAGCGGGAGGTCCGCATCGGCACGATCCGGATCACCTCCGGCTCAGTCGTCGCCACCGATGTCTCTGTGGGCGGCCGCATGGGCCGCGGGGAGGGCGACCTGGCCCGGGCGCTACGGGTGGAAGCCACGCTCAACACCGCAGTGCTCACGGGTAAGAAGCCCGGCGACCCGCCAGTCCTCACGCGCCTGAAGGTCTACCGGCCGGTGGGCCGGATCACCCGCGACGCCCGGGGCAAGTGGTCGATCGCCGACCTCATCCGCCCGAGGAGGAAGGGCCCGCCCTCGCAGGCATTCGGCGTCATCGAGGTCGTGGACGGCCGCGCGCACTACTCCGACGAAGTCCTGCGCGGCCGGTCCAGCGCATCGCCGGGCCGCTTCTCTGCCACCGTGGAGCATGTGAGCGGCAGCCTCGCCATGGACCCCGCGGGTGACCTGACCTGGTTCTGCACCGCCGATGAGGCCGCCGGGCGCGCTCGCGGCCTGCGCGTCGCCGGCACCTATGTTCGCGCGACGCGGACGCTGGGGCTCGCCGTCGGCGTCGCGGGCGCCACGCCGGGTGCGCTGATCGAGCCGTGGATACCCCGGAAGTACCGCATCTCGTCGCCGACTGCCACCGGCGCCGTCTCCATCGTCTGGCGGCTTGGGAAGGGCAGCCGCGCCGCGTGGGACGTTGCCGGGGACGTAGTGGCCCCGTCCGTGGCCGTGCCGCAGTTGGCCGAGCCCGTTCGTTCTGTGCGCGGCCGCGTGGCATGGCGGCGCGGTCGGGTCGATGCCGACCTGGCAGGCTCTGTCGCCGGCAGCCCGGTCCGTTTCGCCGGCGCCCTGGTTCGCGGCGACGTCTGGCTCATCGACGGCACGCTCTCCGGGCGCCGCCTGCGTCCTGACCGGCTCTGGCAGGCCCTGCGCCGCGGCGAGGTCCCGGCGCCGCTCAGGCAGATCGACGCCGCTGCCGACGGCGCCATGCGCCTGCGCGGCAGGCTCTCCGCGCCGGAAGTGCAGGCGGCAGGCAGGGCCGAGCTTCGTGCCTCCTCCTCCGCAGCCGGGGCGCCGGTCGGCCGCGCCGACGTGAGGTACCGGGTGTGGGGGCCATGGGGCAACCCGTCGGCCGAGCTGCGGGCCTACGCGCCCTCGGCGACTGTCAGCGGCGTGGAAATACGCGGCCTGCATGGCTCCGCCGATCTGGCCGACGGCCTAGCCGAGGTGCGGCTGGAGGGGAGGGCCGCTGGAGGCATCATCGCCGTTGAGGCGCAGGGCCGCCCCTTCGCCCCGCGCAGACCCTACCGCGCCGTGGCTCGCATTCGGCATCTGCGGCTGGCTTCGGTGCCCTGGAAGCGGCTGGGCGCCGCGCAGGCGGACCAGGCCGACGGCTCGCTGGACCTGGACCTAGCCGCCTGGAGCAACCGCGGCGACAGGCGGCCCGACGCCCGCGTAGCGGCCCGATTCAGTGAGCCCAGGTGGGGCAGCCGGGCCGCGGACCGGGTGCAGGTCGACGCAGTGCTGCGTGGCGACACGCTGAGCCTGCGCCGGGCAGACCTGAAGTCTCCCGCAGGCGTCGTGCGGCTCTGGGGCTCGGCAGGCCTCCGCGACCGAAGCCTGGAGCTGAACGCCGAGGCCGACGGCATCAGCCTCCCGCGGCTGCGCGATATGATCGCCGAGACGCCCGCCGCGCCCACGGAGACCGCGCCGGAGGAGGGCCTCCGCGGCCGGATCACCGTGCGGGACGCGCAGATCACAGGCAGCCTGGACGATCCGCGGGTCGTGGCCACGGTGCGGGGCTTCGGCGTGGGCTGGGGGCAGCAGACCGGCCGCCTCACCGCGTCCATCTCCGGCGGGCGGGATCGCATCGACATCGACGGCGTAGCCACGCGGCAGGCCGCCGAGGCCGCCGTCAGCGGCGCCATCCTGCGGCCCCTATCCGGCGAGCCGCTGGTGAAGATGATCGCCACCGTCCGAGACCTGGAGCTGGACGACCTGCTGCCCGCCGGCTCGGACTCGGTGCAGATCACCGGCGCGGCCGACGCCCTCCTCTCGCTGACAGGTCCGCTGAAGAGGCCCACCCTCACGGCGGAAGAGGTCACCATGGAGCGCCTGGGCGTCGCCGAGGCCGACCTGACGCAGTTGCGCGCCGGAGGCATGGTGCGCTGGACCGAACAGGGGCCGATCCTGGAAGTGACCGACGCCCGGGCCCATCTTGCAGGCGGCCTCGTGGCCGGTGACGCGCACCTGGACGTCGGCGGGACCGCGGCGATGCGGCTATCGGCTTCGGATCTATCGCTGGCTTCGCTGGGCCGCTCGTTCGAGGCCATGGTGGCCCTCTCCGGCCGCGGCGACGTGACCATGAGCGGGTCGGCCAGGCTCGCGGACGGCCGCCTGCAGGATGTGGCCGGGCGGGCGGACCTGGGCACCCGGGGCCTCACGGTTAACGGGCACGTCTTCGGTGAGGCGTCCGCCTCGTTGGCGCTGCACCGCGGCAGGATCGTCGCCGTGCCCGGCGCCGACGGCTCCGCGCCGGTGCAGATCGGCGAGCCGGGCCGCGAGGTGGCGCTGCAGAGCCTGATCTACGACACGTCGGCCGGCTCGCTGCTGGCCGTGGGCGAGGCGCGCGGCCTGCCCGCCGAGCTACTGCAGGGCGCCGCCCTGGAGAGCCCCTGGGTGGCGGAGCGGCTGGGCTCGAGCCTCGCGGCCATTTCGCCCGGCAACGCTCGGTTGGAGGGGGGGCTCACCGGCTCGTTCAGCCTTTCCGGTGCGCTGGACGGCCTCAGCGGGCAGCTCTCCATCGCGTCCCGCGACCTGCGGCTCAACGGCAAGGCCATCGACCTTCTCGAACTCTCCGCCGAGTGGAGCGCCGGCCTCGTGGCTCTGCGAAAGGCCGGGCTGGAGGCCGGGGCCATGCGGTTCCGGGCGACCGGCGCCTACACTCCCGGAACGCGTCCCACCGGCGAGGTATCGCTGCGCGGCCTCTCGGCGGAGACGGCGCAGGGCTACTTCCCGGAGATTGAAGACCTGAAGGGGCTCCGCGGCTCCGTTGAGAACCTGCTCGTGACCTCGCGGCAGTCGACCCCCGGCGCTCCGGCCAGGGTCACCGCCGAGGCGCTGCTCACCGGCCTGGGCGCCCAGGGCTCGGACGCCGTGGTGCCGCGCGTGGAGATCACGGGCGTTGAACTGACACAGACCAAGCTCAACGTGGGCGACGTGGCGATCCACCTGCTGGACCCCAGACAAGCCCCCGCCGCCGGCGCTCCCGTGGTGCATGCCACCGGCGGTGTAGCCGTGCGCGCCCGGGCGCCCTTCATCGATGGGGCTTCGCTGGTCCGCGCCGACGTGACGCTCTCCGAGCAGAGCCTGGAGACGCTGCAGGGCCTCATGCCCAACGCCGGGCTGGACATGAAAGGCTCACTGGCGGGCTCACTGGCCTACTCGGGCGCCCTGGGAGACCTGATGGACCTGCCCCGGGCGGTGCGGCAGGGCGGCGCGCCCGACCTGACGGGCTCCATCACCCTCCGCGCCGAGAGGCTGGGCGCCACCCTGGCCCGGACCCGGCTTGAGGATGTGGCGGCCCGCATCCAGGTGACCGGCGGCTCCCTCTGGGTGGCCCCTGCCGACGGCAAGGGAGCGGTTGCGAACCTGGTGGACGCCGTGCGCGGCCATAAGGAGCCGCTGGTCGTTGCCGGCGAATTGCCGCTGAGCCTGGGACGCAAGGTGCGGACGCCGCTACGGATCACCTCCCAGCGCCCCTCCTTCGTCGAATCGCCGTTGCCGATCCTGAAGTCCGGCCGGGCCGAGGGCTGGCTGGCCGGCTCCGATCCGAACAAGCCGATCGCCTCGGCGCCACCCGGTCTTGACATCCTGGTGAGCGGGTCGCTGTTCGATCCGCGCGTCTCCGGCGATATCCGGTTGCGGCGTACTACCGTGCGCCTGCCGGATGCGCTTCCGGAGTTCAATGCCAACAGGCCCGTGCCCGCCATCAACCCGGTCTTCGACGTGCGCATCCACGCCGAGGAGCGGGTGGCCGTGGCCGCCTCGACGCTGGCGGCCTCCGTGCGCACCGAGCCGACGCGGCCCATCCGCATCGGCGGCGATCTGGGCGCCCCGAAGGTGGTCGGCGACCTGGTGGTGGAGGGCGGCGCGCTCACCTTCCCCACCGCACGCTTTGCCCTACAGCCCGGCGGCCTTGTGAGCATGCGCTACCCGAACTACACGGGCACCGCCACCGCTGACGGCTCCTTCGGCCTCACCGTCACGGCCACCGCCACCACGCGGATTACGGCGGTTTCGGTGACCGGAAACACCACTCGGTATACTATCACCGTGGACGCCCGCGGCTCGCTTTTCGGCGATACTCCGCTGACGGTGGGTGGCACCGAGGCGGCGGCATCCGGCGACAAGGGCCTGCGGCTGACCTTCAGATCGGAGCCCGCAGACCTGGCGCTGAGCCAGGCCGGCCTCCAGAAGCGTGTTCTGGGCCTCGTGGGCGGCCAGAGCGCCCTGGAGGGCCTGTTTGCCGGCGGCGGCGGCGTGGGGCGCGTGTTGGGCAGGCAGTTCACCGACTTCGTCTCGTCCAGCGTGCTGCCCGACCTGCTTGAGCGATCCGGGCTGATGTCGGCCCTGGGTTTCTATGACCTGTCGCTCGACTACGGCAAGACCGAGGCGCTGGCCGTACGCGTCTCGCGCAACCTATCGGGACCGTATGACCTGACCTACTGGCAGCGTCTCTCCGACGCGGCGGCCGAGTCCACGGCGGCCAGCGGCGCGTGGGAACTGAAGCTGAGCCGGCGGTTCGGGCGCGATCTGCGGCTATCATGGACGACGAACGAGCAGCGAACGAACGAGTACCTGCTGGAGGGCGTCTTCAGGTTCTAGAACAAGCCGAGAGCCCCGCGTGCGGCGCAGTCCATGCTGCAGCCGGTTGGGATTGGCAAGGGATGGCACATGCGCGAGGGACAGCAAGGCGAGCCGACCAGCCATGCCGCCTTCGACGCGATTGTGGCGGAGTACGACCGGAAGGTGTTCAACGTCGCGTACCGCATTCTAGGCGACTACGACGAGGCCGCGGACGTGACGCAGGAGACCTTCATCAGCGCGTACAAGAGCTACCACCGCTTCCGGGGCGACTCGGCGGTCTACACGTGGCTCTACCAGATCGCGATGAATAACTGCCGGAACCGGCTGCGGTCGCGGCAACGCACGCAGGACCACTCCGGCGGATCGTTGGACGCGGGCTGGGCCGACGAGACGACCGGCGAGGCGACGACCCGCGAGATCGCGGACCTGACCCACGCACCGCACAAACTGCTCGAGCAGCAGGAGATGCGGGAGAAGCTGATGGAGGCCGTGCAATCGCTGCCGCAGGAGTACCGAGAGGTCGTCATACTGCGGGAAGTGAGCGGCCTGTCGTACAATGAGATTGCCGACGCAGCGGGCATCTCGCTGGACAATGTGAAGACGCGGCTATCGCGGGCGCGCGCCATGCTGCGCCGTAAGCTAGAGTGGTACTACTCCGCCGACTGACCGAGGCGCACGCCTAACGGTCCGGCAGAGGAAGGAGCGAGGGCTTTGACACTAGATCGCCGATTGCGGACCTGGGCTACCCATGCCGCGTGCGCCGCCGCCATGCTTGCGGCCGCCATCCTCCCGGCGCTGGCACAGGGACCGACGATCTCTAAGATCGACGTGGTTGGCAATAAGAACATGAGCCGCGAGGCCGTCGTGGCCGTCTCCGGGCTCAAGGTCGGCGACGTGGTGAGCCAGAAGGCGCTGGACGAGGCCAAGCGGAAGCTGCTCCTCACCCAACTCTACGGCGCCAACCGTGTGGACGACCCCGATGAGGCCGTTCGCATCCGGGCGGAGCTAGCGGGCGAGACCGCCACGGTCATCATCGAAGTCGAAGAGAACGACCTGGTCAAGGGCATCAACATCAGTGGAACCGGGCCCGTGCCAGCGGCCACGATCCGGTCGCTCATGCAGACCAAAGAGGGCACGATCCTCAACATGGGCGTGCTGAAGCGCGATGCAGACGCCATCCAGGCCTACTACAGCGACCGCAAGTACCAGGCCGTGGTGGGCGATGTCTCGCTGAAGGACGGCATCCTCGAGGTGCCCGTCATCGTCGCCAAGGTCGACAAGGTCCGCGTCACAGGCCTCAAGAAGACCATGCAGCACGTCGTGACCCGCGAGATGAAGATGAAGCCCGGCCAGTACTTCAACGCCGAGGACTTCCGGAAGGACTACTTCCGCATCATCAGCCTCGACTTCTTCCAGGACGTCTCGCCCACGATCCAGACGCCCACGCCCGGCACCATCGACATCAACCTGAACGTGGAGGAGAAGCGAACCGGCAACATCTCCATGTTCGTGGGCTACAACAGCCGCAACAGCCTGGTGGGCGGAGCCGAGGTGGCCGAGACCAACTTCCGCGGCAACGGCCAGTCGGTGGGCCTCCGGTGGGACACGGGCGGCCTGGCCAACCGCAACAGCATGGAGCTCAACTTCATGGAGCCATGGATGGACAGCAAGCACACCTCGCTCTCCGTCTCAGGCTATGACAAGACCGTCTACCGCTTCGCCCGGGACCTCACGAGCACCACCGGCGGCGTCGTGGGCAGCAACTCGGACTACTACGAGGTCCATACCGGCGGACAGGTGACCATGAGCCGCCCGCTGTCGGACACCTTCCGCGGCTCCCTGGGCCTTCGGTACGACAACGTCCGCGTGCCCAAGCTCGATATCTCCGAGGCCGATGCGGCAGCCCTGCAGAACGGACCCGTGCTGGCCACGACCCTGCGGGCGACGCACAACACCCGAGACATCGACCAGGATCCCACATCCGGCGGCTACGAGATATACACGCTGGACCTGGGCCGGGCCGACCTGAAGCCGGTCATCACCACCACAGGCGTCAGCACGGGCGTCACCGGCGTGGTGAACTACCAGAAGCTCCAGTTCGACGCCCGGCGCTACCTGAGCTTCGGCGGACCGCGCAAGAACGCGAAGCAGCGCAAGGGCACCATCGCGGTGCGCCTCGCCGGCGGCATGATCACCGGCACGTCGCCCTTCTTCGAGCAGTACTTCGTGGGCGGCGCGGAGACCCTCCGGGGCTACTACGAGGACCGGTTCTGGGGCAAGAACATGCTGCTCACCTCGGTCGAGTACCGCGCTCCGCTGGCGAGCAGCCTGACCGGCGTCGTCTTCATGGACGCGGGCGATGCCTGGGGCGGGCGCTACAGCGGCGTCACCTTCCAGGGCTTCGACCAGCACACCAAGTTCAGCCCCGCGGTCGGCATCGGCATCGGGTTGCGCGTAGTGACGCCCATCGGGCCCATCCGCATCGATGAGGGCTTCGGACGTGATGGAGCCAGGACCCACTTCAGCATCGGGCATGTATTCTAGAGCCCGCACTGCGATCAGGAGCGTATTGAATGGATAGATCGATTGTTTGGTGGCGTGCGCTGGTCCTCACCGCCGTCGCCACATGCTTGGTCCTGGCGCTCAGCGCATCGGGGCAAGGCGGCAAGGCGGGGGCCACGTTCGCCACCCTTGACATCCGCAAGGTGACCTCGGACAGCAAGACCTGGCAGGCCGCCCAGACCGACTTCGCGACCAAGCGCGGCCGGTATGACGCCCGCATCACCCGCCGGCGCTCCATGCCCTTCATGGCCGACGCCGAGCAGGAAGAGATGGACAAGCTCACCGAGAAGGACCCGGCCCAAGCCACCGCGGCCGAGAAGGCCCGGATCGAGGAACTGACCAAGAAGGGCCAGGCGCAGGTCCAGGACTTCCAGACCCGGCAGATGAAGCCGGAGAAAGACCTCTCCGACGCCGACAAGACGAAGCTGCAGCAGGACGCCGCCGCAGCCAGCCAGTCCGAGCAGAAAGCCGCCGCCCTGGGCGACAAGCTGGCCAACGAGCTCCGCGAAGCCGACTCGCAGGCCACCTCGGACTTCACCAAGAAGATCCGCACAGCGACGCAGAAGGTAGCCGAGGCCAAAGGCATCAGCATCGTCTTCGATATGCAGGTGACCTGGTATGCCGGCACCGATATCACCACGGCAGTCGTCAACGAGCTCAACAAGTAGGCGAGCCGCCGGGGCGGCCGGGGCCTTCGCCGCGGCCGCCCTTCTGCTCTCCGGCTGCTCTCGGCCCAGACCCGACGGCGCTGCCCTGCAGCCCGTCAGCGTCCGCATGGACGCCGTCTGGCCGCGCCACCCCATTCTTGCCGGACGTCCGCAGGCCTCGGCCGGCCGCCGGGCCGCCGGGACCGATGCCTCCACACCTCCGGCCCGCCGCGACCTCGCTCCGCTGGACCTGGACGAGCCGGAGCCCGGACCACCCGCCGACAGCGCCCCCGCCGCAGCCGATGCCGTCCGCCGACGCGCCGACTTTGAGGCCCAGCTCCTTCGCCGAACCGCCCGTAGGCTGGCCGGTGACGAACGCGCCCACCAGGCCGACATGGCCGCCGAGATCGCCGGAGCCGGCGCGGCCATCCGCAAGGATCGTTCCGCGGCGCTGGCCGCCATCGACAACCGCTGGCGCGGCCGCCTGACCAACGTGAAGCTCCTGGTCATGAGCCGCGCACAGCAACTCACCGGCCTGGCCGGCGGCCCGCCGGAGGAGGTCCGCGCCCGCCTGCGCGAGGCCCAGGACCTGCAGGCGGCCATGGAGGACGCGTGGCGCCGCGAGCGCACCCAGGCGGCCGGCCGCTTCGGCCAGCGCATCGCCGATGTCCGCGAAGCCGCTCAGACCGCCGAGGAGCAGCGCCGCTCGCTCATCGTAGCCAAGCTCACGGCTGACGATCAACGCCGGCTGGCCCGCTTCGGCCGCGACGCCAGACCCACCCGGGAGGGCGGACGCGCCGCCTCGGCCGCTCCCGCCGGATGGCCCGCACCTGTCGCCGGCCTGGCCGGGCGCACAGCCCGGGGGCTGTCGGCCCCAATACCCCCACCGGTGCCGCCCGACCCGCAGGAAGTCATCGTGCGCTTCGCGAGGAGCGACGCCGAGCGCTGGATCCGGCGCATTGCCCGGGAGAGCGGATGGCGCCTGGAGCCCGCCGGACCGGGAGTGCGCGATGCCACCGGGGAGGCCCTGGAGAAGCTGCACACGGTCTGGAGGTAGAATGGCGGGGGTCCGAGCCCTTCCTGCGCCGGCAGGTCGCGGTGCGCGGGCTCTCGGAACAGGGGAGGCACATCCGCCAGCCATGCTCAACGACGGCGCACCTAGAGGACTAGCCACCTCGGCCGCGAAGGATGGCCTCTCGCTGGAGTCACTGGCCCTGTACGTTGAGGGGCAGGTCGCAGGCAACGCATCGACTGTAGTGCGAGGGATCGCCAGCATCGATGACGCCGAGCCGGGCGACATCGTCTTCGCGGAGAATGCCCGGTACCTGGCGCAGGCCGCGGCGACCCGTGCGGCGGCGATCGTGACCTACGCTGACGCCGAGGAGACCGCTACGCCGCAGATACGCGTGGCCAACCCGAGGCTGGCGTTCACGCAGGTCCTGGAGCTCTTCACCCCCAGGCTCAACGCGCCCGTAGGCGTCCATCCCACGGCGGCGCTGGGCGAGGGAGTGAGCCTGGCCGAGGGCGTCTCCATCGGAGCAGGCGTTGTGCTGGGCGACCGCGTGAGCCTGGACGCGAACAGCGTGGTCCTGGCAGGCGCTGTGATCGGCGATGACGCCGTCGTGGGGCGCGACTGCATTATCCACGCGAACGTCACTGTCCAGTACGGGTGCCGCGTGGGCGACCGGGTCATCATCCACAGCGGAAGCGTAGTAGGAAGCGACGGGTTCGGGTACCTGCCCATCGGAGAGCGTGTACACAAGGTGCCTCAGATCGGCATCGTGGTGATCGAGGACGACGTTGAGATCGGCTGCTGCACCACGGTCGATAGGGCAAAGACCGGCGCGACCGTCATCGGAGCCCGCACCAAGATCGACAATCTGGTGCAGATCGCCCACAACTGCAAGATCGGGCCGGACTGCATCATCGTGGCGCAGGTGGGCATCGCCGGCAGCACGGTGCTGGGCCGCGGCGTGCGGATGGCCGGCCAGTCCGGCGCCCGCGACCACGTGACGCTGGGCGACGGCGCCACCGTGCTCGGGCGCGGCGGGGTGACGAACAATGTGGCTGCCGGCGAGATCGTCGGCGGCTACCCGGCACGTCCCTACCGGCTTCGGTCGAGGTGCGACGCCGCCATCCTGAAGCTGCCGGAAACGCAGCAGCGCATCCGGCGCCTGGAGAGTGAGCTGGAGGCCATGATCCGGCGCACGGCGGAGCTGGAAGCGCTGGTGCAGGGCCTCAGCCAGGGGCGGACCGAGTAGATCCGCGCCTCCGGCGCTGCCGAGAGGGCACGGGCGAAGCGCCCGTGAGAACGGGGAGTCAGCCGTGTTGACGCAGAAGACGATCGCGGCGCAGGCCTGCGCGGAGGGCGTGGGCATCCACTCCGGCAGGCGGTCGCACGTCCGGCTCTGCCCGGCTGCAGCCGGAACCGGCATCCGATTCCGCGTGGCCGGCGTCGAGATACCCGCGGATCTGGACCACGTCGTCGATACACGCCGCTGCACCAGCCTCGGGACCGAAGCCGCACGTCTGGACACGCCCGAGCACCTGCTGGCCGCCCTCTTCTGCCTCCAGGTGGACAACCTGGTCGTGGAGGTCGACGCCCCCGAGCTTCCCATCCTGGACGGAAGCGCGGCGCCCTGGGTGGAGCTGATCCGCCAGGCCGGCGTCGTGGATATGGGCGTCGCGGCGCCGGTCCGCCGTCTCTTGCGCGAGGTGCGGCTGGAGCAGGGCGGCTCGATCTACGAGGCACGGCCGGCCGACGGTCTCAGCATCCAATGCGAAGTGCGCTATGACCACCCCCTCCTGGGCGTCCAGAGCGGCTCATGGTGCGACGATGCCTTCGCGGACGCGCTGGCCCCGGCCCGCACGTACGGGTTCATAGAGGAAGTCGAGGCGCTGCTCGCCCGAGGGCTCGCCCTGGGTGGTTCACTGGACAACGCCCTGATCATCTACCAAGACCACTACTCGTCGGAACTCAGGATGCCGCAGGAGCCGTTGTGCCATAAGGCGCTGGACCTGGTCGGCGACCTCTCCCTTATCGGCGCCAGGCCTGCGGCCGCGATCACGGCCGTCCGGCCCGGCCATGCCGGCAACGTCGCGTTTGGCCGCCTGCTCGCGCAGGCGCTGGAGCCCTGACACAGGGCCGCCGGAGCGGACGGCCCAATCCCATGGAGGAAACCATGCTTGACATTGAAGCCATACGAGCCGCACTGCCGCACCGCTATCCCATGCTCCTCGTGGACCGCATACTCGAGCTTGAGACCGGTAAGCGGGCCGTGGGCCTGAAGAACGTCAGCATCAACGAGGACTTCTTCAACGGCCACTTCCCCGGCTGCGCGGTCATGCCGGGCGTGCTCATCCTTGAGGCCATGGCGCAGGTAGGCGGCGTCCTGATGCTCTCGCAACCTGAGCTGAACCACAAGCTGCCCGTCATCGGCGCGGTGGAGAACGTCCGGTTCCGCAAGCCCGTTGTGCCCGGCGACACGCTCATCACCGAGGTGGAGGTGCTCCGCTTCCGCAAGACGTTCGGCCGCGTGCAGCTCACCGGCAGGGTGAACGGCGAAGAGGTCGCGTCGGCCGTCATGACGTTCGGCCTGGTCGATCGGACCGCCCTGATTTCGACCGCCGCGGAGGCGTAGTTTCATGGCGCAGAGCATTCACTCGACGGCCGTTGTCCATCCGGGAGCCTACCTGGCCGACAACGTGACCGTCGGCCCCTACTGCGTAATCGACAACGAAGTCCAGATCGGCGAAGGCACGACGCTGGAGAGCCACGTTACGGTCATGCCGTGTACGCACATCGGCAAGCACTGCAGCATCTGGCCCGGCGCCGTGCTGGGCGGGGCTCCGCAGGACCACAAGGACAAGGGGCATCGCAGCTTCCTCGTGCTTGGGGACCACAACATCGTGCGGGAGTGCGTCACGCTCCACCGCGCCGTAGGCGACGGCAACTACACGCGCATCGGCAACGACAACATGTTCATGGCCTATGCGCACGTGGGCCACAACTGCGAGATCGGCAACGGCAACACCCTCTCCAGCTACGTGGGCCTCTCCGGGCATGTGCTGGTGGAGGACAACACCGTCTTCGGCGGCATGACGGGCGTGCACCAGTTCTGCCGCATCGGCAAGCTGGCCATGCTCGGCGGGCTGAGCAAGGTGAACCAGGACGTCCCGCCGTTCATGCTCTCCGACGGCGTGCCGGCGCGCGTGATTGACCTCAACAAGATCGGTATGCGCCGCGCGGGCGTCCCGCCGGACGTCCGAACCACCCTCCGGATGGCCTATAAGCTCATCTATCGCTCGGACCTGAACCTCTCCCAGGCCATCGCCCGGATCGAAGAGGAACTGGAGAAGAGCGAGGAACTGGACCATCTGATCGCCTTCATGCGCGGCACGCAGGCCGGGTTTGCGGGCAGGGGCGGCCAGCGCCGCTCCTGAGCAAGATGCACGCTGAAACCGCAGGGGCGCCCACCGGGAGCGTGGTCATCGTGGCCGGAGAGCCGTCCGGCGACGCGGTGGCCGCGGAGCTTGTGCGCGCCTTGCGGCGTCGGCGGCCGGAGTTGACGTTCTGGGGCATCGGCGGGCCCAGGATGGCCGAGGCGGGCGTGGAGCTCCTGTTCAACTGCAAGGAGTGGGCGTCCATCGGCGTCGTGGATGCCCTGCGCCTGGTGCCCCGCCTCGCGTGGCAGGTGATGCCGGCGCTGGTGGGCGAGATTCGCCGCCGCCGCCCCTCCGTAGTGGTGCCCATCGACTTCGGCGCCTTCAACATGGGCTTTGCGCGCCGTCTGGCCGGCTGGGGGCCTCCAGTGGTCTACTATTTCCCGCCCGGATCCTGGCGGAAGACGGGAACGGTCCCGCCGGAGATCGGCCGGCTCTGCAAGGCCGTTATCACTCCCTTCCCGTGGTCCGAGGAGCGCCTCCGGGCCGCAGGGGCCAACGCGCACTTCGTGGGCCACCCGTTGGTCGATCTGGCCCGTCCGACGCGTAGCCGTGCGCAGTTCGCCCGCGACCACGGCATGGAGGCCGACCACCCGGTGGTGGGCCTGCTGCCCGGCAGCCGCGGCTTCGAGATCCGCTACAACCTGCCCGCCATGCTGGCGGCGGCGTGGCTCATCTGCGATGAGATGCCCCAGG
Organism: uncultured Chthonomonas sp.; assembly: GCA_903951425.1. Lineage (GTDB taxonomy): Bacteria > Armatimonadota > Chthonomonadetes > Chthonomonadales > CAJBBX01 > CAJBBX01. The sequence goes on from CAJBBX010000187.1 coordinate 16,048, forward strand.
CGCGCTTCGTGATAGGGCTGGCCCCGTCCGCCGACCCCGCTCGCGCCGAGGCCATGATCCGCCGCGCCGACGACGAGCACAGCGGACCCGCCCTGCCCCGACCAGCCGCCGAAAGGTCTGGTCCGCAAGCCGTGCGGGCGCCGCGGGCAGCCCTGGCAGCCGCCTCCGGGGGTTCGCTGCCCAACGATGTCATCACCGACGCCCGCTCGCTGGGCGAACCCCGCTTCCGAGTGACCGTGCCGCGGCCGGACGCCCTGCCCGTCGTCATCACCCAGGGCCGTACCTACGATGTCATCGCCGCGTCGGATGCGCTCCTGGTCTGCTCCGGCACCGCCACGCTGGAGGCGGCCATCATGGGCACGCCCATGGCCGTTCTCTACAAGCTCTCGCCCATCATGGAGATGGAGGGCAGGTTGCGCGGGCTCCACAAGCGGCTGAAGCACATCGCCATGCCCAACGTGGCGGCCGACAGGACCATCGTGAAGGAGTACCTTCAGGGTGCCGCCACACCGGAGGCCTTGGCCCAGGAGATGCTGCGGCTGCTGAAGAGCGGCGAGGCGCGCTCGCAGATGCGCACGGAACTGGCGGAGGTGCGCGACATGATGGGCGCGCCGGGCGCCTCGGACAGGGCAGCGGGTATCGTATTGCAGTGCGCCGAGCCGGCCTGACCGGCGGCGCTACGAACGGAGCAGCATGGGCGAAGAACAGACCGGCAGCGCGCCGCAGCAGCCTAACGACGAACGTGAGATCCAGGCCAGGCTGCTGGCTTACTTAACGCCCCACAGGCGGGTGATGTCGATCGGGCTCCTATGCGCCTCCGCGGTCGCGGGCCTCACCGCGCTTATCGCCTACGCCGCCAAGCCCACCATCAATGCCATGGCCGGCGACAACGTGGGCCGGCTGAACTTCATCTGCATCATCGTCGTCGGCGTCTTCCTGCTCAAAGCGATCTTCACCTACGGGCAGACCTACTACCTCTCCATGGTCTCCCAACGTGTGACGACGCAACTGCGTGACGACATCTTCGGCCACCTGCACAGCCTCTCACTCTCGTTCTTCAACCAGCGGCGCACCGGCGCCATCATGTCCGCGCTGACCAACGATATTCCCGTGCTGCAGAACGCCACCATGAGCATCCGGGATGTGGTCGCCGCACCGCTGAACGTCGTCTTCGCGCTCGGTCTGCTCTTCTACCAGAGCTGGCGTCTGACGCTGGCGGCGCTCATCGTCGTGCCGCTGATGGGCTTCGTCATCTCGCGAATCGGCAAGCGCATCCGCCGCATCTCGGACCTCGTGCAGCTCAAGCTGGCCGACGTGACGACGATCGCTGAGGAGACCATCTCGGGCATCCGCATCATCAAGTCCTTCGCCACAGAGACCCACGAGATCAACCGCTTCGCGGAGGAGAATGCACGAACCTACGAGGCGGTCCTGCGCGGCGTTCGGCAGAGCGCGCGGCTCCGGCCCGTCATCGAGTTCCTGGGCGCCTTCGGCATCGCGCTGGTGCTCTTCCTGGGCGGCAACGAGGTGGTGCAGAACGCCCGCCTGGTGAGCCTCGGCAAGCCGCCGCTGACCCGGCTCGACCTGGGCGGCATGCTCATGTTCGTCCTGGCGCTGCAGCAACTCGCCCGCGCCGTCAGCGACATCGGCAGCATCAACAACACCCGGCAGCAGGCCTTCGCGGCGGCGGGGCGCATCTTCACGGAGATCCTGGACCAGGAGACCGACGTAAAGGAAGCGCCGAACGCAGAAGCCATGCCACGCATCAAAGGCCACATCGAGTTCAGCAAGGTCGGCTTCGCGTACAACGACGACGCCCCGGTGCTGGCCGACATCACCTTCACCGTGCAACCCGGCGAAGTGGTGGCGCTGGTGGGCCACAGCGGAGCCGGCAAGAGCACGGTGGTCGACCTGATCCCCCGCTTCTACGACGTGACCCAGGGCTCTATCAGCGTCGACGGCCGCGACATCCGCTCCGTGCAGGTCGAGAGCCTCCGCAAGCAGATCGGCATCGTGCCGCAGGAGACGTGGCTCTTCGCCGGGACCCTGCGCGACAACATCGCCTACGGCCGCCGAGATGCCACGGACGCCGACGTGCGCGCCGCCGCGAAGGCGGCCAACGCCAATTTCATCGACAACATGCCGGACGGTTTCGAGACCGTAGTGGGCGAGCGCGGCGTCCGGCTTTCCGGCGGCGAGCGGCAGCGCATCGCCATTGCCCGCGCCATCCTCATGGATCCGCGCATCCTCATCCTGGACGAGGCCACCTCGTCGCTGGATGCCTCGTCCGAGTCGCTGGTTCAGGCGGCGCTGGAAGACCTGATGAAGAACCGCACCACGCTGGTCATCGCGCACCGGCTCTCCACCATCCTGGGCGCCGACCGGATCGTGGTGCTCGACCGCGGGCGCATCGTGGAGTCCGGCACCCACGCCGAGCTGCTGGCCCAGGGCGGCATCTACTCGCAGCTATACGAGAAGCAGTTCCGGGCCGAGACCACATGAGCGATGAGGCCGCCCCACGACGAGCCGACGGAGGCATCGACCGCGGCCGCAAGCAGGCCTTCCGCACCGAGGCCCTCAGCCTGCTCCTGTACTCCGTGGCGCGGCTCATCGGCCTGACGCTCCGGCTACGCTTCGAGGGCTTCGAGCGGATCGCCGAACTCCAGGCCATGGGCAAGGGCCTCATCCTCGTGACCTGGCACGGACGATCGCTGATCGCTGCCAACGTGCTCCGCAACCGCGGCTACTGGGCCCTCATCTCCCTCTCCCGCGACGGCGACATGCAGAACCGCATCTTTCAGCGGTTCGGTTACCGCACCGTGCGCGGCTCCACCAGCCGCGGCGGCGTCCGCGCCACGCTGCAACTGGCTCGCAGCATCCGCGACGGAGGCGTTCTGGCCTTCACCCCGGACGGCCCCAAGGGACCGACACACAAGGTGCAGCCCGGTACCATCTTCCTGGCGCACCGTAGCGGCTGTCCCATCCTGCCGGTGGGCATCGCCGCCAGGCCCCGGACGCTGGTGAAGAGCTGGGACCGCTACATGGTGCCCGGCCTCTTCGCCCGGGCGACGTTCGTGGTCGGCGAGCCCATCTCAGTGCCGGAGGATGCCGACGACGAGGCGAAGGCGGCCATCGCCGAGGAACTGGAGCTTGCCATGAACCACATGGAGAGGCGCGCCGAGGAGATGCTGGGCCTCACCTACCCGGCCGAGTTCCGCCTCACCGCAGGCGGGTAGCGCGACGCCGTGTCTGCCGCGCACTGGCTGGCCCTACGTTCGGAGCCCGGCATGGGCATGGGAGCGGCCCGGAGGCTGATCGCCCGGTTCGGCTCGCTGGAGGCCGCCTTCACCGCCCCGGAGGCCGACGTATCGGCGCTGCACCGGGTCCGGCCCGACGCACTGATGCGCTGGCGCCGCGCCGACCTGGCCGCGATGCGGGCCCAGCTCTGCTCGCTGGCCATCGCGGGCATCGCCTACATCACGCCCGACGATGTGACCTACCCCGCGTCCCTGCTTGACCTGGCGCAGGCCCCCGTGGGCCTCTTCATGCGCGGGCAGATCACCGAGGCCGACCGGCGCCGTGTCACCGTTGTAGGAACCCGCGAGCCCTCGGCCGCCGGGTTTGCCGTGGCCCGGCAGCTCAGTATGGAGTTGGCGGCCGCAGGCTACACGGTGGTCAGCGGGCTGGCCGTGGGCATCGACACTGCCGCCCATGCAGGCGCCCTGATCGCCCCGGGCGGGCGCACGCTGGTCGTCCTGGGTTCCGGTCTGGAGCACATCCACCCGCGCGGCAATCGGTCCCTGGCGGCCGAGGCGGCCACACGCGGCGCCCTGCTGACCGAGTACCCCCCGGACCAGGTCGTCGATGCCGGACGCCTGCTGGCGCGGGACCGCCTCCTGGCGGCTCTGGGCGGGGCTGTGGTAGTGATTGAGGCGCGGGCCCGCGGCGGCAGCCTGGTCACGGCCACCCACGCCGCACGGCTTGGCCGCCCAGTCTTCGCCATGCCGGGCACGCCGGGTTGCGATGCGCTCCTTGCCGATGGCGCGCGCCCGCTGGCCCAGGGGCAGGAGGCCCTGGAAGTCATCGACCGGGCTATCGCCCAGGGATCCGTGGCGGCTCCGGCTCCCCGACAACTGGCGCTCTTCTAAGGCTCCAGTAAAGCAACAGGAGGCGCCCCGTATGGAGCGCCTCCCGTTATGCGCGGCTATCGGTCGCGACGGTTCGCCTCTATAGCTCCCCGGCCCCCGAGTTTCGGCCCTTCTTCGCGTCGAACTGCAGCACGGACTTGATCTGCGCGGGGCTGAGCTTCACGCCGCTCATCTTGGTCGCGCCGATGTTGTCCAGGTTCAGGTTGGCCTGGGTCAGCAGGTAGCGGGTATAGACCGAGTTGTGAACGCCGAAGCTGCCGTCGCGCAGGACGAAGTAGTAGTTATGCCGTGCGCGCTTGACTTCGATCGGCACCAATGTCTGGCTCGGAGCCGTCTTGCCGACCGGCACCAGTGACGTGTAGTCCCAGAGGTCCGGATCGCCGAACTTGGTGCGCGACCAGTTCTGCAGCCGGGTCCGCAGGGTCACCAATTGGGCCTCGATGGCTCCGCGGATGGCGTACCGTGCGGCCGCGTCGCCGGGCGTGTGGCACGGGGCGCAACTGACGTCGAAGGCGGCCGTCATGGTGTGCTTGCTGTTGGGCATATGGCAGTGGGCGCACTGGCCGGCGGCCGAGGCGTGGGCCGTCTGGCGCACGACCGGGGCGTTGGGCAACTCGGACCCCGCGAAGCCCATCAGCATGTTGTACTGGTTGCTGTCGTGATACGTCGGCCGAGCCGTGCTGGTGTTGAGGACGGCGTCGGTGTTGTTGCCGCCGCGCCCGTTGTGGCAATTGGCGCAGGAGTGGTTGTAGGTCGTGTAGGCCTTGACGAGGGCGCCCGGTGCGACCTGCGTCGTGTCAGCGTTGGTCTCGGCGTAGCGGAGGTGGGCCTGCTTCCCGTTCGACCACATCATGTTGGTCGTAGCCTTCATGGGGTCATGGCAGTTTGCGCAGGACGCGGTCTCGTGAGAAGCCTCGGTCGACTCCTTGTACTCGGCCATCTTCTCGGTAGAGAGGGCCGTGATGGCGGCGTCGATCTCATCCGCGGTGGCGCCGGCCGTCAGCTTGGCGTCGATCTGGTCGGCGCGCATAGCCGCGCTGTGGCAGCGGAGGCAGGTCTTGCTTGCGCCCGCCACGGCATCCTCTACGATATGCGCGTGGGGCGAGTTCTTGAAGTCCGACGCCATGGGCCCGTGGCACTGCCCGCAGACCGCTGCATTGGACAGGCTGGGATGGGTCAGGATGTTGTCCTCGCTCGGCGCGGCCTGATGGTTGCTGCTTGGCCCGTGGCACTGCTCACAACCCACGCCGATCTGAGAGTGCTTCGTAGCGGCAAACCCAGTGAAGTCCACCTTGGGAGCGCCGTCCACACCTGCCTCATGGCAGTTCTTGCAGTTCGCCGAGCCGATGTACGACGCGCCCTTCTGGCCTGCCGGAAGCAGAGCCAGGAACTCGGCCGAGACGCCGGGGTCGGGATCGGGCGGCGGCGTGATGGGGCCTCCCCCACCGCCACAGCCTGCCAGTACGAGCATGGCCCCGGTAAGCGCCACACCAGTCGCCATGCTAGCGATCAGCCAAGACCTATGCATCGGTCCTGCCCTCCTTCAGGGGCTAATTGGTTTGAGGCGCGGGTTACGCGTCCCCGTTTGTTGCCGTGTTGCCTTAGAACGTTGTGGAACCAGAAAGACGGACGATGGTAGCGCGATAGTCGAGGGTATCGGCCACCTTGTCTTTGTAAGTCAGCGGCGCGACGAGAAGGCCGAGTTCGCTGCCGTCATTGAACCGGCGGCGTAGCGTCAGGGTCAGTTCGCGCCCATGGATGTTCGCCTCCGGGAGCAGGAGCGGGTTGTCGTTGGAGACGAACCAGTCAGTATAGGTGGCGGTAACCCACATGTGCGGATCGACCGTCCAGGAGAGCCCGGCCACGGCGGTCTGGCTATCGGGGCCGAACATGGCCGACGTGGGCCAGTCCGAGATCTCGGTGCGCAGCTTGAGGCTCTCAAAGGCGTACTCGCCGAACGCGACGACCTTGGGACCGAGCTGCAAGTTTCCGCCGGCCTGCAGCGCAGAGGCGGCCGAACGTGCATACCGCTCGGCGTTCTCCTGCACCTTGTACGAGCCTGCAAGGTAGCCGGTGGCGCTGGCGGGTCCGGTCTCCATTCGGGCGGAGACGTTGGTTCGGCGATGCCAGTAGAGCGACCGGGTGTCCTCTTGGGCGGCTGTCGGCGCGCCGCCCAGCCACTGGGAGCCGGCCTTGAGCGTGATCTTGGTCTGGCGGCTCAGGCGGCCACGTAGCCTGCCGTCCAGGGTCACCCAGCGGGGCACGTCCACGTAGTCTTGCGTCTCGTTCAGGCGCATGATCTCGCGGCTTCGGAGGCCCAACTCGGCGTTCCAGTTCGCCCAGCGCTTCTGCAGCTTGGCCGCGGCGCCCTGATTGCGCGTGACGGCCATTGTAGCGGGAGCCATGTTACCGATCGTCTCACTGTAGGCGTCGAGGCTCAGGTCGCCGAAGCGGCCAAGCGCGGCGTCGGCCATGAGGCCGGCGGTCTCCACGGTGGCCTGCGGCAGGGCTGCCTGGCGGATGAGCGTGCGGGAGTAGCTGCCGCCCGCGTCGACCGAGGGTGTCGCCTGCAAGATATAGGACACGGACGCCTGCTCCACCGTCGACGAGGGCAGGACTGCGGTTCGATCGTTGAAGCTGGTGCTGGAGTAGCCGCCGGAGATGAAGCCGCGGCCCGCCTTGCCGTAGGCCTGCACGTCGAGGTACCGGGAGCGCTGGTACTGGGCCGCGCGCGGCACGCCGAACGTCTGAGTCTGCGACTCCATCGTGTAGGAGGAGGCAATGACGAACGAGGGGCTGATCCGCTTCGCCAGGTTCCAGCCTGACGCTTTCCGCTCGCTCTCGCCCTGCGGCTCGGGCGTGTCCGGCAGATACCGGCTACGGGAGTAGAAGGCATCGGCGCGGAGACGACCGAACATCTCGTCGACGTTGCCGCGATAGGTGTAGTCGTCGGCGCCGATGCCGCGCAGGGTGATGCCGCCCTGTCCGCTACCCCAGCCGTTGCGGGAGCGGAGGCTCAGTTCCTCGATGAAGAGGAGTTGCGGGGGCGTGGCATAGCGGCGTAGGGTGTTCTGGTTGCCGGAGAGGCCCAGGTCGCCGTAACCCAGCGTCAGCACACCTGCCACGGGCAGGAGCGGCTTGGCCTTGGCCTCTTCGGACTTCTGCTCTTCCTCCGCGGGGGCCTTATCCTGCGCCCACGCGGCTCCGCATGGCGCCAGAACGGCGGCGGCGGCGGCCATCACGAGCAGTTCACGTACCCACGTGTTCCTCATGTTGTTTGGACCTCCCTTCGCGCCGTAGCGGCCTAGCGTACGAGCAGGTTGGGGTCGCTGTTCGACCCATGGAGCGCGGCGTGGCATCCCGAAGCCCAGCAGGTCTGGCCCGGGTAGTGCGTGGCGTTCTTGTCCGTGTGGCACTGGTTGCAGAGCCCGCGGGAGAAGGCGCCCAGCATCTTCGGGTTGGTGGCTCCGTGCGGCTTGTGGCACTCAACGCAACCGTCGCCCGAGGCGCCGGTGACCGGATCATGCTGGTACACGAAGGGGCCGGCGACTTCGCGGTGGCAGGTGGCGCAGACCTGCGTCGGGTTCTTCAGCCCGACCCGCATGGAACCCTTCCGGAGGCTGGTCCGGGTGGGATGCGGCTCGTGGCAGTCACTGCAGGTCATCCGGCCTTCGGGCACGGGATGGTGGTACGGCTGGCGGAACTGGGCGACGTCGGCTTTGTGGCAGGTGGCGCAGAGGTCCGCCTCGTGATCCTTGAGAAGGTGCTGCGTCTCCTTCACGGCCACCGCGGTGGGCTTGCGGATGCTCTGGGCGTCGCGCGTGGCTCGAGCGGCGGCATCCGTCTGCTTGGCATCCTTGTGGATGAAGTGGCAGGAGATGCACGAGATATCGCCGCGAGCATGGGACGACTTCTTCCAGTGGGCCTCGGACATCGTCCGGGAGTGGCACCGGAGGCACATGGCGTTCACATCGGCCGCGGAGCTCTTGGTGGGGGCGAAAATGAACTTCTGGATCTCGCCCTCCTCCTGGTGCTCGAGGTGGTTCTTGCCGGGCCCATGGCAGGACTCGCAGCCACGGTGGTCGCCGGGCAACTTGGGATCGCGGACGTACTGGGCGTGCGGAGAGGCTTCGTAGCTCTCCATGTAGGCGGGATGGCAGCCCCCGCACGTCTTCTCGCCAAGGTAATCCTCAGCCGCGGCGCCCGAATGGAGCGCCACGGGGAAGGGCGCTTTCTTGGGACCGGTCGGCTTGGAGGATGACGCCTGTCCAACCAAGGACACGCCGGCCAGTGCAGCCATGGACAACGCCATCGCTACCGAGGGCCAGGCCCGTAGCCAGTGCTTGATGTCCATCATCTCCTTGCCTCCGGGTGAACTCCATACGGCGGTCCGTCAATCGTGAGTCGCGTAACGCAAGTGAGGCCGCATGTGCGATGCATCATACCAATACCTAGCCTGACTATGCAAGGGGTCGGGCGGCCCCAAGTGCCAGATTCCGCCAAAGCCGAGGCGCCGGGCCAGATGAAGCTGGACGCAGGCTGGACAGGGGCTTGCTAGGGCCAGAACTCGTAGGTCTGGACGTTCAGCGCCATACCGAGCAGGGTCCAGCTGCATCCCACGGCGAACTCGCCCAGCATGAGCCCGAAGAAGAAGAGCGTGGCGGCCCTGTAGCCCGACAGGCCGCGCCACTTGAGGACGGCGCCCTTGCAGAGGCAGCCAATCAGGATGGGTAGCCAGAGGTTGGCCATGCCCCAGCTGTTCGCTGCGGCGTAGGCCAGCGGATGGAACGGCAGACCGGGGAGCCACTGGCGCAGGGCCCCCAGCGCTGCCGCAACCGCGCAGCCGGCCACCATGGCCATGCGGTCGCCGGGCATGGGAGGCGCGGGGCTGTTGAGCCAGGTTGAGAGGTTCACGCTGAAGGCTTCCCGCGCATAGCCCACGCCCCACATATTGACGGAGGCGGTGGCCGCTCCCACGCGGTAGAAGCCGTGCAGGAAGACCGCCCAGCAGATCGGCACGGCCACCAGCCCGGCCAATCCCACGGCGAAGGCCATGGCGCGGCGGTCGGCCTCGGCGTTACCGGCCACCTTCAGGGCCTCCAGCGCGTGCGGCATGGGGTGGCCCCGGTAGGCGCGGCTGGTCCAGTGGAGCAGGGCGAACATGCCCAGTGTCGGCTTGTCGAACGCTTCGGCGCCCAGGTTCCGCACGAGGGCGTTGACCGGGCCCATCTGGTGCATATCGTGGACAGGGAAGCCAAACTCGGCGCGTATGCGCGTGATGAGCACCGACAGCGCGCCGAAGAGCGTCAGGAAGAGGACCGCCACCCAGGGCTTCATGCCCGCGACCACCAGGAAGCCGAAGAGGAGGCAGACGGAGAAGGCCAGACCCGCGGCAGCCAGGCGTGTTGAGCGTGCCTCGGCTCCGCCTCCCGCCGCCGACCGCCAGACGGCCGCCAACTGCGCCCGAAGCCGCCACGCCGCCGCCGCGAATACCCACATGTAGGCGCCGAACGCCTGCGAGTCGGCGTAGGGCGCGCGGCTCTCTGGAGGCAACCCCATGTTCGCCACTGTCAGGAGCTCCGCGCGATACACCAGATAGAAGAGGCTCAGCGAGGCGCTCAGGTCCAGCGGCATCAGGAAGCCCAGGGTGACGGCAAAGAAGTAGAACGCCACCGTGATGGTCGCCACGGGCTGCATGGGCCCCGACGGGATGAGCAGGATGTACTGCCGCTTGATGGGGATGGCAGGGATGGCAGGGTAGAGCGTGTTGAGCCCATTCAGCAGCGTGACGCCCGCGGCCACGGCGAAGCCGATCCAGAAGACGCGGCTACCGTAGAGCGCCCGGGGGTGCTGGGCCATGGCCAGCGGCAGCGCCACGATGGGGAACGTGAGCCGTTCGTTCTCGGCCCATGCCCGCCGGAGTAGCACCGAGGCGCAGAGCATGGCCAGCATGGCGGCCCAGAGCACCAGCGTCCAGATGAGCACGGGCAGGGCCCAGGCGTGCATCGCCTCAGGCGTCCAAAAGCTGGAGTTGCCGCGGAAGAAGCCGCTGACGGCCTCCTTCGGCCCGACCAGCAGCCACGGCGGCATCGCGCCGTCGAAGAGCGACGACCAGCGGTTGGCCTTATCGGCGAAGTAGGCCGGATAGCCCAACTCGGTGACCAGGATCGACTGCAGGTCGCAGGAGAGCATCGCCGAGCCCACCGAGACCATGGCGTAGACCGCCAGCGTCTCCAGCCCGGTGAGGGCCGCCTGCGGACGGCGCGCCCGGAGCAAGAGGTTGCCTAGGCTCACGAGCAGCAGGAGGTAGACGGCGTGGCAGAAGGGCGCGGCCAGCGTGACGAAGGAGTACCGGACGATCTCGCCCCAGAAGACCCAGTGCGCCGACAGCCAGATGAGCGCCACGCCCAGGATCAGGGCGCGGGCGCGGATGGGAGGACCGGCTACTGCGTTTGGATGCTCTGCCAAGGCGTGCGCCCTCCGCCGGGCTCGCCGCGGGCTTCCGGGCAGCCGGCCTCGTCGCGCATATTCGCCGCGCCGGGCCCGGGCTCCTGCCTGCGGCTATACGGCGGCGGCCTGCGGGTTCTCCGTCGCCCGGAGGCGGCGCACCACCCAGATGCCTATGGCCAGCAGCACGGCGTTGAGCACGAACGGCAGGGCGCGGTTGCTCTGCGACAGGATGCCCGCGACCCAGCCGAAGGGCGTGGTGCAGGCGATCACGGTGAGGTGCGCCATGGCCACGATGCGCGCGCGTTCGCGGGCGTCCACGTTGACCACGGCGAGCCGCTCGACCTGCGTGGCCACCACGGAGTAGCACCCCGCCTCCAGCACCGTGCTGAGCAGCAGCCAGCCATAGCCTCTCTCGGGCACGTTGATCAGCACGATCTGGCTCACGGCGTAGCCGGCGAAGGCCAGCATCATGGGCCGGCCGAAGCAGACGCCCCGCAGCCGCGGCACCACCAGGAAGAGGAACGCCAGCATGATGAGCGACCGCGCGAACGGATAGAGCGCGATGTGCCCGGCGGGGATGTGGATGCGCTCGGTGACGATGATCGACCAGAAGGTCCCCTGCACCATGGTGACGATGCTGACGACGACCATGAGCGCGATGGTGAACAGAGTATGCGGCGCCGAGCGGATCTGCCGCAGGACGCCGTGATACTCACGGAGCAGCGACGCCATGGAGCGGCCCCGCGTCTCCTCCATGCGCACCGCACCCTGGCGCGTCTCGGAAACCATGCCGTTGAGCACGATGAACTTGGTGGTCATCATGACGCAGGCGAGTACATACATGCCGCGCACCGAGGGTACCAGCGTGAAGTGCGTGATCAGCACGCCCGCCACCGGCGCGAAGAAGACCGCCATCTGCCCCGCGATGAAGGAGAGGGCGTAGATGTGCATCAGGTCTTCGGGGTTGGTGTCCTCTACCAGGAGGCAGTTCCAGGAGATATCGGGAACCTTCCGCAGGCTGTTCACCAGTCCCGCGGCGATGAACCAGCGGATATCCTGTGCGCAGGCCCAGAGCAGGCAGGGGATGGACCAGGCGAGGATGTCGAACACCAGCGTGGCGCGCTTGCGGCCCATCTTGTCGATGATGACACCCGCAAGCAGCGCCATCACCACCTGCCCGGCCATGGCGACGCTGGTGACGAACCCCACCTGGCTGTCGCGCAGGCCCAGAGCCAGCATGTAGACCGACGCATAGGGCGCGAAGAGGTTGAACGGGATGCCCCAGAGCGGTTCCGTTATGATCGCGCCGCGGGCGTTGCCCCGGAGCCCGCGCAGGGTGCCGACGAGGGTCTCAGACAACGTCTGAGGGCTTCCGCGGCTTGATCTGGAGGAGGCGCTCCGGTAGCTGAATCTGCAGCAGCCGCTCAGCCCGAGCCGGGGCGGCGGCCGGCTCGTTCAGGAAGGCGGCCAGTTCGGCGTCAGTGTGGCGGTCGACGAACGCCGCGAAAGCCTCGCCCTGGCCGCGCAGCTCGCCGAAGGCGCTGAGCAGCCGCTCGATGGCGAGATGCACCGCCTTGGCCGGCGCCTTGCGTAGGATGGGCCGCGCGAACCGCGCATCGGCGCCCATGCGGCCGCCCAGGCTGATGTCGTAGGCCTCGACGCGCTCCTCGCCCACTCGCACCACGCAGCCCTGGAGCCCGATGTCGGCGATGGCGTGGCGGCCGCATCCGTTGGGACAGCCGTTCACGTTGATGCGCAGCGGCTCATCGGCGGTCCCGGCTGCCTCAAGGCGCTCCACGATGGTGGTCAGGCGCTGCTTCGTCTCGGTCAGGGCCAGGTTGCAGAACTCGGAGCCGGTGCAGGCCACGGCCGCGCGGCGGATGGCCGGTGCGTCCCACCGCAGGCCCGCCTGGCGCAGGCCGAAAAGGGCGTCATCCAGGCGGGCCGCCTGGATGTGCGGCACGATGAGGTTCTGCTGGTTGGTGGCGCGTAGCTCGCCGGCGCCGAAGCGCTCCGCCACGTCGGCCGCGGCATCCATCTGCTCGGCGCTCAAGCGGCCGGTTAGCACGGCGAGGCCCACCCAGTGGAGGCCGGGCTGCTTCTGCTCATGGATGCCCAGATGGTCGTCGCAGGCGGCGTCCGGTCCCTTGTCGGGCAGCGCGGGAGCGGGCCTGAAACCGAGGCGTTCGCTCAGCTCGTCCAGGAAGCGCTCGGGACCCCAATCCTCCATGAGGAACTTGAGGCGCGCGTGGTTGCGCCGCTCGCGGTAGCCCTGGTCGCGGAAGATCTGCGCCACGGCCACGCAGGCGGCCGCCACCTGGTGCGGCGGCAGCAGGGCGTCGAGCCACTGCGAAAGGCGGGGCTGCGAACTGAGGCCGCCTCCCACGCGCAGGTGGTAGGCCACACCGTCGGGGGCCTCGGCGGCCATGGGTTGGCCCTGCGGCAGGCTTACGGCGCAGGCGCCCACGTCGTTGATCTCCGGCAGGTGGCACTGCTGCGGGCATCCGGCCACGGCCATCTTGTACTTGCGCGGCAGGTTCGAGAAGTCGCGGTTGCCGAGGAAGGCCCGCTCGAGCTCGGCCACGATTCCCGAGGCGTCGCACAGCTCGTGCGGGTCCATGCCGGCAACGGGGCAGCCGAGGACGTTGCGGGTGATATCGCCGCAGGCGCCCACGGTGGAGATGCCGACCGCGCCGAGCCGGGCGATGGCTTCGGGGAGGTCGGCGATGGTGAGCCAGTGGAACTGGATGTTCTGCCGGGTGGTGATGTCGGCGATGCCCCGGCCGAAGTCGCGGGAGATGCCGGCCATGGCGCGCCACTGGGCCGCCGTGACGCCGCCGCCGGGCATCCGGACGCGCATCATGAAGTGGCCGGCGCGGGGTTGCTGTTCGTAGACGCCGTACCAGCGCATGCGTAGCATATCGTCAGGCGGGATGGCATCGTAGCCGAGGCGGCTGTACCGGAGCAGGTCCGGCCAGACGTCCAGCGGGTCCTTGTCCAGCTTGATCTGCTCCACCGAGTTCGCCATCGTGCCTCCTGCCTTGCCGCGGCCCCAAAGCCGCCGGGGAAAGCCTACCCGAAGCGGCGACGGAGGGGGTACGGCGAACAGGCCGATGGGTAGACCTCGCCGGGCCGCCTACCTGGCTACCGGCGCCGGTCGTCCCTTCACGAGATCGGTGAACCAGGCCTCGCATCGCTTCGAGTAGGCGCCGTGGTCGCCGCCGTGGCCCGTGCTGGGCATGACGACTACCTCTTTCGGGCCCTTCAGCTCGTTGGTCATGGAGAAGACGCCCGGCGCCGGGCAGGTCACGTCCACAAGCCCCAGGCCGACAAGGATGGGGCGCTTCACGCGGGAAGCGAAGTTCACCACGTCGAAGTAGCGCGAGGCGGCGCGCACCTTGGCCGCATCCTTCCCATCGGTGGCCCAATACCACATGGGCCAGCCGGCCGCACGTCCGGCTTCGGGACCGTTCAGATCGCAACCTGCCGGCACATCGGCCACGCCCGCAGTGATTTTCGGATGGAGGGCGGCGGTGACGATGGTCTGGAGCCCTCCCTGGCTCCCGCCGGTCACCACCAGCACCTTGCCGTCCCAGTCGGGACGCTGCGCCAGATACTCGGCTGCCCGGTAGCACGATAGGTACATGCGGAGGAAGTAACTGGTCTCTCGGTCGTCGTTGCCGATGGCCGGGTAGCCCGCCAGGGCGCCGCGCGACTGCTCGTCGTAGAACGCCTGCGGCTGGTCGATGGGCAGGTCGTGGGCCTGGATGTCCAGCACCAACCAGCCGGCTTCGGCCCGCCACTGGATCCAGTCGCGCTGGAGCGGGTAGACGCCTGCCCACTGCACGATGAGCATCGCCGGGAACTTGCCGGGACGCTTGGGCCGGGCGAGCTGCCCGTAGATATGCGAACCCCGGATGTTGTCCATGCGGAGCTTGAAGTACTC
>CAJBBX010000188.1 GCA_903951425.1 uncultured Chthonomonas sp.
CTGCCACATGAAGTTGAACGCCCGCGTGGCGCTGTCGGGATACGGGAACGTAGGGATGCTCGCGTGGTTCAGGATGGAGTCGCCCGCCACGACGTCGGCGCCGCCCATCCAACTGGCCAGGAGCGGCTTGCCCTCAAGGTGCGCGTAGGGGCGCAGGTGCTCGGCGGTCTGCGTGGGATCGGTCATCGACTGCGGAGTGAGCACCACCAGCAAGCCGTCGCTGTTGGGGTCCTTGGCGGCGATCTCCACGGCTTTGGCGTAGCGCGACGGCGGCGCATCGCCGAGGATGTCGATCGGGTTCGCGTGGCTCCATGCGGCGGGGAGCACCTCGTTCAGCGCCGCGATCGTCTCGTCGGAGATCTGGGCGAGCTCACCGCCGCCGGTGACCAGCGTATCGGTCGCGAGGACGCCGGGGCCGCCGGCATTGGTGAGGATCGTGAGCCGGGGGCCCTTGGGCCGCGGCTGGCGGGCGAGCACCTCGGCCATGTAGAAGAGGTCCGAGATGCGCTCCACGCGGAGCACGCCGGAGCGTCGGAACGCGGCGTCCAGAACCTCGTCGCTGCCGGTAAGGCTGCCTGTGTGGCTGGCGGCGGCCTTGGCGGCCTGTTCGGTTCGGCCGGCCTTGATGACAATGATGGGCTTGGTCAGGGCCACTTCACGGGCGGCGGAGAGGAAGGCCCGGGCGTCGCCGATAGACTCCATATAGATGACGATGCTGCGCGTGTGCGGGTCGTCGCCCAGATAGTCGATCAGGTCGCCCCAGCCCACGTCGGCCATGGCGCCGATGGAGACGAAGGCGCTGAAGCCAACCTGCTCGTGGAGGCTCCAGTCAAGGACCGAGGTGCAGAGGGCGCCGCTCTGGCTCAGGAAGCCCACGGTCCCCGGCCGCGCCATGGCGGACGCGAATGTCGCGTTCACGCCGGACGGCGGCGACATGAGCCCCAGGCAGTTCGGTCCGACGATGCGCATCCCATGCCGCTTGGCGTTGGCCAGAAGCTGCCGCTCCAACTCGATGCCCGGCGCGCCCACCTCGCGAAAGCCGGCAGAGATCACGATGGCCGCCTTGATGCCCGCCTGGCCGCACTCCTCGATCACCTGCGGAACCACCCGCGCCGGTGTCACCACCACGGCCAGGTCGACCTGCTCGGGAACCGATGCGATATTGGGGTACGCCTTCACCCCCAGCACGCCGGAGCGCTTGGGGTTGACGGGGAAGACGGTACCGCCAAACGGATTGCTGACCAGGTTCCAAAGGATCGTGCGGCCAACGCTGCCGTGCTCTTCGGTGGCTCCGATTAC
The DNA here is from genome assembly GCA_903951425.1 of uncultured Chthonomonas sp. Lineage (GTDB taxonomy): Bacteria > Armatimonadota > Chthonomonadetes > Chthonomonadales > CAJBBX01 > CAJBBX01. Next base: position 1,300 of record CAJBBX010000188.1, read on the forward strand.
GGCAACGGACTTGGGGTTGAAGAAGGCGCCGAGGGGGCGTTCGCGCTGGTGCAGAATGTCGTGCGCGGTCTCAGTCGTGGGCTTGCCGGACGGTTTCATGCTTGCTCCTAATTGCTTGCGCATGAACCGCAGGTCTCGGGCAACACCCGGGGCGAACGGCTCTACGCGTCTTTCTATGGCGCATGCCGCGACAGATTATACCTGCGGGCCATGCCGCCACGCCGCCAATCCGCGACCCGAGTTGCATTTTAGGCGCCAGCCACGAAAACGGCCGGCCCGGCCCTCGTTGCCGAAGGCAGGCCGGCCGCGTCGCGCCGAGTCGACGCTAAGGGCTAGTTGTTGGGGTTCATCTTGTCGGCGGTCATGTCCTGCCAGCGAATGAACTTGGCATGGCCGTCAACGTAGGTCATGTTGGCGCCGGGATTGTGGCGCGTGGAGTCGTCGCACTTGGCCTGGCCATAGCTGTCCATCCACTGCTGCGGGGTGAACCAGCCGGAGCTACCGTTGTTGAGCGTGCCCCACATCATGCAGCAGCCCTCGCGCTGGGCGGCGAAGGCGGCGCGGGCCACGACCTTGCCGACCTGGTCGGCCCACGGGTCGATCAGCGGGATGGCGCCCTCACCGATCATGACGGTGCCGGCGACGTTGGTCACGGTGGCGATCTTGCCCTTCCAGATCAGCGGCTCACTGTAGGCGTAGGAGTTGAACTTCGGGTTGCAGCGATCCCAGAAGTTGCAGCCGGCCGGCGTCCGGAACGGGTCGCCTGCGCCGCCGTCAACCACATCACGGGTCCAGTCGGCGGGCGTGTTCCACTCGAGCACGTCATCCGGACACTGGAAGACCGAGAGGTTCTTGACGTACGGCATGATGGCCGGAGCCCAGAACGTGCTGCTCGGCGTGGCCGCCCGGTTGCCCCAGTTCCAGAACGGGAACCGCTCGTCGTAGTCCTGGGTGTACATCTGCATGCCCATGTTGATGTTCTTGAGGTTGGACAAGCAGGACGTCTTGCGTGCCATCGCGCGAGCGCGAGCGAAGACCGGGAACAGGATGGCGGCCAGAATCGCGATGATCGCGATCACGACCAGCAGTTCGATCAGGGTGAAACCACGACGGTCCTTCATGCTTCTTCCCTCCCTGGCCGGATTCGGTCCGGCCGACTTAAACGGCTCGCCAAAGGCAGCCCGAAGGCGTGCCTACCGCGGTTGGCCCTGCATCCCACCTGGCCCCGGTGTGCCCGGTCGACTACCCATGGACGCCCCGTAGGCCTTCATCATCTTCGAGTTGTCCATCTTCGCAAGCGGCTTGGGCCCCGCCGAGCGGTAGATGAAGAACCCAACTACGAGCACAAGCACCACTATGATGGCCGCAGCCACCGGCGGCGGTATTTCGACTCCGCCCTTCAATGCTCCCTCCCTTCCTGGCCGGCCATGGAGCGCATACGCCACTCGCCGGCCGGCACGCCGGCGCGATCCTACAGCGAGATTCGCCACTCCGCCCGGGTTTTCCTCCATCCTGCGCGACCTAGCCTGCCAGCGCAGGTAGCCCGCCGGACCGTCCAACGGCGACCCGCCACCGCTCCCGCGCAGATGCCGCGACGGCGGCCTCAACGTTCGGCTCAAACACTGACACGCCCCCGCCAAGGCCGTCCGACGGCGCCAGCCCTGCCAGCATGGCGGCTCCGCGCGCCGTGGTCTCAAGGTCGGCGGGCCGAACCACGGGGATGCCGATCAGATCGGCCTGCATCTGCATCAGCAGGTCGTTCGCGGAGGCTCCGCCATCGACGCGCAACTCTTGTAGTGCGGCGCCACGGTCGGCGCCCATGGCATCGACCAGATCAGCGACCTGGTGCGCGACGCCTTCAAGGGTGGCCCGGGCGATGTGCGCTGCCGTGGAGCCGCGGGTCAACCCCACGATGGCTCCGCGTGCGTCTGGGTCCCAGTGGGGCGCGCCGAGGCCTGTGAAGGCCGGAACGACCACCACTCCGCCTGTGTCCGGCACCGACGCCGCCAGCATTTCGACCTCTGATGACCTGGTGATGATGCCCAGCCCATCACGCAGCCACTGCACGGCCGCGCCGCCCATGAAGACGCTCCCCTCCAGCGCGTAGGCGGTATCGCGTCCGATGCTCCACGCCACGGTGCTGAGGAGCCGACTGTGGGATGCCACCGGGGAGGCGCCGGCATTCACCAACAGGAAGCAACCGGTGCCGTGTGTGCACTTGGCCTGGCCGGGGCGTGTGCAGCCCTGCCCGAACAGGGCCGCCTGCTGGTCGCCGGCCACACCCCGGATCGGGACCGATGCGCCCAGGATCGCGGCGTCCGCCTCGGCGATCTCACCTGAGCTGGGACCGACCTCGGGCAGCATCTCGCGAGGGATGCCAAGGAGGTCAAGCATGGGCTGCGACCACGCACGCTCTCTCAGGTCCAGGAGCATGGTCCGCGAGGCGTTGGAAGCATCGGTCACGTGCCGGCGACCACCCGTCAGGCGATAGACAAGCCAGGCGTCTACAGTGCCGAACGCCAGTTCGCCGCGAGCGGCGCGGCGGGCAAAATCGGGGTCGTGATCGAGTAGCCAACGCAACTTCACGCCGGAGAAGTAGGGGTCGATCTCCAGCCCGGTGAGGTCGCGCACCGGTCCCGAGCATCCATCGGACCGTAACGCCGCGCAGATGCCAGCCGTGCGCCGGTCCTGCCAGACGATGGCGGGGCAGACCGGCCTGCCGCTACGGCGCTCCCAGACCATCGTGTTCTCGCGCTGGTTGGCGATGCCGATACCGCTGAGATGGGTTGCGCCGATGCGCGCCAGGGCAAGGGCCTCGCGGGCGGCGTCGAGCTGCGATTGCCAGATCTCCTCGGCATCGTGCTCGACCCACCCCGGCTGTGGGAAACGCTGGGGAAACTCGCGCTGGGCGACGGATAGCACCGAGCCGTCGCCTGAGTAGACGACGGCCCTGGAGCTCGTTGTGCCCTGGTCCAGCGCGAGAACGGCTTCTGCCATGTCTGCACCGCCGGCCGCCGGGAAGGCGGCCCGACGACCGAGCTAGTAGATGGCGGCCTCGGTGGCCTTATCGAAGAGGTGGCTCTTGTCCATGTCAAAGACGACGTCGACCTGGTCACCGGCCTTGGCGGCGGTCTTGTTATTGATCATGGCGATGAGGGCGTGCGGGCCCGCCGTCAGGTACATCTCCACGTCGTTACCCAGGGGCTCCACAACATCGACGCCGACCTTCACGGTGTTGCCCGGCGTGGGCTTGACCAGCCCGGCCAACTGCGCGTCGTAGATGTCCTCGGGCCGGATACCCAGCGTGCACTCGGAGCCGACCTTGGCCTTCGCAACCGCGGCCTTGTCGGCGGGAAGCGCCACGCTGAACGAGCCGGCATCGAGCCTCAACGTATCGCCCTCGGCCTTGACGGTAACCGGGACGAAATTCATGGCTGGTGAGCCGATGAATCCCGCGACGAAGACGTTGGCGGGATGGTTGTAGAGGTTCAGCGGCGTGTCACACTGCTGCATGAGGCCGGCGTTCATGACGGCGATGCGGTCGCCCATGGTCATGGCCTCGACCTGGTCATGCGTGACGTAGATCGTGGTGATCCCCAGGCGCCGGTGGAGCTTGATCAGCTCGGCGCGGGTCTGCACACGGAGCTTGGCGTCCAGGTTCGAGAGCGGCTCATCCATCAGGAAGACCTTGGGCTCACGAACGATGGCGCGGCCCAGCGCGACACGCTGGCGCTGTCCGCCGGAGAGCTGCTTGGGCTTGCGCTGCAGAAGCGTCTCCATGCCCAGCAGCTTGGCGGCCTCAGTCACGCGGCGGTCGATCTCCTGCTTGGAGAAGGTCCGCGTCGCGTTGAAGGGCCACGGCTTGCCGGTGGGCGTCCGCTTCAGCCGGAGGCCGAAGCTCATGTTGTCATACACCGACATATGGGGATAGAGCGCGTAGTTCTGGAACACCATGGCGATGTCCCGATCCTTGGGCGACACGTCGTTCACGACCCGGTCGCCTATTAGGATCTCGCCGGCGGTGGACTCTTCGAGCCCGGCCACCATGCGGAGCGCGGTGGTCTTGCCGCAACCGGACGGACCCACGAGGACAAGAAACTCCTTGTCGCGGATCTCGAGGTTCAGCTTGTTCACGGCAACGACCTCTTTGAACTCTTTGGTCAGGTCGCGCAGAGTGACGCTCGCCATGCGGTGGTTCCCCTTTTGGTCGGACTACTGCCCTGTTGCCTGCGATTATAGTCTGGCATGCGTCCGAAGTCAACCGGCGCAGGTCAGCCCCCATGCACAGGCGGGGCGGAGGTGAATCCGCCCCGCCGGGTACGCAACGCTCCTCGCCTACTCCGCCACGAAGATCATCAGCGCCATATGCCGCGCCCGCTTGATGGCGGTGCTGAGCATGCGCTGGTGGCTGGAGCAGGTGCCGCTGGTGCGGCGTGGCACCATCTTGCCGCGCTCGGTCAGGTACTTCCGCAGGCGGGCCGCGCTCTTGTAGTTGATGGCCTTGGCCTTGTCAACGCAGAACTGACAGACCTTGCGCCGCGGCCGCTTCCATTTGCCGGGGCCGCGCCTTCTGGGTGGAGGTGGTGGCATATTGGGTTCCTTTCGTGACTCTATTCGTCACCGAACGGGTCGGGATGATCATCAATCGAAGTGGGCGGAGGAGGCGCCATGGGCTGCCGGGGAGCCGAGGACTGGCCGAAGCCACCCGCGGGCCCGCCGTAGCCGCCCGCCGAACCAGCGCCGTCCTCATCACCCGTCTCTCTCGCGCGCTCCAGGGTCTCGACGCTGTCGACCAGAACTTCGGCCGACCGCCTCTTGCTCCCGTCCTGCGCCACCCACTGGCGTATCTGCAGCCGCCCCTCAACCGCCACAAGCCGCCCCTTATGCACGTACTTGTGCAGGAACTCGGCCCGCTGCTTGAATGCCACGCAGTCGATGAAGTCGGTATCGCGCTCGCCGTTCTCGTTGCGGAGAGGGCGATCCACGGCCACCGAAAACTTCGCGATGGCGACGCCGCTGGTGGCGTAGGACTGCTCCGGATCCCGCGTGAGACGACCGATAAGAACGATGCGGTTCAGCATGGTGTCGTCCTCCAACCGCGCATCACCCGGTGCGCTCGAAGGCAACGGGGACGCGCGGAAGATGGCTCGTGGCCTCTATCGGGGCCTATGCCTCGGGTGCGGGCTCCGGCGCGGGCTCGGCCACGGGCTCGGCGGCAGGCTCAGGGGCCGGCTCGGGAGCGGGGGCGGGCTCAACGACGGGCTCGGGGGCAGGGGCGGGCTCGGGCGCCGGGGCCGGGGCCGGGACCACGGTGAGCTTGGGCTCCACGGGACCCACTTCCTCGGCGCGAACGACCATGCTGCGCATGATATCGTCGCTGATGCCGAAGACGCGCTCAAGCTCCTTCGGGATGTCGGGTCCGGACTCGAACTGCATCAGGATGTAGATGCCTTCGTGTCGGCCCGCGATGGGGTACGCAAGCCGTCGCCGGCCGCCTTCCCACGGGTCTGCACTCAGCACAACGCCGCCACCGTCGGCGACGACCTTGCTGTAGCGCTCGATGATTCCCGGCACGTCCTCATCCGGACGATCCGGCACGATGATGTACATCGCCTCATAGCGACGCAATAGGGTAGTACCTCCCCTCGGTCATTGGCCCCGGTCTTTCCCGGAGCGGGAAGAAGGACGCCTACAGGCTGGCGCCCCGACTCGGGCATTATACCTGAGCCTTCCCGGCGCCGCGTAACGACAGGTCAGGCCGCCGAAGCCAGCCACGCAGCCGCCAGCAGAAGGCACGCCATGCCCAGTTGCCAGGCGCACGCGGCCCGCCCGGCGGCGCGGCCCGCGAAGCCCAGCGCGTAGAACCCCTTGGCGGCCGCGTTGGATGCCCCGGCAATCAGGATCGCGGAGGCCGCCGTGGGTAGCGCCAGCCCTGTAGCGGCGCTACCAGCGATGCCCACGACGAATGGCGTGATGTCGGTAACCCCCACGATGCCGGCCAGGCCGAGGACGCCGGTACTGCCCAGGGCGCCGGTGACGAGCCTTGTGACCACCAGCGTCGCCACGAACAGCGCCGCGAATGCGAACGCCACGCGCAACTCCAGCGGATTGCCCCTCGGGCCGGCCGTCTCCCCCGCATCTCCCGGTTCGGGAGCGCGCACCGCCAGCATGAGGCCCGCCGCGCAGGAGAGGGCCATGATGCCCAGCATCCAGGGGGCCAGCCTGGTTGCCAGCGGCGGAGATGCGAGCGCCACTAGGATGAGCCACCGCGGGAGCGCCATGGCGGAGGCCATGAGGACGCCGCCGGCCAACCGCGTGCCGCTCGGGCCGCCGGCTGCGGCGGCACGGGCCATGGCCACCGTAGCGGCCGTGGAGGAGTAAGCGCCGCCGACCAGGGCGCCGGCA